>JAYTTI010000154.1:0-212527 GCA_043745405.1 Ferruginibacter sp. | reverse complement strand
GTACATAGATACCTGTAATTTGATTATCAATATAGGCTGCGCCTAATGTAGCTTTCAAACTAAAATCGTTTCCAAGTTGTTTATTAATACTTGCAAGGAAATCTGAAGTAATTAACATGTTTGAATAATTAGAGTTGCTATATGATGGAGGAGAACCGGCTGCTCCAGCTCCAAAAGCATTTGATTTTGGAGATTCTTTCACCGTATCCACACCTGTTCCATCGGGCTTTGAATATACAACCCTTTTATCTGTTCTTGCATACAAAGAGTAACTTTTTGGCTGCTGTGTAAAGGTATATTTGCTTGATAAATTGGTTAATGCAGCACGGTAACTAAATGTTAGCCATTTAGTAGCCTGTAAACTTAACTGCAGGTTACCTGTTAAGTTATTATCAACAGTATTATTTCTTTGATTAGCAATGCTCCAGTAAGGATTATCATAATAATCATTGTAAAAACCATTTAAATCGGCAAACTTATTATTTTTCCAGTCGCTTAAACTGGTTAGGGGTACATGTGCCGGTGTATTCAATACATTTGAATATACTTCATCAGTATTTGTTGTGCTCAGTTTTTTATAGGCATACGATACACTGTAATCTGCTGAAAAGATGCCATAGTTTCTTGCTCCTCCAATACGGAATACATCACGATGCCCTTCATCACCAGGCATAATAGATGTGGTTTTAAGATCTTGAGCACTTAAATAAAACCTGCCATTTTCATCTCCGCTTTGAAAAGTTACACTATTTTGATAGGTCATTCCTGTTTGGAAAAAATTGAGTTTTTGATTTTTAATAGCAGCGTAAGGAATCATTAAAACACTATTGTCTTCTACTGGCCTGCCCACAGGAACTTCTTTTCCATTAAAACGGGGCCCGAAATTTTGGTTTTCGTACGGTATATAAGTAGAAAGATCATTAAAGTCATTTACAAACTTTTCACCACCATTACTACCAAATTGGGTTTGCA
This sequence comes from Ferruginibacter sp., assembly GCA_043745405.1. Classification (GTDB taxonomy): domain Bacteria; phylum Bacteroidota; class Bacteroidia; order Chitinophagales; family Chitinophagaceae; genus Ferruginibacter. Next base: position 211,555 of record JAYTTI010000154.1, on the reverse strand, counting down.
GGGCCATCATATAAGATAATCTTTCAGCCTGTACTGTGGAAGAAACAGTTACACTGCTTTTTCCCCTGGTACCTCTTTTAGTAGTAATAACCAGCACACCATTTGATGCATCTGAACCATACACTGCAGAAGCACTTGATCCTTTCAGAACGTTTACGCTCTGGATGTCTTCAGGGTTTAAGGTATTGATATCATTGTAAAAAATAGCACCGTCAACAACCAATAAGGGCTGGTTGTTTCCGCTTAACGATCTGTTACCACGTAATGTAATACGTGTGGGGGCAAATAATCCATTATTAGTGGTATTAATCTGCAAACCGGCAACTTTACCGGTTAACCCATTAGCAACACTGATAGGCTTTGCAACTATCAAATCTTTAGCAGCAACGGTAGTAGCAGAATAACCAAGGTCTTTCGATTGCCGTTGAACACCAAAAGTGGTTACAACAACCTCAGACAATTTGTTTTCCTTAGAAATCATTGAAACCGCTATTGTGGATCCTGCGCCTACTTTAATAGTGGAAGCCCCAAAATCAATAGAGGAAATTGTCAATATGTCGCCGGTTTGGGCTTTAATTTGAAAATCTCCATTATTATCCGCAGCTACACTAGCCCCGTTCTTTACTTTTACGGTAGCACCAGGTACTGGCGCCCCTTTAGAGTCAGTTACTTTACCCGAAATAACACGGGTTTGAGCGGCAACTACTCCAAATGACAGCATTGCTACTGTCATCATTGTTAATAATCTTCTCATGTGTAATTAATTTTTTGTTTTGAATTTTAAATCAGTAAAGTGAAATTCTCAATAAAATGCCGACTGTAATATTTAACATTTAATTAAAGATGACAGGTTAAAGGAACGATTTGCTGCGTTACTGACAAAATATTTGTTAAAAAATTATTAGTTTTTTACAAAAAAATTAATTCTTTAAAAAAAGCACTAATTCAATTATTTCTACTAAAAAAGTAAAAACAATAAAATAATTTAAAAATTAACGGGTTAATTAAATAAAAATGTGAAGAGGATAGCCTATTTGTAAGAAAAATATTTATTGCAAATAACTGTTATGTAATTAAATATAATAAAATAACATTTTTAAAAAAAATGGATAAAAGATAAATATGAACCCATTAAATAAAAATAAGTGTTTGGTTGAAAATGAAAAACAGCCAAAAAATTTTATCAATAATTCCAATTCGATATGCTAAAACCTGAATTGAAGCCTGCAGGTTAACAGATTGTCTTTTACATCGGCTGTAAAACCGGGAAGTGCTGTTGTTTCATTATGTATAAAATCGTACTGTAACATAAGTTTCAAATTGTCAGTAGCGTAATAGACATAGCCAATGCTTACCGTTTCATATTTAATATCGGCTGCATTAAAATTACTGCCGCTAGCTCCAATGCCAGTAGTCTTTACATAAGTGTTTGGGTCGTACCAATCATACTTAATTACAGCCTGGTGTTTTAAACTTCCCAGGTTTTGTATATAATAAAAATAAGCACCATTAAAGTTTCTTATATAATAACCCTGTGTACCGGTAAAGGATATAGCTGGGGTTACACTGGTTACAGCAGATGCAGTTTGGCTACCAGTAATAAATTCGGCTCTAAACTGAGAAAGCCCAACTTTATTCTTCAATATTAATTGAATATCTGCCCCATAATATTTTCTTGGAGCAATATTGCCTACATTAACTAAAGCAGAATCTACAGCAAATGTTTTTATACCGGCCACGGTTGCTGCATTGTAAACATATTGTGTGTTTTGAGTGAGCCCGCCGTAATATATACCCGCAGAGCCCCCAAGAGTAACATTTTTAGAAAGATTTTGAGGTTTTATAACCACCCTGCTGATAATATCTTTATGGCTGTCGTAGTCTGTTGTAGAGGCAAGGCCAGGCCCATTAAAAACGCCAAAATCGACTTTTAAAAATTTCAATTTGCTGGTGCTTTTCCGGGGTTCAAATGATATCATTGCCCCAAGGTCTCTTTCTGTATTCATCAATATCTGGCTCATTCGCCCACGTTCAGCACTTTCCCTGAAGGCACTCGATAAATTTAATTCATAACTAAATGGCCGGGCAAATAAACCCATGGTAAAAGAAAATTGCTGGTATTTATTTTCATAAACCGCTCCCCACATATCCCTTACATTAACGCCTCTTTCTGTAGCGTCAACCTGCAATACAAAATGTACTGAGGGACCAGTGGATGTTTTTGAAAAACGTGCATAATCAAAAAGGAACCTTGCCCTTCTTAACATAAAACGGGCATTGCTATTTGGGGCAAAAGCTCCACCCCCATAAGTTATTTGTCCCTTTGTTTCTGCTGCCTGAAATTGTGGTTGAAGATACCCGGATAATTTTATATAATCATACCGGTTATATAACGAAAGCATATCCTTCCCCATAGCTTTTGAGGTATCAATCATATCCATTAAATACTGGGCCGGTAGTAATTGGCAAAATAATATTGCAATAGCCAGCAAAGGCAATTTTTTCTTAAGCATAAAAACAAATTTCGCCGCAAAGAAATAACAAATTAATGTTACCTCTGTGTTACCAAATTGTTACCTTTTAAAAAGTTTAGATTTCTATTCGCCTAATAATTAAACTTTGCCAAAAAATTTTTACCATGGGATTTAATTCAATTTTTAAAATCTTTTTACCAAAAGACAGGGTGTTTTTTCAACTATTTGAAAATGTAGCTGAAGAACTTGTAAAAATGGGTTACAAATTAAAAGAAGTTGTTAATGAACCTGATTTTGATAAAAGGGGCAAATTGATACAGGAAATTGAAGATATGGAGCATGTAAATGATGATTATACCCATAATATTTTTACAGAACTGGGTAAAAATTTTATTACTCCTTTTGACCGGGAAGACATCCATTATCTTGCCTCCTCACTGGATGATATTGCAGATTATATTTATGCTGCCGCAAAAAAAATAAATTTTTACAGGGTTAATCCTAATGAAACCGGCTTTCTTAAAATGGCCGAATTGATTGCAGTAGGTTGTGTACAGGTACATAAGGCGGTTACAGAATTACGCAATATGAAAAATATGCGCCAGATAACAGATGCCTTAGTTGCCATTAACAGTATAGAAAACCAGGCAGATGATATTTTTGATATGAGCATTGAGCGCCTCTTTGCTTCGGAACCTGATGCAAAAGAAGTTATAAAAAAGAGAGAAATTTACCAGGTAATGGAAATTGTTACCGACAAATGCGAAGATGCCGCAAACGTTATTGAATCTATTATTGTAAAATACGCCTAAATAAATTAGCTGGTTAGGCAATATGCTAATGGTAAATACAAACCTTATTCAGGCAGCACATCTTTAGCAAACCAGTTAGTCAGCAAATTTTCAAATTAACATTATGACCCTGCTTATTGTTATAGTTATTTTAGCCTTGATCTTCGATTACATCAATGGTTTTCATGATGCAGCTAACTCAATTGCTACTATTGTTTCTACAAAAGTTTTGACTCCTTTTCAGGCAGTGGTTTGGGCCGCATTTTTTAATTTTGTTGCCTACTTTATTTTTAAGGATCATGCAGTTGCAAATACAATCGGAAAAACTGTTCACCAGGAATTTATAACACTTCCGGTTATTTTAGCAGGCTTAATAGCAGCCATTATCTGGAACTTATTAACATGGTGGTATGGCATTCCCTCATCATCTTCCCATACACTAATAGGCGGGTTTGCAGGCGCTGCAATTACGCATGCATTTTTAACAAAAGGCTTTACCGGAATTGGAAATATAGTGGAGTTAAAAAAAATAACCCAGATTGTATTATTTATATTTCTTGCACCACTTATAGGTATGGTAATTTCCATTTACATTTCAGTAATTACCATTATGCGCAATACATGGGCAAAAGTGGGTTTAATCATTTTGACAGGAATTGGCACATGGTTTTTGTTTGCGCATTTTGAACAGGACAAACTGGACGAAAACCTTGTAAAGTTTTATAAAATTGATAAGTTAAAAAAAGACTCAGAGACTGACCCTTCAAAAACAGTGGCCTATACAACTGCTGTTGCTTATGTTGATGCAGCAAGGCCAATGCTGGCTGATTACAAATCGTTAGGTGCAACTAAACTTGCCGAAAAAATTAAGACAAAAGTAGATACTAATGTTGATGATATTGCATTGTCGAAGGCATTAGGAAAAGCAGATAATTCTATTATTATAAATGGTATTTTAATAATGATGTTTATTTTTATATGCGCCTACATTTATTCAGAAAAAATTAAAACCCCCAATGCATACCGAACCGGAAATATGTTTAAAAAACTACAGTTATTTTCTTCCGGCGCATTTAGTATTGGCCATGGTGGTAATGATGCACAAAAAGTAATGGGAATTATCGGGGCTGCTTTTGTTGCTTATAACAGTACAAAATATCCTGATGTAGGAGCGGCATTAAAAGATCTTACCTGGGTGCCACTGGCATGTTATACTGCTATTGGTTTAGGAACCATGAGTGGTGGTTGGAAGATTGTAAAAACCATGGGTACCAAAATAACCAAGGTAACCCCTTTGGAAGGAGTAGCTGCAGAAACTGCCGGCGCTTTAACTTTATTTATGACAGAACAAATGGGTATTCCGGTAAGTACAACACACACCATTACCGGTGCTATTATTGGCGTAGGTGCCACCAAACGTTTAAGCGCAGTGAGGTGGGGTGTTACAGTTAGTTTATTATGGGCCTGGATACTGACCATTCCGGTAAGTGCAATAGTTGCGGGCATCGTTTATTTAATTGTTTCTTTTTTTATTAAATAATTTTTTTACGAATTTTTTTACAATCACTCATCAACAATGGGTGATTTTTTATTTTGGTAAAAAACATACAGTAAATTTGTAAAAAGTATCAATCGTATATTTTCTAAAATATCTAACCCGAATTTAATCTCATTAAAGCATGAATAAAATATTGGTAACTGGTGGATGCGGATATATTGGTGTGCATACAATTGTAGACCTGGCACAAAATGGATATGAAGTAATTTCTATAGATAACAATTCAAGAAGCGATGCGGCTATTTTAGACGGCGCTGAAAAAATTTTAGGAAAGAAAATAAAAAATTATGTAACAGACCTTTGCAATCTCACCGAAACAAAAGTTATTTTCCGGGAGAATAATGATATCATTGGCATCATACATTTTGCGGCATACAAGGCTGTGGGAGAGTCAGTAGAAAAACCTCTTTTATATTTTGAAAACAATCTTGTTTCACTAATGAATGTATTACAATGTGCAGAAGAATTTAATGTGCCGCATTTTATATTTTCTTCTTCCTGTACTGTTTATGGTAATCCAGATAAGATACCTGTTACAGAAAATACTCCACAAAAACCCGCTGAGTCGCCTTATGGAGCTACCAAACAGATTGGCGAAGTAATTGTAGCAAATACTATCAGCAGCAATAATATCGATGCTATTCTTTTACGTTATTTTAACCCGGTAGGCGCTCATCCATCTATATTAATTGGTGAAATGCCAATAGGGAAACCCGCTAATCTTGTACCTGCCATTACACAAACTGCCATTGGTAAATTGCCCGCCATGCAAATACACGGCAGCGATTACGAAACAAAGGATGGAAGTTGTTTGCGTGATTATATTCATGTGTGTGATATTGCACATGCACACACGCTGGCAGTTGATTATTTAGTCAATAAAAAGCAATCGAATAAATGCGAAATATTTAATCTTGGTACCGGCACCGGGTACACCGTTTTAGAAGTAATTAAAGCATTTGAAAAAGTTAGTGGTGTAAAATTAAATTATACAATGGGGCCACGCCGGGCCGGGGATGTTATTGCTATTTATGCCAATAATGACAAAGCAAAAAAAGAATTGGGGTGGCTGCCAAAATATAATCTGGACGATATGATGGACAGCGCCTGGAAATGGGAACTTCAATTAAAAAACAACAAAAACTGAGTTTGTAAAAAAACCGGCGCTTAATTTAACAACAACCCATTATCTTGCGCCTCAATCAATAAAAGTTAAGTAAATATTTATGTTAAAAGATATACAGGTAACAGGTAATAAAGACACCCGTAGCGGTTTTGGCGATGGCATTTTGGAAGCCGGCAGAAAAAACAATAACATTGTAGCATTAACTGCAGATTTATTAGGATCAATGAAGCTAAATTCTTTTGTAAAAGAATTTCCTCAACGTTTTATACAATGCGGGATTGCCGAGGCAAATATGATTTGTATTGCTGCAGGTTTAACTATTGGTGGCAAAATTCCTTATACCACAACGTTTGCCAATTTTTCAACCGGCCGTGTGTACGACCAAATCCGCCAATCCGTTGCTTACAGTAAAAAGAATGTAAAAATTTGTGCATCACATGCTGGCCTTACATTGGGCGAAGATGGAGCTACTCACCAGATTTTAGAAGATATAGGATTGATGAAAATGTTGCCTGGCATGACGGTAATTGTTCCATGTGATTATAACCAGACAAAGGCTGCAACTATAGCCATTGCTGATTATGAAGGGCCGGTTTACCTTAGATTTGGGCGCCCTGTTTGGCCCATTTTTACAAATGAAAGCGACTTTGTAATTGGCAAGGCACAAAAATTTTCAGATGGTAAGGATGTCAGTATTTTTGCCTGCGGCCACTTGGTATGGAAGGCAATTGAAGCAGGTGTAATTTTAGAAGAAAAAGGTATTAGTGTTGAAGTAATAAATATTCATACCATTAAACCTTTGGATGAAGCTGCTGTAATTGCCTCTATTGCTAAAACAAAATGTGCTGTTACCTGCGAAGAACATAATATTATTGGTGGCTTAGGAGATAGTATTGCACAGGTAGCTGCAAAAAATTTACCTATCCCTATTGAATATGTCGGTACCAACGATACTTTTGGAGAAAGTGGCAAACCACTTGAATTATTAGTTAAATATGGCTTAGATACAAGCCATATTGTTGCCGCAGCCGAAAAAACGATAGCAAGAAAAAATTCCTAAGCTTATTAAACTTTCTAAGAAAAAACCAATCATATGATTGGTTTTTCTATTTTTATACCTGCTGAACAATTATGAACCAACAACATTTAGACGACCAGGAGCTGTTGCTCCAGTTTAAGGATCCTTCTTTTAAAGAGAAAGGATTTACCGGCATTATTAAAAACTACCAGGAAAAATTGTATTGGCATATACGCCGTATGGTGGTAAACCATGATGATGCCAACGATGTTTTACAAAACATGTTTATTAAAGTATGGAATGCACTGGATAATTTTAGAGAAGACAGCCAGTTATATACCTGGCTATACCGCATTGCTACCAATGAAAGCCTTTCGTATATTGAACAACAGAAAAAAAGGGCCTCCGTATCACTTAGTGATGTTGAAAATGGATTAAGCAATAAATTAAGAGCCGAAAAAAATTACGATAGCAATAAAATTGAATGGAAACTTCAACTGGCAATGCAGCAATTGCCAGAAAAACAAAGGGTAGTCTTTAACTTGAGATATTATGACGAAATGCCCTACCAGGAAATGAGTGTTGTACTTGAAACCAGTGAAGGCGCATTAAAAGCCAGTTATCACCATGCAGTAAAAAAAATTGAAGATTATATATTAAATCATTAAACTTTTAAGGCCTTTTATGGTCTCATTGACGAATGAAATTTGACAACAACATATTAAATGAATTACAGCAACTTAGCCCCTTACTGGCTGAGCTGCCTAAAAGAAATGTGTTTACTGTTCCGAATGGTTATTTTGAAACATTGAGTGCAACAATTTTACTATGCGTACAAGAAGATTTTGCAATAATTAACCATGCAAAAAATACAGATATTCCGGAGGGATATTTTGAAAACTTATCATCGACTATTCTCAATAAAATAAAAGAGCAACCAATAAATATTGCAGCAAACGAACAAACAGCTATTTCTGCATTATTGCAAAGCGCACAACATATAAAACAATTTGAAGTGCCGGATGGGTATTTTGAAAACTTATCAGTGAATATTTTACATAAAATAAATACTCGACAGGTAAATACTTCAATGAAAGAAATACAATCACTTTCTCCATTATTGTATAATATTAAACACACCAATATTTTTGAAGTGCCCGACGGATATTTTAATAATGTGCCGGCTGATATTTTTCACTTAGTTAATGCAACACCTGCAAAAGTGGTGAGCATGCCAAAATTGAAATCATTATTGAAATATGCTGCAGCCGCAGTAGTTACCGGTGCAATGGCTTTAGGGATTTACAAATTTACTGAAAAACCAGGTTTTACAAACCCGGTTCCTGCTGTTAGTTTTGCTGCACTTGATACAACTATTGAAAAGGGCAAGGCGATGAATGAGCAACAGTTTAATGAAGCATTAAACAATCTTACTAAAGAAGATATTACCAATTACCTGGAAAAAAATGGCAGCGACGAAGATATATCCTTATTGACAACTAACATTGACGGCAATGATCTTCCTGCAAAGGATGATTATTTACTGGATGAAAAAACTTTGGAGAATTATCTGGATAAAATTAAGTTGCAAAATTAATTATTAAAGAAAAAGAGAGATGAAAAAATTGTACTTTATATTGGCTTTAATAATCGCTACCAGTTTTGCCAAAGCGCAGGATGAGCAAGCTTCTGTGAAAAAGCAACAGGATATTGAAGCACTTAAAGTTGCTTTTATAAGTAAAGAGTTAGACCTTACACCAGATGAAGCCCAGAAATTCTGGCCTGTGTATAATCAATATTCCAAAGAAATAAAAGCCACCCGGATAGATAACCCAGATGTTTTGGACCGAGATGAAAAAATATTAAATCTCAGAAAAAATTATAAAGAGCAGTTTACAAAAATATTAGGGCCACAAAGAGTTAATAATATGTACAATGCAGAAGGCAGGTTTAACCAGCTATTATTTAAAGCCATGCGTAGACAAAATAAATTACAAAACCGGCCTAACATGGCTTTACCCAGAACAAACTAATTGATAGTTAGTAGCAATATTTATATTTGAATTTCAAATTGTATTCCGGTATTTAATTTTAGATAATCATCCGAAATTAAATACTGGTGTTTTTATATCGTGGTAAAAAAGAAAGGTCCATTTTTGCTGTTGGCCTGTTTGCCACCATTGTTGTCTTAGCTCCATACATTTCTTTCCATCAAAATCATATTTAGCAATAAAGCGACTTTTCATTTGCTGCAATTGTGGTGCTACGTCACCACCAAAAAAAATCTTTTCTCCGTTCTCTTCTATCCAAAATACCTGGTGAAAGGGGCAATGGGCACCGGTTACTTCATACCTGATATATCCATCAATTATGCCGTTACCTTTTGTAAGGATTACTTTATCCGAATTGCTTAAAATCATAAAATCTTCGGGGTGGTAAGATGCATTTTTTTTATCTAAGGCAAATGCCAACTCATTGTTATTTACATAATAGGTGGCATTGGCAAAACTAAAAAACTGCTGATTCAGTTGAATATCTTTTATACTAATTCCACCTGAATGATCTTTATGCAGATGGCTTAATAAAACTTTTGTTACGTCCAAAGGATTAATGCCATTATCTACTAAATTTTTATGTATTTGTAAACTTCCATTTTCTACACTAAATCCTAACCCGGTATCAATTACAATAATATCTTTACTGGTAACAATACAAAACGGCTGTACTTCTACCAACAGGCTACCCGAAGCTCTCTGTTGCAAATCATCCTTTACCTTATTAAAAGGAATAAATTTTTTGGTTTTATCTATGCTAAAAGCTCCTTCACTTAATGGAATTATTTTCATACCCTTTACGCTCATCCCCTGAAGAAGGACTTTAAACTCCGGTTGAAAATGGAGTATTTGTTATCAATAAGTTTCACATCAAAATTAATTGAAAGAAGCTATAGAATTAAAAGTTCAAAAGCTCCTGGAGTATTTACCTTAAAACCATTTGCCTGTCTGAATCAAGCTTAATCAATATAAAAAGTAAAATCGTAAAAGTAAGCAACGAAGATCCCCCGTAACTCATTAATGGCAATGTGATACCTATTACAGGTGCAAGCCCAATGGTAACAGAAATATTTACTGCCACGTGAAAAAAGAAAATGCTGGCCACACAGTAAGCATACACCCTGCTGAAAGTACTCCTTTGCCTTTCTGCAATAAATACAATCCTTAAAATTAAACTCAGGTAAAGTAACATTAGAAAGGTGCTGCCCAAAAAACCAAAATTTTCTCCAACAGAAGTAAATATAAAATCGGTATGCTGCTCCGGTACAAAATCGCCCTGTGTTTGGGTACCTTTTAAAAACCCTTTACCCAATAAACCTCCTGAACCAATGGCAATTTTAGATTGCTTTACATTATAGTTTTGTTGATCGTTTTTTTTCTGTTTGGCTTTTTCGTCTGCGCTGTTAGTGATGTCTATTGCATTTTTATCTGTAAACGGATTGTCAACACCTACCATACTAAAAATTCTGTCTGCCTGGTATTTTTTAAAAACATGTTTAAATGTAAAGGGCACAACTATACCAACAAACAAAATGCAGAAAGCCCAGCTGCTTATTACAATAATCAATAAACGGTTATTGCGTCGTATTTGCTTTCGGTTTGCAAAGAGTATAATAACACCCAGTATGGTAAATGCTATCAGCAATGTTTTTGTAGACAGTAAAAGCGATGCTACCAATAACAAAGCCATTGCCGCACCAAATATTAAATATCCGGGAGGAAGGCCTTCTCTATACATGGGGATAAGAAAAGAAAAATATACGAGTGCTAAACCGGTTTCGCCTTGTAAAATTGATAATGCAGCTGGTGTAAAAGCTATAACTGCAGCCACAAGCTGCGATCTTGGTTTACTAAAATTTGTTTCGGGCATTGACAAATATTTTGCCAAAGCAAGGGACGTAAATATTTTACACATTTCAACCGGCTGTAAATTCATAAAACCAAGCGGTATCCAGCTTTTAGAACCCTTAATTTCTTTACCAACCACAAAGGTTGCCAGCACCAGTAAAATACCTGCCAGGTACGAAAGGTTTGCGGTAGCAGTAAATAATTTACTATCGGTTAATAAAATAAATATCGCCAGTACAATGCAGGCAATAAAATAAAACATTTGCTTGCTGTAATTTTTTTTGAAACCCAAAAAACTTTGCAGTACACCATCTCCATTTCTATATTCCACCGAAAAAATACATAGCAGCCCAATGGCTACCAATATAAAGTATAGCCATATCATTACCCAGTCAACTCCTTTTCCTATTTCCGGACTTTTCTGATACATTTTTTTGAATGAAGTTTTATTTTTTTACAGTGTCTTTAGGCGCTGGCTTTTTATTTTCGAAAGGCAAAATAGCTTCTGGTTTTACTGCAGGTGAAGTATTGTTACTGTCCTTTAAAGGCAATTCTTTTTTTATGGTAATAGTATCTTTTTTCATTTTATCCAGTATGTCCGATTCGTCATCCTGCTCCAGCTCAATGGTATCCTTTATTCCCTTAATGTAGCCTTTTGTCGTAAGATAAGTAGAATCTTTAGCGTGCCGCAGCGAATCCTGCGTTTTTATTGCGGCGTAAATACGGTCAGGTATAAGATTAAGGTTTGCCAATTGTTCAAGTTTTGCCAACCTTCCTTTATCAGTTATGGAATCCTTTAAATACTTTTCAATCATTAGCCCAACAATGGGTGCCGCATAAGTACCCCCAAATTTTCCGCTGTTTTCTACTACACACATAATAGCAATTTTGGGATTATCCCTCGGTGCAAAGCCACAAAAGAAAGCATGATTAGGCTGTTTTACAAGGCCAATATAATTTTCAACTGTACCTGTTTTACCACAAATGGCAATTCCTTCCACTTTGGCTCCTATACCAGTACCTCTTTCAACCACACCCTCCATTCCATCGTGAACCGCCTCGAAAACACTGTCGGGAATATCAATGGCATTGTGTTTTTCTTTAAAGGCTGTCAGCATATTAAATTTATCGCCGCCTTCAATAGAATCAACCACATGCGGAGTTTTATACCAGCCTTTATTGGCAATATAAGCCATCTCGTTGGCAACCTGTAAAGGCGTAACATTTACTTCGCCCTGGCCTATGCTCACAGAAACGAAATTGCAATAGTTCCATCTGCCTTCTCCATATCTTTTTGGACTGTTGAAATAAGCCGCTGTAGGAATAAATCCCTTTTTTTCTGCAGGCACATCTACACCCAATCTATGACCAAGACCAAAGGCATACATATACCTGTCCCAATTGGAAAGACTACTATCAATAGTGGGGTATTTGGGATTATTAATCACTTTTTGCATAACAGTGGCGAAATAAGTATTGTCAGATACGGTGATAGCACCACGCAAATCAAAAACACCCTTATCTAAACATTTTGGTTTGCCTGTGCCGCAACCATTAAAAGCTCCTGAGCAGGCCACTTTAAAATGAGTATTGATAACGCCTTCATGCAGGCCTATCAATGCCTGCAGCGTTTTAAAAGTTGATCCCGGGGAATAAGTAGCACTTACTGTTCTGTTTAATAAGGGTAATGCAGGATTTAAAAAAAGTTCCGAAAAATGCTTTCGCCTTTCACTCCCTGAAAGAAATTTCGGCTTGTAGGTTGGCGCACTCACCATTGCAAGTATGCCGCCTGTTTGGGGATCAATCGCAACGATAGATCCTAATTTGTTTTGCATTAGCTTTTCACCCAGTTCCTGCAATTCAATATCAAGAGAGGTATGGACATTTTGACCAGCTATTGCGGCTGTGTCATATTTACCATTTTCTAATTTTTCTGTAAGGCGGTTTTTATTATCTCTTTTCCAGTATTCAATACCTCTTTCACCCATTAAAACTTTTTCGTAACTGCGTTCAATACCCGTCATGCCTGCATAATCTCCTGAAACATATCCCTCGTCTTTATGCTTTTTTAAAAAGTTGGTATCAATTTCTGCGGTATAACCCAATACATTAGCCGCACCATCATAAGGATAACTCCTTACAGACCTTTCCTGCAAATAAAAAGCAGGTGCAAACTTATACATTACTTCATTTAGCATCGCCATTTTAGCATCGCTCAATAACGCTTCAAATACTGCCGGCCTGGTTCTTCCATTTCTTATTATCAAATCCACTACACGTTTACTAAACTGAGCTTCGTCAATGTCGAGTATTTTACATAATGCACCTGTGTCTATACCTTTTAATTTATTGGGCGCAAGCATTAAATCATAGATGGTCATGTTTTGCAAAATGGCCTTATTCTTACGGTCGTATACAATACCTCTATCAGGGTAAATTACTTTTCTGAATTTACCCTGGTCGTCGGCCATTATTTTGTACTTGGATGATATTACCTGTAGTGTGAAGAGCCTTGCAATGATAACAATGAACATTATGGCAAAGATTAATCTTATTACATTTTTACGGGACTGGTTAAAGACGGACAATTTTTATATTATTTTAAGAATGTTTACTTTTTTAAATACCCAATTATCAGGGTATCTTTTTGCCTTAAATATTACTACCTAAAGTTGAGCCGTTTTACGCTATCAACAATAAAAATTATGAGTAGTACAGCAATTATTTTTTCTTTAAAAAAAAGAAACCTTACACCGTGTTAGTTCTGAATTGCTGCTTCCTGGAAAACAATAATTCTGTTATAATAATAAGTACTACACTTATCAATGTTGAAAACATTGTTTTTACAATAAACTCCCATACGCCCCCAAACTGAAGTGCTTCCAGCATAAATAGCCAGCTATTATGCAAAAGGGTTAATACACCTGCATATATAAGGTAAGGCATAAAACCACCAAGGCTTTTTAGGGAAGGCTCTTCGTAATTGCTTTCGGCCCCCTCATGCGGTACAAGAATATTAATTAAGAAGGGACGTACATAGGCAACTAATACGCAGGAAGCAGCGTGAAAGCCGGGGTTGTGATGAAAACTATCCAACACAAAGCCAAGTAAAAATGCCAGTATCATTTGTAAAGTGCGGCTAAATTTAAAAGGCATCCATAAAATAAATAAAATATAAATATACGGCGTAACCATATAGTTAAGATGCACTTTGTCCAATACAAAAAACTGAACCAATATCAATAATATAAAACGTATAATATTTTTAACCAGCGTACTCATTGTTACTTTATGCAGTGCAATTAATTATTGATTTTACTTTTTACTTTTTCTATTAATTTATTAATTTCTTCCCTTTGATAATTATCAATAACATATACGTATTGAAGATTATAAAAATTAGCGGTTGATTTTATTTTGATGTTATAGTTGTTTGTAGTTTTATCGGGCTCTACTTTATCCACTGTGCCAATCATTAACCCATAAGGAAAAGTAGTGGTAATACCGCTTGTAAAAACAGTATCGCCCTTAGCCACTTTTATACTTTTTCTAACATTGATCATAGATAGGTAATTGGGTTCTTTACCATCCCAAACAATAGTACCGCCACCAAGCGGATCATTTTTCAGCAAGGCATTAATTTTACTGTCTTTGTGCAAAAGGCTCATTACTACGGCATAATTTTCACTTACATCTGTTACAATGCCCACAACACCATTATTGGCATCTATAACACCTTCATCTTTTTTTAATTGCTGTGCGGAACCTCTTCCTAAAACCACGTAATTGTTTTGTGCAGATACGGAGTTGGAAACTACTTTAGCTGCCTGGTATATCCACTTACGATGAATACCCAACGTATCGTAAGGAATAGAATCAGTTACAATTTTAGTACTTGTATCAGGTACCTCAAAGTTTTGCTTCATTATATTCAGCAGCCGTTCATTCTGACGCTGAAGCTCCTGGTTTTTCTTTTTGAGTGCCAGAAAATCATCTACTTTGGCATATTGCTGATTTACCCTGCCGGTAATTTCGTTCATGTACCCAGAAGCCACCGCATTGTGGTAACGGTTATAATGCACAATTAAATAAATGCTTAACCACTGTAAAAGCAGAAAAACAATTAAATTAAAATACCTGCGTATAAAAAGAAAGATATTACCCATGGAGCATCCCTCCAAATCTCTCTACTGGAGAGCTATTTGAGTGTATGAAATGTAGCACAGTTTTCATAACAAAAGAACTTAAAACACTTATGGTTACTGGATAATTAGCCTGTTATAGAAATTAAACTTTAACGCATTACAAATGGATACCTGTCGTAATTTTTTAATGCAATCCCTGTACCTCTAACTACGCTCTTAAGCGGATCATCTGCAACATGTACAGGTAATTTTATTTTTGCAGCTATGCGTTTATCTAACCCTCTTAGCAAAGCTCCTCCACCTGTAAGGTATAGGCCCCGGCGATAAATATCTGCAGCAAGTTCGGGTGGTGTAGTTTCCAATGCCTTTAAAATGGCCTCTTCTATTTTAAAAATACTTTTATCCAGTGCTTCTGCTACTTCCTGAAAACTTACCATTACCTGTTTAGGTATACCCGTAACAAGGTCGCGGCCATTAACGGGAATATCATCTGGCGGGTTTTCGAGATCTTTCATTGCCGCACCTACCTGGATTTTAATTTGTTCTGCAGTACGTTCGCCAATTAGCAAACTATGGTAACGGCGAAGCGCTTCCATAATATCGGCAGTAAATTCATCACCGGCAATACGGATACTTTGGTCACATACAATCCCTGCCAAAGCAATTACTGTAATACCTGTAGTACCACCACCAATATCAATAATCATATTACCTACTGGTTCTTCAACATCAATACCAATACCTAAAGCCGCCGCCATAGGTTCATGTAAAAGATATACTTCTTTAGCACCTGCCTGTTCTGCACTATCCCTTACGGCACGTTTTTCTACTTCTGTAATGCTGCTGGGTATGCAGATCATCATGCGCCAGCTTGGGGCAAATAAGGGTTTTTTGGGATAAATCATTTTGATCATTTCCCTTATCATCAATTCGGCCGCATTAAAATCGGCTATTACACCGTCTTTCAAAGGACGGACAGTTCTTATACTTTCGTGGGTTTTTTCGTGCATCATTAATGCCTTTTTACCCACTGCTAAAATATTTTTAGGATTGTTTCTGTCCAAGGCAACGATAGAAGGTTCGTTTACGACCACTTCATCGTTAAAGATTATCAGGGTATTTGCGGTGCCCAAATCCATGGCAATTTCCTGAGTGAAAAAATTAAAAAGACCCATAATTTAAGTAGAGAAAAAAAGAAAGTAAGTAATGTTAGCAAAGTTGAAGTAAATTATTTGAATTAACAATTGCAAATACTTTATTTTTCAACATTTTACAGAAACTATTATTACAACGCAAAAAGAATAAAAACATTGCATGCTGATTAATACAAATTTTTCGGCTAAAATAATTGCCGTAACTGGCTTTTTTAATTCACCCTTCTTTCCTAAAAATGAGAGCATTTTCAGACAAGTTCACTTTCTACCTAAACTCGTAGCCAATATCCTCCCTGTAATACATATCGTCAAAGTGAATCTGCTCCAGCATATAATTGGATTGTTCGGCAGCTTCCGCAATGCTGCTGCCAAAAGAAGTTACTGCAAGCACCCTTCCGCCATTGGTAAGCACTTTATCGCCTTCCTGCCTGGTACCGGCATGAAAAATCATTGTTCCTTCTAATTCAGTCTCCGTTAATCCGTTGATAATTTTACCGGTTTCATGTTCGTTAGGATAGCCCCCGCTTACCGCCATTACAGTAACCGCAATTTGCGGGCTGGTGATAATGGTTATTTCATTAAGCCGTTGCTCTGCCGTGGCCGATAAGATTTTGATAAGATCATTTTCAATTCTTGGAATAATTACTTCTGTTTCCGGGTCTCCAAGCCGGCAATTATACTCAATTACAAATGGCTCTCCTGCTACATTTATCAAACCAATAAAAACAAATCCTTTATAATCAAGCGCCTCTTTCTGGAGTCCTTCTATTGTAGGTTTGATGATTTTTTGGGTAATAATTTCCATATAAGCAGCATCTACAAAAGGCACCGGGCTAACAGCACCCATTCCACCTGTATTAGGCCCTGAGTCGCCTCTGCCGATTTTTTTGTAATCTTTTGCTTCAGGTAATACCACATAATTTTTACCATCGGTTAAAACAAAAACGCTTACCTCAATTCCATTTAAAAATTGTTCTACCACCACCCTTTTACCTGCTTCTCCAAATTTAGAATGCTGTATCATCAACTGAAACTCGGCCTGGGCTTCTATATGGTTATTACAAATAATTACGCCTTTGCCTGCTGCAAGCCCATCTGCTTTTAATACTATTGGTAAAGAATGATTGCGGATATAGGTAATTCCATCTTCGTAAGTAGCTGCATCAAATTCTTTATATGCCGCTGTAGGAATGTTGTACCGGTCCATAAAAGCTTTGGCAAAAGCCTTACTGCCTTCTAACTGTGCAGCTTCTTTTGATGGGCCTATAACCTGTATGTGGGCAGTTGCAGCATTGTCTTTAAAAAAATTATAAATCCCCTTTACCAGCGGCTCTTCCGGCCCCACTATCAACATTTCAATATCGTTGCTTAAACAAAAACTGGCAAGGCTCTCAAAATCATTTATCGAAATAGCAACATTAACGCCAAATTGTGCGGTACCAGCGTTACCGGGGGCAATAAATAACTGGTCACATAAACTACTTTTTTTAATTTTCCAGGAAAGGGTATGTTCTCTTCCGCCGCCGCCAACTAATAATATGTTCATTAATAAATTATTTTTATAGGGGGTTACCTGTTTATGCGAATTTAAAGCAGCTATTACAGTAAACAATAAAATATTTATAAACGGCAATAGCATAAATTTTTTTCGTAAATAGTTGGATTGGTTTGTTGTACTCAAAAGAAATTTGCTACTTTGAGCCATTAAAACCAATTATAACCACCTTAAATACATTGTATGACAGAACAACTTACTCAAACGAAACATCCAAAAGGATTATGGGTTCTTTTTGGAACTGAGATGTGGGAGCGGTTTAATTTTTATGGCATGCGTGCTATTCTATCTTTATTTATTGCGGAAGCCCTGATGAAAGGTGATACAGAAGCTTCTATTATTTATGGTGGTTTTTTAGGATTGTGTTATTTAACCCCAATGCTGGGTGGGTATATTTCTGACAGGTATTTAGGAAATAGAAATTGTATTTTATTGGGTGGAACAGCAATGGGTATTGGACAATTAATGCTTTTTGTAAGCGCAAGTTATAGCACGGCTGATTCTAGCCGTGATTTAGCTACTAATTTTTTATGGCTTGGATTATTGATTGTCATTTTTGGAAATGGCTTTTTTAAACCAAACATTTCTTCAATGGTTGGCAGCTTGTATCCGAAAGAACAAAAAAGTAAATTAGACTCCGCTTTTACACTTTTTTATTTAGGCATAAATGTGGGCGCATTTTTAGGCCAAACTATTTGTCCTTTTTTTGGTGATGTTAAGAATGGCGAAATAAGGGATATGTCTGCATTTAAATGGGGGTTTTTAGCGGCAGCGATTGCAATGTTTATTGGTACCCTGACCTTTCTATTTCTTAAAAACAAATACGTTGTTTCTCCGGAAGGAAAGCCTATTGGCTTAAAACCCAAAAGTACTGATATACCTGATGATGAATCCGGTCAGGCTAAATTTTCTAACCAGAGTATTGCAATTTCCATATTATTGGCTATTGTGATAACTTTTGGAATACATTTATTGATGGGTGGGCCTGGTGTTAGCCCGATAAAATCATGGCTGTACCCATTTATTTTTGCTGCGGGTATTGCTTTAGCTTTTTTAATTATGAGCGATAAAACTATTACAAAAGTAGAACGGGACAGGATTTGGGTTTTATACATCGTATGCTTTTTTGTAATGTTTTTTTGGGGTGCATTTGAACAAGCTGGTTCCTCTTTAACTTTTATTGCAGACAAACAAACAGATACAACAATTTTAGGATGGACAATGCCGCCCAGTATGGTTCAAAATTTTAATGGAATTTTTGTAATGATTTTTGCAGTCCCATTCAGTTTTATGTGGATTTGGATGAGTAAAAAAGGGGTTGAACCAATTTCGCCGGTAAAACAAGGCTGGGGCTTAATATTGATTGCTTTGGGATATTTGATAATTGCTTTAAAAGTAAAAGGCTTTGATTTAACAAGTAAAGTAGGCGTGATATGGTTAATAGTATTATATCTTCTGCATACCTGGGGAGAATTATGTTTATCGCCCATTGGCCTTTCCTTGGTGGCAAAACTTGCCCCTAAACGTTTTGCTTCTTTATTAATGGGTGTTTGGTTTTTAGGAAATGCAGGTGGTTATGCCTTAACTGGAACCTTAGGAGCTTTATTGCCGCCAACACCGGATAAATATGTAAAATTGCAGAAGGAAAATATTAATCTTAAAGGAATTTTAGATGGCGAAAAAGAGCCTACAGGTTTGGAACTTTTTACATTGGCCAAATATAAAATTGCAGCAAGTGTTGATTATGACAAAGCAGAGAAAAACAACCTTGATTTTTCAAAAGTATTTAAAGCAAAAGATTCTGTTTTATCTCCAAATCAATTAGAAACCATTCAGAAAGAAAAATTAATTAAAGCCAGTTATCCAACATTTGTAGGCTTTACTTTAAAAAACCTGTATGATTTTTTTATGCTTTTTGTTGTTTTGTGTGGCATAGCAGGATTAGTGCTGTTATCGTTAAGTGGAATGCTTAAAAAGATGATGCATGGTGTTAGATAATTTTAATCTTAAAATAATAAGTAATAAAAAAGGCAACGGTGGTTGCCTTTTTTATTTATCTTTAAACGGCCCGATTATTCTACCAAAATAAATAAATTATGCAGCCTACTGCCACATCAGGAGATATACAAGGTTTTAAAGGCAAATATCCCAAACAATTATACCTGCTTTTTTTTACCGAAATGTGGGAGCGTTTCTCCTTTTATGGTATGAGGGCATTGTTACTTGCGTATATGGTAAGCCAGTTACATTATGACGATCCAAAAGCTTATGCAATACTCGGATCGTATGCAGCATTGGTTTATACCATGCCTATGTTTGGTGGTTTTATGGCAGATCGTTTTATCGGTTATCAACGTGCTGTAATATTCGGAGGTATTTTGATGACGCTGGGACATTTTATTTTGGCGCTTCCAAATGACTGGAGTTTTTTTTACGGCATGGCTTTTATCATTTGTGGCAATGGTTTTTTTAAACCCAATATCTCTAGTCTTGTAGGTACCTTATACAATGCAAATGATTCGAGAAGAGACAGTGGTTTTTCAATTTTTTACATGGGTATTAATGTAGGAGCTGCCTTTGGCGGATTTTTATGTGCCTATGTAGGTACCGAGATAAACTGGCATTATGGTTTTGGGCTTGCGGGGATATTTATGGTACTTGGACTGGTTATTTTTTTAATCGGAAAAAAATCTTTGGGCAACAGGGGTTTACCTCCGAATGCAGATGCTTTAAAAAAACCGGTTCTTGCTTTTTTAAAACCCGAACACTTCATTTATGGCGGTACCTTATTGGTGGTGCCGCTGGTAGTTATGTTATTTAATCATTATGCGGTAATGGATTATATAATGTTCAGTTTAGGGGTAATTGCATTTATATACATCATTGTTGTCGGAATAAAACTGGAAAAGGAAGCAAAATTAAAACTCTTTGCCGCACTGATAATGATCATTTTCTCCATTATTTTTTGGGCAGTGTATGAACAAAGTGAAGGTTCTATGAATCTTTTGGCTGAACGAAATTCGAATATGGTTTTATTTGGTATTGATTTACCCGAATTATCTGTTAATAATTTTTTACCTCCAGGATTTGTAGTCATCCTGACGCTTATAATTGCGCCGCTATGGCCATGGCTAAATAAAAGAGGTAAAGAACCAAGTACCCCATTAAAATTCGCTCTCTCCTTTTTATTTATTAGTGTAGGATTTTTTGTTTTTTATTTAGGCTGTATTACTAATGAAAGTATAGGTATCATTCCATTATGGCCATTTGTTTTTGGTTATTTATTTTTTGTTTTAGGTGAGCTTTGTTTATCCCCTATTGGCTTATCAATGGTTACAAAATTATCACCCACCAAAATGGTTTCCCTAATGATGGGCATCTGGTTTTTTGCAACCGCAATCGGCGAATTTTTTGCCGGTAAAATTGGTTCCTTAATGAGTGTTCCGAAAAATATTCTTGAAAAAAATGACCCAATACTTTCTTTGCCTTATTACGCCGATATAATTTTAAAGATCGGTATTACGTCTGCTGTAATTGGTGGATTACTATTATTGACCGTTCCGTTTTTAAGAAAATGGATGGGGGAGGTAAAGTAGTATTATACAAAATTTAAATGATCAAACTTATTTCCCAGTATCAGGTTATCATCGGCCGAAAGCCATTTATTTAAAACGGTTGCATACACATTTTTAAAATCCACCGTATGTTTAAGATCGCCCTCATAAAGATCTGCCAGGTTGGGCATAGCATTTAAAACTCCTTTTTCTTTTAAACCGCCACTGATAAAAAACATATTATTAGCTGTTCCGTGATCTGTTCCTCCACTCGCATTTTGCGAAACCCTTCTTCCAAATTCACTAAAAGTCATCATCAGTACATCCTGAAAACGGTTATTCTTTTTAAGGTCTGTTGTAAAGGCTTTTACAGCATCGTTTAGTTCAGTAAACAACCGCTTCTGCTGCTGCTCTTGGTTTACATGCGTATCAAAACTTCCCAAAGAAACATAATATACTTTTGTATTAATGTCGCTCATAATCAGTGAGGCAATGGTTTTAAGGTCTTTACCTAAGCTTGTTGCAGGATATATTTCTGCTGAGGGATATAATTTACTTTGTTGAAAAATATAGTCCGCACTACTAAGCGTTTCGCTCATTGTTTTATAGAGGTAATCTGCTGTTGCTTCCCCATGCTGATGACTGGCATCAAGGTCTTTAAAATATTTTTCGTTGCTGCTGCTGTATAATTTACGAGGGTCTTTAAACGCAAGCCCATTCATATCTTGGCCCTTTAATGCAAGACTTAAAATATCATCAATTTCCAGTGCCTGTGTTGGTTTATCACAGCCTTTGCATTGTGCATCCAGGTAACGCCCAATCCACCCGGTACTTGTGTATTCATTACTGGCACTGGCTGTTTGCCAGATATCCATACTTCTAAAATGAGAACGGTCGGGGTTGGGATAACCCACATTATTTAATATGCCCAAACTGCCATCATTGTATAAATCTTTAAATGCCAACAAAGCTGGATTTAAACCAACTTCATCCGTAAGTTGTACAGCATTTTCTTTGGTGATGCCCAGCCTTGGCCTTTCCCTGTAATAAATATCATTCCGTATGGGTATTACCGTATTCAATCCATCGTTGCCTCCGCTAAACTGAATCACCACTACCACCTTATTACCGGGCGGCACCATCATTGGTTTTTCAAATGCCTTTAAAAATTTGGGCAACATAAAAGAAGCCGTAGCCAATGAGCCAACCTGTAAAAATTGTTTGCGTTTTATAAGCATAATAAAAAGGTTTTCAATTTAATCGAAAAAATAATATTCAAATTTGTTAAGCGTCTCAAATCATACTGCTGTTTCTTGTCCTCCCCTTCAGGGGGAGTTAGAGGGGGCCCGGGCCTCTAACACAACTGGTATTCAGGTGTACTAATTAAGTAAATAATAGCAGTTTTTATATAATTTTCCCTGCTATCGTTTTGAATATATTTAGATAATACAACAGTGCTTACACTATTTCCTGTTTGCAAAACAATCGCTGAAATTTCAGGCAGCAAATTTTCTCTGGATACACTTTTAAATATTGTTGTAACTGCCGACCAGTCAACTATTGCTATACTGCCTTTATCGGCATATGATTTATTTAACTGACTGGCCATTTTATTCTCCATCATCTGCCCCATCATTGCATCATCATCATTTTTTGGGCGGATATTGATTGTTTCGTTTGCTGTAATAATTTGAGGTATTCGCAGGCGCAACATCAGGGTGCTGCTGTCTATCCAGCTTTTACCACCCGGCCAGCCAGCTACGTTGGGAGGGTAAAAGAGTATTTGCCCCAATGCTCGTTGAAATAGTAATTGAGCGGCATCATTTTGTAAAGTAAGCGGTAATAACCTGCGTATACCGGCTATCAGTTCAATGGGTGATTTTATTTTTGTTCCAATATTTTTATTGTCGTAAAACCAATCGCTGGTAAAAATATCTTCCATTAATTTTTTGATATCGTAACCGCCTTTATAAAACCTGTCGGCGAGCCACTCTGTTTTTTCTGTATCTGGTTTTTCATTTACAAAAAAGCGGTATATTTTTTTTGTGATAAAAGTTGCTGTTTGCTTTTGCTGCAATAAAATATCAATGATATCATCACCATCAAAATTGCCTGTTTTACCCAAAAATGTTTTGCTGCCGGTATCATGTTGAAATTCCCTGAATTCAAATCCGCCCTGCAGGTTAAAGCCCCAGCCGGTAAAGGCCCTTGCGGCTTCCTTAACATCATTTTCTGTATAATTTCCCCTGCCCAATGTAAATAGTTCCATCACTTCCCTGGCAAAATTTTCGTTGGGGTGCTGCTTTTTGTTTTGCTGGTTATTTAAAAACTGCAGCATCGAGGGGCTTTTGCTCACTTCCCTTAAAAGGTTGCCAAAGTTGCCAAAAGCGTTTTGCCTTATTGTATCTAGCAATTGCTGCTGGTAAAAAATATTAATGACCCTGCAGGCAAAATGCCCATGCCAAAACAGGCTCATTTTTTCCCTGAACTGCGCCTCGCTATTAATCATTTCATCCAGCCATCGGAGGTTGAGGTTTTTCAAGTCTTCCCTCGATTGCTTTTGAAGTTCCTTCTTTTGATCTTTGGTCAGTTTGTCAAGCTGCGAGAGGTCCTGTACACCTTTTACCAGCCCATCAAATAAATTAGCAGCAACATCTATTTTAGCAGGTTCTTTTGCAGAAGCTTTCAACAAAAGTTGCCACATTTTATCAGGAGAAACAGTATCCAGTTCAGCGGCATTTTCGGCCATTGGCCCAAAGCCTGCCCTCCATAAAAGGTGTTGATTTTTTAACCGGTTTGATAAAGGCATTTGTAAAATATTTATTTGCTGATATGTTCTGGTGGGTATTGACTACCACAAACAGTGAACGTTTAATGTAGATTTATTATTTGTATAACTTGACAATTTTTTAGCCCTATTTTGTTAACTTGCTTTAGCAACTTTTGACGATGAATGTAAAAGCCATTAAATATCTTTCGCCCATTACTGTTTACCTGATGGCTTATGTGGCATTTACTTACACCCGCTGGTTAACATGGTTACCCATGATATATGCGTGGATATTGTTGCCACTGTTTGAATTATTTTTAAAACCTGATGGTAAAAACCTGGATGCCGCAGAAGAGGAATTGGCAAAAAAAGATAAACTGTACGATTACCTGTTGTATATTTTTGTACTGCTGCAATTTATTGCACTTATCTATTTTTTATTTAGTATTAAATCAACAACGCTAACATGGTGGGAACTTGCAGGAAGGATTTTTAGTATGGGTTTATTATGTGGTACGTTTGGCATAAACATTGGCCATGAACTTGGGCATCGGGTAAACAGTTTTGAACAATCATTGGCCAAAGCAGCTTTACTTAGTTCTTTATACATGCATTTTTTTATTGAGCATAATAAAGGGCACCATAAAAATGTAGCCACACCGCAAGACCCGAGCAGTGCGCATTATAATGAGCCTGTGTATCTTTTTTATTTTCGTACTATTTTCTTTTCCTACCTGTCTGCATGGAAAATTGCCAATGACGAAATAACAAAAAAAGGCTTGCCCATATTGCACTGGAAAAATGAAATGTTGCAGGCACATATTATCCAGTTATTATTTGTTGCAACAATATTTTTTGTATTTGACTTTAACGTTACCCTATATTATTTATGTGCTGCATTTATTGGTATTATTTTGTTGGAAACTGTAAACTACATTGAGCATTATGGTTTATTGCGAAATGAAACAACCATGGGTAAATACGAAAGGGCAATGCCCTGGCATAGCTGGAACAGCAACCACATTTTAGGCAGGGTAATGTTATTTGAGCTTAGCCGCCATAGCGACCATCATTATATGGCAAGTAAAAAATATCAGGTGTTGCAACACCATCAGGATGCTCCGCAATTACCAACCGGTTACCCCGGAAGTATGATACTTGCATTGATACCGCCTGCCTGGTTTTATATGATGAACCGGCGCATCCAAAAATTACAAAAAAATTAATAAAATCAAATAGAGGGGGCGCCAAAATAACTATGTAATACTTCCGGCAGGTCAATACCGGTATCGGTCTGGTTATTTTCAAGCAGGCAGGCAACTATCCTGGGCAATGCCAATGATGAGCCGTTTAAAGAATGTAATAATTGTGTTTTGCCATCTGCATTTTTATAGCGTATTTTCATCCGGTTGGTTTGAAAGCTCTCAAAGTTAGTAACAGAGCTTACTTCCAGCCACTTTTGCTGTGCTGCGCTAAACACTTCAAAGTCGTAAGTAAGGGCCCCGGTAAAGCTCATATCACCACCGCATAAACGCAGTATGCGGTAAGGTAATTTCAGCGCTAGTAAAAGTGCTTCTACATGCTGCACCATTTCTTCCAGTACTGCATAACTTTTATCAGGGTGGGCCAGTTGTATTATTTCTACTTTATCAAATTGGTGTACCCTGTTCAAGCCCCTTACATCACTCCCAAAACTACCCGCCTCTCTTCTAAAGCAAGGCGTATAAGCTGTCATCTTTACCGGCACATCTTTTTCTTTTACAATTTCATCCCTGTAAATATTTGTTACCGGTACCTCTGCAGTTGGCAGCAGGTATAAATCATCTTCAACGGCATGGTACATTTGCCCTTCTTTATCCGGTAAGCTTCCAGTACCGAAAGCACTTGCTTCGTTTACCAACAAGGGTGGCAAATATTCTGTATAGCCGGCTGCAATATTATAATCTAAAAAATATTGTATTAAAGCCCTTTGCAGTTTTGCGCCCCTGCCTTTGTATAAAGGAAAACCGCTGCCTGTTATTTTGGCGCCTGTTTCAAAATCAACCAGGTCGTACTTTTTTATTAAATCCCAATGTGGTACTGCATTTAATGGCAATACTGGTTTTGTTCCACCTTCCCGTACTAATTCATTTTCTTCAGGTGTTTTTCCTTTCGGTACAGATGTATGGGGCAGGTTGGGCAATTTTACCATCTCGTTATACAAATGTTTTTCAGCAATAGCTAACTCATCGTGCAATTGTTGCATGGCAGATTTATGCTGTGTAACTTCCTGCTTTTTTTGTTCTGCTGCCTCCTTTTCTCCTTTACCCATCAATACGCCAATGGCTTTGCTTGCTGCATTCATATCTGCCTGCAAGGATTCACTTTCTACTTTCAGTTTCCTAACGTGTTCATCCAGTTCCACTACTTTATCAACTAATGATACATCACCAAAATACTTTATACTTAACCGCTCTTTTATCAGTGCTGCATTTTGACGAATAAAACTAATCTGTAACATTTTGTATTAAATTTTGGCAAAGGTACTATTTTGATTTTTTTATATCCCAAACTTAAAAGAGCGGTTTAAATTCAATAACAACATTTATTAATGTACAACATGATGAAACATGCAAAATTTACAGTACCTCCAAGAATATAATGAAAATTTACAATGACTCTTTACATTTATATTTGCCAAATGGAACATGCAAAAGAAGATTTACAGGTTCGCTGGTTAAAACTTCGCATTAGATTAAAAGAAAAATTTGCCATTAAGCCAGATATGGACGGAGTGTTATTTTTAATTGGGGTGCAGGAACTGGGTACGGCAAAACAGGTATATACCAAAGAGCAAAAACAAGACCTTATGCATATTGCCGTGTGTACCCTGCTGTCGCAGAGCGGCTACTATATTATGGAAGGTTTGGATGAAGAAGGCTGGCCACATTTTAAACAATTAAAACCTTTGCCAGAATTTAATGTTTATGAACAGGAAAATTTTTTGAAAGACCATGTTTTACTTTATTTTGAACAGGTTTTTAAAAATGATAAATAAATCAATGCATAAAACTCTTATTGTTTCTCTTTTTTTTATGTTGAATCTGCCGGTTAGTTTTTCGCAAACTAAAACACAAAAAAAACCGGTAAAGAAAACAGCTGCTGTTTCTTCACAAAGTAAAAAAACTGTTAATGATACTACAGTAAATGCTGATAAAAAATTAACAGGTATAAAAATTAAAATCACCACTGACCTGGGTATTATAATTGTGAAACTATCTGATAAAACACCGAAACACCGGGATAATTTTGTAAAACTGGTAAAGGAGCATTTTTATGATAGCCTGCTTTTTCACAGGGTAATTAATAGTTTTGTGATACAGGGTGGTGATCCTAAAAGCAAAAATGCAATGCCCGGTATATTATTAGGCAGAGGTGGGGTAAGCTATACAATACCTGCAGAATTTGACACCACATTATATCATAAAAGAGGCGCTCTTGCTGCTGCAAGTAACAACAATCCCGAAAAGGCCAGCAGTGGCTGCCAGTTTTATATTGTTGAAGGAAAAAAGTATGGCAACAGTGAACTGGACATTATAGAAACAAGGAATAATATTAAATTTTCTGCCGCTAAACGCATGACCTATAAAATGAACGGTGGTACACCTGCATTGGATATGAATTATACAGTGTTTGGTGAAGTTGAAACAGGTATGGAAGTAGTGGATGAAATTGCTGCAGCGCCAACAGATAGTAACAACAGGCCAGTCACTGATATTAAAATGAAAATGGAAGTGATGGATGAAGCAGTAAAATGATTTAATTTGCGTGAGCAAAGCGATGAAAGCTGAAAGCTGTTGTTTAGATAAGTGAGAAACATCTGAAATCAAAAAATCAGAAATCAGAAATCAGAAATCAGAAATCAGAAATTTTTTAATTTTTACATTTTAAATTATACAACATGAATGTTCCTTCAAATCTGCGGTACACAAAAGATCACGAATGGGTTTCTTTAGAAAATAATGTAGCCACTATTGGCATAACAGATTTTGCACAAGGCGAATTAGGCGATATTGTATATGTTGATATTTCAACAAAAGGAAAACCCTTAAGTGCTGAAGAAATATTTGGTACAGTAGAAGCAGTTAAAACAGTAAGCGATCTTTTTTTACCCGTTTCCGGAACAATCACTGAAATAAATCCTTTGCTGGAAGCCCAGCCCGAGCTGATTAACAGCGACCCTTATGGCAGTGGGTGGATGATTAAAATGACTGTTGATAATGTTAGTTCGGTAGAAGCCTTATTGAGTGCCGAAAATTATACAGCATTAGTTGGATAGTTTACTTTTAACGCGGTTATTTACGTTTATTCCGATTCCTGAATTTTAAGGGTCAATAACTTTTTACAATAGTGCAATCAGCAAAAGAACTTTCTTTTAAAAAATTTATACCGGGTATAATTTGGTTCATTGTGGTTGTAGTTCTTACCACAATGCCAGGTAAAGACATTCCCCAATCAGAGCTTTTCTTTAAAAATTTTGACAAACTGGTTCATGTCGGCATATTTGGTCTATTAGCCCTTTTATTTTGCTGGCCATTTTATAAAACAAGTGTTGCCAACCAAAAAAAAATCCGCTATTTTATAATTATTGCTTTATTAACAAGTGCATTTGGTTATAGCATAGAATTAATACAGAAATATTGGGCAGAAGGAAGAGGGTACGATTTAATGGATTGGTTTGCAGATAGTGCCGGGGCATTAGGTGCATTTATTTTTAGCAGAATAGTTTTTACCCGTAATTAAATTAATACCGCACAATCTGCTTTCAACGTAATTAACCGTATCACATATTATTTTTTTAATACCAACTGTTGAGTTTTTACATATTAACAGATGCAAAAGCTGGTTTGCCCGATGTTAAATTATTATTCCAGATAAGAGAAATATTCCCTTTAATTGCTGCTTGTAGCAGTTTTTAGTACATTTGCCTATATGATGAACGTAGAAAACATGGAATACAATACTACCCGCAAGTATTTAACGATGCGGGAGTATGGCCGCCATATACAAAAAATGGTAGATTATTTATTGACCATTGAAGATAAAGAAAAGCGCCAGCGCAATGCCATGAGCCTGATAGAGCTAATGGGATTTTTAAACCCTCATTTAAAAAATGTAGAAGATTTCCGCCACAAATTATGGGACCATTTATTTTTGATCAGCGATTTTAAATTAGATGTTGAAAGCCCATATCCTATCCCCACTAGAGAAACTTTAAAAGCAAAACCAGAACCATTGGGTTATCCAAAAAGATACCCTAAGTTTAATCACCTGGGTAAAAATATCGAAGTAGTTATTAATAAAGCATTGAAAGAAGAAAATCCTGAAAAACGCCAGGGCTTCGCTAACGCCATTGCTTATTATATGAAACTTACTTACAGCAACTGGCATAAGGAACTGGTGCATGATGATAATATACAGACAGAACTTCAAAGCATGACTGACGGGCAGTTAGAATTTAACAACCGGCCCTTTATTAAACACAGGGTTGATAACAGGCCTGACAGGGATGACTATAGGACTGGCGGTACGGGTGGTGGTAATTACCGCAAAAATTTTGGCGCAAGAAATACAAACGCCGGCAGGGATAACCGAAGTGGCAATTCCGGACGGGCTAATGGTGGTAGCCGTGATAACAGGACCGGAGGCGATAACAGGAATAATAATAACCGTAATTTTAAAAAGCGCTTTTAAAAAAGAAAAAATTACTTTGCAAAATATTTCCCTGGTTCAATTAATTGAATCAGGGTTTTTTGTATAAAATGGTTATTTTCATTTTTTAGTATTCAGCATTTTCACCTTAGATATATTTTATGAGTTCATTTGAAGTAAGAGGGGGCAAAAAACTTGCCGGCGAAATAACACCACAAGGTGCTAAAAACGAAGCGCTGCAAATTATTTCGGCCGTGTTGCTTACAGCCGAAAAAGTTACCATTACCAATATCCCCGATATTATTGATGTAAATCTTTTAATAGAATTGTTGGGAGAAATGAATGTGAAAATTGACAGGGTAAGCAGGGATACTTGTACTTTTCAGGCTGATGATGTAAATATAGATTATTTAAACAGCAGTAATTATCATAAAAAAAGTGGTAAGCTTAGGGGCTCTGTAATGCTCGCTGGCCCTATGTTATCGCGTTTTAAAAAAGCATACATCCCAAAACCGGGCGGCGATAAAATTGGCAGAAGAAGATTAGACACCCATATTATCGGCTTTGAAAAATTAGGGGCCGGTTTTCAATACAATGCTGATGGTTTTTTTTATTTGTCGGCCACCGAATTAAAAGGCACCAGGATTGTGCTTGATGAACCAAGTGTAACCGGTACTGCCAATATTTTAATGGCGGCTGTAATGGCAAAAGGCACTACCATAATTTACAATGCAGCTTGCGAACCTTACCTGCAACAATTGTGTAAAATGCTCAACCGCATGGGTGCAAAAATAAGCGGCATAGCAAGCAACATGCTTACCATTGAGGGGGTAGATAGTCTGGGTGGCACAGAACACCGCATGTTGCCGGATATGATTGAAGTGGGCAGCTTTATTGGGCTTGCTGCTATGACGCATGGCGAAATAACTATTAAGAATGTTGGGCTCGAACATTTAGGTGTAATACCTGAAAGGTTTCAGCAATTAGGCATACAAATGGAGTTTAGAGGTGATGATATTTATATCCCTTCGCAGGAATTATATGAAATTCAAAAATACATGGATGGTGGAATATTGACCATTTACGATCATCCATGGCCGGGCTTTACACCAGATCTTTTAAGTATTGTTTTAGTAACCGCCATACAGGCAAAAGGCAGTGTACTCATTCATCAAAAAATGTTTGAGAGCCGTCTGTTTTTTGTAGATAAACTGATAGATATGGGCGCACAGGTCATTCTTTGCGATCCGCACCGTGCCGTAGTTGTAGGGCTAGAAAGAGAACAGCAGCTTCGTGGCATTACCATGAGCAGCCCGGATATAAGGGCCGGGGTGGCTTTGCTGATTGCTGCTTTAAGTGCACAGGGCAAAAGCACTATTCAGAATATTGAGCAAATTGACAGGGGTTATCAGAATATTGATACAAGGCTGCAGGCTCTGGGAGCAGATATTAAAAGGATCAGTTAATTGTTACATTGTTTTATTGTTGAATTGTTTTGAACTACTTTGAGTGCGTGCTTTTTTAAAATAAACTGTTTGATAACAATTCATCAATTTAGCCCTCAACAATTCCTTTTCTTTTCTTTTCTTTGCAAATGGCTATTCTCAACAAAATTATCATCATCACAGCTCCTTCAGGTGCAGGTAAAACATCCATTACCCGGCATTTGATGAAGGTATTTCCCAAACTTGCTTTTTCTATTTCTGCAGCCACAAGGCAGGCAAGAGGTATAGAAAAAAACGGGGTCGATTACCATTTTATGAACTTGGATGAGTTTAAATATAATATTCAGCATAACAATTTTGTAGAATGGGAAATGGTGTACGAAGGAAAATATTATGGCACTTTAAAAAGCGAGCTTGAAAGAATATGGAATGAAAACAAAGTACCTATACTGGATATTGATGTAAAAGGGGCCATCCATGTAAAACAACAATATCCTGAATCATCTATTACCCTTTTTATTGTACCACCTTCTGTGGCGGAATTAAGAAACAGGCTGCAAGGCCGGGGCACAGAAACTTTAGAATCATTAGCTGCAAGGGTTAATAAGGCAGCCTACGAAATTTCTTTTAAAGATCAGTTTGATAAACTAATTGTTAACGATAATCTTGAACATGCCTGTAAACAGGCAGAAGGCATCATTCAGGACTTCCTTGCCTAATAGAAAATGTAGCATAAGCTCAAATAAAAATTTGAGCGATTTTA
Source organism: Ferruginibacter sp. (assembly GCA_043745405.1). Taxonomy (GTDB): domain Bacteria; phylum Bacteroidota; class Bacteroidia; order Chitinophagales; family Chitinophagaceae; genus Ferruginibacter. The sequence continues at coordinate 179,609 of JAYTTI010000154.1, read as the reverse complement.
TAAATTTTAGCTACGCAGCTACTAAAAATAGTTGAAATATCACCGCTGATTTCAGTAAATAAATCAATACTCTTCGTTATTTTTACCATATGGACTGGATAGCACTTTTGGCAATAATAATTTCTTTGATCCTGATTGGTTTTTTTTCGGGGATAGAAATTGCATTTGTATCTGCCAATAAACTTTCAATGGAGTTAAGAAAAAAGCAAGGTACTTACAGTGGAAAGATTTGGGGAGAGTATACGGATAAACCTGCCAAATTTATAGGCAATACTTTAATAGGTGTAAATGTTGTACTGGTAATATATGGTTTACTGGTAGGCGAATTATTATACCCACTGTGGCATTATATTGAAAAAGTATTGCCGCTGTCGCTAACTGATTACATAAAGTATATCAAACTATTGGTTGAAACAATTATCTCTACCTTTATTGTGCTTTTTATTGAATTTCTTTTTAAGGCTTTTTTCAGGGCTACCAACGAAAGTATATTAAGCAGTGGCTTTATAGCTTATTTAGTCCAGTTTTTCTATGGTGCTTTTTCTACAATATCTTCATTTTTTGTAACTGTTGCCGAATGGATACTCCGCTACATCTTTAATGTAAGGCTTAATGAAAAAAAAGATGCATTCACTAAAATTGACCTGGAATATTTTATTCAGCAAAGTAAAAGCCATGAGCAGGAAGATATAAGAGAGATAAATAAGGAATTATTTGAAAATGCATTGTCACTAAGTGAAATAAAAATAAGGGAATGCCTGATACCACGTAAAGAAATAGAAGGAGTAGATATTAGTACCAATATTGAATTGGTTAAAAATACGTTTATTACAACACAGCTAAGTAAGTTGTTGGTATACGATGAAAATATAGACAATATTGTTGGCTATGTTCATCAGTTAGATATGTTTAAAAATCCGGTCGATTTAAAATCTATATTATTACCCATCGCAGCCATACCCGAAAGCATGAGCGCTACAGACCTGATGAATAAATTTAGCAAAGAAAGAAAAAGCATTGCCTGGGTAGTAGATGAATTTGGTGGTACAGCAGGTATAGTAACAATGGAAGATTTGCTGGAAGAAATTTTTGGCGACATTAAAGACGAACATGATACGGAAGAGTTTTTAGAAAAGCAATTGGCAACCAACGAATTTATTTTTAGCGGCAGGCTGGAACTTGATTACATTACTGAAAAATACGATCTTGAATTTCCTGACAGCCAGGAAACGGAGACCCTTAGTGGTTTTATCATTCAAAACAGGGATGATATTCCCAAACAAAAAGAATCTTTTACTGTTGGAAATTACCAATTTGATATTTTAAACGTAAGCGACACCAGGATTGAAACGGTGAAGCTAAAGGTGTTGAAATAAAGGCCTGCAACATTTTACTGTATAGCCGCTTAATATATCAGCAATCTATTGCTTTATTTTTTACTGTACTTACTATTTATTGGCTGCACTCCTTTCAACTGCACAATTGATCAGATATAATTTTACAAACCTATTTTTGCAGTAATGAATATTATAATAAATACAAAAACAGTTTCAAAACATTACTGTTTCGATCAGCAATTTTTTTTTGTTGATTGTATTGTTAAAATCATCAATGATCATCCGGAACATTCTTTTTTTTTAGTAGCAGATATTGATACCTTCAAATTTTTAATTTCTAAAAACGCTGTCATTATTGACTCTGCGCCAACATCAGGAAATATTATATTGTGGAAAATCTGGTATGCTTATAAACTACCCTTGCTTATAAAAAAATATAAAGCAGCTGTTTTTATCAATATGGACTGCATATGTTCATTAAAAACACAAGTACCTCAATGTTTGCTTTTGCCAGATCTCACCTTTCCTGCTCATACATCTTTTTTTAAAAAAAATATTCCTGCTTTTTTAAAAAAAGCAACATCAATCATGACTTTTTCTCAGCTTATTAAAAATGAAATTTGTAAACAATACGCTTCATTGGCAACTGAAAAAATAACGGTAATATACAATGGTGTTAATGACACCATTTTGCAAAAAGATGGGATAGGAAATATCAAAGAAAAATATACAGAAGGCAAAGAATATTTTTTATTTGTTGGTGATATTACTGCTCAACAATATTTAGTTAATTTACTAAAGGCATTTTCATTTTTTAAGAAAAGGCAAAAAACCAATATGCAATTAATAATTGCAACAAAGGCTTTTTTGCCAAATAATACCTTTGCAAAAAGTTTAAAAACCTACAAGTATAGAGATGATGTAAAACTGCTGGTTGACTTGCAGGAAGAAGAATTAACAAAGATTACCCATGCCGCCTATGCATTTATTTATGCCCTGCAGCAAACCGGTTTTTATATACCGGTGTTAAAAGCCATGCAAAGCGAAGTGCCGGTTATTGCCTGTTATTCACCCATACTGGCTGAAATTTTTGAAGATGCTATTTTATATGCTGATCCTACTATTTTTGAAAATATAGCCGATAAAATGATGTTGCTTTTTAAAGACGAGGATAAACGAAGCGAACTGATTAAAAAGGGTAAAAGTATGGCAGCAAAATATCCATTGTCTGCAAGCAATCAATTGTTTTGGCAAAACATTGTAAAATCTGCCGCATTAACAGCATAAACACCCATTCAAACTCTTTATCTTTGCCAACTTAATAACTAATAGATAGCCTTACCAAAAAGGTAATAATACTTGTATGAATCAGTCGACAATAAAAATAGACGTTCTTTTAGACCCCAATAAAATTCCTGAACAAATTAGCTGGACGGCGAGCGACAGTACCGCAGATATGGCGCAAAAAGCAAAAGCAATGTGCATAGCTTTTTGGGACGGTGCAGATAAAACTGCCCTGCGCATTGACCTGTGGACAAAAGATATGATGATGGATGAAATGGCAGATTTTTATTACCAGATGCTGATGACCATGGCCGATACATTTAAAAGGGCCACCCAGCAACAGGAGCTAAGTGAGGACATGAAAAAATTTGCCAAAGAATTTTTTGATAAGTTCAGGGCAATGCAATTGAAAGAACAGCAGTAATGAACAATTGGATTACATGCAAAAATGTTGATTGAGAAATAATTTTTTAACGATATAAAAAAGTCCTGCCCCTTTGGGATATGGCAAACTAATATGAGTTTAGAACAACAAATAATGGCTGAAATGAAAGATGCCATGAAAGCAAAGAACGAGGCTGCTTTACGTGGCCTCAGGGCCATAAAAGCAGAGATAATAAAAGCAAAAACAGAGCCTGGTGCAGGTGGCGAAATTAATGAGGCCACAGAACAAAAATTTTTACAAAAGATGATGAAACAACGAAGGGATTCTTTGGAGATTTTTGAAAAACAGGGCAGGCAGGATTTGGCCATTAAAGAAAAAGAAGAGATAGAAGTAATAGAAAGATTTTTACCCAAACAGCTAACCGAAGTTGAAATAAAAGAGGCAGTAGCAGCCATCATTACTCAAACAGGGGCCGGCTCGCCTGCCGATATGGGTAAAGTAATGGGCGTTGCCAGCAAACAACTGGCTGGCCTGGCCGATGGAAAAACAATCAGCAATATTTTAAAAGAATTGTTGAATAAATAATATCGCAATTGATAGATATAATTTTTGCCATATTAATTTTGATTGCCATTTTTAAAGGCTATAGAAAAGGGCTGATTATTGCATTATTTTCTATTGTTGCTTTTATTGTTGGCATTGCCGCAGCATTAAAATTGTCTGCGGCCGTTGCTGGCTACCTGCATAATAGTATAAATATATCTGCCAAATGGTTGCCCTTTATATCGTTTATGCTGGTATTTTTAGCAGTGGCATTTTTGGTTCACCTTGGTGCAAAATTGATTGAGAAAAGTTTTGAAATGGCCTTACTTGGCTGGGTTAACCGCATTGGAGGCATATTGTTATTTATTATATTATACATGATAATATTTAGTGTATTTTTATTTTATGCAGAAAAAATACATTTATTTGATGAAGCAACTATTCAATCTTCAAGATCTTTTCCATTTGTAAAACCATGGGGGCCAAAAGTAATTGACAGCTTTGCTAAGATCATTCCCGTTTTTAAAGACATGTTTACTCAATTAGACACATATTTTGAAAGCTTATCCACCAAAATTCCGCATTAATTTGAGGCATTGTTTTATTTGATGTAATTTTAGCGCAATTCACTATTTTAGTGGTTATTAACACACCACGTATTATTATTAGTTCCAACAGATGAGTTACGAATACAAACAAGACGGAAAGTTTAAATATATAGAAGTTGGCGAAGGCGAACCATTATTGTTGCTCCATGGGTTATTTGGTGCGCTTAGTAATTTTATGGATCTTATTGAACACTTTCGTAAAACAAATAAAGTAATAGTTCCTATTCTGCCATTACTGGAGATGGATCTTTTACATACTTCTGTAAGCGGGTTACAAAAATTTGTTTATAGATTTATTGAACAACGCAATTACAATAACATTCATTTGCTGGGTAATTCATTGGGTGGCCATGTGGCCTTAGTGCATATTCTTAAGCATCCTCAACGTATAAAATCACTAATATTAACCGGAAGCTCGGGCCTGTTTGAAAATGGCATGGGCGACACCTATCCTAAGCGGGGCGATAAAGAATATATCCGTAAAAAGACTGCGCTCACTTTTTATGATCCGGCAATGGCTACAGATGAGCTAGTAAATGAAGTTTTTGAAATAACCAATAACCGCATTAAAGTAATAAAAATTATTGCACTTGCAAAAAGCGCCATCCGTAATAACCTCGGCGAAGAGTTAAAGGATATAAAACAACCTACCTGCCTTATTTGGGGAAACAATGACAGCATTACACCTCCTTTTGTAGGTAAAGAATTTAACAGCCTTATCCCAAACAGCGAACTGCACATAATTGATAAATGCGGCCATGCGCCAATGATGGAAGTACCGCATGAGTTTAACAGGATACTGGATGCCTTTTTGACGAAACTAAAAACTCCGGCTGCATCACATTTATAATTTTGATTGTCCTATACTTTAATTATATACCTTTCGTTAAGTTTAAAGGATACAATTATTTATCATTATGCTAACCGCAGAACTCGTCAATAGTAACATCCCAAGGCTCCAGTTGCAGGATACCATTGGTAAGGCACTTCGCCTTATTAGTGATTACCGCATTACGCACTTACCAATAGTATCCGAAGATAAATTTCTTGGGATGATCAGCGAAGACGACTTATTAGATGCAGATGATGAAAAAGCAACTGTTGAATTATTACAGGAAAATTTTTTACATCAATCCCTTAAAGAAAATGTACATTTTTTAAATGCAGTAAATTACACCATACAGTTTGAGGCTTCCATTGTACCAATAGTAAATGGGGAGAATGAATTAACTGGTGTAATACCCATGGTTGATTTAATGAAAACTTTAGGTAATTTTTCAGGAGCCAACGAAATAGGAGGTATTGTTGTTTTGGAAATGGAACGATCTCAGTTTTCAATTTCAGAGATAAGCAGGATAGTGGAAAGCAATGACGCTACAATTTTACACCTGAACACTACAACGCATCCCGATACAGGTTTATTAACCATAACACTTCACCTGAATAAAAAAGAAATTACGGCGATACTGGCTGCTTTTGAAAGATATGAGTATACTGTTATTTTTGATTTCAACGATGGGAAATTTGAAGATAATATCGATACCAACTACCGCCACCTTATGAACTACCTGGACATATAAATTGCCATTTACCATCCTGATTAATCCTTAAATAATGCATGCCCCAAAATATTTGAAAAACGGTATCCAATTTTATACACCTACCTTCAATCAACATACAGTTTTAATCAATTAGGCCAAAACAGGTTATTTTTACAAATAGGGATTGGGCTTTATTGAAAACGATTTAGCACCTTAAAACCTTTTCAGTAATTTGATTGCAGAAAAAATAGTGTAAATAATGAAAATAGCAATATACAGCCGTGGCATAGAAAACAACCAGCATAAAGACATAATAACATTTATGGAAGAGCTGAAAACTTACCATGTTGAACCGGTTTTTTTTCAGGATTTTTTTAACCAGTTTTATTCTGCTGTAAATATGCAGGGCAAATACTCCACCTTTAATTCAGCAGAAGATCTTGACGATAGTATAGATTTTATGATAAGTTTAGGTGGCGATGGCACGCTATTGGATACGGTAACTTTTATTCAGAATAAAGGTATCCCGGTATTGGGCATAAATTACGGCAGGCTGGGGTTTTTAGCAACAATAGGTAAAGAAGATTTGAATTTGGCCATTAAAGCTTTGGTAGATACGACTTATGTACTCGACAAAAGAACATTAATTCATTTAGATGCTGATTTGCCTCTATTTGGCAGCGCACCTTATGCATTAAACGAGTTTGTGCTGCATAAAAAAGACACATCTTCCATGATAAAAATTCATACGTATTTAAATGGAGAATTTTTAAACACTTATTGGGCAGATGGATTAATTGTAGCTACACCAACTGGCTCTACAGGGTATTCACTTAGTTGCAACGGGCCAGTGGTTTTTCCGGATAGTGGTAGTTTTGTTATTACGCCTGTAGCTCCGCATAACTTAAACATAAGACCGATTGTGGTGCCGGATGATAATATAATATCTTTTGAAATAGAAAGCAGAAGTGATGGTTTTTTGTGCAGTATGGACAGTCGCAGGGAAATAGTTCCAAAAGAAGTACAATTGGCTGTAAAAAAAGAAAAATTTCAAATTAACCTGGTTCGCTTAAATGAAAACAATTTTTTACAGACTTTACGCAATAAACTTTCCTGGGGTTTGGATAAGCGCAATTAAATCCACCCATGTCCTTTATTTGTAATTGGCAAACAATCCTTTACTTTGTAATTATGAAAAAAAGTATTCTAACCCTATTTTTAGCTTTTACGATATTTACGGGGACCTTTGCCCAATCGGAGTATGGCAATGTTCAGCAAGGCGAATTTGGCTTTACGCTTGGTGTGGCTACCTATTTTGGGGATCTCAATACAAATGTTGGCCTTAACGCTCTTAAACCTGCAGTAGGTATTTTTTATAGAAAGCAATTTAATAACTATATGGGAGTACGCCTCAGCGCACATTATGCTGAAGTAGGATACAGCGATACTTACAGTTCAAACGATTATCAAAAAACCAGAAATTTAAGTTTTAACAGTTCTATTACCGAGTTTGCGCTAAGTGGTGATTTCAATTTTTTTAAATATATTCCTGGAAATCCTGATTATTCATTTACACCCTACATAACCATCGGATTAGGCGTGTTCAATTATAATCCTTATGCGTATTTGGGCGGCGATAAATATTATCTGCGCCCATTGGGTACAGAGGGACAAAATATTGGTTATGTGGGTGCTGATGGTAAAACAAGAAAACCATATGGTAGCCTGGCTGTTTGTTTCCCTCTTGGACTGGGTGTAAAATACAGCATCGGTAATAATTTAAACCTCTCTTTTCAAATTGCAGAACGTTTTACAACAACTGATTATTTAGATGATGTAAGCACAACTTATGTAGGCATAAACAATTTCCCTCCACAAAATGGTAAGCCATCTGTTGCCGGATTATTGCAGGACAGAAGTTATGAAACTGGGGTAACTATTGGAGTTGAGGGTGCGCAACGTGGATGGAGCAAACAAAAAGACCAATATATGATTGCCGAAGTAGGGCTTTCATTTAATATTAGTACTTACAAATGTCCCACTGCTAAATAAAAAATATTGAACGCTTTTTAGATGTTTAGATAATATAAAAGTGGGTTCAATAAAATTGAGCCCACTTTTATATTAATGTATTTTATTAAAATTTTATCTGCTGCCTTCTGATAAAGGAATATCTCTTTTCAGTATCTCATCCCGGTTGGCAATTTCCCATGCTGTATAAAATATCATCCGCACTCTTTTTTCGTAAAGCTCAAAATTTATTTTTTCAACTGTATCAGTTGGTTTATGGTAATCGGCCTTCAGCATCCCGTCGTAGAAAAATAAAACAGGTACGCCTTTGCGGGCAAAATTATAATGATCACTTCTGTAATAAATCCGTTCCTTATCGTTTGGATCATCAAATTTATAATCAAGTACCAGTTGGGTATTTTTATTATTTGCATCTTCATTTATAACGGGCAAGTCGGTGCTTAATTTATTATGGCCGATAACATATACATAATTTAAGCTATCCCCGGTTTTACGCTCAGTATCTACCCTGCCCACCATATCCGTATTTAAATCCGCTGTGGTTTTATCTAAAGAATAAACAGGGTGATCGCTATAATATTCGCTGCCCCACAATCCTTTTTCTTCTCCGCTAACGGTCATAAAAATTATTGTTCTTCTCGGGCCATGTCCTTCTGCCTTGGCTTTTGCAAAAGCTGCAGCCATCTCTATAACGGCACAGGTGCCACTGCCATCATCATCAGCGCCATAATAAATTTTACCATCATGCTTACCCAGGTGATCGTAGTGTCCTGTTAAAAAAACGTATTCATCTTTTTTATCTGTTCCTTCTAAAACACCTAACACATTACTGGCATTTATAGTAGTACGAAATTTTTCAAATGTATATTCAGCTTTCATTTTCTTTGCAACTGCCCATTGCTTATCCATTACAAGGGTTTGTTTGGAGATTTTCAGCAACGTGTCAAAATTATTGCCGATAATACTTTTTGCAAAATCATGTGAGACCAATGCATAATTTATTTGTTTTACATCCCCATTATTTCGTGGAAAATAAACACCGGTTTTTTTGCCATTATCTACGGCACCCTGGGTAAGAGATTCCAGCCTTGGGTTAATAACAAATGCGCCCACTGCACCTTTTGCAGCAGCGGCAGCCAGTTTTTTAGTAATGCCAGGGTAAGTCCATTCTGAGCTTCGACTGGTTTCAGATACAATGTATTTTCCGTCTTTTTTTGGTTCGCCCAAAAAGAATACAACTATTTTTCCTTTAACATCAAGCCCTTCGTAATCGTTGTATTTTACATCATCAATACCATAGCCAACGAAAACTATTTGTTTCCCTTTAAATTTTCCATTTTCGTTTGTATTCAGTGGAATAATAAAGTCTTTTCCAAATACTGCAGCCGTGCCATTTATTGCCAACTCAGTAGTTTTTAGACTGTCCTGATACAATGGGTACAATTGTTGATAGCCTTTTAAGTCAATTGGCGATGCTAAACCAAAGGTTTTAAATTGTGATTCGATATAAGCAGCAGCCTTGCGCTGACCTTCTGTACCTGTTTCACGGCCCTCCATTTCATCACTTGCAATAATGGTTAGCTGTTTTTTTAAACCATCGCCGGTTATGGAATTGCCATATTGTGTAGCAATATCTGATTGAGCTAAAGAAACCAGATGAATGCAAAGCAACAAAGTAAAAAGAGAAAATATTTTTTTCATAATTTAATTTTGCGCAAAATAATTATTTGCAATTAGTATTTTATTAGTTAGTGATAAATGGTAAGCTAAAATTATATTTGGCGCAATATGCTCTATTATTAATAGGTCATTTTATTTACCCTGCCCTGGTGCCTGCCACCTTCAAAAGCTGTATTCATAAATATATCCAGCATTTTTTCTGCATCACCATCTCTTACAAAACGTGCAGGTATGCAAAGAATATTGGCATCGTTGTGTTTACGGGCAAGTTCTGCCAGTTCTTCACCCCAACAAATTGCGGCCCGTACTCCCTGGTGTTTGTTAGCGGTAATAGCCACTCCGTTGGCACTGCCACACAATAAAATACCAAAAGCTGCTTCTCCTCTTTCAACTGCTAACGCAACAGGGTGTGCAAAGTCGGGATAATCAACAGAATCTTTATTGTAAGTGCCGAAGTCTTTAAAAGCAACTCCTTCTCCTTCTAAAAAAGAAATAAGATCTTCTTTACAATCAAATCCGGCATGATCGCAACCAAGAGCTATGGGTAATTGTAAATTAAATGTAGACATGGTATAAATTGATAATTGGTGAATTGATAATGGATAATTTAAACACACTACAAATTTAGCATATTATCAATTATCCATTATTTAATTATCCATTAACTTAACTCCATTCTTTTTCTTCTTTGGCTTTTTTCTTATCTACACTGCTTGCCAGTAAAATACTGATCCAATATAAAAGCAGTAGCGGAATAGCTACTATAAACTGGCTTGTCCAGTCGGGCGAAGGTGTAATTACAGCAGCAACAACCAATATAATAACAAAAGCAAATTTGAAATACTTTTTTAGCATGGCGCCTGTAATAATTCCGATTTTTGCGAGAACAAATGCAAGTACGGGTAATTCAAAAGCAATCCCACAGCCCAGTATGAGATTGGTAAGGCTATCTACATAATCATTAATGGCTGGACGGTATTGTATTACGGCTGATTTACCTAAAGTAAAGCTTGCCAAAAAATTAAATGTAAAAGGAGCCAGTAAATAATAGCCGAAAGCTGCACCAGTAAAGAAACAAAGTGATACAAAAAAGATACTGTTTTGACCATACTTTTTTTCTTTTGGCGAAAGGGCAGGTTTTATAAAACGCCAAAGCTCCCAAAAAATATAAGGAAATGCAACTACCAATGCACCAATCATTGCAATATTTATGGCAGAAGTAAATGTTCCATTTACTTCCGTAACCTGGAAATTTATTGAAATTACGGGCATACAAAAACTATCGCCCAAATGAAGCCAGTGGCCGAAATTGCATAAGGCGCTATATGTAAAAAACTTGGGGAAGGTGGGAGCCAGTATGATATTGTCGTATACCCAATCAATATAAACAAAAATTAGTATGGCTGCAATAAGCCATACAACTACACTTCGTATAATATGCCAGCGCAATTCTTCAATGTGGTCGAAGAAGGTCATTTCAGTTTGCTCTTCCTCTTCCTGCTTTCCGCCTATTTTCTTTAGAAAAGATTTTCTATTAGATGCCTTTGTTGCCAAGTTATTTAGTTAGATATTTTGACATGATTGTGTATATGGTTCAATAAAGTTTGCGCAAAAGTAAAACAGTTTTACCATTGATAGCACTGGTTTATATAGTTACCACCTGTTTAACATTACCGGTACGTTTTAAAACACCCCATCCCTGCAACTCTCCTTTAATAGCACTGCTGAAAGATTTGATGATGATATAGTACATTAACTGCCGGTATACAAGGCGTTGAGGAATCATCCAGACAAGCTTTTTATAATCTTCTTTTTCAAAAGCAAAAGCCAGTGCAGCACCCACAACATCTACCAGTGTAAATATCAGGTAATAAATAATAATATGTGATATACTGGCTGGTATAATACCAAACCCTGCGGCAATTAAACTCAATAGTAATACCAAATCAGCTAATGGCGCCAAAAAAGGCAAAATCATTTGAAAGATTAAAATATTCGGCATTGCTATCATTCCAAAATTTTTATACCTGGGGTTAAATGCTGCATCACGGTGTTTCCAAAAACATTGCATTACACCAAAGCTCCAGCGAAAACGTTGTTTCATAAACTGCTTCATTGTTTCTGGAGCTTCAGTATACGAAATAGCATCATTGCAATTGCGAACTTCATAACCTATACGGTGGAGGCGCATTGTAAGGTCACAATCTTCTGCCAATGTATCTGTTGTTAAACCACCCGCTTCAATAACGGCTGCTTTTCTAAAAGCTCCAATAGCGCCTGGCACAACAGTTATACAATCCAGCAGATCAAATGCCCTGCGGTCAAAATTTTGCGAAGTGATATATTCAATACTTTGCCATTTTGTAATCATATTTATTTCATTGCCCACTTTTACATTACCGGCTACTGCTGCTACTTTTTCACTGGTAAACTTTTCCATCAGTTTTGATACCGCATCTGTTTTTAATTGCGTATCTGCATCTATACAAATTACAAATTCGCTAATGGCCTTGGCAATACCTACATTTAATGCAGAAGCCTTACCCCCATTTTGTTTAGTATATACTTTAACGCTAGAAGTATTTTTAAAAGCATTGCTTACAGTGCTATAGGTACTGTCTTTACTGCCATCATCAACAAAAACTATCTGTAGGTTTGGATAGTCCTGCATCAGTAAACTATTTATTGTTCTTACTGCATTTATTTCTTCGTTGTATGCAGGAACAATAATACTTATCAATGGCATATCAGCTGCAGGCAAGGCTGCAGCAGTAAATTGTTTTGCTTCCTTCTTTTTTTGTATTCCGGCTAATAAAGCCATAACAAACATTCTGCCAACAGAAAGTACAATACCTACAATAAAAAGTGCAAATAAAATATGGCCTCCCCAATAAGCAGCCTCTGCAAAAAAGAAATTCAGCTTTCGTATCCACCTGTCTTTACTGGGGGGAAGCAAAGGCATTACATCATTTTTTGTTTTGCCCATTAAATCAGCAACTGTTGTAAAAACACATCCTCTTTTTTTAAAATAATCAATAATCCGGGGCAATGCTTCTACAGTAGCCTCTCTGGTATCACCCCCTGCATCGTGTAATAATATAATACTGGCATCTGTTGATTCTGCAAGACGGATTGTTCTGGCTACAATACTGTCTGCACTTACGTTTTGCTGCCAGTCGTTGGGATCAATACTTTCACCAATGGTGATATAATTGTCTTTTTTGCTACGGGCAATTGGTTCAATTTCTTCAAAGGTTTGTGGTTCACTATCTGCATTGTATGGTGCCCGGAACAAGATAGTAGAATGGCCCGTAATACTTTCTATCAAAAGGCGTGTAGATTTCATTTCCAGCTCAGCCCGCTGCGGACTCATTTTTGCAATATTTCCATGGGTAAAAGTATGGTTACCTATTTCGTAGCCGTCTTTATAAATACGTTGTAACAAGGGTATATTTTGTTCTGTATTTAAACCTATCACAAAAAATGTAGCGGGTACTTTTTCTTTTTCAAGAATGTTTAATATTTTAGGAGTAAACTCAGGGCTGGGTCCGTCATCAAAGGTTAAAATAATTTTATGCCCAGGCCCAATCCGTGAAGTATCTTCTCCAAATTTTTGATACACATAACCTGATGGCAAAACTTTATATTGTTGATCGGTGATCAGTAATTCTGCACTATCTATTTCCAGCTCAATTTTACCTTCCTGTGGTGTGTATATAATACTTAGTAATTCACCTTCGCCAGTAGCAGTTGGTTTTTGATTTATATTGTAAGGAATATTAGAGAGCAGGTCAAAATTGAAAGGATTTTTTTGTAATGCACCATTACTTAAGTTAGTATTGTAATAGCCCCATATCCTGGTATCTTCTGCCCCTAAACGCCAAAGAGCAGTACCCGCAGTAGCATACTCGTCACTAAAGCGAAGGATATTGAAGGTGGTAGCAGCATCGGTAAACCATAATTCGTGTTTTATTTTTACCTCTTCTCTTGTTTCGTTATCTATATGTACATCCGTATAACTAAAATGCAGGTTGTAACTATCATCATCGTAATCAATTGTTGAATGGGAAATTTTAGCCCTGTCTATTGCTTCCGCATAAGTTATTTCTTTTACTACTTTTTTACCTTCGTCATCGGCTGTCCAGTCGTAGCCAAAACCTGCAACACCTAAAATTATTTTATTGCTTTCTATTTTAGCGGCTGTCCAATCCAATGCTTCTTCAATCCATTTCTGTCCACTCACTGGGCCAGGGCCGGATGCAACAGTATTGTATTGATCATAAGCCATTAAAATAATATAGTCGTTATAATCAGATAATTTTTTATAATCGTAGTCATCATTTTTTACTGCAACATCCATGGTTACAACCATATTTTTTGTATGCAGGGCCTCATACAATTTTTGCTGAAACTGGCTTAGGGGTTCATTGGTAGGTTCATTTAGATCTTCAAAGTCTACATTGATGCCTTGTAAATTATAATACAACAAGGTATCTACCACCTGCTGAATAAATACTTTTTGTTTTGCAGGATTGTTTAAAATGCCATGTAATAAAGTAGGGTCAAAATCCGGGCTTATTTTACCGGAAGCATCTTTTTTTGTAGAGTTAAAATTATTTAATATTGGCATAATGCGCAAACCCTTGGCACGCATTAAAGTAAGGCCGGCACTATCAATCCTGGTTTGCAACCTAAAATTATTTGTTGTGTCTATAAAAAACCATTCCGGGAAAATGGTATTGAGTTTATCCCCATACTTTTCAAGATCGGGTAATGAAGTATTCGCCGTCCAGGGTGTATAAAAAGCAGCCCTGATAAAAGGGATTTTATTTACTGGCTTATTTTGAGATTGCCTGATTGCTTTTAATGAATCTTCCTTTATTTTTTTTACAAGAAAGTCTTTAAAGCCTTTGTATTTTTTATTTTGGCTGTTAGCAATGGTTAATGGATTAGCGGGGTCAAGCTTATTTTCATACGATTTAGCAAGGCTCTCAATATTAACCGGCGAAGGGTTAACCCCTCTTATCAATGCTATCGTCAATACCCCAAAAAAAAACAGGGCAATTATCAATAATACCCTAAATGACCACTTAAAATTTCTCCAGCGCTTAGCGCTGCTGGTTTGAAAAATTTGCGAACTACCACTCATACTTCAAACGTAGATTATTTATGCTGATTATAAACAACATTAACTTTCGGGTAACCATTTTCTAATTACAATTTTATGAGTTAGTAATGGAATAATTATAAAAAAAATTATAAAAGAGAAGCCCCGATAGAAATCGGGGCCGTTTACCAAAACTAACTGCTTATGAGAAAAAGTTTATTTTAAAATTTATAATGTTCTTACTGTACTTATGCAAATCAGGTGCCACAAAATTCAACCAATGTTAAGAATAACCTAATGTAATAAAAGATATTCCGTGTATTAAAATAGTTTTAAAGAACTAAGAAATTCATCACCGAAAAGCGTTTTAAATTTCTTATGTAAAGTTATATCAATAATTTAAAGTAAACCGAAATTGAACCTGATATTAATTCTCTTTAACAATAATTTAAAGGGCTATTTCATAAATCCTTTGATCATATCCATTAAACCATTACCACCGGTTTGAGCTTGCTGTTGCTGAGCACCACCCGTCACTTTACTAATAATATCATCAAGGCCAATATGGCCATCCTTGTTGGCATCCAGTCCACCACTGGTAAAACTGCTGATAAGTCCACTTAAATTAAAATTGCTACCACCAGCCTGTGCCCCGCCACCACCTGTTAATGAATTGATAATGCCGCCAATATCAAAACTGGAATTACCTGGGTCGTTGGTTTTATTTATTAAACTATTAAGCACACCTGGTATGAGGCTATTAGCAATACCACTTGCCTGATCGCCCGCTATTCCATGGTTGTTTGTTAATTTATTGGTGAAACTGCTGATAATATTGCTCACAATGGGATTGTTAAGTAAGTTACCAGCGGCACTTCCGTTATTGTTGCCACCATTTTTAAAAAGAGATAGAACGCTTTGCAGGCCACCGCCCGCCAATACTCCTTGTAACCCATCCGCAATAGAATGTGTTGCATCTGCTATTACTGCGTCGTTTTTTTCATTAGGGATTACTGGGTTACTAATGACCGTATCTACACTACTTTCTTTAATGAGGTTGAATAAATTCTCCAGCATAAATTGTTTTTCCTCAAGGTAATAAAAAACAATTAAATAAACAATACCTTTTTATGTAATATTTAATCAGCCGTTAATCCTGGGTAGCAAATTTTTCTGCGTTTTCCGCAAACTGCAATGCATCGATAAATTCTTGAATATCACCGTTTAAAACATTGTCAAGGTTATAAACTGTTAAGCCAATGCGATGATCGGTGACCCTGCCCTGTGGATAGTTATATGTTCTTATTTTGGCACTCCTGTCGCCAGTACTTACCAAACTTTTCCGTTTATGTGAAATTGCTTCTTCCGCTTTTCGTACTTCTTCGTCGTACAATTTTGTACGCATCATATCCATTGCTTTTTCTTTATTACCCAACTGGCTGCGTTCTGTTTGACACATTACTACCAAACCGGTTGGTTTGTGGGTTAAAAAAACCTTTGTTTCTACTTTGTTTACATTTTGGCCACCAGCACCGCCACTTCGTGCTGTTTCCATTTTAACGTCACTTTCTTTTAACTCAAAATCAATCTCTTCTGCTTCAGGCATTACAGCCACTGTAGCAGCGCTGGTATGTACACGGCCACTTCCTTCTGTATCGGGTACCCGTTGTACACGATGTACGCCACTTTCAAATTTTAAAATTCCATACACATCATCACCCACCACTTCAACCTGAACCTCTTTAAAACCTCCTGCAGTACCTTCACTTTCACTTAGCAAAGCCGTCTTCCAGCCCTTTTTTTCACAATATTTTATATACATTCTTAACAGGTTCCCAGCAAAAAGTGACGCTTCGTCACCACCTGTGCCTGCTCTTATTTCCAAAATAGCATTTTTTTCATCGTAAGGATCTTTAGGTATCAGCATATTGCGGAGCGCCTTTTCACAGGCCTCCCTGCTTTCCTCCAACGACGGTAGCTCCTGCTTGGCTAAATCCCGCATTTCTGCATCATCACTACTTAGTACTTCCTTATTAAATTCAATATCATCCAGCACTTTCATATACTCATTCCTCGCATCAACAATTTTTTCTAAACTGCGGTATTCCTTACTCACTGAAGCAAATTTCTTATTATCGCTTACAATCTCTGGATTGGTTAATGCAACACCCAAATTATCAAATCTCCCCTTTATGGCATCTAATTTATCTAACATAAAATAATACTTCCACCGTTTTAAGGATGATTTTGTTTAGCTTTAATTACATTTTACAATGCCCGGCAAATCGGACAGGCGGCAAATTTACAATATATCAACCAATCAATTTGTACAGAAAATTTACAGCAAATCAAATTTTCAGTGGTCACGAAATATTAGATGGCCATTTTGTTTTAATAACCAACACCCAAGGAGTTGTTATTGATATAGTGAACATTGCAGATGCAGGAGACGGTATAGAAGACTTTAAGGGTTTGCTTACCCCTGGTTTTATTAATGCGCATTGCCATGTTGAATTAAGCCATTTAAAAGGTTTTATTAAAAGTGGTAGCGGTTTAGTTGAATTTGTGCAGCAGGTAATGGGCAAAAGGAATGCTTCTGATGAGTTGAAACATGATAAAATGCAAACTGCTGTACAGGAGATGTATGATAAGGGAATAGTTGCAGTGGGAGATATTTGCAATACAACTAATACCATCGCTATAAAACTAAAAAGCAAACTGCACTGGTATAATTTTATTGAAGTAAGCGGTTTTACAGATAGTGGTGCAAACAAAAGATTAGGAGATATAAAAAAAGTATATGACAATTTTTATGATAAAGGACTCTTAAAAACTTCTTTGTCTCCACATGCGCCTTACTCTGTTTCAAAAACATTATTCAGTCAATTAAATAATGAAACCGCCAATCAGCTTATTACGATCCATAACCAGGAATGTGCTGCTGAAAATGATTTGTATCAAAATAAATCGGGCGGTTTCCTGGAGCTATATAAAAATTTCGGAATGGATATTTCTTCTTTTGAACCAACCAGCAAGACAAGCCTGCAAAGCTGGTTACCTTATTTTACCAATAAACAATCCATCATATCTGTACATAATACTTTTATCAGTCAGGCTGATATTGCTTTTTGCCAGCAATTAAATACCCAATTATACTTTTGCCTTTGTGTAAATGCAAATAAATATATTGAACAAAAGCTGCCTCCAATTGATTTGATAGTAAAAAATAATTGCGCTATCGTTATTGGCACAGATAGCTATGCCAGCAACTGGCAATTGGATATTTTTGAAGAGATAAAAACCATTCAGCAGGAAACCTCTTTTACAATTCCTTTGTACGAAATATTAAAATGGGCCACTATTAACGGAGCAAAGGCTTTACAAATGGACCATACGCTGGGAAGTTTTGAGAAAGATAAAAAACCCGGCGT
Source organism: Ferruginibacter sp. (assembly GCA_043745405.1). Classification (GTDB taxonomy): domain Bacteria; phylum Bacteroidota; class Bacteroidia; order Chitinophagales; family Chitinophagaceae; genus Ferruginibacter. Next base: position 161,662 of record JAYTTI010000154.1, on the reverse strand, counting down.
AGTTTTAATTGAAGGAATTGAAAACTCCAACACTACTGCACACTCTTCTGCAAAAAGAATTTTGTAAAGAATTTTATACAAATCTTTTTGTACACAATTATTAACCCAGCACTTCATGCAATATCATCAGGGTTTTCATTTGACCAAAACCGGTAATATGCAGTGCGTAATAATTCTGGTAATGCAACAGCAATCTTCTTCTCGTATCATGATGCAATTTTATATCTTCCAATTCATATGGCTGCATCACTTTTAATAACTGGGAAGTCATGAGTGAATCATTGCCCTCAATAAAATTTGGATGTGTTGGTTGTATTGCAACAAAACTGCCTTCCTGCAAATCCAGTTTATTATGCAAAGTGTCATAATCATCATTCATTTTAAACCCAAAAAAATGAGTAAGGTGAAGCGAAAAATATAAGGCGAAATTAGCAGTTACGGCTTTGCTGGCTCCATCCAATTGTATCAAAACATCTTCGCAAAAAGAAAACAATGCAGTATTCTGTTCGGGCTGGTGCAAACACTTTTGCAACAACTCTACCATGTATAAAGCAATACTGTTTTTAATAACGTCGCTTAATACATTTTGATATAAAAAATCCCACTTAAATTCTTTGATGCGCTGCATTGTCTGCAGATCGTTATGGTAAACAACAAGGTCTAAAATAGCTGCAGGCTGAAAATGATTCGCTTTAGCTGAAGATTTTTTTGCAGTGCGTACGCCATTAACCATATACGTTTGCACGCCAAACAATTCAGTAAAAATGGTAACTACCACACTGGTTTCACCATATTTAACGGTGCGTAAAACGATGCCGTTTGTTTTGTGTGTCATAACACTTTATAAAAAAATGTTGCTTCTTTTCAACAACTTTAAAACCCATTGTAAAATGTATAAAGATAACTGTAAACTAATATTGGTGTACCAGTATATGGCTAAGCAATATAAAATGGCTTTCTTTGCAATTAATTTTTAATTATCTACAAATAAATATTCACACCATGTGGAACCGCCTGGGGAAATTCGTGTTACGATACCGCTTACCACTTTTGATTGCCTTGTTTGCAGTAACCGCTGTAATGGGCTATTTTGCCAAACAGGTAACACTAACTTATGATTTTGCAAAAGCAATCCCTGTTGATAATCCTAAATATCTTGATTATGTTGCCTTTCGTCAAAAATTTGGCGATGATGGAAACTTACTGGTAATAGGTATTCAAACCAATAAAATTTTTGAATTAAATACCTTTAAAGCTTATGTGCACCTGGAAGAACAATTAAAGAAAGTCAATAATGTAGAGAATATATTAAGCGTGCCGTCAGCTATTAGTTTGCATAAAGATGAACTAACCGAAAAGCTGATTCCAGTAAAAATATTTGCAGACATCATCAATACACAGGCGGAGCTGGATTCTGCAAAAGCAGTTTTTTTAAATCTGCCTTTTTACCGAACACTTTTATACAATCCTGAAACCAATGCATATTTGATGGGGGTGCGTATCAATAAAGATTCTCTCAATTCACCTAAACGTACCAAAATAGTAAATGATATTATTAATGAGGTAAAAGCTTTTGAATCGCAAACAAAAATAGGCACTCATTTAAGTGGTTTGCCATTAATAAGGACTCTGGTAGCTAATAAGATTCAAAAAGAAATGAAGATTTTTTTAATCGGGTCACTTGTTTTAAGTGCACTAATATTATTAATTTTCTTTCGTTCTTTCAGCACTACAATCCTTTCTTTACTGGTAGTAATTATGGGAGTAATATGGAGCGTGGGCCTTTTATTTTTATTAGGATATAAAATTACTATCCTTACTGCATTAACCCCCCCGTTGGTGGTGGTTATAGGCATACCAAACTGTATTTACTTTATTAATAAATACCATACAGCTTACCTCGACAGCTTTGATAAAAATAAATCGCTGGTAGATATGGTAAGTAAAATGGGGGTGGTAACTCTTTTTTGTAATATCACGGCTGCAATCGGATTTGGGGTGTTTGCTTTAACCCATAGTGCTATTTTAAAAGAGTTTGGTGTGGTAGCCGGAATTAGTATAATGCTGATTTTTGTGATTTCTTTTATCTTGTTACCAGCTTCTTTAAGTTATTTACCTACGCCAAAACCTGCACAAACAAAGTATTTGAATAATAAATGGATTGTTACCTTTTTATTAAAGATTGAGCATTGGGTAATGAATCATAAAAAAATAGTTTTTGGGGTTACAGCAATAGTGCTTGTTTTTGCCATTGCAGGAATTTTTAAATTAAAGACAGTTGCTTTTATTGTAGACGATTTACCAAAAGAAGATAAAATTTATACCGATCTTAAATTTTTTGAAAAAAACTTTAAGGGTGTAATGCCGCTGGAGATTGTTGTGGATACTAAAAAACGAAGAGGGCTCGGAGGCATGAGGGCTTTAGCAGTTTTTGAAAAAGTAGACTCACTATCTCAATATATTACTGCACAAAAAGAAATGAACAGGCCTTTAAGTATTGCTGAAGGATTAAAATTTATAAAGCAGGCTTTTTATGATGGTGATTCTGTTAATTACCAATTACCCAATTCGTCGGATGCAGCATTTTTGGGAGAATATTTAAAACCCGGCAAAAGTGACAGCAGCAGTAAAAATAATTTTACAAAAATGCTTAGCGCCTTTATGGATACTGCAAAGCAAAGCACCCGCATAAGTATCAATATGGCTGATGTTGGCACACAACAACTAACCGTATTGTTATCAGGAATACAACAGCAAACCGACAGGCTTTTTGATACTGCACAATACAAAGTAACGCTAACGGGCACCAGTATCACTTTCCTGGAAGGGAGCCGGTTTATTATTAATGGTTTAAAGGAAAGTATTATTTATGCTTTTGTGCTTATTTCATTTTGCATGTTATATCTTTTTAAATCAGCAAGGATATTGGTGTGTTCGCTGATACCTAATATTATCCCCCTTGTAATTACAGCAGGGGTAATGGGCTGGGCAGGTGTACCGCTAAAACCTTCTACCGTATTGGTTTTTAGTATTGCTTTAGGTATAGCAATAGATATTACCATCAGGTTTTTGGTAAATTATAAACAGGAGCTGCCCACTTATAATTATGATATAGATGCAACTGTTAGTGCAACTATAAAAAACACCGGTTTAAGTATCGTGTACACATCAATGGTATTGATTGCAGGATTTATTATTTTTTGTTTGAGCAGCTTTGGAGGTACCAAATCTTTAGGATGGCTTACCTCTATAACATTATTGGTGGCAACTTTTACAAACCTTATTTTATTGCCGGTATTGTTATTATTGTTTGCTCCTAAAAAAACAATGGCAGTTGATAAGAAATAGTTTATTGATTTACAATAATTTTTCAGCTATTCAAAAAGTTTTTCTTCTCTCGTAAGTTGCCCCAGTTCATTAATGCCTTCTATAATTACCCGTATTTTTTTGCAGTTATCACTATTATAAAATGGTATTGTAATACGACGGGTAGTTTTATCCAGTAATAAATAAGGGCTCCAGTAAAGAGTTGTTCTATAATCACCTTCTGACGGATCATTGGTTGTTTCGTAATCAGGTGAATAAAATTGTTTAATAGCAGAGTAGCCTGCAAGCTTGGTATGATCTAACCCGGTTATAGATGAATTGGCAGAGGCCCCTTTTTTTGTATACACGGCAATTGCCCCCCCTGCACCACCACCAGTAGCACCAAAAAAAGGCGGACGAAACACTTTTATCATAGCTACATCACTCATAGATATTGTTTGTAATTGAGAAACATCAGAGTTCATTTCATTTACAAAAAAACTAGTAGCGGTTCCCCGCCAGGTAGCACTGCCCTGCCCAGCTGTTGATATTTGCAAGCCGGCTACCTTACCTTGCAAATAAGCTAAAACAGTTGTGGCTGCATTGGCAAAGGGATCGCCTTCTGTAGAAAAAGTATACCCATCGCCACCACTGAACAAACCAGATGTATATTCTTCATCCATTTTTTGTTTAAGACTTTTTTGTTTGGTCTTTATTGTAACCGCACTTAATGTTACTGTTTTATTTCTAAACTCCTGATCCTGCATTTGTTTTGCAAGCGAACTGCTTTTTAGCAAAATGGTACTATCTGTTTTTTGAGGTGCATACAAAGAAGAAAGTAAGTTAACAGATGGGGCCGGCGATTTTGCATAGCTGCTTGCAAAGGAAAAACTGGCTGATGTAGTAAGGGTCTTGTCCTTGTCATTATTGAATTGATAGTATAAGGTGGACGTATCAAAAAAGTATAAATTATCTGTTTTAAACTGGCCATCTTTATCAACGGGTATATTTAAAAACTGCGTTGTCCCGGTTTTTGATTTTAAAATTCCGGTTATTGTTCTGTCATTCAATTGAAGTTTGGATAAACCCAGTACTTTGCCTTTAATTGCAAGAAAGTTTTCAGGCAGAAGGGTTAATACCGGCCATTTTTCTGCTAAAATATTTTCCCATTTAAATCTTCGCCACCCATTTGTCATCATAACAAGATCAAGGCGTTGTTTAACTGAATCTTCATCGCTTGAAAAATAATAAGCAGGGTTAAATACATATCCTTTTAGGTCGCTGCTAAGCAACAACTGTGTAAAAATATTTGTCTCATTATTTGTTATTGGATTGATACCTGCATCAGTAACGGCTATAGATAAATTAGTTAACAGGTTACTGCCTACATCTATCTGTAAAATATTCCGGCCACGTTTGGTGAATTTCTTTTCTACTGCATGGAAATCTGTATTGAAATAATAAGTATTGTTATTGATAAATACAATTCTTTCGGCCACAGGTATTTGGGCTGCATTAAAAATAGTTAACTGTAAAATGCCATCTGGCAGGCTATCTGTTGCGATTGGTACTGTAACGCCCGGCTGATTGGTAAGGTTTATTTTTGCACCATATACCTGCCGTTGCTGCATTTGCGCAATTACATAATATATTGCAGGAGACTGTGCTACGTTTTGGGATCTTGTTAAAGTATATTGTAACTTGTTGCCTAAGTTGATAACGCTTAGCACAATCCCGGTTTTTTGGGCAGTTGGCAATGCATTTTCATGTTGTACCCCTTTTTTATCTTTCCATATGGCTTTGTATTTTTCGTTTATAAGGGGCTGTAACGAAAAATATCCCATACCATCATGCACAGAGGAAAAGGAAACTATTTTATTGCCTTTTGCATCTACTATGTTTCCGGATACATTAACAGGCGTACCTTCCTGGTCGGTAGCTTTAAATGCAACGGCAGAATTTATACCGTCTACAAGATCTCCCCCCTCTGGAAACAGCGTTAAACTATAAACTGGTGTCACAGGCATTTTTTTTACCGCCGGTTTTAATGGCATAATATTTATAGGCTGCAGATACAATAAAGAAGAATCAAAATTCAACATCCATGAAGTATATGCCCTGACGTATAATTTATTTGAGTGTACTGTATCAGGTATATCGAAATTTGAAGCTGCCCCAGACTCAAGGACAGGTACCATTTTCCTTTGCAGTATCTTCCCATTTTCATCCAGCAATTCTGCATAACATGTTTTACTGATTGGCTTAGGAAAATTATCGGCTTTCAAATAAGCTTTAAACCAAATTGTTTCGCCAGAGTTATAATATGATTTATCCATCTGCAGGTAAATTTTTTCCTGTGGATAATATTCATCTAAAATTGCCAATAAAGAATCAATTCGCTGCGCCTGCAAGCCGGTTACAGCTATAACAAAAAATAGGGTAAGGGCTATAATTTTATAATGGCTGTTATTTATCATTATAATTAATTTCGGTTGAAGATAATAACAAAGTAAATGTTTGTTGCCTGATAAAGTTATTAATGAAATGCTAATGTGAAATAAAAAAAGCCCTTTCTCGGGGCTATAAGTCAGATAATTAGTTTTACTTTTTTACTGGCGGCCTTAAATCGTTTACGCCGATTTTTTTGATGTCTTCATCAAATGAATCTGGCATTTTGTCCAACATTGATTTTACAATTAAATATCCCCCAAAAGCACTTATCAAACCAATACCCATTAAACCATATATATTTCCATTACCGAAAAGGAGTATTCCAAAAATAAGACCTGTAATTTCTGCGCCAATCCAACTTAATACGGTATACCACTTCCACTTTCCGGCGGGTAAGCCCTTCAGTGTTGCCAGTTGTCCATTCTTTTTACAAAGAAAAATAAGTGCAATAATTTCAATCATGGTTTTATAATACTTAATTAATGACAAATTTAGCCAACTTAAAGAGCTATTAAGTGTTTTTAACAATCTATTCTTCCATTATTTTTTTCCGTACAATTGAATGGCCAGTTTTGCAGCTTCATAGGCATTAATTATTTTACCGCTTCTGCACAATAGTTGCATAGACACTTTTGCATCACCGCCGGGGATAGTTACCAGTTCATTAACGGGAGACCCAGCTTTCATTAACAGGTCAATCATTTGTTCTGGCGTTATACCCGGGAAGTATGATTTTATTAAACCTGCTACACCGGCTGCAACAGGGCTTGCCATACTTGTACCATCGTAAGCCTCATACCCATTGCTAAAAGTAGTTGAGTTAATATATACGCCTGGTGCAAAAATATCTACCATTTGGCCATAATTAGAAAAGGAAGCTGTAAGTGAGCCTGTACTATAATCACCACTGGCACCAACGGTTAAAAAATTGGAGGCTTTTGTACTATCTAAAAAAACGGGATTGGGATAAAAAGGATCTTCATCAATATTGACCGCATCATTACCGGCACCATGTACCAGTAATACCCCATTTGCATCAGCGTATTTTACGGCATCATCAACCATTTTTTTATATGGCGAAACTGGTTTACCAAAACTCATGTTAATAATTTTTGCACCATTATCAACTGCATACCTGATGGCCAAGGCCACATCTTTATCATGCTCATCCCCTCCGGGTACAGCCCTTATAAACATGATGCGTACATTATCTACAATACCATCTACACCAATATTATTATTACGTACCGCACCTATAATGCCTGATACATGTGTACCATGGTTACCTGCATGGTCAAAGAGGTTATTGTTACCATAAATACTGTCATGGATGTTTTCGTAATCATCTTTTGTAAGTGCGCCTCTGTAATCTATGGGTATATCATCCTTCCTGTTTTTATTGGCCAATAAATTATTTTTATAACTGTTTACTTCGTTAAGGATGACCGTATTTGTTGCACTTGAATCGACGACCCTGTTAAAAATATCTACCCACGCTTTTACTGCCCTGTCAATACTATCCGCACCTTTTATAGATACAATGGCAGACTTTGTAAAGGTTGTTTTATTAAGATAATTGGTGAGTACCACGTTGGCATTTTGTAAAGAAGTGGCAAGATTTTCAATTCGTGGATATGTTTTTACATATTCATCATATTGCTTATTAAGAATTTTTTCGGACCGTTTCCATTGCTGAAATAAAAATTGCTTATCCGCAGGGATTTCGCCTGCTGTTTTTCCGTCAAATGCTATCTTCCAGCGATGATATACCCTGGCAATTTCAAGGGTATTGACAGCCATGTTTTCGCCATTGGCAGATCCGCAAAAATTCCATCCATGGATATCGTCTGTATAACCATTGCCATCATCGTCTTTTCCATTTCCGGGTATTTCTTTAGGATTGGTCCACAGTACCGTTTTTAAGTCTTCATGCAATGTATCAATGCCGCTATCGATTACTGCAATAATTACCGGTGTACTTTTTCTGCCGGCTAATAATTCATATGCTTCTTTTACCCCCGTGCCAAAATAACCATCCTGCTGATAGTTTAATAAATGCCATCCTTTTAATTTGGGGCGAAGCGTTTGAGGTTGAGCAAAGGCGGCAACAAAAACAAACTGGATGAAAAAGAGGTAAATAAATTTTTTAAGCATGGTTTAAAATTTAGGGCAGCGAAAATAGTATCACAAATATATTGAAATAAAAAAGCCGAAGTTTCCATAACCTCGGCTTTAAATAATTTGTTAATCATTAACCCACAAGGTCAATTTCAAAATTTACCAATTGTACAAAATCTGCCAACCTTGCATCAATATCTTTTTTTGTTATTTCCTTCATCCTGTTGGGCCCAAATTTTTCTACACAAAAACTGGCCAAGGCGCTTCCTACAATAAGAGCAGTTTTCATATTTTCAAAACTGATATCTTTAGTTTTGGCAATATATCCAATAAAGCCGCCTGCAAATGTATCACCGGCACCCGTTGGGTCAAACACTTCTTCCAAAGGCAAACCCGGTGCCGAAAAAACATGATTTTTATGAAACAGTAATGCCCCATGTTCGCCTTTTTTAATTACTAAAAAAGCTGGACCCATTTCCATAATAACTTTGGCTGCTTTTACCAGCGATACTTCGCCGCTTAACTGCCTTGCTTCGCCATCATTCACCATCAGCACATCTACTTTTTTCAATACGGCTTTCAAATCATTCAGTGCTATTTCCATCCAAAAATTCATAGTGTCCATTACAATTAATTTGGGCCTATCCCTTAATTGGTCAATAACGCTTAACTGAATGTTGGGCGATAGGTTACCGAGCATTAAAAACTCTGCTCCCTGGTAACTTTCGGGTACAACGGGCTTAAAATCTGCTAATACATTTAAATCTGTAACAAGAGTATCACGGGTGTTCATATCGATATGATATTTACCACTCCAGAAAAAAGATTTTTTATCAGGTACAACTTCTACCCCTTCCATTTGCACACCACGCTTTTTAAGCAGTTCCATTTCTTGTTGTGGAAAATCATACCCCACAATAGAAATTTGATAAATAGGTTTGATATAATTGCTGGCAGCATACGCTACATAAGTACCCGAGCCCCCTACAATTTTATCTACTTTTCCAAAAGGGGTTTCAATGGAATCAAAAGCCATTGTACCTACTGAGATTAACGACATAATCAATGATATTTTTGTTGCTGTATTTAAAGTAAGCAGCAAAATTAATGGTTTTTGCCCCAAAGCCGCTATGCATAATAATTTCAGATTAATATAAAATAGATGTTTATGCAAATTGTACAATTATAAAAGCAATGAGTTTACAGTTATTAAAGCGTTCAGTTAACTTCGCTCAAAATTGTAATGCTGTAGTTAAGTATTAGCAGGTTATTGATAAAAATTATTTTCAATTCTAAAAATGAGTGGCTTAAAATATTAAGATGCTGATACAAATACATCCACAAGATCCCCAACCAAGGCTGATAAAGCAGGTAACAGAATGCCTGAAGGATGGGGGTGTAATAATATATCCTACCGACACAATTTATGGGCTTGGTTGCGATATTTTTCAGCACAAAGCCGTGGCCCGCATTTGTACTATAAAAAATATAGACCCATTAAAAGTTCGGCTCAGCTTTATTTGCCGCGATCTTAGCCATTTGAGTGATTATACAAAAAGCATTGGCACCCCTTTGTACAGAATGCTGAAAAGGTATTTGCCTGGTCCCTATACTTTTATTTTACCTGCCAGCAAACAGGTGCCAAAAATTTTGCAAAGCAAAAAAAGTACCATCGGTTTGCGTGTACCCAACAATGTTATTTGTCAGCATATACTTGATGCATTGGGCAACCCCATTTTAAGTACATCCTTACCGGGCGATATGGCAGAGGAGTATACTGATCCTGAAATTATTTATGAAAAATTTGGCGACCTGGTAGATTTTGTGATTGATGGTGGCGTAGGTGGTATAGAGCCTTCCACCATTATTGATTGCGTAACAGACGAATGGGTAATTACCAGGCAGGGAGCCGGTGAATGGGCTGTTTAAAATATTGGCTATTCATTAAAATGATATGTTCTTTTTATAAATAATATGCCGGAAATCTCCGGCACATTATTTTCAAGTTTTCTTTATGCTTTTTTAAAACCTTCTTTGCCTGTCGTGTTTTTGGCAATAAATATCCCTGCTAAATTGCCTGTTGTCCCTTCTTAAATCTGCTTTTTCCCAATTGCCGATATGGCTATCATTGTGCTTGTAATTATACGCTTCGGCCTTTAATTGCGACTTTTCAAATTGCAGCTTTTTGGTTTCTGCTACGGTTAATTCTCCGCTGGTAACACCCTGGTGTATGCGCTTATTTTCGTCCTGCAAACCAGGGTTATTATTTTGTGCACTGGCACTGATGGTTGCAAAACTGCACATAGCAATTGCAATTACTGATACTATTGTTTTCATACTGTTAAGTTTAGTGTTTAAAAAAATTAAAAGTTATAGGTAACCGGTTGTGTATACAGACGGGTATGGTTGCCCAAGGTTTAACTGGAGAAAAGAAAAAACCTGTATCAATATGCTTACTGCGCAGGAACAATATTAAAACTTTTGCGGTGGTAAGGGCATAGCCCGTGTAAGCTAATTGCCTGGCGGTGAAATGCAGTGCCATATCCTTTATTATCTTTCCATCCATAATGCGGATATTGCTGGTGCAGTTGCTGCATGTATTCGTCCCGGTAAGTTTTAGCTAAAATACTGGCGGCGGCAATAGAAGTGTACCTACCATCACCCTTAATAATACATTGATGTGGTAAATTTTTATATGCTTTAAAACGGTTGCCATCAACCAGTAATAATTCAGGTGCAGTTAATAATTTACTGACGGAAAGATGCATGGCTTTAAAAGAGGCCTGTAAAATATTGATAACATCTATTTCATTATTATCAACAGCAGCAACAGCATAAGCGATACTTTCCTTTTCAATGATGGGCCTTAGCAGGTTCCGTTCTTTTTCTTTTAGTAGTTTACTGTCGTTTAACAAAGGATGATTAAAACCCCTTGGTAAAATAACGGCAGAAGCAAATACCGGTCCGGCATAACAGCCCCGGCCGGCTTCATCCAGCCCGGCTTCCAATAATTCTTTTTGTAAATATGTCAGTAACATAAGTGTACACAAATATCAAGTAAAAATTATAAAACAAATTTCATAGGTTAAAACAACAATTGGTGTACTAAATTTGTATTGCTATAGATAATATAATGGAACAACGCAATAATAAACAGGTAGCCATCTGGCTATTGATTGGTGTAGGAATGATTATCATCCAGGTATTGATTGGTGGTATTACCAGGCTAACAGAGTCGGGGCTTTCAATAACAGAATGGAAGCCTATTACAGGGGCATTGCCTCCATTAAATGATGCTACCTGGCAGGCAGAATTTGACAGGTACAAAGTAACCGACCAGTTTAAATATGTACACCAAAATTTCTCTTTACATGATTTTAAAGGAATTTTTTTCTGGGAGTGGTTTCATCGTTTATGGGCCAGGCTAATGTTCATAGTTTTTTTAATAGGGTTTATTTATTTTTTAGCTGCAAAAAAATTCAATAAAAAAATGATACTGCCCATGGTATTATTATTTTTATTAGGTGCTGTGCAGGGTGCTATTGGATGGATTATGGTAAAAAGCGGATTGGTGCCTGAAAAATATTTTGTGGGTCATATAGAACTTGCTACTCATTTTATTGCTGCACTTGGTTTGCTGAGCTATACTTTATGGTTTGCGCTTGGCTTATTGGAGATAGCAAAAAATAAAGTAGTGAATACTTCTCTACAAAAATTAATGTTGAGCATTTTAGTTATATTAATTTTTCAATTGACATATGGAGCTTTTATGGCAGGGCTAAAAGCTGCCATCAGTGCACCTACATGGCCGGATATAAACGGGCAAATGATTCCTGCTGCAATGAATGAATTATCTCCATGGGCAAAAAATCTTATATCGAATAATATAACCATCCATTTCATTCACCGCAGCCTTGCCTATTTACTTTTTATACTGATTAGTTACTGGTGGTATGCATCGAAATTTGTTGATGGAAATAAATTGTTTTATAACCTGCGCAAAGGAGTCTTAGTATTGGTGATATTACAGGTAGTATTGGGGATATTGACAGTTTTAAATGCTACCCATTCTAACCGTTTGGTACTACTTGGTGTATCTCACCAGTTTGTAGCTATGCTATTATTAATGTGTATTATTTCGCTCTTATTTATGTTAAAAAGAAAATAAATTACACCTATTATTTTATCAGCAATAAAGATGTTACCTAACTTGTCTTTATTTAGTAGTACATTTAAAAAAAGTCCATATACATGAATCTATTGCTGAAGAATATTTTTTATTCTTTTCCTATTCAGTTACTTATTTTACATTTTAGAAAGTACCAGGTATTATTGATTTTTTGGTTTATGATGGCCAGCACCATCAATAGTGGTTTTTTAAAAAATTTTGGAGCCGATGCACTATTTTTTGTACCAGAATATTTGGGAAATGTAAACGCATTGAGTTCTGCAACAGTTGGCATTGCAATGGGTGTATTTTTTATGAGCTGGAATATTACCACTTTTATTTTACACACCCGCCGCTTTAAATTTCTGGCTACTGCTTCTACCCCCTTTTTAAAATATTGTATTAATAATGGCTTATTGCCACTGGCATTCCTGGTTTTTTACCTGGTAAAATCTATTCGGTTTAATATCCATAAAGAATTATTAAGCCCTATTGAAGAAGCAGCCATGATATTTGGTTTTTTAGGCGGCTTTATTGCACTGATAACATTTTCATTTGCCTTCTTTTTTGGAGTAGACAGGACTATTTTGCGCACTATAGCACCTGTTGCAGCAGACGCTGAATATTTTAAGGGTACCCATGACCCCGAAAAAAGACACCATACGGATGGATTTGGTATGAAAGTGGGGTATTTCTTTAGCACAACACTTAAGTTGCGCAAGGCAAGACCTGTATCGCATTACAACCAGGATTTTTTAGATACTATTTTTAAGCGCCATCACTTTGCAGCAATCGTTGGTATTATACTGGCTTTTATTTTTTTAATAGTCGGGGGGTTTTTTTTAGATGTAAAATTTTTTCAGGCACCGGCAGCAGCAAGCATTCTTATTTTTTTTGCTTTGATGGTTGCGGTAATTGGGGCGCTAACCTATTTTCTGCAAAGCTGGAGCTTGTTGTTTATAATTGCATTGGTTGCAATATTGAATATTTTATATCAAAATGAAATTATTGACCCACGCAATAAAGCTTATGGTATTAATTACGATAATAAAGATCAACGCCCTGAATATAATAAGGAATCTTTGCAACAGCTATGTACACCTGGTAAAATTGCGGCAGATAAAAATAATATGCTGGGTATTTTAAACAAGTGGAAAGCAAAGCAGGCGTCAGAAAAACCGGTAATGCTATTTATTAATGTAAGCGGAGGTGGTTTAAGAAGCGCCACTTTTGTAATGAATACCCTGCAGCAATTAGACAGTATTACCGGCGGAAAACTAGTGCAGCAAACTTTTTTAATAAGTGGCGCCAGCGGTGGTATGCTATCTGCTGCCTATTACAGGGAGCTGTATAAAAATAAAAAAAACGGCCTGCCTGTTAACCTTCATCAATCAACCTACACCGATAATATTACGCAGGATCTTTTAAACCCTGTATTTTCTTCAATGATCAGCAGGGATATTTTTTCGCCCGCACAAAAATTTTCGGTTGGCCCTTACCGTTATATTAAAGACAGGGGATATGCTTTTGAAGAAAAATTAAATGAAAACTCAGGCAGGGTATTGGGCGGCCAGCTTAAAGACTATATAGCCGAAGAAAAATCTGCATCGATACCAATGATGATATTTAATTCGGTTGTTACAAGTGATGGGCGAAAAATGATGATTGGCACACAGCCATTGAGCTTTATGATGAAGCCGGTGGCCTTTGAAAAAGACAGTAATTCCAGCCCTGATGCAATTGATTTTGCGGCTTTGTTTTCCAGGCAAAATCCCATGAATCTTCGGATGCTTACCGCCATGCGGATGAATGCTACATTTCCTTATGTGTTGCCCAATGTATGGCTACCCAGCAACCCGGTGGTGGATGTTATGGATGCCGGGCTAAGAGATAATTTTGGCGAAGAAACCACCCTTCGTTTTATTGATAATTTTAAAGACTGGATTGTACAAAATACGGGTGGGGTTGTAATACTACAAATTCGCGACAGGCAAAAAGATGATTGGCTGCATCTTTTAGAAACAGGCACCGTTACTGATATATTGGTGAAACCTGCTACCATGCTACAACACAATTTGTTCAGGCTGCAGGATTATTCTCAGAATGAGGCCTATAGTTTTTTATCTGATGCTGCCCAATATAATATACACCGCCTTGCCTTTATTTATATCCCAAAAATAGAAGAACAAGGAGCCTCCTTAAGCTTTCACTTAACAGCAGCAGAAAAAAAAGATGTAATAGCTTCCTTTAATACCGCGGATAACCAGGCAGTATTAAAAGAATTAAGAACATTAATGAAGTAAGGTTTAGAAATATCTGGCAAACAAAAAAATCAATAAATTTTGTCCTGCATCTCTGTAGTTTCTTTAATCATCAATTCATCAAAAACCATTTCTTTATTTTCAATGGCTTCCCTTAAAACATCATTTATGGTAATGATGCCTTTAAAATCATTTTCATCGAATACAATCAGGTAACGTGTTTTATGTATGTTTAAAAGCTGCATACATTTTTCTACCGTATCCTGCATACCAATTACCGGCAGGTTTAAACTCATTACTTCTCTTACAGTACAGGTATCACTATGCAATCCTTTTAAAATTACTTTACGGCTATAATCCCTTTCAGAAAAAATACCATAAAAAGTATCGTTATGGTATACCACCAGGTAACTAAGGTTAACTGAGTTCATTATCTGTAGTGCTTCAATAACTTTTGCATCGGGCTCTACAAAATTAAATACAGGTGGCTTGTGAATTAAAATATTTGCAACAGTACGCATTTGATATTCGTTTTAAGCTTTTTAAAATGTTAGATTGAAGTTACGGTATTTTAGCAGATTTTATTACAGCAGGTTGTAATAATTTAAATGCATCTGGTATAATTTTTATGACCAGCTTTTTAGCAGTGTGTGAGGGGTCGCCATCAATATGCAGGGGTGCCTGTTCCAGGTTGTGAATAATAAGCTGTTCGGTTTGAAAGTAGAGTACATCCTTTTTATGAAAAGTCTTATCATCATGCTCATTTATCTTACCAGCCATTAGTTGCTTTAATACTGCCCACAACATACGCATTTTACTCATCTTTTTCACAATCACTATATCCAGCAACCCGTCATTTAAACTGGCTTTTGGTGCAATGGTAAACTGGTTGCCAAACTGGTTGCTATTGGCAATGCTGATAAAAAAAGCATCGGTGGCAAATGATTTGCCTTTATTCACAATCTCAAATGCATATGGGCGGGCAATAATGAAATTTTCGAGGGTATTTTTAATATAAGTGCTTAATCCCCTTGTTGGTTCTTTGGCAAAATCGTGTGCGACCTGTGCATCAAAACCTAATCCGCATAACATGCAGCTAAAAGCCTCGTTAATAAAAAAAGCATCTATATACCTGCCTTTTCCGGTAAAAATTATATCCAGTGCTTTGTGTATGTCCTTAGGGATTTTTGCGGCAAGGGCAAGCCCGTTGCCCGATCCCATCGGAATAATCCCAATGTTTACATCCTCTTCTATCAGCGATGCAGCCACCTGGCTAACAGTACCATCACCACCGCAAATAACAATATCCGTAACACCTTCCTGTTCTATTTTATTTTTTAAAAAATAATAATTTCCCTGTGCGTTGGTATACAAAATTTCAAAAGGAATATTTTGTTGCTGCGTTTTTTCTTCAATTATTTTTAATGCAGATTCTTTTTTCTTTGTTCCTGAAACAGGATTAATAAAATAAACTATTTTACGCTGCATGAATGACTATCTTTTTAGAATGCATAAAATTAAAACAATAGTGTAAAAATTATACTTAACTCTCACACCTAAGTGATTGCAGCTATTTTATTACCAACGTATTAATGCGCTTGCCCAGGTAAAACCGCTTCCGAAAGCAGCCAAACAAATAAGATCGCCTTCTTTTACTTTACCTTCCTGCCAGGCCTGGCATAAAGCAATGGGTATTGATGCAGCAGTAGTATTGCCAAATTGCTGAATATTATTAAATACCTGATCGTTGCGCAAAGCCAGTTTTTGCTGAACAAACTGGCTGATGCGTAAATTAGCCTGGTGAGGAATAAGAAGATTGATATCAGTTGTACTAAGCCCGTTTTTTGTCAAAGCTTCCATAATAACTTCCGGAAATTTTACAATGGCTTTTTTAAATACTGCCTGGCCATCCATAAACGGAAAATTTTGTGCTTTATCCATCATTTCTTTGCTCATAAACATTTCACCTATTGACGCTTCGGTAAAGTCAGCTACCGGTTCTTTAACCCAATGATTAGCATGAGTGCCGGGATTGTACATTGCCAGCAACTCTGCACTTTGCCCATCGCTGTGAAGATGGGTACTTATAATGCCTTGCCCTTTTTTGTCAGTAGCCTGCAATACAATGGCTCCAGCACCATCACCAAATATTACAGATATATTTCTTCCACGGGTACTAAAATCCAATCCAAAAGAATGTTTCTCGCTGCCAATAACTAAGATGTTTTTATACATGCCGGTTTTAATAAACTGGTCTGCTACCGATAAGGCATACACGAAACCACTGCATTGGTTACGGATATCCAGGGCGCCTATTTCTTTCATTTGCATTGCCCGCTGCACCAATACACCACAACCCGGAAAATAATAATCCGGGCTTAGTGTGGCAAAAACAATAAAATCAATATCCTGTGCAGTAAAACCGGCCCGTTCAATCGCAATTTTTGAAGCCTCAACTGCCATTGTGGTGGTAGTTTCTTCAGTACGATGGGCATAACGCCGTTCCTTAATACCGGTGCGTTCCTGTATCCATTCATCGGAAGTATCCATATACTGTTTAAGGTCTTCGTTGGTAACAATATTTTCGGGAACATACAAACCAATACCGGCAATTTTACTAGTAGGCATATGCAATCTTTTAATTTAAAAGCAAATTACATCATTGTGAAGTAAATGACATTTTTATATGCAGGTAAAAGTTAAAGTGGCAAATTACTCTACCTTCTGCAACTTTTTTAGTATAAAATAATCATCGTAAGAAACTGTGCCGGCAATTTTATAATGAAATTCAACTGCCTGCCGTAACTCAGTGCTGCTTTTTATATATTTACTTGTAAAGTGTTCTGCAAGGCAGAGTATTGATAAAGAATTATTATCCCTTTTTATTTCAGCTATATACATTTTACCTTTTATAAAAGCATTTAAAAATTGTTTCTTAGCAACTATTGAAATAAAAGCAGTGCCCTTAATAGAATCATTGGTAATAACATGATAGGGTTTTAACTCATTGATATAACCGGTGATGGCTATATTATATTTCAGGTCAGTATTTTTTGAAAAAATAATCTTTACTGTATCTTCTTTATATTGACCGTCATTGAATGGCTTTGATACAATGCCCGCCCAGCTACCCAACAAACTTTCATCAATATCCTCAGTTGCCGTTTTATCAATTCCATACGGAGAGTCGTAAGGACATCCCAATAAAACAATAGGCAAAATAAAAAACAAAATGATTCGTAAAAACTGCTTCATAACAGGTTTTAAAATTACCCTTTATAATTGAAAAAGACACAGGTATGTTTAGTAAAAAATATTTTATTTAGCAGGAAATATGCTGACATCTTGCTTTTACATGCCTTTACTTTATTTTAATTTGCTTAATATTATACCCAGCCAGCCTCCAGTTTCCATCATCCACGCAATCCCCAAATGAACAATCAGGCCACCCCATATAGAGCCGGTGTTATACGCTATAATTCCCAGTAAGGTACCGCCAAAAAAACTGCTGATGGCTTCTCCCATTGGCTTACCAAAATGTATGGCGCAATAAAAACAGGCTACCGGAACAATACAATGCATTCCGCAAATCCGCATCAGCGATAATATTAAAAACCCACGAAAGAAAAATTCAATACTTACAAAATCAAAACCGTAGCAGAGTTCAAATACAAGGTACCGCCATTTATCCATCCAGTTATTGATGGGTATCTTATTCAACAATTTGGCTTTAGGGTATACCGCCAAAAAATCACTTTGTGTACTGGCTACTGCCACCAAAGGAATCATAACCAGCAGCATCAGCAGGTATGGCCTTACACTATCCAATGGCTTTGTGCCATAAAATGGCTGCATAGCTTTGTCCTTTATATACCATATAATAAATACAGGTATTAATAATACAAAAACCCTCACTACCCAATTAATGCTATACAGGTAAAAAGCCTTGTCAGTACCTGGCCATGTTTTAGTAATCCAATCGTGTTGCCAATTAAAATTTACCCTGAATGAAAAAAATGCCGGAGCTAAAAAAAGTATTGCCCAAAACCAGGCATTTTTATAATAAGTGCAGTCGTTAAAAAAAATCAATTGTAAAAAAAATGCAGCGGCAAATGGTAAAAAGTATAATAGGTAATATCCTGTAAAACGGGATATTCTTGTTGCGCCTGAAGCAATATATTTTTTTTCAAGGCTATGCCAGTAATTAAGATAAATAAGACTGGTCAGCATAACCAGCACCAGTAAAAAATACCACCAGTTAAATTCTTTACTGTAAAAATCTTTCAGGTATTTAAATATAGTATTCAGCTAATTTATTTTTGAACCTGTTGATTCATCACAGACCAAAGAAGGTCTTTTAACGCAGGTAGCCCCATCCCTGTTACTGATGAAATAAAAATATGTGGAATTTTTTGGGGCAACTCTTTTATAACGGCTGCTTTTAATTCATCGTCAAGCATATCACTTTTGCTGATAGCGATAACAAAATCTTTTTGCAACATTTCCGGATTGTATTGTTCAAGTTCATTCACCAAAATTTCAAATTCTTTTTTATGGTCGCTGCAATCTGAAGGTATTAAAAACAACAAGATAGAATTGCGTTCAATATGCCGTAAAAAGCGGTGACCCAAACCCTTTCCTTCTGCAGCGCCTTCAATAATACCGGGCAAATCGGCAATACAAAAACTTTTACCATCTCTGTATTCTACCATGCCCAATTGCGGTACAAGGGTAGTAAAAGCATAATCAGCAATTTTTGGTTTAGCTGCGGTAATTACAGAAAGTAAAGTTGACTTTCCGGCATTTGGAAAACCAACCAATCCAACATCGGCCAGTACTTTTAGCTCCAATAATTTCCATCCTTCAACGCCATCTTCGCCTGGTTGTGCATATTCCGGCGCCTGATTGGTAGCAGTTTTAAAATTAGCATTACCCAAACCTCCGCGGCCACCTTTTACCCAAATAACCTCCTGGCCATCTTCCAGAATTTCCACTTCCTTAACGCCTGTCAGTTCATCTTTGGCAATGGTACCCAGTGGCACTTCTATAATAATATCTTTTCCAAAACGGCCAGTACTGTTGTTTTTGCTGCCAGACTCCCCATCTTCGCCCAATACATTTTTATAATACCGAAGATGTAACAATGTCCATAATTGTGAGCTGCCTCTTAAAATAATATGTGCGCCCCTGCCACCATCGCCGCCATCCGGGCCCGCCATAGCATTGTATTTGGTGCGCATAAAGTGCCGGCTGCCTGCACCTCCGTGCCCACTTCTGCAAAAAATTCTGATGTAATCTATAAAATTTGACTTTTCCATTATTGCAGCAAAGGTCGGGGTTTTTAGTTTGCTGTATGTATAAAGTGTAGAAGGTATTTAAAGTATAAAAGTAAATTGAGTATGTAAAGTAAATGAGGTAAATAAAGTATTGGTAAGCTATAGTCTGCTATTTTGGTTCATCTCTTTTTTTGCGCAGGAAAATTATATAGCCATTTAACATTCGTTCAGTTTCCTTTCCTTGCTTTTTAAAATTTACCAATACAATATCTGTGATGTAAGCTTCGTCAAATGCATCAAATAAATGTTTGATGGTTTCACTTAATGAACCCCTTGCCTGTATACAGTAATGAATTTGATCCGGGTAGGTAAATCTTCCGTGTCCTTCCGTTATTAAAGAATTAATCGAACGGGAACTTCGTATAAGTTGGTCATTTAATCTGAATTTTCCTTCTTGTGGAAATTGCAGGGCAAGCTTTTGAATATCGTTTTTAAAACCTCTTACTTTTTTCCATAATTCAAGTTCCTCAAATCCAAAATTTTCACTGTTCATAACATACTTTATTTACATTATTTACTTTTATCCCTTCCATGCTCTACACACTAACTAAAGTTTTGTTGGTACGAAAACAAGTTCCTTTAAAAATGGCTACAATATGTTGATGCTGGTTAGTGATAGTTATATGATAAAGACCTGTACCTTTTCCATTATGCAATTCTTTGGCTTCTGCAATTAACTCATCGCCGGGATGTGTGGGTTTTAAAAAATTAATAGAAGTATCCAATGCAACAGATAAAACATTCCTGCTATTGCAGGCAAAAGCAAAACAACTATCAGCCAGTGAAAATGCAATGCCTCCATGTACAATTCCCAATCCATTAATCATTTCATTGCGTACCGTCATTTTTATTTTTGCATAGCCTTCTTTAATTTCCAACACTTCAATACCAAGCCACTGGCTAAATAAGTCTTTTTGCATCACCTCCTCAATCACCTTCCCGGCTAATATGTCCCTGTCTGTTTCCATAATTGCTTTATTTACTTTATAAACTTTATTTACTTGTAATACCTACTCCCCTTTAAATACCGGTAATCTTTTTTCAACAAAAGCTGCAACTCCTTCTTTATAATCAGCAGTATGTGCTGCTTTGTATTGAAGTTCATCTTCTTTTTGTAATTGTACTGCAAGGGAATTATCAAGCGAAGCATTCAATGCCTGCTTTGTGTAAGTCAAACTTTTTGTGGGCATTTGAGAAAGGGTGGTAGCAATTTTTATGCTCTCCTCTTCAAAAACTTCATCGTTAAAAACTTTATAAATCATTCCCATTTTTTCAGCTTCATCTGCGGAAACTTTATCACCCAGCATCATTAATGCAGATGCTTTTTGAAAACCAATTAAACGGGGTAAAGTAAAAGTACCGCCGCTATCTGGTATTAACCCAATTTTACTAAACGCCTGTATAAAAGTCGCTGAAGCTTTTGCTACCACTACATCACAGCATAAAGCGATATTTGCACCGGCTCCTGCTGCTACCGCGTTAACCGCACATATGACCGGTTTTTCAATAGTTCTTATCCTGGTTATAATGGGGTTATAATGCTCTGCTAGTATCACTTCAAAACCGGGTGCATTTTCACCTGTCAGTTCTCCAAGGTCTTGCCCTGCACAAAATGCTTTACCGGTGCCGGTTAAATAAATGGCCCTTACGTTTTTATCAGCAGCACAATCATCCAAAGTTTTTTGTAAAAGCAAGGCCATTTCCCTGTTAAAAGAATTAAATTTCTCGGGCCGGTTAAGCGTAATAAAAGCAACTGAATTTTTTATTTCAAAAAGAATAGATGGCATAAATTAAATTTTGATGCAACGAATAGTATGAACAATTAGGCTTGATAAAATTAGTGACATTTAAAATAATCAAAAGGCTCTTTACAATGCTGGCATTGATATAAAGCTTTACAAGGCGTTGAACCAAACTGGCTGATTAATTTTGTACTATAGGAATTGCATACTGGACATTGAATGGTTTCCAGTTCAGCAAACAATTTTGTATCACAAACAATTTGTTTAGCATTAGGTGGTGCAATGCCGTATGCTTTTAATTTCTCTTTACCAGTTTCACTTATCCATTCAGTTGTCCATGCCGGAGAAAGTATAGTATTGATCTTTATATTTTTATAACCATGTTCTATTAATTTAAGCCGGATATCCATACTGATTGCATCCATTGCCGGGCAACCTGAGTAGGTAGGTGTAATTACAACAGTGACTTCCATATTTTCATTAACAGAAGCTGGTAAAACAACATCTCTTACAATCCCTAAGTCAATAATAGAAAGAACAGGAATTTCCGGGTCACAAACTTCCGCTAATAAATTCCATATTCTGGCTACAGCTTTTTCAGCTTCACCTGAATTTTTTATAGTATTATTATTTGAGGTTATCATTTATAAAATTTATCCAATCATCCTGTAGCAATAATTCTGTTTAAATATTAAGGGCTTTACCATTCTGCATCGGGATAGGCCCTTTGCATATATTGCAATTCAGCTAAAATATATCCCATATGCTCAGTATGTAAACCTTTTTTGCCTCCACTTTGCATAAATGCTTTTTCATTAAGTGCAGGTGAAAAAAGCGTTGCTTCTTCTAAGACATTGGTAATTTGTTGAAGCCATGCCTGTTGTAAGGAAACCAAATCAAAGCCAATTATTGTTTCATTTTCATATGGCTCAGGTAAAAATAATTCTCCGGTAAAAGGCGATACTTCTTCTAGTGCCTCTACCATTTTTTTATGGCTTTCAGCAGTTCCATCACCTAGCCTTATCACCCATTCGCTGCTCCATCTTACATGATAAGTAACTTCTTTTAAAGACTTGATAGCAATAGCAACAAGGTTTTCATCTTCACTATATTGTAATTGCCCATATAACAGAGACTGGTATACGCTAAATAAATATTGCCTTAAAATTGTGTATCCCCAATTTCCATTGGGTTGTTCTACCAATAAGCAATTTTTAAATTCCCGTTCAGTTCTTAAAAAACTAAGACTGTCTTCGGTTACTTCTTTTCCAGAGCTGTGTAAAGAAGTTGCTAATGAATTGTTAGATTCTTTATTGATGAGTAAAGCAACATATTGATACAAATTTCTTGCCTGTCCTAATAAGTCTAAAGAAATATTGGTAATAGCAATATCCTGTTCTAAAACCGGTCCATGCCCACACCATTCACTATTACGTTGGGCAAGAATAAGTGTATTATCAGCAAGGTGCAGAATAAAAGCAACCTTATCTTCTGCAAAGGAAATTTTAGAAGGGCTCAATAAACCTGAAATATTTACAATTTCTGAATATTCCATTGCTAAACTTTTAAAAATATTTTACATATGCTTTACCTCGTCTGGCAAATCATAAAAAGATGGATGCCTGTAAATTTTATCGCTGGCAGGTTCATATAAACTTTCTGCTTCATCCGGGTTAGTGGCATGGATGTATTTGCTTTCAACTACCCAAATGCTTACGCCTTCCTGTCTGCGGGTATATACATCTCTTGCATTTTCAATTGCCATGGCTGCGTCTGCTGCATGAAGGCTGCCGGCATGTTTATGATCAAGCCCTCGTTTACTGCGGATAAATATCTCCCACAGTGGCCACGTACCTTTTGCATCTAAAGAGAGAGCAGTAGTTTTTTTTAATTCTCCGCCGCCTGCATTTTCATCAGGGATATCGCCGTAATAATATTTTTTTATTGAAAATTTCATATTCAAAAATTTAAATAGTGAGTTCTTTTAAAACTTCTTTTTTTATTTTTCTTTTCTCCGCAAAAGCTATCGCAGCTTCTCTAACCCAGGCACCATCTTCATGTGCTTTTACCCTTGCAGCCAAACGCTGTTTATTGCATGGCCCATTTCCTTTTACAACGTTCCAAAATTCAACCCAATTTATTTCCCCAAAATCATACTGTTTTTTTTGACTGTTCCATTTTAATTTTTCATCGGGCAAAGTCATCCCCAATACTTTTACCTGTTCTGCAGCCATGTCTACAAAACTTTGCCTTAATTCATCATTGGTTTTTCTTTTGATCTTCCATTTTATACTTTGGTCATTATTGGTGCTCTCGCTATCCTTTGGCCCAAACATCATCAGGCTTGGCCACCACCATCTGTTAATCGCATCCTGGCACATTTCTTTTTGTGCCGTTGTTCCC
This sequence comes from Ferruginibacter sp., assembly GCA_043745405.1. GTDB lineage: Bacteria > Bacteroidota > Bacteroidia > Chitinophagales > Chitinophagaceae > Ferruginibacter. The sequence goes on along the minus strand of JAYTTI010000154.1, from coordinate 137,877 downwards.
TTGCTTAAAACCAATAAAGAATCAAAACCCTGGCGCTGGTGAAAACTTTCTTCTTTACAAATACGAACCAATGCCCTCGCATAAGGGCCATAAGAAGTACGGCATAATGCCACCTGGTTTAAAATAGCAGCCCCATCTACCAACCACCCAATGGCGCCCATATCTGCCCATGTTAAAGTGGGATAATTAAAAATGCTGGAATATTTGGCTTTGCCAATATGCAGGTCGTTAATCATTTCATCGCGGCTTATACCTAATGTTTCTGCGGCCGAATACAGGTATAATCCATGCCCTGCTTCATCCTGTACTTTCGCCAATAAAATTGCTTTTCGTTTTAAAGAGGGGGCACGGCTTATCCAGTTAGCTTCGGGCAACATCCCTACAATTTCACTATGAGCGTGCTGACTTATCTGCCTGATATTTGTTTTTCGATAAGCTTCAGGCATGAAATCTTTTGGTTCAATTTTTATTTCATTATCAATTTTATGTTGAAATAAAGGGGCAGCATCCTGTAAAGCCATAATAATAAATTTTGCGTTGTAAAGATAATAAAAACTAACAATTGTTAGTTTTTATGAAGTCCTAAAAAAATCTATGTTAGCAATTATTAATAAAACATAAACTGTCAGCAATTTTATTTTATATCAAAATCAATCAATACTTTTTTAGTTAATGGCTGCGATTGACAGGTAAGGATAAATCCCTTGGCTACTTCTTCTGGTTCCAAAGCATAATTTACCTTCATAGAAACTTCTCCTTCTAAAAGCCTGGCACGGCAGGTTGCACATACGCCGCCTTTACAGGCAAATGGTAAATCGGCGCCCTGTTTTAATGCAGCATCTAAAATACAATCGCTGTCAAATGCCAGGTCAAACTCAATAGTTCTACCATCCAGTTTAATACTAATGGCACTTTTTAAACCAGAATCTATATTGATCTTATTTTGTATAGCTACACTTTTTTGGCCAGGAACGGTAAATAATTCAAAATGAATTTTTGTTGTTTCTATACCACTTGCAACCAAAAAATCTTTTACACAAAAAATCATTTCTTCGGGCCCGCAAATAAAAAATTCATCTGTGTTTTTATAATTAAGCAAAGAAGAAAGCGCCTTTAACTTTTCTGTAGATATCCTTCCAAAGTTAATAGGTGCATCAGTTTTTTCCCTGCTCAGTAAGTGAATAAAATTAAAGCGTTGCAGGTATTTATTTTTCAATCCTTCAAGCTCTTCAAAGAAAATAATTGAACTGCGGCTTTGATTACTGTACACCAGCGTAAAACTACTTCCGGGTTCTGTTTTTAGTATTGTTTTTATAATTGAAATAATGGGAGTAATACCGCTGCCGGCAGCAAATGCCAAATATTGTTTTTTATTTTCAGTATCAAGTATTGTGTTGAATTTTCCGGTGGGGGGCATTACCTGGAGCAGGTCACCGGCTTTTAGATATTCATTGGCATACGCAGAAAATTTTCCTCCATCAACTTTCTTTACAGCTACTTTTAACTCTTTTTCAAATGGAGCTGAACAGATAGAATAAGAACGGCGAAGTTCTTCTCCATCTATTATTGCTTTTATAGTAATATTCTGACCATGGATAAATTGAAATTGTTCCTGTAGTTCTGGTCGTACTTCAAATGCTATAGAAACACAATCTTGCGTTTCTCTTTTTATATTTTTTACCTTCAATGAATGAAAATGTACTGCCATATTTTTATTTTACTATACCATTCAATAAATTTTTTACCATCTCATTTTCCAATTCCTCTTGCGTTACATTTTTTTTATGACCGTACCAAAACTCCAATCCCCTTACAGCTGACAAAATAGTTAGTACGGCAACGTAAGGATTAGTGATTCTTAATTCATTTTTTTCAATCCCATTTTCAAATACTGCCATTAGCCTTTTTTCATAATTGCGGCGTTGGTTTAAAAAGCTGCTTAGCATAGGCTCCTTTAAATGTTTCCACTCGTGGTTAGCAACAAAAACCTCGTCAAAATTATTCAGCATTTTCTTTATGTGAAACCGTACAATGGCTTCAACTTTTGCAACGGCAGTTGCTGTATTATTTTCAACAGCATCAAGGTTAAGGTGAAATTCATTTGCCATTTTACTACAGATACTTTGCAGCAATTCGCTTTTAGAGCCTATATAATTATAAAGACTGGGCGCTTCAACACCGAGTGAATCTGCAAGCACTCTCATAGAAGTAGCACTATAACCCTTTGTTTTAAAAAGAAAAGCTGCTTTTTGAATGATGGCTTCCTTTTTTGTTGAGTTTTCACCTGATTGTATTTTTGCCATCGCACCGGTTGTTTTTTTGCAAAACTAACACTTATTAGTTTTTATAAATAATCGCTTTAGGGGGTTAATTACATTACAAAGAAATTAAAGGTTAAATCAAATGGGGTATGGACGCTTTTTGGTATAGATTCATTGACATGCCTAAGAAAAAGACAGCTTTAAAGCAGTAATACACCTGTAAAAAACTATAATTTTACAGCTTTACAGATAAAGAACTGGTAAAAGCCACGTTAGATAAATAAAAAAAAATACATTTTATTCAAAAAAAATATTATTTTTACAGCCTGCTCGGTAATTCTATATTTCCTCTTATCTTTTGAAAGCCTTCCCGATAAGGTCATTTGCCCTATTTGTGGTGTTTTTTAAATTATTACATGTTACATAATATTACATTCTTAGTTAAAAATATTCAATAAAGATTTTTCTTGTGGTTTCAGAGGTAAGCAAGGCCGGTGATTTTTATCACTGGCCACTACTTTTTTAGGGCATACCTGTAGCGTTCCCCTTTAAAAAAAACTCGGGCGCATTTTGTGATTTCTTTAAGATATACCACACAATATTTTTTTACATTTGGCATTATACAACCGTAAGTTTTAATACCCATCGTTATATGAACTGATTTTTACCTGCATTTTATCAACTGACTGCATGGGAATTTATTGTTAACCTTTTAAAATAAATTACCATGGGTATACCAAACAAAGCAGGCGTGTTTACTATTTTAGTAATGATTGGAAGCATGGACTTATGCAATGCCCAATTAAAAATAAGTAAATGGCAGGTGGGCATTAATGGTGGTGTTTTTGTTTACATGGGCGACCTGACACCATCTCCCTTAGGTTCTTTTAAAACATTAAAACCTGTAGCAGGCCTTTACGTTTCAAGAGTTTTAACCCCTTCTTTTATTTTACGCACTAACCTGGTGTATGGTTTATTGGCTGGCAATGAATCATTATACAGCAGCCCGGCTTACAGGCAGCAGCGCAACCTCAGCTTCTCATCTTCGGTAAAAGAAATTTCTGAATTGTTTGTCTGGAACATGTATGGTAACAATAATAACGAAATAGGCAAACGCATTTCGCCTTATTTACTGGGCGGGCTTGGTCTGAGTTTTTTACAAATAAACCGCAGCAGTAATTTAAATAAATCTTTTTTTGTAAACGACCCCCAGGTTTTAGCCGGAGTTGAGGCAGATTTACAAAATGCACCTCCCGGAATGATATTAATATTGCCGGTAGGTGCTGGAATAGAATATTATCTATTCGAAAAAATGTCATTAACTGCTGAAACAATTTTCAGGTACACATTTACAGACTATCTGGATGGATTTAGTTTAGCGGCCAATCCTGAAAAAAAAGATTTTTACCAATCATATACCGTTGGGTTGGTATATAAGTTTAGCAAAGGCGATAATGTAGCATGCCCGGTTTTAAAGTATTGAGCATACAATTAAAATGATGTAAAAATCTGATGGTTGCTTTCTTTGACAAGCAAGGATATCAATTCTATTCTACGGCCCTGTTTAAAAAGTCAATCATCGGCTTCATCGTTTCAAATACTTTTGCCACATCTTTTACCAATAATTTGTTTTGCAATTCTGCATCAGTAAAAGGTTTGCTTACAATAAAATGTTTCATTTTAAGATAATGGATAGCCGGGTTATTTTCATCATATCCCTTTGGCGGCCTTTGTAATGATTCTATTCCATCCACACCTTTAGTAAAATATTTTTTGAAGTTTTTATTATCGATTATCTTTTTCCATTCATCAAAATTATAATCAATTTCCTGCCTTATCTTGGCCAGCTCATCAGGCATTGGTGAATAAAAACCACCTGCGGCATAACTTTTACCTGGTTCGCAATGGAAATAATATCCTGCAATACTGGCTTTTTTTCCACCCCTGCTAAAATAAGCCGCCATATTATTTTTATAAGGGCTTTTATTTTTACTAAAACGTACATCCCTGTTGATGCGGAAAGTGCAATCTTTTACCTGCAGCGAGCTGATAGGTTCATCAAACGCAGCAATAGCAGGAATTAATTTACCTACCATTGTTTGCAAATCTGCTTTTGCTGCTTCATATATTTTTCTATGTTCATCAAACCAGGGTTTGTTATTGTTATTTTGAAGGTCTTTTAAAAATTTTATCGTTGTTGATTGCAGCATATATTTTATTATTGGTACAAATGTAGGGCAATAAAAAAGGAACCGATATTGGTTCCCTGTTATATTTTTTACTTAAAAATTTATTTAACCCTCCCCCAATTTTCGCCACTTTTTATTCTATACAATGTCATCTCACTTACCCCATATTTAGCTGCCATTAGTTTATAGGTAAGTTTACGTTTGGGGCTATTGATAGCTTCTTTAATGGCTTTTACCTTTGTTGCATTTAATTTAAGCCCTTCTGTTTTGTTGGCCTGTAGTTTTTTGTAAGCAATTTTTTGAGGGCTTTTTTGCTGGTGGCTCCCAACTTCAGCCAATGTTGCCCATTTTAAATTTTTATAGTGGTTATCACCTTTTTTGTGATTTATATGAATAACATATTTATGTTTTGGAGAAGTTTTTTTGCAAAATAGTTTGGCTATTTCCCTGTGCAAATAAATGGTGCCGTTACCCTTTTCTAAATGCAAATTTAAAGTGCGGTAACCTGAGGTTACAGAGCCATTCAGTAATTTGCCATCTTTATTTACATTTTCGGCATAACTGGCAGCCCTGCCGAGTGAAGATACCGCATATCTTTTGCGCAATATCGTGTGGCCAGCAAATTGTAAGGGGGTCCATTTTTCTCCTGGTATTTTTTTAATCATATAGGATGATTTTAAATTTATTACATGGGCAAACAACACTATAAATGCGAATTATACATTTCCTTTAAAGCCGCACTATAAATATATAATTAATTTCTACTAAGTAGGTAGCATTTTTATAAAATCTTCTTCACTTATTATTTTTATGGTCTGAATTTTTTTTGCTTTCTCCAACTTACTTCCGGCTTCATCCCCTACTACAAGGTAGTTTAATTTACTGCTTACACCACCAACAATTTTTCCGCCATTTTCTTCTACAATTGTTTCTGCATTACTTCTTTTTAACTGGCTGAGCGTTCCGGTGAATAAAAATGTTTGCCCCGCCAATAAATCATTTACGGCTACCTGTTTTTTTTGATTTTTTAATGATACGCCCAGTTGATCCAGTTTTTGTAACATCGCCAAATTTTCAGCATCTTTAAAAAACCTGTAAATGCTTGCTGCTACTTTAATACCAACATCTTCCAGGGCTTTCAGTTCCTCTTCGCTATAATTTGTAAACTCCAATAAATGATTTACAAAATTAGCCAGTGTTTTAGCAGTAGTTTCACCTACATAACGAATGCCGAGACCATAAATTAATCGATGCAGTGGTTGCATTTTAGAATTACTGATTGCTGTCTGTAAATTATCCAATGACTTTTTGCCAAATCCATCTAATTTACCAATGGCTTCAAAATCCAGCTCATAAATTCCAGGGACATCTTTTAATAAACCCAGTTCAAAAAACTTGCGCACATTGGCTTCACCAAAACTTTTTATATCCATGGCATCTTTACTTACAAAATGGATAATGCGTTCCACCACCTGGGCGGCACAGTTAACATTGATACAGCGCCACACCGCTTCTTCTTCGGGCTTAAACAGTAAATCGCCGCATACCGGGCAATGTGTTGGAAACTGTATGAGCTTTTCGCTGCCGTCACGCAGTTCTTCAAATGACTTTACTATCTGGGGTATTACATCACCGCTTCTCTCTATCAAAATGGTATCATTCAACATCAGATTTTTTTCTTTGATATATTCTTCGTTGTGGATAGAGATGCTGGTTACTGTAACACCACCAACCAAAACCGCTGCTATTTTTGCAACAGGTGTAACGGCGCCGGTTCTACCCACCTGAAACTCTACCGACAATAATTTACTGGTTGCCTGCCTGGCTTTAAATTTAAAAGCAATCGCCCAGCGGGGATGATGAGAGGTCATGCCTAAGCGATCTTGTAGCTGCAGGTCATTTACTTTTACCACCATGCCGTCAATTTCATAAGGCAGCTCATCCCGGCTGCCTTCAAATTCTTCAACCTGTTGTATCACTTTATCAATGCCCTTTACCACTACCATTTCTTTTTTAGGGCTTCTAAATCCAAGATTCCAAAGCATAACCAGCATGGCTGAATGAGTATGAGGTTGGCGACTATCCGTATTGCTTATATAACTTACATGATATAAAAATGCTTCCAGGTTTCTACGGCTTACTTCTGCAGTATCTTTTATTCTTAAAGAACCTGCGGCTGAATTCCTGGGATTCGCAAAGGGTGGGATACCTTCTTCTATAAGTTTATCGTTGTATTTTTTAAAATTGCTTTTATTAATCAGCACTTCTCCCCGTATTTCAATCTGTTCAATACCATATTCACTAAATTTTGCTGTAAGCGGAACAGATTTTATTTGCCTGGTGTTTAGTGTAATCTCATCTCCTACCACCCCATCGCCACGGGTTGCAGAACGGCTTAAATGGTCATCCTCATAAATCATCGAAATGCTGGCACCGTCAAATTTGGGTTCAACACAATACTCAATTTCAGGTAAGCCGGAAAGTTCCTTTGCCTTTCTATCCCAGTCAAGTAAATCTGCCGCATTGTACGAATTCTCTAAAGAAAGCATGGGTACAAGATGTTGCACTTTTGGAAAATTACTAACCAATCCTTTACCCACTCTTTGTGTAGGCGAATTTTCAGTTACAAGACCAGGCTCTTCTTTTTCGAATTTTTCGAGCAATTTATATAAACTGTCATATTCATAATCGCTTATCAGGGGATCGGTTTGCACATAATACCGATACTCATGAAAGCGAAGTATATCTCTAAGTGATTCAATATTGCCAGCGATGATTTCTTTACTGTTGATGGCATTTATTGAGGCCAGCCATTCTGTAGTCTGATGCTGTAAAATTTTTGTCTGTTCTTTATCGTACATATATAATTTCTTCTTTGGTAAAATTAAATAATCCCGTGGCTAATTTCTTGACATAAAATGTACTGTGCCGCCTGTTTTAATTAAAGCATAATTGATTATAAAAAATATTAAAAGATTCAATAAAAGTAAAAATAGCTTTAAAATAGAAATTAAAAATACCTTTATTCAGGTAGATATTAAAATATTTAGTCAATATATTTATTGAAAATCAATTAATTATAAAGCTTCGATAAAAATACTTTCTGATTTTGCAGGAAATTAAGGTATTCCATCCTACCTTCGCCGTCCATTAAAAAAAGCTCTTCGGGATAGCGAAGGCATCACTTAAAAATAAATATAATGAGTAAACTACATTTCACCACCAAACATGCGAACGAGGCTACCGTTACACACAACTGGTATGTAATAGATGGTACTAATCAAACCGTTGGCCGTATGTGTTCTAAAATTGCGGCAGTTCTGCGTGGTAAAAACAAAGCCTATTACACTCCACATGTTGATTGCGGAGATTATGTAATTGTAATTAATTGCGAAAAGGTTAAACTAACCGGCAATAAAATGGATGAAAAAGTATATGACAACTTTAGTGGTTACCCAGGTGGCCGTAAAGAAGAAATTGCTAAAGATCTTTTAAAGCGCAGGCCAGAAGTAATCATCGAAAGAGCAATCAAAGGAATGCTGCCAAAAAACAGGTTAGGCCGCAAAATGTACAAAAAATTATTTGTATACGCAGGTGCCGAACATCAGCATGGCGCTCAAAAACCAGCCGAATTAAAATTCTAAAACCCCTATCTCCAAAAGGGGATTATTAAAATAGTATAAAATAAAATGGAAAAGCAAAAAAACGCAGTTGGCCGTCGTAAAGAAGCTGTAACCCGTGTTTTCTTAAGCAAGGGAGATGGTAAAATAACTATCAATGGTAAGGATTATAAAAATTACTTCTCATTGGTTTACCTGCAGAACCAGGTAGAATCGCCACTTAAAATTGTAGAATCATCTGACAAATTTGATATCGTTATTAACGCACAAGGTGGTGGTATTAAAGGCCAGGCTGAAGCTGCTAAATTAGGTATTGCCCGTGCTTTACTGGAAGTTAGTGCAGACTATCGCCCGGTATTGAAAGCTGCAGGTATGCTAAAACGTGATCCACGTTCTGTTGAGCGTAAAAAACCAGGTCGCAAAAAAGCAAGAAAGAGCTTCCAGTTCAGCAAACGTTAGGCCCCCTCAATCCCCCAAAGGGGAAATGGAAAAAAGGCATTTCGTTTTCAAATTATCAAATTATTCAAATTATCAAATTACTACCATGGAAAATACTTCCTTACAACAGCAACTTCTTGAAGCAGGTGTACATTTTGGCCACTTAAAAAAGAAGTGGAACCCTAAAATGTTACCTTACATTTTTGCTGAAAAAAAAGGTATACATATTATTGACCTGAACAAAACCGTAGAAGGTTTGCAGGAAACCGCTGCTGCACTTAAATCAATTGCAAAAAGCGGTAAAAAAATAATGTTTGTTGCTACTAAAAAGCAGGCAAAAGAAATTGTTTCTGATTGTGCAAAGCGCATCAACATGCCTTACGTAACAGAACGCTGGCTCGGTGGTATGCTTACCAATTTTAATACTGTTCGTAAGAGCGTTAAAAAAATGCAGAGCATCGAAAAAATGCTGAATGACGGAAGCATTGATAACCTTACTAAAAAAGAACGTTTAACACTTACCCGTGATAAAGATAAAATGGAAAAAGTGTTGGGTGGTATAGCGCAAATTAGCCGTGTACCTGCTGCATTGTTTTTGGTAGATATCGGCCACGAGCACATTGCATTGGCAGAAGCCAAGCGTTTAAACATTACTACTTTTGGTATGGTTGATACCAATTGTGACCCTAATAAAGTTGAGTTTGCAATTCCTGCAAATGATGATGCTACAAAATCAATCGCTATTATTGTTAACTATATTGTTGCAGCAATTGCAGAAGGTTTAGCAGAGCGTTTGGCAGAAAAAGATGACGACGATAATGCCAACGAAAGCGACGAAACTGCAGAAGCAAAAGCAGCCCGTTTTGAACAAAAGGCTGATAGCAGTGATGACAGAAATAAAAGAGCAAGAGGTGCAGCTCCAACAAAACGCCGTGTACCAGGACCAGGAGCAGGTGGTAGAAGGCCGGCAACTGGCAGCGGTAGTGGACCAAGGTAAAATTTAGTTCTTTAATTAACAATCTTACAATTTTGCAAAAATTCATTTGTATAATAGCAGATGAATTTTTGAGTTAAAAAATATAATTATGAGTGCAACAATTACTGCAGCCGATATAAATAAGCTGCGTCAAACAACAGGAGCTGGCATGTTAGATTGCCGTAAAGCATTAACTGAAAGCAATGGTGATTTTGAAAGCGCTATTGACTGGTTACGTAAACAAGGACAAAAAGTTGCTGCTAAACGCAGCGACAGAGAAGCCAAAGAAGGTGTGATATTGGCAAAAACAACAGCTGATAATAAAACAGGTATTATTGTTTGTATCAGTTGCGAAACTGACTTTGTAAGTAAAAATGCAGAATTTGTAGCTTTTTCTCAAAGCATTATGGATGCAGCAATTGTTAACAATGTAAAAAGCGCAGATGAATTAAATGAAGTAACCATCAACGGTACTAAAGTATCTGAATTGATTAATGACAAATTAGCTGCTATCGGTGAAAAAATTGCTATCAAATTCGAACGTGTAGAAGCCGCTTATGTTGCCTCTTACATACATGGAACAAACCGTATGGGTGTACTGGTAGGTTTTAATAAAGAAGCTGTTGAAGCAGGTAAAGATGTAGCGATGCAGATTGCAGCAATGAACCCTTTGGCTATTGACGAAACTTCTATAGCTCCTGAAACAATTGCAAGAGAAAGAGAGATTGCAATTGAACAAATTAAAGCAGAAGGAAAGCCTGCTGAAATGGCTGAAAAAATTGCTGTGGGTAAAGTAAACAGGTTCTTTAAAGACAACACTTTAATGGCACAGGCTTTTGTAAAAGATAACGGCAAATCTGTTGCTGATTATTTAAAAAGTGTAGATGCAGATTTAAAGATTACAGAATTTAAAAGAGTGGCTTTGGGATAATTTTCCACTATATTTATTAAAAGGCGAAATGAAAGTTTCGCTTTTTTTATGTGGCTACTTCTACAAAAAGATATCAGGGCGGTTTAAAAACTATATCTTCGCAACGCAAAAAATTATTGATTATGTTACCTAAATACAAACGTGTTCTTCTTAAACTTTCCGGTGAATCTTTAATGGGCGATAAAAATTTTGGTTTGGACAGTGCGGTTATAGCCAGGTACGCTAAGGATATTAAAAGCATTACAGATTTAGGGGTACAGGTGGCTATTGTAATTGGAGGTGGTAATATTTACCGTGGTATGAATGAGGCTGAAACTGGTATTGAAAGGGCACAGGGAGATTATATGGGTATGCTGGCTACAGTAATTAATGGAATGGCTTTACAAAGTGGTCTTGAAAAAGCGGGCGTGTATACCCGTTTACAAAGTGCTATTAAAATGGAACAAATTGCAGAGCCTTACATACGGCGAAGGGCAATGAGGCATTTGGAAAAAGGGCGTGTAGTTATTTTTGGAGCTGGTACAGGAAACCCCTATTTTACAACAGATACAGCAGGATCCTTAAGAGCCGTTGAAATTAAGGCCGAAGTTATTTTAAAAGGTACCAGGGTGGATGGCATTTATACCGCAGATCCAGAAAAATTCCCTACAGCTACAAAGTTTGACAATATTACTTTCAATGAGTGCATCAGTAAAAATTTAAAGGTGATGGACATGACTGCCTTTACATTGTGCATGGAAAATGAATTACCCATTATTGTTTTTGATATGAATAAAGAAGGTAACTTATTTAAGGTAGTAACAGGCGAAAATGTTGGTACCCTTGTAAAAGGTTAACCAAACATCATACCCTAAAAAAGCTTTCGTTTTAAATAGCGAAAGCTTTTTTATTTATATCAATCTTCCAGATTTTTCAGGTTATTTAATAGCCTATTACTTTTATTAGATACAACTAGAAATGCTTAATTTACAGTTGATGAAATAATAGACATTTTTAAACCAATCATTTTTAAAATTTTCACTAAATAATGGATATTTCAGATAATACTGATTCATTAAAACACCTGATAGCAGAAAACGAAAGCCTTAAAGCGAGGATGGATGAATATCAATATACAATTGCAATTAAAGAAAAGGAAATACTGGAACTAAGATTACATATTGCAAATGATAATGAAATAAAGAGTCATTTGGATAATCAGGTTATGGAGCTAGAGGTTTTACAGAATTATATAAGCGATATGGACAAAGAAACAGCCATATCTGCTCATGGAGAAATTAATCTGCAACCACAGGCTATCAATTCTGTAAATGTAAAAAATCAACTACACGATCTGAAGCAGCAATATACTTACCTGCAAACACAATTGACAGATCTGCAAACACAATTACAGGAATTGAATAACCGGAATCTTTTATTACAACAACAAAGCAGTCGTATTGCGGAACTGGAAAGCTTTTTGGCTGATGCAGAACAGGAAAGGGATGAGTGGAAGGCCCTGGCTGGTTTGAAAGAGTAAAATATTTTTGAAAACAATTGCATTCATCCAATGATTTCTTTATTTTACCGGTCTAAAAATAATATTATATGAATTTAATCGACAGAGTAAAAAACATTTTAATTACCCCAAAAACTGAATGGGAAGTTATTAACGGCGAGCCTGCTACGCCACAATCACTATTAACAAGCTACGTATTACCGTTAGCAGTGGTCTCAGCGATAGGCCCAGTGTTAACAGGTTTTCTTTTTGCTGGTACATTTGGGCTTTCCTACTTTTTATTAGCAGCTGTCATCGCTTTTATTTCTACAATAATTGGTTATTATGTTTCCATTTACATTATCGATATGCTGGCTCCCAGTTTTGGTTCTGAAAAAGATTTAAATAAATCGGCACAATTGGTAGCTTATGCTGCAACCCCATCTTATGTAGCCGGGCTTTTATCTTTTATACCAGTAATAGGTGGCTTGCTAAAATTTGCTGCATGGGTTTATTCAATTTATATAATGTATTTAGGGCTTGGGCCGTTAAAGAAAACGCCTGAAGATAAAAAAATTATTTACTTATTGGTTGCATTCCTGGTAATGATTGGTGTAACGCTGGTAGTAGGAGCAATTCTTGGCACTTTGTTGTTTGCAAGTTTTGGCTTTGGTGCTACAAGAATGATGGGTATGTAACCATACAAAACACTATTTAAAAAGTATCTTCAGGTAACAATGAAGATACTTTTTTTATGTTCGTTATTTAACCCAATTTTACAGTTCAAATATTTTACAATGACGAATATAGCAGGTATACGAATAGAGTATAAATTGCAAACCTTAAACGAAAAAGATGTAGCAATTGATGCCATAGAACAATTTGACAAATGGTGGCAGGAAGCTATCAATAGTTCCATAGAAGAAGTCAATGCCATGACATTAGCGACAGCTACACCAGCAGGAAAACCTTCTGCAAGAATTGTTTTATTAAAAGGCTATGATAAAAATGGATTTGTTTTTTTTACAAATTATCAAAGTCATAAAGGAAAGGAACTGCAAGCTAATCCGCAAGGCTGCATTGTATTTTTTTGGAAAGAACTGGAGCGCCAGGTTAGGATTGAAGGAATAATAGAAAAAGTAAGTAGTGAGGAAAGTGATGTTTATTTTTTATCAAGGCCATCAGGCAGCCAGGTTGGGGCATGGGCATCACCGCAAAGCAATATTATTACCAGTAGGGAAATAATTGAAAATAATGCTACAAAATACAAGCAACAATTTGAAAAAGAACCAATGCAACGTCCACAATACTGGGGAGGTTACCGGTTAAAACCACAATTGATTGAGTTTTGGCAAGGAAGAGAAAGCAGGCTGCATGACAGGCTACAGTATACTTTGGGTAAAGATGGTGGCTGGAAAATTGAAAGGCTTGCTCCTTAGTATTAATTTGATAACGGATAACTGCGGCTAATAAAGCTACAATTAACCATTATCAATTAAATAATTTTATTAAGCTTCTTTAGCCTTAGGCGCTACATTTTTTTTTGCCGGCTTAGATGGCCTTGTTTTACCAAAAGATCCTTTGGTAATTTTACCTTTTTTGGTTTTGATATCTCCACGTCCCATTGTATTTATTTATTTTAGTTACTTGAATAAGATTAAAAAAGCAAGACCTTTTAGATGTCTTGCTTTTTATTGAGCCTGTTAAAAATTACATTTTAGCAGACAATTCTTTACCGGCTTTAAATTTAGCTACTTTTTTAGCTTTAATTTTGATAACAGCACCTGTTTGTGGGTTGCGGCCATTACGGGCAGCTCTTTTAGATACTGAGAAAGTACCGAAACCAACTAACGTTACTTTACCATTTCCCTTTAAAGTTTTAGTAACTGCTTCTACAAAAGAGTCTAAAGTTGCATTAGCCTGAGTTTTTGTAATGCCAGCATCGTCAGCAATTTTTGAAATTAATTCTGCTTTGTTCATAATAGTATTTTTGAAATTTTATTAACTGCAACAAATATAGAAGGTTTTTAATTGCAACAAAATTTTTTCTAAAAAAAGTTGTTCGTAGTAAATCGCTGAAAACCGCAAGGAATAAGGGATTTAAGTACCCTAAACCCAATTGCATCTGTGTAAAAAATAAAAGTAATTAAATAAGATCCAACATTGGCAAGGGTTTCAGCCAATAAAGCTGTAAAATCAATACCCATGCAGTTTTGCTAATAAAATACAAAGTTTTTTTTACAAAAAACTAAATTTAATTGTTTTGCACAATTAGTGAATAACTTGTAGCAATGAATTAAATGCGATGATATTGTCGCCCCATTTTTCATGCACTTTCCGGCGCATACTTCCTGAAAATTTCTCTATGTATTGATTATACATTGCCTTGCTATCTGCCCTGTATTGAATGGCATAGGTAGGCCCTTCCGAATCGTCTGTTTCTAATAATTGTAAAACGGTTGCAGTAGTAAAGCAACCTGTATTTATAATTTCGGGAATATGCTCCTGGTGTACCCAGGCAAGCCAATCAGTCTTTATTGAGTTGCTTACCTTGGTAGTTACGTTGTAAATAAACATTCAGTGATTAATTTTTTATTTCTACAAAAATCGGGCAATGGTCACTATGCTTTACATCCGGGTAAATATCTGCATTTACCAGCTGGTCTTTTAGCGGTGTCGTAACGGTAATATAATCAATACGCCAACCTTTATTATTTAAACGTACACTCGGAAAACGCTGGCTCCACCAGCTATAACGGTGTGGTTCTGTATTAAACTCCCTGAAAGTATCTATCCAACCGTCATTCAAAAATTTTGTCATCCATTCTCTTTCTTCCGGTAAAAAACCACTGCTGTTTTTATTGCCTTTGGGGTCGTGGATATCTATTTCTTTATGAGCAATATTATAATCTCCCACTAAAATAATTTTAGGAAATTTCTTTTTTAGTTTGGATAAATAGGCATGAAACTCATCCAGCCAGACATACTTGAATTGCTGCCTTTCTTCACCACTTGTGCCAGAAGGGAAATAAGCATTTATTAAACGTATATCACCAAAATCAAGCTGTATAACTCTACCTTCATCATCGCTTGAAACAATGCCATTGCCATACACCACATTATCTGGCTTCATTTTTGAAAAAACAGCCACCCCGCTATACCCCTTTTTTTGTGCACTAAACCAATGGTGATGAAAACCAAGCGCATCTAATTGCTTAAAATCTACATCATCTTTTGTAGCTTTGGTTTCCTGAAGACAAATGATATCTGCCGGGTTGGTTTTAAGCCAATCTATAAACCCTTTTTTAAAAGCGGCACGTATACCGTTAACGTTGTAAGATATAATACGCATAGTTGTTTTTTATTAGTTATTTTAAGTACCTGCAATTTAAAACCATTGAATGAAAAGTTTCAATAAAATCCTTGAATACATACCTGCATTTGAAAAAAAACTCAATGAAATAGAAATAAACCGGCTTTCTGCAGATTCCTTTCGCAAAAAATACCTTGGTCACCTGTTACAGCATAAAAAGTATTACCTGAAAATTTATGCTGCAGTTCTTGAACTACTGATAAAAAACTCCAGTGAGAATAAAGAGAATATTATTTTGATTGACTACGGCGCCGGCAACGGATTATTGGGGTTATTCGCAAAATTCTGCGGATTTCATAAAGTGTATTTAAATGATATCAATCAAAAGTTTTCGGATGCGGGAGAAGAATTATCCATAGTACTTGATATTCCCATAGACGGTATAATAACAGGAGATATAATTACGGTTGCCCATTATTTCCAGTCGGAAAAACCAACGGCGATTGTTGGAACAGATGTGATAGAGCATATTTATGACCTCAGTAGTTTCTTTAAAGAAATCAGCAATATTAATTCAAATATGGTTTCTGTTTTTACTACAGCTTCTAACCCGTCTAATAAATTAAAGTTGCGGAAATTGAGGCAATTGCAAATCAAAGATGAGTATCAAGGGGGAAGCCCTGGTGACTATTTTTCGTTTGGTGAAGTCCCAGTAGCAGCATTCGTCAAAACAAGAGAGCAAATGATTCGTAAAAATTTTCCAACACTTGCAAATAATAATATTTTACAATTAGCAGGCTTGACAAGAGGTTTAATAGAAAAAGATATTACTAATAGTGTTCAAAAATTTATTGATCAAAAAATATTGCCTGTTGCATTACCTCATCCAACGAATACCTGTGACCCTGTTTCTGGCAGCTGGACTGAAAGGATATTAACGTTGGGAGAATACAAAGAAATTTATTTAGATGCGGGATTCGATTTAAAAATATGTAATGGATTTTATAATGAATACTCTGGAATCTCAAAGCGGCTTCTATTGAAAGCTGCAAACCTGTTCATTAAAATATCGGGCAAATTAATTGCTCCCTTTATTAGTTTAGTTGGAACTCCTGTTTCAAAATAAATTTCGTGAAGCTATTAAATACTTAAGATGCTTTTTTCCCTACCGGAAAAGTAACACCTAAATTTAACATCATTTCATAAGTACCAAAAGCATGTCTGGCCGTGCCTTCGTATACCTTTAAATTGGAGTATCGGGCATAGTCCAGTTTGTTGGTATATTCCAAATAAACATACTTAAAAAAGGTAACCCTTACAGCTGCTTCAACACCAATATTCCATCCCCCGAATTGAAACCCCTGTGTGTTTAATTTACCAAATAAACTATTTTCAACATGAGGGATAACAGGTCCAATACCTGCTTTACCAAGAAAGTCGACTTTTACTTTTTCATTTTTTGCTGCATACCAATGCCAGCGTTTTACGATATTAAACAACAAAAAATTGGCTCCGTTATTTAGATAATAATAAAAATTCGGTTTAGCGAAATTGATAGAAGTATCTACATATCTCTTATTAAGAATTCCGGTAACGTGTGCCATCTGATCTGCAAAAATAAATTTTGTATGATCAAAATTTATTTCAACAGCTATCCCTTTTTCTTTATTGATAAACAGGCCAATTCTATAATTGTATTGAGGTATTGTAAGTGCCTTGCTAAATAAGCCTTCATCCCATCCTTTATGGTCATGACCTTTAATCTTTTCAAAACTATAATTATTACCCAGCAATGGCTGATCAATTTTTACGGTAGATTTTGTATACCACTCAGTATTGTATCCCCATGAAAAATAGAATTCTTTTTTTCTTTCTGTTTTTTTGCTTTGCCCAGTAGCTGAATATGTGCCTGCTAATAACACAAATGCTGCCAGTACGGTACTTATTTTATTTTTCATTAAACGCTGAAATTTGACATAGCAAAATTATAAGAAAATTAGCGTTAAACTATAATAGTAGTCTTTTGTCTATTACCTGATTTAATTTCGTTATTTATTTGCAATTTGGTAATTTAATCTAATATTGGACTCAGCCATCTTTTCACTTCTTTCATATCCATTTCTTTTCTTACAGTATAATCACTTAACTGATCTTCATTTATTTTACCCACTCCAAAATATTTACTGGCAGGGTTTGCAAAGTACCATCCACATACAGAAGATGCAGGATACATGGCCAATGATTCGGTAAGGTGTATGCCGGTTGTTTCTTCTCCTCCCAGCAGGTTAAACAGTTTATACTTTTCGGTATGGTCCGGACAGGCAGGATAACCTGGTGCAGGACGAATACCCAGGTACTCTTCCTTTATCAGTTGTTCATTAGATAAATGCTCTTCGGTAACATAACCCCAATATTGCAACCGGGTTTTTTTATGAAGTACTTCTGCAAATGCCTCTGCAAACCTGTCGGCCAATGCCTGTAAAATTATCTTGTTGTAATCATCCAGGTTATCTTCAAATTTTTTTATATGGGGTTCTATTCCTTCGATTGTTACAGAAAAAGCTCCTAAATAATCTATAGTTTCTTTTTTATCAGGAACAATAAAATCTGCCAGGGATAAATTTGGCTGTCCGGCAGCTTTTTTAATTTGCTGCCTTAAGAATTGTAAGCTGATATCTTCCTTACTGGTTTTTACTATAATTGTATCTGGTGCAGTTCTATTAGCTTCCCAAAAACCAATGACCCCTCTGGCAGTTAACCATTTTTCATCAATAATTTGCTGTAATAATTTTTTTGCATCGTTGTATAATTTGGTAGCTTCTTTTCCAATAATTTCATCAGTTAATAAAGCGGGGAATTTGCCATGCATTTCCCATGCAATAAAAAATGGTTGCCAGTCAATATACCCGGCTATTTCGGCAAGGCCATAATTTTCAAAAACCTTTGTACCTGTAAATGTGGGTGTTACGGGTGTAAAATTATCCCAGTCAATAACTGCTCCGTTTTGTTGTGCTACTGCAAAAGGTAAATAATTTTTTATAGTTTTACGGTTAGCAAAATCTTCTTTTAATTTATGGTACTCATTTTTTATACCGTTTAAAAAATCAGGTTTTTGTTCTTTGCTCAATAAACTACCGGCAACGGTTACGCTACGGGATGCGTCAAGTACATGCACTACGCCGTTGTCATATTCCTGCGCAATTTTAACAGCAGTATGCATACGGCTGGTAGTAGCGCCTCCAATCAATAATGGCAGGTCCATTTGCTGTCTTTTCATCTCTTTTGCAATATGCACCATTTCATCAAGCGAAGGAGTTATAAGGCCGCTTAGCCCAATTATATCTACATTGTGTTTTTTTGCTTCTGATAAAATCTTATCGGATGATACCATTACCCCAAGGTCAATGATATCGTAACCATTACACCCTAATACCACGCCCACAATATTTTTTCCAATATCATGTACATCACCTTTTACTGTTGCCAGTAATATTTTGGCAGCTCCGGCGGCCTCTTCATTGATAGTACCTGCTACAAGGTGTGCCTGTTTCCTGTCTTCTTTTTCCTGCTCAATAAAAGGGGTAAGTACTGCTACTGCTTTCTTCATAACCCGGGCACTTTTTACCACCTGTGGTAAAAACATTTTGCCTGCCCCAAAAAGATCGCCTACTATATTCATTCCATCCATCAACGGCCCTTCAATTACATCCAAAGGTTTTGGATATTTAACACGGGCCTCTTCTGTATCTGCATCAATATAATCAGTAATGCCGTTTACAAGTGAGTGTGACAACCTTTTTTCAACTGGTTCGTTTCTCCATTTTTCATCCTTTATTTCTACCTTTCCTTTTGCCTTTACTTTTTCGGCATGAACAATTAATTTTTCGGTGGCTTCATTGTTATCGTTATTGCGGTTAAGGATCACTGCTTCGCACATATCCCTTAAGGTTGGCTCTATTTCATCGTACACCACTAACTGGCCTGCGTTTACAATACCCATATCCATACCGGCTTTGATGGCATAATACAGAAACACACTGTGAATAGCTTCCCGTACATGATCATTTCCCCTGAAAGAAAATGAAACATTGCTTACACCCCCGCTCACTTTGGTAAGCGGCATTAATTTTTTTATTTCTGCAGTTGCTTCAATAAAATCTACTGCATAATTATTATGCTCTTCAATACCTGTTGCAATGGCAAAAATGTTCGGGTCAAAAATAATATCCTGCGGATCGTAACCAACCTGGCTGGTTAGTATTTTATATGCCCTGTGGCAAATTTCTATTTTACGTTGTTTAGTATCTGCCTGCCCTACTTCATCAAAGGCCATCACAATTACAGAAGCACCATAGCTATTACAAATGAATGCCTGTTCAATAAATTTAGCCTCCCCCTCTTTCATTGAAATGGAGTTTACAATACATTTTCCCTGCACGCATTTTAGCCCTGCTTCAATTATTTCGAATTTAGAGGAATCGATCATGATGGGAATCTTTGCAATATCAGGCTCGGCTTGTACTAAATTTAAAAAAACAGTCATTGCTTCCACACCTTCCAGCATGGCATCATCCATATTTATATCAATTACCTGCGCCCCGCTTTCTACCTGCTGGCGGGCAACGCTTAATGCTTCCTCATACAAACCATCTTTAATAAGACGGGCAAATTTTTTACTGCCGGTTACATTGGTACGCTCGCCTACGTTTACAAAATTTGTTTCCGGACGAACGATAAGGGGTTCTAATCCACTTAGTCTTAAAAAAGGTTGTATATGTATTGTTTCACTCATAGCTCTTTTGTTTATAGTTACACCTGCCGAATTGCTTCATAGCCAGATACAACTTTTGCCCTTATCATTTCTCTTTCGGGTAAGGAAAACCT
Source organism: Ferruginibacter sp. (assembly GCA_043745405.1). Lineage (GTDB taxonomy): Bacteria > Bacteroidota > Bacteroidia > Chitinophagales > Chitinophagaceae > Ferruginibacter. Next base: position 117,788 of record JAYTTI010000154.1, on the reverse strand, counting down.
ATTGGGTTTCTTTTGACCGTATCGGGCGTTTGTAATAATTTTTTTAATATGGCAAAAATGTTTTGAAGATCTTTATCGTGTGCTGTAAGTGTGTTTTCAATCTTTTCTATTTTCAAAAAAAGCTCCTTATTGTGCAGAAGCAGTTGTTTCATTTTTGTAAATACCCTGATGATTTGAATATTAACCTGGATAGCTGTTTCAGATTTGAGCACTGAAGAAAGCATAGCTACTCCCTGTTCTGTAAATACATATGGTAATTTCCTGGTGCCACCCCTTACCCTTTGTTTTGATATCACAATTTGTGATATCAAAGATTCAAATTCTTCAGGGGTTAGTTGAAACATGAAATCAATTGGAAATTTTTGATTATTTCTTTTTACAGCCTGGTTTAAAGCAGAAGTCGGCACACAGTACATTGCTGCCAAATTTTTATCAAGCATAACTTTTATACCGCGTATAAAATGTACCCGGTCAATAATCAGTTGTTCTGTAACTTCCATATAACATTTTTAATACTTTGATATAAACAAGCGTATTTTATTGTTACTATCTTTTATAATGCTTCTTCTAAAACAGGCAAAAGCCTTGGTTTAAATTTAGCCACTTCATCTGCAATATGTTTAATATGATCCGGCGTTGTGCCGCAGCAACCGCCAACAATATTCAGCCATCCATTGGCTGCCCATTCTTCAATGATATGTGCCGTTTCGTGCGGCTGTTCATCATATTCGCCAAAAGCATTGGGTAACCCCGCATTGGGATAAGCTGATGTATAGCAATTGGCTATGGAAGATAATTCTTCAATATGCGGCCTCATTTCCATGGCCCCCAATGCACAATTAAGACCAATACTTATTGGGTTTGCGTGCATCAAAGAAATATAAAATGCTTCCAGTGTTTGACCACTTAAAGTACGCCCCGAAGCATCTGTAATGGTTCCCGAAATCATGATGGGTAAGGCCCCCTCTATCTCCCCCGGTGGGAGAGGAAATGGAGAAGATGTTTGCGGAGAATTCTTTTTTCTATCCCTAGAGAATTTCTTGATGGCATAAACCGCAGCCTTTGCATTCAGGGTGTCAAATATTGTTTCAATTAATAACAGGTCTACACCACCTTCTATCAATCCTTTTATTTGCTCTGTATAAGCTGCCGCCACTTCATCAAAAGTTACTGCCCTAAAACCCGGGTTATTTACATCAGGCGACAGGGATAATGTTTTATTTAAAGGCCCGATGGCGCCGGCTACAAACCTGGGTTTATCGGGGTTTTTTGCAGTGTATTCATCTGCTGCTATCCTTGCACATTTGGCTGATGCCACATTTAATTCGTAGGCAAGCGACTGCATGTCATAATCGGCCTGAGCAATTAAGGTACTGCTAAACGTATTGGTTTCAATGATATCTGCACCAGCTTCCAGATACTGTTTATGTATGTCAATGATAATGCCGGGCTGGGTGATGCTTAACAAATCATTATTGCCTTTTACATCGGTATGCCAGTCTTTAAAACGTTCGCCACGATAGTCTGCTTCTTCCAGCTTATGTCTCTGTATCATGGTGCCCATAGCACCATCAATAATGAGTATCCTTTCCTTAAGACAATCTTGTATACTTTTTTTCATTTCCTATAAAAAGTTTAATTACTAACTCATAGTTGAACGATCCGTTCATTACGAAAATATTACCGGCAATTGCCGCATTATAACTCACCAAAAAAATTTGTAAACCGGTAAACGAGAATCAATCCGTGAAGATGTTGGGAATTGCTTTCGTTTATTAGTTCACTTCCCTTTTTTAAAAGGTATTGAATACAGGCTGAACAATAAACAAATCCACCTGTAAACAGTGTAAAATTAAAACAAGTTTGCCGAAGTGCAAAATGTATAAGGTTGCTAATAAATTTAAGAAAGAATACCCACCTGGCTTAACGACCGCTAATTACCCGCATTGATGTAGTTTTCTACAGGAATACGGTTGCTGATACTTTTTGCCAGCGTCATTTCATCGGCATATTCCAGTTCGCCGCCAAAGGCAATGCCACGTGCGATAGTAGTTATTTTTACAGAAAACGCTTTTAATTTTTTACCGATATAGTAAATAGTTGTATCGCCCTGTATGTTGGCATTAAGCGCAAAAATAATCTCAGTAATATTTTCATTTTCTATGCGCTTCACCAAAGAATCAATGGTTAACTGACCGGGGCCAATACCATCGAGTGGTGATATAATTCCGCCAAGTACATGATAAACACCATTAAACTGCTGGGTGCTTTCTATTGCAATTACATCCCTGATATTTTCTACCACACACAATATTTCCTGTTTACGGGATTGGTTGCTGCAAATATTGCACAAGTCGGCATCGGAGATATTATGGCAGCGGGAACAGAATTTTATTTCTTCTTTCATCAATGATAACGCTTCACTAAAATTAGCTACTTCACTTGCATCCTGCTTTATAAGATGAAGCACCAAACGAAGAGCCGTTTTTTTTCCGATCCCGGGCAATTTTGCAAATTGGTTAACCGCATTTTCTAAAAGAGAAGAAGAAAAAATCATGGAATAAAGTTAATGGATAATTGATAATGGATAATTTTTAAATATGAATACCTATTGTATAATTGAAGAATTATCCATTTGAAAAAATTATCAATTATCAATTAAATAATTATCCATTAAAGCTTAACGTCCCGTTCATTTTCCCAGTCTGCTTTAATCACTAATTTTTTATCAAGTGTTAATGCTATTTCCGGTTGTATTCTTTTTTCATAATTGCCGGGGTCCCAAACGCCATTATTATTTCTATCGTATAATATACGCAACTCATATTCACCTGGAAGGAATAGTTTGTCGCTCCATATTGGACTCGTTACTGGCACTGATTTTACAACTTTATCATTGGTTATAAATTGAACAACCGGATGCCTTGCCGTATCAAGGTTATTAAACCGTAATAACAACGACCCATAATCACTTTCCTTTTTTGTTACAAAGCGAATGGTATCTGTTTTTGCAAGCAGGTTATTTGCAGAATCGCTTACTGCATCTTTATCAATAATGAGGCGGTAGTTGGTTTCTGCCGGCCAATTATTTTTTATTGTAACCATTTTTCTGGTGCTGTCAATCAAAAATGTAACCCCTTTTATCTTATTAAAATTAGTATCTGTTAAAATAATTTTTGTGGTATCAAAATTTTTCAATGTGTTGTTAAAATGAAGTTCAATATTAGAAAGGAGGTCTTGTTGCGGGCTATTTTTTAAGGCAGAAATATATTTTAATTTTTTATCCACTACTGCCTTCACAGTTGTACGGGGCAATTTTTTTATATCTTTCTCCTCTTCATAAGCATATAGCAGCACTGTATCATTTACGGGCGCAACTATAATATCTTTATCTGCGAAAGCAAAATCTTCAATTTTTGAATTATACGTTTTACCGCCATCCTTATCGTTTAAAGCATATATTCTATAACGCCCTTCTGAAAGATTAGTAAATTTAAACCTGCCGATTATATTTACCCTTGCAACATAATCGGGCTTTCTTTGCTGTACAGAAGAATCGTTTGCATTGCGGTACAACAAAACCAATAAAGTGCTGTCTGCTTTACCAGTTTCTGCCATTAGTACGGTACCGCTGAGTGTTAATGAATCGATAGTTTTACCGGTTGAAAAAACATATGTAAAATCTCTATACGGATTACCTTCATTATTATCAGTAATAGCATTCCCAAAATTGATGGCATAGGTTGTATTTGCTAAAAGTGTATCCTTTAATTTTATAGTAACCGTTTTTAATTTATAATCTATTATCGGGAATGTTTTTGGAAAAGGCGATACGAGTACATTTTTTTGTTCCTCTTTTACGTTGATATATTCATCAAAAACGAGTGTGATTTTATTACCTGTAAAATTAGTTGTTAATAATTTTGGGATGGCACTAACTAAAACAGGTGGAATACTATCCCTTGGCCCGCCCGTGGGAGCACCAATTTGAGCACAACCACTACCAATAATAAAAACAATATAAATCAATAACGATAACGCAGTAGTATACAGTAAATTTTTAATACTCATTCAATAGTGTTGAATTGCAAACTTAAACTCTTTCTTTTATTTGCCAGCAACAGTAAATCATAAAATTGATTTAATTGATGTTTTCATCTTCGGCTTCTGTATCGTACAAAGCTACCGCCAGTTTATTATCTTTTACAAAATTGCACCAGTGGCAATCTTTTTTGCCACAGCCAGTATAAAAATCCCTTGCCTGAATTTTTTGCCATACCGTGGTAATTTGCTGCTTTACCGTTTCAATATCAGCGGGTGTTATAACAATTTTTTCTTTACGGTATTCTTTCTTTTTATCTGGTTCTATAAAATCAAATTCGGTGCTGATTACTTTCCAGTCTTTCTGTTCATAATTATCAATAAGCAGTTTGTAAAAAACGGCCTGCCGCCAGTAATCCCCGCCATTGGGATCTTTTTCAGATGGCGGTTTTATTTTGGGAAGGGCATTGTCTATATTGCCGCTTTTATAATCTACCACATTAATTTCTTTGCCATTAAATTCAAGCTTATCCAATTTGCCTCTTAGTGGCACACCATTTACCACCACGCCGCGTATATTGCGTTCTACTGCTACTACTTTGTTCCAGGTATTGATGTATTTATCATAGTAATTTTTAAGCACCTCATCGCCGTATTCCATCCTTCGCTCAAAAGCTTCTTTTGTAAAAAGTTCCCTGTGCCGGTTCATGTACCAGTTAAAATCCAATATCATTTTTTCCTTTGGTGGAAAGGTTTCTGTTTTACTATCCTGCATGGCACGAAACAATTTTTCCAGTGCATAATGTATTGCACTTCCAAATTCGGTTGCTTCATTTTTACCTGATGGAATGCGGATAAGGTTTTTATAGTAAAAGCCAAGGGGACAATTAAGATAGGCGCTTAATGCCGTTACATTCATTACAAATTTATCCAAAAGGGCAGTAATAAAGTCCTCTTCTGATTTTTCAATTTCCGGCGCCTGTTGTGTAAAATTCAACAGTTCAAATTCCGTTAACTGTTCTGCTGATAGCGCAATTTTTTGCACAGGTAAAATATGTTGTTCTAAAATTTCTGCAATAAACATGGAAGGTTCCATCTCTTTGCCGTCGTTTCTTAATTTGGCATAAGAAATTTGCAAGTGTGTTTCGGCCCTTGTTAATGCTACATAAAATAAGCGGCGCAGTTCTTCCTCTTCTCTTGCTTTGGGCTGAGAAGAAAACATGGTATCCGGAAATTTATAGCCGCCGCCGGGCTTTCGTTTCTTTTCCCATGATGAAGCATTTACACCAACAAAGAAAACATATTCAAATTCCAGCCCTTTACTGCCATGTACGGTAAGCAGGTTTACACCTTTATCGCTGCCAGCTACCTGTACCATGGGCAAAGGCAATCCTTCTTTATCCATCAGGTCAATAATATCAATAAATCCTTTTAATTGAAGTGCAGGGTTGCGTGCTGATTCTTCTTTTATAAAATCAAATAAGGCTGTTAGCAACTGCATCAGCTGAATTTTATCATCGCTTTGTAAGATATATATAAGCACTCCTGCATTACGGATGATGTTTTCAAATAATTGTTGTAAGGTTATATTGGCAACATCGGAAATTAGTTTTTCAATAATGGCGCTCAAATTTTTAAGACCCTCGTTTATGCCGGTATCAAATAAATTTTGGGGCGGTTTGTTTGCTTTGTCATACTGCAGTCTTCTTATAGAGATTTGTTCACCATTATACTTTTTGCTGTTGACTTCTACCGCCAGTTTTGCAATTTCTATTGGCGGGATGTTGTAAAAATCGTAGTGTAAAATTTCGAAAAGCATTTCATCGCCACCATAAGGAATATCGTGCTCTGCATTCAAATAGCACAATAACTGAATTACCTTTTTTGCAAAAGGGTGTTCTAAAATATTGATGCTTCGTTTACTATAAACTGGTATTTTTTTAAGCCGGAAATATTGAGCCAGCTCTGTACCGTATTTATTTTCTTTATAGATAATGGCAATTTTACCTGCAGCAATATCCTGTTGTATCAACTGAAATACATCATTGGTAATGGACGCCATTTCTTCTTTTACAGAATTGTATTCTATTAAAACCGGTTGATTTGTAAGCCCGTTTACATTTACATTGGCTGCCAGTAAATCTTTACTCAACCCATCAATTTGCTTTACCAGCCGCTCTTCATTTTTATTAATCAGTGTTTTGGAGATATCCAATATGGGTTGTGTACTACGGTAATTATTGGTCAGCACAACTGTCATTAAATCTTTGGTGTAGTTAGTGGCAAAGTCCAGCATATTTTCTACATTGGCTCCCTGAAAGCGGTAAATACTCTGGTCATCATCGCCTACTACAAATACGTTGGGCTTTGCCCAGTAACTGATCAGCAACTGCGCCAGTTTGTTTTGTGTACCGCTGGTATCCTGAAACTCATCTACCAATACATATTGATATTTTTCCTGGTAAGCATTTAACACTTTGCTGTTTTCTTCAAACACCCGTATTACCCAGGTAATCATATCGTCAAAATCGTAGCGGTTTCTTTTTCGCATCAGGTTTTGATAGTTATCAAATTCATTTACCGCAGCACGCAATTTTTCCATTATTTCTTTTTCCGCTGCTATCTTGTCTGTACGTACATCCCCTTTTTTAAATTCTTTAGTGGCCCTTTTGGCAACATACTCCTCACGCAAAGGCAGGTCATTAATATACTCGTCTATTTTTTCATTGATGAAAGCAGGCGTCCATCCTTCCCTTTTCATAGAAGAGAATAAATTTTTAAGATTATTTATCTCAAAATACACATCGCCCCGATATCTTTTTAAAGGATGATTTTTGGGAAAGCTGTCAATTAGTATTTTAAACAACTGTATATTTTCCAATTCAGAAATAGCATCAAGGGATGTTTTTTCAAACAAGGATAAATTATCCTGTATCACTTCATTACAAAAAGCATGAAAAGTGTAGATATTTACTTTGTATGCATCTGCACCAATAAATTTTTGTAAGCGGCGGCGCATGGCGATAGTGCCTGCATCTGTGTAAGTAAGGCATAAAATATTTTCTGGCAAAGCATCTGTCTCCAGCAATATTTTTCCAATCCTGGCTGCTAAAATTTGTGTTTTGCCAGTACCGGGGCCGGCAATTACCATTACAGGCCCTTCAATAGTATCAACGGCTTTGCGTTGCTGTTCGTTAAGCTTTTCATATTCTTCGTCGAATTTATTTTGTAACTGTTGCTGGTATGTTTGCATGTTATTCTAAGGCCCGCCTCTTTAATTCAATAAATAATTTAAAAGAAATTGCTTAAAGATAGCACGTGCGTTGTTAGCTTTAAAATATTTGTGGGCTGCACAATTTTTTTCCACTTACGATCAAACCAAAACATGGCTGATCTTAAAAAATAACTCTTTAGGGTATTGCAAAAACAAAAAGATATTATTATTTTTAATAATTGAAAATTCAAATGCCTGTTAAAAATTCCCCCTGTATTACCTTCCATCAGCCAAAGGCGCACAACTACCTTATTTCCTAAAACCTCTTTTAATTTTTGGTCATCAAAATAATAAATGCCGAAAATTTTACTGGCTAACTTTTTATAATACGGTATCATTTTGTGCAACATTTTTATCGAATAATATTTTTTATCATTTTAAAACTTAAAATTATGGCAAAAGCAAGACGACCTGTAGGTGCTTCGCAAACGTTTAAAATGGGCTGGCTGCCCGACTTACCCGACGCAAGGGATTTTTTATACGCGGCACCACTAAAAGTAATGATGAAATTACCCGCAAAAGTTGATTTACGCCCAACCTGTCCGCCTGTATATAACCAGGGTGCCTTAGGCAGTTGTACTGCCAATGCATTAGGTGGTGCTTTTGAATTTGGTAAAAAGAAACAACGCAAAGCTGTGTTTATGCCATCGCGGCTTTTTTTGTATTATAACGAAAGGGTGGCCATACATACCGAAGCATCAGACAGCGGTGCATTTTTAAGAGATGGCATTAAGTCTTTAAACAAAGACGGCATATGCAAGGAAAAAGAATGGGCCTACGACGATGATGGTTCAATAGGTGCAAAATTCAGCAAAAAGCCGCCTGCTGCCTGCTATACACATGCGCAGCAAAATCAAATAGTATCTTACCAGCGGCTTAACAATGGTAATATTAATGCATTGAAAGGCTGCCTTGCAGAAGGGTATCCGTTTGCGTTTGGGTTTACGGTGTATGAAAGTTTTATGACGGCGGCTGTAGCAAAAAAAGGTATGATGCCAATGCCCGATTTTTCAAAAGAAAAAGTGGTAGGTGGCCACGCCATTTTAGCGGTGGGCTATGATGAAAAAAAACAACTGGTATTGATTAGAAATTCGTGGGGAACGGGGTGGGGAATAAAAGGATATTTCTGGATGCCTTATTCCTATATAACCAATAGCCATCTTTGTGATGATTTCTGGACAATAAGGCTGGTTGAATAATATATTCATAGATGAGGTTGTCTCATAAGTTTTATTTCACACAAAACAACTAAGGATACAAAATTCACAAAGAATATGGATGAATAGTGTTTTGTTTTGTGGCCTTTGTTTTTATTATGTGTTTTGTGTGAAATCTATTTATTTATAAGGAGGCCTCATTTTGTATACATTTACCAAAAATTTATTATGCAGGAAAATTTGCAATTAAAAAAAGGAGAAAGCCATGTATTACATCTGAAAGGCCTTGCTACATCGGGTTATGAATGGATATATACGGTAGAAAATGAAAAGGTCATATCAGTACAAAAGCAATTTGTAGCAACAACACAAACTAAAAAAAAATTAGCAGGAGCAAGTGCTGATGAAAGCTTTACTATAAGCGGCTTGCAACAAGGAACTACACAGCTGTATTTTAAACAGATCCGTTCATGGGAACCCACCAAGCCTGCAAATGAAAAACAAATAACTATAACCGTTAATTAAATTATCCCGGCATCCTGGTAATGTACTTTTCCATTTGTTTTATCTGGTCAGCAATTTGCTGAGTTTTAGGTTTCAGGCCTTTTGCTTTTCTAAAATATTCTTTGCCTGCCCTGAATTCTCTTTTGTTGATCATGATAGAAGATAACTGTAAATAGGCCGCCGCTTCATTTTCCTTATCAGGCAAACCACTGCGAATGGCTCCACGAATATAGTTTTCAGCCTGTTTTATATCGCCTTTTTGCATGGCCAGCATCCCTAACTGTAATTTGTTGGCGCCTTCAGCCTGTTTCATTTGTCCCCCCATTATTCCAGTTCCATCCCCCATCAATTGTTGACTTCTTTTTAAATTCTTTTCAGCCCCTTCATAATTTTGGTCTACCATATCTAAATTACCTTTTACTGTATAATAAACAGAACGGATTGGCTTTATCAACAGGCCCGGAAACCAGATAGAGTTCAATACTTTTTTTGCAGCTTCCATATCCCCGGTTTCCATACACTCCTGTATCAGGCGCATTGGCCCAAAAATAAAATGACCCACAATTAAAATAACTGCTGCCAGGTATAATACAAACGAAGGCCAAAAACCAGCCTGTATATTAGTAAAAATTGCCAGTGCCAACAGCATAATTCCTATCCATAAACGGTATTTTATTACCAGGGTTAACCACTTCATAAAAGAAAAATTTGGATGGCAAAGATAAGGTTAACAAAATTACGAAAGGTGAATGTTTATGCCTTAAGTGCCCCTAAATATGACTATGGAACAATCAATGTTGGAAGCTATCGTGTTGTTTATTACTTTTGCTCTCCAAATTTGGCTTTTATAGCCCGTTTTAAGTTGGTCCCGTAGTTCAGTGGATAGAATAGAAGTTTCCTAAACTTTAGACACAAGTTCGATTCTTGTCGGGACCACAAACAGAAGGGGTGACTTAAATTTTTTAGACACCCTTTTTTCATTTCTATGAAAAGCCTACCTGACTTGAAAAGCTACGACAGTATGTCTTCATTTTTTGCAATTGGAACTTTTTTATTTTCAAAAACTAATTTTGCAGGAAGGCGGAACCAGGAATCCTGTGTTTTTCTTCCAAACCTGCACCATGTTTCAAGATTATCTCCACGGAAAATAATGCTTTTTGATGGTTACTGATATTTGTAAGCTGGTTATAAAAACATCACTTGCTTTAGTTTTTCTGAATATTTCTTTACTACCTTTTTATTGAAGGATATCTAATTGCATTTCAGTTGATTTTTATTTAATTTGTCCGATTTTCGTACTTTACAGGGATAAGTAATGGCAACAATCAATTCTTCAATAAGAGATAATCACAAAAGAGGCACTGTTGGCGACTTCTTAATTAGCAATATTAAAAATGGCTCAGAGCTTTCAATAGTTTCAGCCTACTTCACTATTTATGCCTATCAGAAATTAAAGACAGAATTAGAATCTGTTAACCACCTTAATTTTTTATTTGGCGAACCAACATTTATAAAATCTCTTGCTTTACTACACTAAAATCTAATAAATGACCCTTTCACAAATAGAGACCAATTTAAAAAAAGTCATCCATCATTTTGATGCTGCTACTTTTATTTATGATTTCTTACTGGCATACAATACCCCTAAATCTGTTATACAACGGTTTAAAAAAGGCACACTTAATTTATCAAAAAATGCAGATGAAATAATTTGGAAACCTAAACTGTTTTACAAATATGTTTCTACTGAAGAACTGCAAAGTATTTTAGCAAGCATAAAAAAAGATGCCAGGGTAAGTAAAAAAAAAATAAGGTTTATAATAGTTACAGATAATAAAACCATTGCAGCTTTTGACACTAAAACAAATGAAAGCATTGAAGTGGCAATAAATGACTTGTTAAACCATATTACCTTTTTTCTGCCATTAGCAGGAATGGAAAAATATACTACCCAAGCCGAAAATGATGCCGATGTAAAAGCAGCCGTACAAATGGCAAAGCTGTTTGACGAAATAAAAAAAACAAACCCAACCGATACTACAACACAAGTACATAATCTAAATGTTTTCTTATCCCGTTTATTATTTTGTTTTTTCGCAGAGGATACAGAAATTTTTACTAAGAACTTATTTACAAGTTCTATAAACAACCATACTCAAAACGATGGTAGTGATTTAAACGACTACCTGCAAAGTCTCTTTAATGTTTTAAACATAGCAGACAGGGGGCAGGATGTACCTGCACATTTAAAAGCCTTCCCCTATGTAAATGGCGGTTTATTTAGAACACCCATACCGTTGCCCAATTTTACATTCAAAAGCCGCAAAGCCATTATAGATAGTGGTGGCGAAAACTGGGCTGATATTAACCCGGATATTTTTGGTAGTATGATTCAGGCAGTAGTTTCTCCTGACAAAAGAGGTAGTTTGGGTATGCACTATACCAGCGTACCAAATATTATGAAAGTAATACGGCCTTTATTTTTAGATGAATTGTACGAAGAATTTGAAGCAGCAAAGAATAACCCAACAGCTTTAAATAAATTGCTTGGCCGAATTGCCAACATACGAATATTTGACCCTGCCTGCGGCAGTGGCAACTTTTTAATTATTGCATACAAAGAGCTTCGCTATTTAGAAATACAAATATTACTACAACTTAAAAGTCTGCAAACAAACAGCCCTACAGGGTTTGAAGAAAAAAAACAGCAGTTATTTGCAAAGCAACAATTAAGCCTTGCAGATACCAAACCACAAGGTTTGCAAATGGAGTTATTCTCACGTATAGAGTTGAACCATTTTTTTGGTATTGAATTAGACGATTTTGCACACGAGGTGGCTAAACTTTCTTTATGGTTGGCACAGCACCAAATGAACTTGGAGTTTAATAAATTAATTGGTACAAAAAATAATACACTCCCACTAAGTGATGCTGGTGTGATAGTTCATGGCAATGCCACAAGATTAAATTGGGAAACCGTTTGCCCTAAACCAAGAGTTGGGGAGGTTTTTGTTTTGGGTAATCCACCGTATTTAGGATTTAATATGCAATCAACAGAACAGTATCAAGATATACAAGCTGTATTGCCTGATTCAGATAATTTGAAATTTTTAGATTATATCGCTTGTTGGTTTATAAAAGCATCCCAATTTATAGATTCAAAAAGTCAATTTGCATTTGTAACGACAAATTCTGTTTGTCAAGGCACTCAAGTGCCGATGATTTGGCCTCAAATTTTTGCAAATGGATTAGAAATTAATTTTGCCTACCCTGAATTTCCGTGGGCTAACAATGCAAAAAATAATGCAGCAGTAATTTGTTCTATAATTGGTGTCCGTGTCAAAAGTCAGAAGCCTAAGTATCTTTATACAAAACAGGCTCGTCATGAAGTTAAAAACATCAATGCATATTTAGTAAACGGCGGCGATACTATTGTTGAAAAAAGACAATCCCCACTTTCAAGGCTATCTAATATTTCAACAGGTAATATTCCATACGACGGGGGTAATCTTATTCTTTCTACAGAGGAAAAAGATGAATTATTATCAGGTTATTCCGAAGCAAAAGTTTTTATAAAAAATTTATCTGGCTCAAAAGAGTATATAAATGATTTAACTCGTTATTGTTTATGGATAGAGGATGATAAACTTGCATTAGCAATGTCAATTCCCCCCATAAAAGAAAGAATTGATAAAGTAAGAAAGTCTCGGGAAGAAGGCGGGAAAATTGCAAAAAATTATAGCAATTCTCCTCACAGGTTTTATATGACTAATAGACCAAAAGCCTCACAAATACTTATTCCACGAGTTTCGTCAATAAGGCGTGACTATATTCCAACAGGCTTTTTAAATAGAGACACAATTATATCAGATTCCGCTCAAGCAATCTACGACCCGGAACAATTCGTTTTTGCTGTCATCAATTCTCGTATGCACATGGTTTGGGTTAGAGCTTTAGCAGGTAGGTTAAAATCTGATTATCGCTATTCTGCTGTTATCTGTTATAATACTTTCCCTTTCCCACCAATTACATCTATCCAAAAAATAGAATTAGAAAAGCATGTACACAATATTTTAGAGGAAAGGGCAAAGCATACAGAAAAAACTTTGGCAGAAATGTACGACCCTGAAGATATGCCGGAAGAACTATTGCAGGCCCATCAGAATTTGGATGTAGCCATAGAGCAATGCTACCGCACTAAACCATTTGAAAGTGATGAAGAAAGGCTTGCATACCTTTTTAAAATGTATGAAGAAATGATTGAAGCCGAAAAAACAAAAGGGACTTTATTTGCTGCCGAACCAAAAATTAAAAAAAGTAAAAAGAAATAATTATGCCCGACATTATAGAAGTAAATTATCATCAAACAGGCAAAAGCACTACCATTAATGCAATGGGCATGAGAGAGATGCAGGCTAAGGCTTATGATTGCAGAAATGCCCAATATCTGCTTTTAAAAGCTCCGCCTGCTTCGGGCAAAAGCCGGGCATTAATGTATCTTGCTTTAGATAAATTACAAAATCAGGGTATTAAAAAAGTAATTGTTGCAGTGCCTGAAAAAACCATAGGCAGTTCTTTTGCAAGCACCAACTTAACCAACGATGGCTTTTTTGGTGATTGGCAAATTAAAGACAAATACAACCTATGCACCAGTGGTAGCGATGTGAGCCAGGGAAAGATAAAGGCATTCAAAGAGTTTTTAGAAAGCGAAGAAAAAATACTGGTTTGCACCCACTCTACACTTCGTTCAGCGTTTGCAGAAATAGACACACAAAAACTAAGTGATTGCTTATTGGCAATAGATGAGTTTCACCATGTAAGTGCAGATGCAGAAAGCAGGTTGGGCGAGTTATTGCGTAGCGTAATGGCTAATACAAATGCACACATCGTAGCAATGACAGGTTCTTATTTTAGAGGCGATGCAGTGCCTGTTTTAACGCCGATTGAGGAAGAGAAATTTGAAAAGGTAACTTACAATTATTACGACCAGCTAAACGGTTACACCTATTTAAAGAGTTTAGGCATTGGCTACCATTTTTATCAGGGTAAATATACAGATGCGTTCACCACTTTATTAGACACCGACAAAAAAACAATACTGCACATACCTAATGTAAATTCAAGAGCATCTACCGGAGAAAAATATGATGAAGTAAGTTTAATAATTGATAGTATTGGCGAAGTTGAATATCAGGATAGCAACAAAGGAATATTGTTTGTTAAAAGGCATAAGGATGGTAAGATAATTAAGGTAGCAGATTTGGTAGAGGATGATATGAAGCAGCGGGATAAAGTACAGGAGTATTTAAGGACAATGAAAACGGCAGACGATTTAGATTTAATTATAGCACTTAATACAGCTAAAGAAGGTTTTGACTGGCCGTATTGTGAGCATACACTTACTGTTGGTGTAAGAGGTTCACTTACAGAAATAATACAGATTATAGGGAGGTGTACAAGAGATAGCATAGGTAAAACCAAAGCACAGTTTACCAACCTTATTGCCGAGCCTGATGCAAGCCGTAGCACGGTTGCGGATGCTACAAATGATATGCTTAAAGCCATCACAGCTTCGCTGCTGATGGAACAGGTGTTAGCACCCAATTTTAAATTCAAAACCAAAAGCTTTGACGGCGAAAAACCAGATGTTGGCACAATACTTATAAGAGGGTTAAGGCAACCAAGTACCAAAAAAGTACAGAATATAATTGCCAATGATTTGCCTGATTTAAAAGCAAAGATTTTGCAGGATGAAACAATAAGGAAAACAATACCGGGCAATATAGACCCTGTATATATCACTACGCAATTAATACCTAAAATAATAAAGCAAACATATCCTGAGCTTACAGATGCGGAAGTAGAAGAAGTAAGACAACAGGTAGTAGCAGATTCATTATTGAGCAATGCCCAAATTGTGCAGGACGGAGATAAAACATTTCTTCAGTTACCCAACAGGCTCATAAATATTACTGATTTAAGCATTGACCTTATTGACAGCATTAATCCTTTTCAAAGGGCTTATGAAATTTTATCAAAATCAGTAACAGCAGCCGTTTTAAAATCTATACAGGAAGGTATTGAAGCTAACAGGATAAAAATGGAATTTGAAGAAGCAACTTTTTTATGGCCAAAAATTCAGGCGTTTGTAGAAAAGAATAAAAGGCATCCTGATATTAATTCTGTCGATAGTGAGGAGAAAAGAATGGCTCAGGCAATTATTTATTTGAAGACACAAAAACGCAAAGCGGAAAATGGATAGAAAGCAAATCCTAAAGGACATTTTTAATGATGACCCTTTTGGTTTATTGATATTAAAACCAAAAACCAGTCATCGTAATGCTGATGAGCGTTTGGTTGCTGCGTTTCAAAAAGTTGTGGAGTTTTATGAAGAAAACAGCCGGGAGCCGGAATTGGTAAAAGATGTTCACGAAAGCCAGTTATACTATGAACTAAAAGCATTGAGGCAGCACAACGAAAAGAAAACTGCCTTAAAAGAATATGATGTGTATGACCTGTTAGATACTCCAACAGTTGAAAGAGAAAAGGAACAGGTTAAAGAATATAAAACGGTAACAGATATTATTACAGACGACCCGTTAGGTATTTTAAATACTGATGATTCTATTTTTACTTTAACACATGTTTCAAAAGAGAGTGATAAGGAAAGGAGCAAGACAGATTTTATGGCAAGGCGAAAGCCCTGCAAAGATTTTGCAAACTTTGAAAGCATCTTTAAAATTTGCCATGCAAATTTAAAAAACGGCGAAAGGAGATTTGTTCCTTTTAAAGAAGAGCATATTAGAAAAGGGTCTTTTTTTGTAGTAGATGGTATGTTGGCTTATGTAGATAAAGCAGACACGGTAAGACGGGATAAGCATAAAAGAAATAAAAAGGATGGCAGAATACGCTGCATTTTTGAAAATGGTACAGAATCGAATTTATATTTTCGTTCATTAGGAAAGGCATTGTATAAAAACGGGCAATCAGTTAGTGAGTTAATAAACAACACCGATTTAATTATTAACCACATAAGCCAAGAGGACATAGAATCAGGCTTTATTTATATTCTTAAAAGCAAATCAACTAACCCCGAAATACAATCAATTCCTAATCTCTATAAAATTGGCTTCTCCACTACTGCGGTTGAAGAAAGAATTAAAAATGCCTTTCAAGACCCTACCTATTTAATGGCAGATGTAAAGATTGTTACTACTTATAAATGTTACAATTTAACTACACAGGTATTTGAAAAAATCATTCATACTTTTTTTGGTAGTGTAAGTTTGGCGATTGATATTTTTGATAATAAAAAAGTACGCCATTCTCCCAGGGAGTGGTTTACAGTTCCTTTGAAAATAATTGAAGAAGTTATACCCTTAATTATTAGCGGAGAGATAGTACATTATCGTTATGATAATGAAAAGGAAATGATAGAGAGGATTGATGGGATATAAATTTTATAATAATAAAAAATATACCCGTAAATATTTTGTGGCTAATAGAGCAGATTTTAAAGTTTTAACAAATCAAACAGAATATAAGTAATATTAAAAAATGCTTATAATTATTACATGAAGAAACTAAAGAAAATTAGCAAAAATCTATACTCTTTAAGAGCCTCATCCAAGCATCAAAGAGAAATTAAGCGTTCCCTTATAAAACATAAAAGATATGTTGGTAAATTAAAATTCTTCAATGATGTAAGATTAAACGCAATAGCTAAAAACAAAGATTACCATAAGCCTAATCAATCTAACTATCAAAATAGAAATTCAAATAATTTCAAAAGAACCGCCCTCTCTTTTATTGATAGGACTGCTCCATCATCTTTTACTCTTAAATACGAACATTGTATTCCTGTTATAGAATTTATAAATGATTTGAAAACTGTTGGAAAAAATGGTAAGCATATCAATATTATCATGGATGATGTTATTGAAATAGGTGAAGGTGCAATATCAATGCTATTGTCAGTGATAAATGAATTAGGGAACCACGCCATTCTTGTGAAAGGGACAAAACCTAAAAATGCTATTGTAAATGCTACACTTGAAAAATCAGGATTTTTTAAATATATAAGAACCATTCTTTCCTCTGAAAACATCAATACAAAAAATAATATTTTAAGAACTGGTGACAATAAAACCCCAAGTTCTGAACTTGCAGCGGAAGTGAGGAAATCAATGGAAACTGTATGGGGTGTCCATGCAAGATGTCCCCGATTATTTGGTGGTATCATTGAAATGGTTCGTAATAGCTGCGACCATGCTTTTAAAAAAGAGGAATTTATTACCTGGCATTTTGGTTTATCCCATTTTGAAGCAGAGAAACTTGTCAAGTTCTCATTTGTAGATAATGGTAAAGGCATAATAAAAACATTTATTTCAAGCCTACTAAAACAATTTGTAAATTTATTTTCAGACAATACAGATATTTTGACAACCGCTTTTAAGGATGGTATTGAGAGCAGGACTGGTCTAAGTTGGAGAGGTAAGGGTTTGCCGACAATTTTTGAATTAAGTTCTGATAAAATCATTTCCCGTTTAGTAGTAATTACGAATGATGTTTATATAGACTTTGACAGAAATATTAAAGTAACTTTACCTGTAAGTTATTCAGGTACTTACTACTATTGGGAAGTTGATACTAATTGTATAAAATCTTATTTTGTATAAAATGATAACAATAAATATAGCACAGCAGTTTACTCTTACACCCGGTGCAAGGTATTACACAGATGGCCCAAAATCAGGTCAAGAGTTTTACGATGAACTTTTAAAAAATGGATTTAACTTATCCATTGAAAAAGGTGTAAAATTAAAAGTTATACTTGATGGCACTGATGGTTATGCAAGTTCATTCTTGAATGAGGCATTTAGCCTTTTAGGCAATGAATTTGGTGCGGATAAAGTTTGGAATAACCTAATTATTATCTCCGAAGAAGTTCCTAAATATATTGATAAAGTAAAGAAATCAGTATATGAAAAAAGGAAATAACTTTTGGTTTAGCTTAATATGTTTTATTGGTGGTTCTTTAACTTGTTATATAGCCTTGCAATATAAATTCTTTGAGATAGATGCCAAACTTAATATTCCCGAAACCCTTATAAGTATAGGCACAGCCGCTATAGGTTTATATATAGCAAACACAATACAAAAAAGATTAACAAAAAATCAAAACCAATACACATACGTTGAAGGCAAGCTGGATACTATTTGGTCAGGGTTTAATAATTTTTCTCAAACCATTTTATACAACGATATTATTGAAGTTAGTGCAGTTTCAAAATATTCAAAAGAAGCTATTCATTCAATAGGTTTTGTAAAAAATATTCTTATCTCATATGACTTGAATATTTCTTGTGTTTCTGAATTAGAAAATGAATTAGAAAATTTTGAAGCTTTTATTTTAGCATTACCCATTTTCTCAAATATTATTTCAACAACTCAAAACAAGCAAGATATTGAAGGAAAGATTGTTACTATAAATCAGTGTCTGTCAAAAGTTTTAAAATTGATACACAATATATAATTGATAAAATTACAAAATATCTTAAAAAGAGTATAGCAATTAATGTTAGAAAATCAACAATACGATAAAAAATCACTCAGCTTTTTAAAAGGCAAAAATACCGATTGGGATGATTTGGCAAAGGATGCCGTTTGCTTTGCCAACGCATCGGGTGGTAAAATATTAATAGGCATTGAAGATGAAGAAGACGAGCCAGCAGCAGGTCAAATTATTGCAGACAAAACACTCCCTGAAAAAATTGTAAAAGCAATTAACCACCGAACTATTAATACAGGCGTAGCAGCAAATATTATAACTGCTGCAAACAATGCAGAGTTTATAGAAGTACAGGTTTTTAGAAGTGTTCAAACCATTGCATCCACAACCGATGGTAAATATTACATAAGGGTTTCTGATGAATGCAGGCCAGTGCCCCCGGATGAAATGGCAAGGTTAGCAGCGGATAAAAATGCTTTTATTTGGGAGGAACAAATTTCCAAACGCATACACCGCAGCAAGTTTGACCCTGAAAAAAGAAAAGAATTTATTGCAGATATTTTAAGTTCACCAAGAGTAAGCAAGTTTGTAAAAGACAAAACTGATGATGAAATACTGGATTACTATTTTTTAACCAAAGGTGAATACCTGACCAATCTCGGCATCTTATGGATTGGCAACCGCCAGGAAAGAGCAGGCTTATTATTTGCACCTGCGGTGCAGGTAATACGTTATAATGAAAAAGATGAAAAGGTTTGGAAAGTAACATTGGATGATTATTCTTACAACCCAAAAGAGTTGTTATCCAAGATTGTATATGATATACCTGATTGGCAGGAGAGTACAGAAATATCAGATGGCATCTTTAGAAAAAACATACCCTTTATACCCATTGAAGTTGTAAGGGAATTAGTAGCAAATGCTTTGGTACATAGAACATACACAACAAGGGGCGACATATTTGTAAACCTGTTTCCCGACAGGTTAGAAATACATAACCCCGGCAGGTTACCTTATGGCGTTACACCACAAAATATTTTAAGCCAGTCGGTAAGAAGGAATGAACATCTCTCAAAAGTTTTCTACGACCTTAATTTGATGGAAAGAGAAGGCAGTGGCTATGACCTTGTGTATGAATTACTTTTAGGTTCAGGTAAACCTTTACCATTGGTAGAGGAAGGTGATGACAGGGTAACTGTTACCGTTCGTAAACAGATTATCAGCAAAGAGGTGGTAAAATTAATGGACAAAGCCAATCAGGAATATCAATTAAAACAAAAAGAAATAATTGCATTAGGCTTAATAGCACAGCATAGTTCCCTTACCTCCATTCAGCTATCAAAAATTTTAAACCAAAAAGATGAAACAGGTCTTCGTAATTGGTTAGGCAGGTTGTTAGAATTAGAGTTGGTACAATCTAAAGGCAAAACAAAAGGCACAGAATATTTTGTAAATCCTGACTACCTGAGAAAGCTAAACTTCAAAGGCAAAACAGATTTAAAGAAGATAGAACCCCACCGTTTACAGGAACTCATTTATCAGGATATTTCTACTTACCCTATGAGTTCTATTAGCGAAGTCCATCAAAGAATTGGCACTGAAATTCCTTACCGGAAAATAAAGACCCATCTTTATCAAATGGTTGAGTCCGGTAAATTGCAGGCAACCGGTAAGCTCAAGGGGCGTAAATATTTTATAGACCAAACCATGTGAAATAATCGTCTATTTGTCTATAAATGTCTAAAAAAATAGACAATTGAAGCTAAAAAGGCAGTGTGCTGTTAGTTAGAGAATAGAAGGCTTACAAAGTACTATAAAAAGCGTTGGTCAAAGTATTCTATCAACAAATCACTGTAAAATAAACCCTATTTTGTTGATAGAATGGCAATTAGAATCATTAAAAACCCATTAGGCGAAGGTCTCCAGACCTGTTGCCAACAGTTACTACTCTACAAATAAAATGCTTTTTGTAAAATAATAGTTGTGCAAAATTTATTTAAAGTCCATTTTTATCAAGCATTAGTAACGAAGTGACACAGGCCAGAGGCCTGCGCCTATGTAAGTATCGATAAATAAAAAAGTAGTGCAAAATGCTAACCAGACATCGGAAGTTTTAAAAACTTCCGATGTCTTCCACGACTGCCTCTTTACAGCCCATCATTTAATGCCCTGTAAATATTTTTACCAATACCATATCCACCCAAAAAAATAAGTTTATCGTCAAAAATAATTACTAAATAATTTAGCTTTTTTTAATAAGATTCCTGCTATCTTTATTACTTCAAAATGTACAGTGGTTATGAACAACATAAAATTATTTGAGCAGCAGCAAATCCGTTCACATTGGGATGCTGAAAAAGAGGTTTGGTGTTTTTCAGTGATTGATGTTATTGAAATATTAACTGATAGCAGCATCCCAAAACGGTATTGGAGCGATTTAAAAAAGAAACTAAATGCAGAGGGAAGTGAAGTGTACGAAAAAATCGTACGGTTGAAAATGCCTGCAGAAGATGGCAAGTTGAGGGAAACTGATAGTGCTGATACAGAAACTCTGCTTCGTATCATACAATCTATACCATCACCCAAAGCCGAACCATTTAAACAGTGGCTTGCAAAAACAGGATATGAAAGGATAGAAGAAAGCCAGAACCCGGAGTTGAGCATAAACAGGGCAATGGAAAATTATTTTAAACTCGGTTACAGTAAACAATGGATAAACCAGCGGCTGAAAAGTATTGAAGTATGTAAGGAACTTACAGACGAGTGGGAAAACCGTGGAGTAAAAAAAGGACAGGAGTTTGCAACCCTAACGGATATAATAACACAGGAATAAGGTGACAAAAAAGTAAAAGAATACAAGCAATTTAAAAATCTTAAAAAAGAAAACCTGCGGGACAATATGACCAACTTAGAGCTGGTATTAAACATGCTTGCAGAAGCCACCACCACAGAAATTAGTAAAGAAAAGAACCCCAAAGATTTTGAAGAAAATAAAGTGATAGCAAAGCAAGGCGGAACCATTGCAGTAAACACCAGGAAAGAAATTGAAGCAAAGAGTGGGAAAAAAATTGTAAGTAATCAAAATGCAAAGCAGTTGAGTGACAAAGGAAAAAATAGAAAGTTGAAAGCCCCTAAAACAGGAGAATCCAATTATTTATAATCCAAAGAGAAGCTGAGTGCCAGGTAATAAAACCCACCAATATAGGGACCGCCTAAAAACGAATAGTAGTATTGATTTAATAAATTGGTAGCACCCAGTTTTACGTTTAATTGGGGTTTTAAAAATGTATAATTTACCTGCATATCAAATGTATGATAAGCCGGTACTTGGCCATTTACCAAAAAAGAGCGCCAATAATAACTGCTTTGCCACCTATAAGTAATTGCTGCCCCCAGGTTTTTATATACCTGTGGATTTGATATCGAAATATTTGTAATCCATTTGGGTGTGTTAAACCCATCTTCAAGGCCATCATTACCTGTTTTTCTGTCCAACGAGGCATAAGATATATTACCACCGAAAAAATAGTTTTTACTGAAATTATATTTTACTCCTAAGCTGCCGCCGTAATTATACACAGTGGTTTTTGAATTTGTCCACAACCTGTACCTGTCCTGTAGTTTTTTATCGTTAAGATAAAATGCAATTGAATCGGGGTTTTGCGTTTTGGGTACACTGGCTTCCACCTGCGCAATAAAGGAATGATACCTATTGTAATAAAAATCAACATCCACATATAATTTCGACTGAAGGAAGAACCCTTTATATCCCATTTCAAAAGATTTAATATTCTCCGGGCCAAGATAGGTGTAACTATTTTTAACAAGGAGAGGCGCATTTTTTTTAATGGCATTATTTTTTGAAATACCCAATGTATTTACATCTTTTATCACTGCTGCCTGAAATGCATCAATGGAAGATTTTAAATAAGAGCTTTCAAAAACTCCGCTGGACATTACTTTCAATCCTCCTACTCTTTTAACCCCTCCGCTATTTACATTGGAAAAGCCTTCAAACAAACTTGGATAACGGGAACCGCTTTGATAGGCAATTCTAAAATTATTTTTATAAGTCGTGGAATATACCAGCGTAAACCGGGGGTTCCATGTGGCGGGGAAATAATCATTTTTATCTACCCGCAATGATGCCCCGGCCTTTAATTTAGTTTGAAAAAATTCTTTGGTTGCAGAAATAAATGCCCCGGTTTTTCCATACACTAAATTATCATAGGTTTTGCCTTCAACAGGATTAATAAAATAATTCCCGTCTGGTATAACAATGTAGGTCCTGTAATCAAAGCCCGCTAATATTTCTATGCCAGTGACTTTGTTAAACCCAGCCAATAAATTGCTTGTTAAATTAACCTGGGCATCTATATCTACCAGGTTTGCCTTAACCCTTAAAGCAGCACCGGAATCCCAGTTGTTGATATTTTTTAGCCGGTTAAACACACTGTCGTATTTTGCTGTTCCCGGTTGATACCTGCCTGAATCAGCAAAGGAACGTGCTGCCTCCAATGCATCTACTGTTGTTGACCCGCCTATTACCGATGAATTAAACCTGTTTTTATAATCATTGAACCAATTATCATCACTCTTAAAAGCTTTGTCTGTATTTTCTGCCATTGAACGCAGGTTGTACGAATCGCCTGTGTTT
Organism: Ferruginibacter sp.; assembly: GCA_043745405.1. Taxonomy (GTDB): domain Bacteria; phylum Bacteroidota; class Bacteroidia; order Chitinophagales; family Chitinophagaceae; genus Ferruginibacter. Next base: position 94,644 of record JAYTTI010000154.1, on the reverse strand, counting down.
TCATAGTTCCAGTAAGCCTGAACGGTAACTGATTTTGTTACTAGTTTTAGTGCCTGTTGTTGCACCGTATAATTTTCTAACCGAAACCTGTTTGAACGTTGATAAATATTATCCAATTTGGCAAACCGGTAAGTATACGAAAGCTGGGCATTGTTACTGACGTTATAAAACAAGCCAATATCAGCTTTGCCGTTTTTCAGTTCATAATCAGCAATTTGTTTTTCATAATACCCGGTACGTGCAATAACATAATTTTTACCCAGCATGGTTAATGTTCTTCTGTTGGAAGATTCATTGCCATAGCTGTTTACAGGATCCATCGCCGGGTTATCTGCACCCGTTAAGGAAAGCGTTGCATTGGCATTAGGGTTAAGGTCGGTTTGATTATCTGCAATCCAATCGTAACCCCTTGTATAAGTACCATTGATTTTAAAAGCAAATTTTGGAGAAAGTATCGTTGCAATACGGATACTTGTTTCAGAAAAAATAGTAGCGGCACTGTTTGGGTCTGACAGGTGGTTTACACCAGTTTTTTGTTGTACACTAATACCCGCGCTTCCAAAAGGATTTTTGGTAATAAAATTTGCGAGCCCGTTTATTGTGTTCATTCCATATAAAGCAGAAGCGGTTCCGGTTATAATTTCTACGCTTACTATATCAAGGTCACTTGGCCCCAGGGCATTTGCAATGGGGGCGCCAATATGAGGCGCCTGTATATCTGTACCATCTACCAACTGGGCAAAACGTACATTGGTGGTGTTGGCAAACCCTCTTGTATTGATAACTTTAAAGCCCATACCGGGTACAATCATTTGTACACCTTTTACATTTTCCAGTGCATCAAAAAATGAAGGCGCAGCCGAACTTTTAAAATAGGGTATACCTACCTTTTCAATGCTAACCGGTGACCGCAATATGCTCTCGGGTATCCGTGACGCTGAAACAATCACTTCATTTAAAAGAGCGGCAGAGTCTGTTAATTTATCCGGGCTTGTATTTTTTTCCTGCGCATTGGCTGATAAAATAAAAAAAAATGAAACAAATGCGCCAGTAATAATTTTTATCATATCCGTTTAAATAAATTTTCAATCGTTATTCCTGATCAGGAATAACGATTGAAATTAAACGATTACGCTGAAATAAAAAAAATCTACTACCTGAATTTTTTAGCTTCCTGTGATAACAGATTTTGAAACTGCTGATTGAAGGAATTGAAAAGGCCAATGATTGCTTCCCCCTTTTCCGTAACGGTTGCACTTCCACCACCTTTACCACCCCTTTGAGAAAGCACCAATGGAGTTTTTGCTTTGGTGTTAATATCATCTATTAATTGCCATGCCTGCCTGTACGACATTTCCATTGCCGCGGCAGCTTGCCGTATAGAACCAAATTCCTTGATCTTTTCCATCAACTCAATCCGGCCTTTTCCCACAAACTTGCCTTCTGGGGTTGAAATCCATATACGGCCATCAACATTCAATTTGGGAATATTTATTTTTTTGGGCATATTGATTACGCTTACTATTTTTTAATCCCTTTCCATTTAAATAGTAAATTAATTTTAAACATACAATTCCAATATCAGAAAGGGCCATGCAATATTTACAGTTTACTAATTTATAGCTCATTCAAATATTTACGAACAAACCTTATCGCCATGGCGGCTTCCCCAACGGCTGAAGAAATCCCTGCCAAAGCAGTAAAGCGTACATCACCTGAAGCAAAAATGCCGGGCACCTTTAATTCCGGCAATTAAGCAATAAAATTTTACGTCAGTTTAGATAGGCGATTTTAACTTTATAGTATAATAAAAAACAATACTCTTTTCAGTTTATCCAAATGGAAAGAGGAATTAATTTATGTAAAGAAATAAAATGCAAGTAAAAAATCAATCAGGCAAAACCCTTACCATCAAGTTTTTAAAATATACTTTGCTTTTAGGGTCGTGGCCCTGCAGGGCAAAAGTGCCACTGCTGATTTTACGCAAGGAGTCTCCTCCTTGCCGCTGCAGGTTTTCAGGTTCAGTATAATCAACTACTGTTTTATCATTTATTTTTATCTGCACCCTTTTACCCTGCACTGTAATAGACTCTGTAAACCATTCATTGTCTTTTACAAAAACTTCCTTTACATCTGCTATGCCGTACAGGCTGCCTGTTCTGCGCCAGTCGGTATGAGAATTATTAACCTGTACCTCGTAGCCCTTTGCAGGCCAGCTTCCCTGCTGGTATGTGGTATGAAAATATATGCCGGAATTAGATCCGGGGGTTGTCATTACTTCTGCCTTAAATTCAAAATTTTTGAAATTATGGTTGCTGATATCGCCATCGTAAAATAGATGAGCCGTGGGGCCATGGGCTACAATCATTCCATTGTCTACTGTAAAGGTTGCCGCATTTTCACCAACCTTCCAGTTGTTAAGCGACTTGCCGTCAAACAAAGACTCCCACCCTTCATTTGTGTTATTGGTTATAAATGCCATGGCGGTAAATAAGCTGATGGCAATTAAACATAAAAAGATAATTTTTTTCATGGCAGTTTTTTAATGATAAATATTGATGCTACGAATCTACTCTCTTTTAATTGAATTAGGTTGGCAAAGAAGTGAGAATTTATAACGCACCCTTTAAGAAGACATGTAACTGCACCTATTTATAAAATAATTTTCCCCTTTCGGCAAGGCTGCTTTGCATATACTGTTTTAAAAAATGCTGTTGTTCCTGTACCCTTATATGTAAAGCACCAATCCTGCTTCTTACTCCGTCGGTATTGTACTGAACATTTTCTACCGATTGCCCAATCTTGTCCAGCTTTTTATTGGCTGATAAAAGTATCCATGTTAGCGGATCGAGTAAAGCGCCTATTTCGGCATCCGGTTTTGCAGGTATAAAAAGATTATTACGGTACTCAACAAAATTATTAAAAATGACATTGGCCCTATTAAGATCTGCCACTGCTGAATTATACAGGTTCATATCTCTGTCTTCATAGATAATGGCAATTTTCATGTTTACATAGGCCTGCCATGTTTTTACCATATCATCCTGAAGCCCTGCCTGTCTCATTCTTAATAAAGAAGCTTCCATCTGGTGTACGCTATCTAACAGCATAAAAGCTTTTATTGAATCAATAACATTTAAAGGAAGGTCATCTTTTTTTGCATAAAAACTTCTTTTACTAAATTGGCTTTGCTGTAAAGGATATGGCAACAATTGCCAAAGCGGATCAAATGGTATATGTGACTGAATAAATTCTGACGGGCTTATTAAAAAATAGTTTGCATTGCTGCCACGGCTTGCATCCCAGGTAGGATCGCATAAAAGCCATTCCTTATCAAGGTAAACGGCACTCCATGCATGTCCGGTTCTTTTTACAGAACCAGCCTCAACGGTATAGCCTGTTACTACAAAAGACGGGATACCACATTTTAAACCGATATCTGTAAATACCGCGGCAAAGTTTTCGCAAACACCTTTTCTTCTCCGCAATGAAGCTGTAATTTTTGTTTTCGGATCGGGCCCCCAGTTAATATTGTACATACTGTCTTTATCATATGTAATATTGGCGGTAACCCATAAATAAGCAGCCTGTAATTTTTCCTTGTCTGTTTTAAAATTGGCCTGCAGATAAGCGGCAATGGAAGCTGTGGAATATGTTTCCTTTACGGGTATATATGTTGCTGAATACTCCTGGCCTTTTACAAAAAGGCTGCAGCAAAGCAGGGATGAAAACAGCAATAGTTTCATAACTTAAAATTATTGCATTCAACGCAAAATAAAAAGCCAAAAAACGCGTATTTGATATTGGCGGCAAATAATTTTGTTATGGCTATTCTTTAAATAATACCTTTATTAAGGATATATCATTTTATAAACTTTTAATATGCCCATTAAACGAATTTTAGCATTCAGCAGTTCAAGAAGTGGCAATAGCGATTACCTGCAAGCGGCTGTGCCCATTATTAAGAAATTTTTGGGCGCCAAATCTTTAAACATTGCTTTTATTCCCTTTGCATCAGTAGATAATAACTATGAAGCATATACAGCCATGGTTCGAACAGCAATGGCAGACCTGCCGTATACCATTATGATGGTGCAGCCTGATAATGCCCCTGCCATTATTGAACAGGCCGATGTTATTATGGTGGGTGGCGGCAACACCTTTAAACTGTTGTATTATATTTATTATTTAAAACTGCTGGACATCATCCGTGATAAAGTAAATGGAGGTGCATCTTATATTGGGTGGAGTGCAGGGTCAAATATTACCTGCCCCGGTATTGGCACCACCAATGATATGCCCGTGATAGAACCAAAAAGTTTTAATGCATTGGGGTTATTCCCCTTTCAGATAAATCCACATTACTACAATGTAAAAATAGAGGGACAAAATGGTGAAACCCGTGACCAGCGGCTGGAAGAATTTATGCAGATGAACCCCGGCATATCCATAGTTGCCCTGCCTGAAGGAACTGGTCTTAGACTGGAAGGACCCTTGCTGACTTTTGTTGGTGAATACCCGGCCATATTATTTTATTGGGATGACAACGCAGCCATTGTTAACCGTAAAATTATGCCTGAAGAAGATCTTTCTTTTTTATTATAAGCAGCGGAGTTCCTTAGAAGGATTTCACACGAAGAGACTAAGGATACAAAGAACACAAGAAAAAATAATATTGATCAACGGTATAGCTTTGTGGCCTTTGTTTCCCTTGTGTTCTTTGTGTGAAATAAATTTTAAATATAACGGTTGATAATGTTTTCCAAATATTCCTGCTGGCCGCTGATAGTTTTTGGTTCACCGTTTTCAATAGCAAAACTTCTTAAATCTTCAAGCGATAATTTTCCGGCTTCAAACGCTGCACCCTTTCCACTATCATAACTGGCATATCGGTTTGCACGTATTTTTTTATAGTCTGATTTATTTAGGATGGCATCTGCAACAATCAATGCCCTTGCAAACATATCCATACCCCCGATATGTGCATGAAAAAGGTCTGCGGCATCGGTTGAGTTACGCCTGATTTTTGCATCAAAATTTATGCCTCCGCCTGCAAATCCACCTGCTTCCAGAATCACCAGCATTGCTTCGGCCAGTTCATTAATATTGTTGGGAAACTGGTCGGTATCCCAGCCATTTTGATAATCGCCGCGGTTGGCATCCATACTACCCAGCATGCCTGCATCGGCAGCTACCTGCAGCTCGTGTTGAAAAGTATGCCCTGCAAGGGTTGCATGGTTTACCTCTATATTTATTTTAAAATCATTCAGTAAATCATATTGACGCAAAAACCCTATTACTGTTTCGCAATCATAGTCATACTGATGCTTGCTTGGTTCGCATGGTTTTGGTTCAATAAAAAAAGTTCCTTTAAAACCATTTTTCCTGGCATAGTCTTTTGCAGTGTGTAAAAAACGGGCAAGGTGTTCCTTCTCTCTTTTCATGTTGGTATTTAGCAAACTCATATACCCTTCACGGCCGCCCCAAAAAACATAATTTTCTCCACCTAAAGCAATAGTTGCATCCAGTGCAGCTTTTACCTGTGCACCACCATGGGCCAATACATGAAAATCGGGATTGGTGGCAGCTCCATTCATATACCTTCTGTTTGAAAATAAATTAGCAGTGCCCCATAATAATTTTACACCACTGGCTTGTTGCTTCTGCTTTAAATATGCCGTCATGGCCTGCAGACGGGTATCGTTTTCATTTACATCACTTGTATAATCTACCACATCCACATCATGAAAACAATAATAAGGCATGTTGAGTTTTGTAATAAATTCAAATGCCGCATCTGCCTTATCTTTTGCTCTTTCAACCGCATTGGCTTTTTCGTTCCATGGATGAAGATGCGTTGCTTCGCCAAATGGATCACCACCATTACCTACAAACGAATGCCAGTATGCACAGGCAAAACGTAAATATTCTTTCATAGGTTTGCCTACTACTAATTTATTTTCGTCGTACCAGCGAAAGGCAAATGGGTTATCGCTTTCTACGCCTTCAAATTTTACACTGCCAATTCCTTTAAAAAATTCTTTATCTCCTGTTACTACTGACATATTTTTTTAATTTGCCCTTACCGCTTAAACAGTAAGGAAGTTTAGAAATTATATTTTAATTTATTGTTTACTTTGACCTTACCCCCGCCTCCCGAAAAAATGGGAGGAGCCGGTGTACTCATTTCGAATGAGTTTTATTTTATTGATCATTACTGCCTATTTAAACTTCGTATTTATTATTCATATGCAATTCAATTATCATTATTTTTTTTATTTTTCCAGCCAAATTTTTTCAATTAAACTTCATTGGCGTCGCACTATTCATCATTTATTTTCATGGCATCTCTCATTCAATTCGAAGCCACTGTTAGGGAATGTTACAGATTATTCATTCATATTTTTAGGCAATAGTTCCTTCCACTCAAAATACAATTCATCATACAAATCTGCCTGTGTTGGTTCAACAACATTTAATGGTGCTGCATTGGTAAATGCTTCCTTTGCAGTTTTGTAAAAACCAAGCCCAATACCTGCACCTTTTGCGGCACCTACACTTCCATCACAATCATGTAATTCAACCGGAACATTGGTTGCATTTACAAAACAGCTGGTGAATACATCACTTAAAAACATATTGGTTTTGCCTGCTCGGATAACCGACGGGCGCATACCATTTTCCCGCATAATATCTAACCCATACCTAAATGCAAAAGCAATACCTTCCTGTGCAGCCCTGAATAAATGTGCCGGGCCGTGTATATTAAAATCAATATTGTGTATATGGCTTTGCACCAATTTATTTTGCAACATACGTTCGGCACCATTTCCAAAAGGAAGCATTTGTAAACCATTGCTACCCGGTGCAATTGCAGCGGCAGCTTCATTCATTTGCGGATAAGAAAATGTATTGCCAGTAATCTTTTTGATCCAGCTATTTAAAATACCAGTTCCGTTTATACACAGTAGTACGCCAATTCTTTTTTGTTCTTCTGTAAAATTTACATGCGCAAAACTATTGATCCTTGATTGCTGATCGTGCACCAACTGGTCGCTTACACCATAAATTACCCCTGAAGTGCCTGCGGTGGCAGCTACTTCGCCCGGTTCCAGCACATTTAACGACAAAGCATTATTGGGCTGGTCGCCCGCTTTGTAAGCAACAGTAATTCCTTCTTTTAAAGATAAGGATTTGGCAATGGAAGATTGAACCACCCCATGTATAGTAAACACTTCTTTCACTTCTGGAATCAATCCTTCATCAAAGCCAAAATAATCAAACAAGTCCTTTGACAGTTCCTGTTTTTTAAAATCCCAGAATATGCCCTCACTTAAAGATGAAACGCTTGTAGTAATATTACCTGTTAATTTCATGGCAATAAAATCGCCAGGCAACATAATTTTATCGATTAAAGCATAGCGTTCTGGCTCGTTTTGTTTTACCCATGCCAGTTTTGCTGCCGTAAAATTTCCGGGTGAGTTAAGCAGGTGCTGTAAACATTTTTCATGACCAATAGCATCAAAAGCTTTGTTGCCAATGTCAACTGCACGGCTATCACACCAGATGATACTGTCACGCAACACCTGCTGGCCTTTATCTACACAAACTAAACCGTGCATTTGATAGGCGATACCAATGGCGCCAATATCCTGTGGATTGTATTTTTTTAAGGCATGTGCTTTAATGATGGTTTGCTGTACATTTTGCCACCACATTTCCGGGCTTTGCTCTGCCCATCCTTTTTGCAGGCAAGTTATACCTGTTTCCGAATCAGGGTATTGAACAGTTGTAATGCACTGTTGTGTTTGCGCATCTACAATGGCAACTTTAATAGAAGAAGTTCCTATATCAATACCTAATAACAGCATATAGCGGGTTTATAAAAATCAGTAATTGCTTTTTGAGCGTTAAAGTTCTGCCTTTTAAGGTTTGTATCCAACTGATTCTATAAAATAATGTTCCGCCAAAAATATCCTCCATAATATTTACTGCTTTATAAATGATTGTTGCTACATTTAAGCTATAAATAAAAAACTATGCAAAGAAGAAAATTTATGCAGCAATCATTGTTAGCGGGTGGAGCATTGCTTAGCTCCGGCAGTGCTGCATTTGCTAAAGACAAAACTGAAAATACAACAACAGATGAAAAACCCTTTCATTTAAATTATGGCTTTCATGACGGCATGTTTAAAAATAGTGCTGGTGATAATTTTTTAGACCAGATAAAATTTGGGTACGACAATGGCTTTCGTGCTATTGAAGATAACGGTATGAGTGGCCGCCCGGAAGATCAGCAGAAAAAAATTGGAGACCTACTTGCCAAACTCGGTATGGCAATGGGCGTATTTGTGCAGCCGGGCTTAGGTAATGATAGTAATATGCTGGCATCGGGTAAAGCCGACCAGGTTGAAAAATTCATAGCATCCTGTAAGACAGCCGTTGAGATAGCCAAACGCCTTAACAGTAAACTGGTAACAGTTGTACCTGGCGATTTTGACCGTAACCTGCCCACTGGTGTACAAACTGGCAATGTAATTGAAGCGGTTAAAAAGGGAACCGCCATTTTAGAACCTCATGGCATTATTATGGTGCTGGAGCCGTTGAGTGATAACCCCAACCTGTTTCTGCGTACACCCGACCAGGCTTATGCCATTTGCAAAGCAGTGGGCAGCCCAAGTTGCAAAATTTTATATGATATGTACCATGTGCAACGCAACCAGGGACATATTATCCCTACACTGGACCTGGTGTATGATGAAATTGGTTACTACCAGATAGGCGATAACCCCGGCCGCAACGAACCCGGCACCGGCGAAATGAATTATAAAAATATATTTAAACACATTTATAATAAAGGCTATAAAGGTGTGCTGGGTATGGAACATGGTAATGCCGGTAAAGGCAAAGAAGGCGAACTGGCTCTAATAAAAGCTTATCGTGAGGCGGATAATTTTTTATAGTAATGTTATTGCCTTTTAATATTCTTCCCGGATACCTTCTAAGAATTTTTCTACGGAGCGTCTTACTTTGGTGGCGCTGCCCTGGAACTGATTTATTAAAACAGAAAAAATAACCAGCTTGTTTTTCTTTGTATATAAAAATCCACTGAGTGCAATTACGTTGCTAAGGCTGCCCGTTTTGGCATAAATAAAACCACTGTCTTTTACATAATAGTTTTTAAAAGTGCCTGACCCTCCCGTTGGTAAAATAACTTTCAATCTTTGCATACCAAACTGGGTTTGCATTTTATTTAAAATATATACAAGCGATTGTGGGCTGAATAAATTGTAACGGCTAAGCCCGCTGCCATCTACCCAGCGTAGCTTTTGGGGTATCTCTTTTAAATCGGTTTTTAATAAGGTATCGATTATTGTTTCATCGCTCATATAACCTAAATGTTCATTGCTTACCATTAGCAATGTTTGTTCTGCAAAAAAATTATCGCTGTTATACATCATTGGTTTAAACAACGAGTCGGCTGGTTGAGAGTAAATTTTGCTAAGCTTATTATTATCAACCACATCTTTTGCAGTATTAGCAACCTGGTTTATTTGCTGGTGTAAAGTATCTGACAAAAACCCGGGTATATCGTTTGGCAGGTAGGGAACCTGGTACATATTTTTTGTAGCAGTATCGCCAGCTATTGTTGCAGTAATATCATTGCTATCCCATTTTCTGGATAACGCCCATTCAACATTGGTTTCATTTTTTTCTGTTGGGTTTTTAATATGGAGAGGTATATTTTTTGGCACCACACTAAGCGTTCCATTAACAGCTGATATAGCTGCAAGGTTACCATATATGGGAAACTCACTCCTTTGCACCATATAATTATCCATATAATCATCCCAGGCCCAGCCAAGACCAAGACCATCGCTATAATTAGCGGTATGGTAACTGATATTATTTTTAGTTTTTAAAAAATCAAATACTGGTTGCTGTTTAAAATCAGGATGTAAAAAACTGGGGTCGCCGGTTGGATAAATAATTAATTCATTTTCTTTTTGCTGATACCTTAAGCCAATCAAACTATCACCCAGGTATTTCATGCCGGCATATAATGAAAATAGTTTCACATTACTGGCAGGTAAAAAGAATTTTGTTGCGTGATGTTCGTACCAGTATTTACCCGTGGCCGGTTCATAAATACTGATGCCTGTATGACCAGTATTAATAACTGAATCATATAATAAAATATCATTGGCCTGTTTGCCTATTTTTTTGGATACAGAACAGGAGGACAAAAAAAACAATGAGCATACAATAATGCATAGCGAATAAAAATTGATACTGGTATTGTTGTTCATCTATTGTCCTGATTTTTTTACTACACTAATTTCTTTCCTGCGCCCTTAACCAGCGCTCGGGGATTTCGTTTCTGCTGGCGCTGACATAATCGTTATAACTGCAGGCAATAATTGTTTTATCAGGTAACTGCATCCACCACCTGCCAGTTTTACGGCTTTGTAAAAATTTGGTATCACCTTCCGCAAATACAGTATGATATTCATTAAAATTGGTACTGTCCTGCATAGATGCTTCCTGTTTGCTCCGGCTTTTGCCATCTATAAAATACCAAAGCATTTGTGCCATTTGCTTGGCGGTTAGCTCATGTAAATCCGACCATGGCTGGTACCCATATAATCCAAAACTGGTAATATTGGTGCTCATACCTGCGTAACGGGAAAGTATACACGCTTCTTCGCCGGTAAAGCCATTGGGGCTGCATTCATTTGCAGGCGCATCGGCGTTTTTAATGGCATTGATATCAAAACTTAATAAATTGGTATTGCGTAAAACTGGTTCCATTTCTTCAATGCTTTCTTTTATTTTTCCAACACGAAAACAATCAAACCTAAGCTTGTCCATTATTTCCAGCATGCGTGGATGTACCAGGTAACTTTGAAAACCGATGTGGTTATAGTGCTTTACAAGATTTGGCTCACTGGTAAGCATTTCAAGCAAAAAGTTTTCACTCCTTAAAGAACTTTCACCACGCAGGTCGATGGTTGCATCAATACAGGTTGCTTCTATTACCTTTTGCAATTTTCTATAAGCAAAATATTGCGGTAAAGTTATATCGTGTGAACCGCCTAATAAAACCACCGTTTTGTTCATCCTCAATAATTCAGTAAGCACCGTCGTAATAGCCGAATAACTATCGTTTAGGGTATTGCCGGTTTTTATATTGCCGATATCTGCAAGTATAATATCATTGTGCCAGTAATGCAGCTGATAAAATTGTTTACGTATAATATCCGGAGCATCGTTACCTGCATCAAAAATGCCACTGCCCCTTGACTCACCCACACCTACCAAAACGATATCAGCGCTTTCTACATTGGGTATATCTCCCTCATTTAAAAGAATATGTTTGGCTATCTGTCCGTCGTTGTATCCCCTGTCGTCATTTAAACTGTTTATATTAATGGGTGATAAAAAATTATTAAGATCGTGCATTCGTTTTTAATTTGTAGCAAACTTAGGGTAATTAGATTTGCCTGTAAGACGTTTTTTTTGCCGGTAAGACGTGAAGGCGTTTTTTATTTAGGTAAGTAGTTTTGCCGTTGAGAAGTTTTTATTTGGGGTAAATAGTTTTTGCCGGTAAGACGTTGAGGCGTTTTTTATTTGTTTTCCATCTTTACGTCTTACCGCCTTACCGGCCATTCTCTCTAAACATCTCAACGCCTTAACGGCCATTCACTACTTCAACACATTTCCTTATTTTTGCGATATGGATAATTTATTATTGGCAATTGAAGGCTATAAAAAAGAAATAGGCAATTTCGTTGCACAAAAAAGTGAGGAGGCAGAAGCCTTTCGTATTAAATATTTAGGCACCAAAGGTTTGGTAAAAGAGGTAATGGGTGAAATGAAGAATGTTGCTGCCGATAAAAAAAGGGAGTTTGGTCAAATAATGAATGAATTTAAATTATTTGCAGAAGCAAAATATGAAGAACTAAAAATGGCAACCAGCTCACAGGCACCGGTCACAGGCGATGAACAAGACCTTTCATTACCAGCCGATGAATTGCCATTAGGCAGCCGCCACCCTATTAGCCTGGTGCGTAACCGTATTGTTTCTATATTTCAGCGTTTAGGATTTGCTGTTGCAGAGGGCCCGGAAATTGAAGATGACTGGCATAATTTTACAGCGTTGAATCTGCCTGAAAATCACCCTGCCCGTGATATGCAGGATACTTTTTATATTAATCAAGATCCTGATTGGTTATTACGTACACACACATCAAGTGTGCAGGTCAGGGAAATGGAAAAAGGTAAATTGCCTATCCGTATTATTTGCCCTGGCCGTGTTTACAGAAATGAAACCATCAGTGCAAGGGCACATTGCTTTTTTCACCAGGTAGAGGGTTTATACATTGCAGAAAATGTTTCTTTTGCCGACCTGAAACAAACCCTGTATTTTTTTGTGCAGGAGATGTTTGGTAACGATGTAAAGATACGCTTCAGGCCAAGCTATTTTCCGTTTACTGAACCAAGTGCCGAAATGGATATTTCCTGTTTAATATGTGGTGGTACCGGTTGCAATGTATGCAAGCATACCGGCTGGGTAGAAATTTTAGGTTGTGGAATGGCTCACCCAAGTTTATTGGATAACTGTGGTATTGACAGTAATAAATATACAGGCTTTGCCTTTGGTATGGGTATAGAAAGAATAACGATGTTGAAATACCAGATAAAAGACCTTCGCCTATTTAGTGAAAACGATGTACGCTTTTTAAAACAGTTTACATCTGCTGTGTAGGGTCAGGCCGCGGCCTGACCCTACAGTAATTTTATTTTTAACGTATGATACAAACAATTGCAGTAGCGGGTGCAGGTACCATGGGTAGTGGCATAGCCCTTGTATCAGCGCAAAGCAATCATCCAACTATATTGTTTGACCTTGATAAAGACATACTTCAAAAAGCAACCAGTATCATAAAAAGAAACTTACAATACCTTACCGATAAACAGGCAATTTCTTTAGAAGAAAATGAACAAATTTTTAACCGCATTTTTTTTACAAACAATATCAGCGGTTGCAAAGCCGATTTAATTATTGAAGCCATTGTAGAAAAAGCTGCTCCAAAAATTGACCTGTTTAATCAGCTGGCAACAATCAATACACCCTCCACTATTTTTGCCACCAATACATCCTCTCTTTCTGTTACTGAAATACAGTCGGTAATTGCTTATCCGCAAAGGTTTTTGGGTATGCATTTTTTTAACCCGGCACCAGTCATGAAGTTGGTGGAGGTGGTGAAGGGCCAACAAACAGATGCTACAACAGTGCAGGACATTTATGCCTTGTGCATACAAATGAAAAAGATACCGGTAATTTGTAAAGATGCTCCCGGCTTTATTGTAAACCGGGTGGCAAGGCATTATTATCTTGAAGCTTTTAAATTGGTAGAAGAAGGCATTGCAACCATTGAAAATGTTGATGCTGTGTTGGAAGCAACAGGTTTTAAAATGGGCCCTTTTAAATTGATGGACCTGATTGGTTTAGATATTAACCTGGCAGTAGCAAAAAGCATTTATGAGGCATTTGATAATGAAGAAAGATTTGCGCCTGCTGCATTACAAATAGATAAAGTAAGTAAAGGCGAGTTGGGCAGAAAGACCGGCAAAGGTTTTTATACTTATTAAATTTAAATGTTTGATGAATAGCTGCTAAGACGTTTAGTTGGAAAGTAAATAAAACGTCTAAACGCCTAAACGGCAAAACTATTTAGCCAAAATAAAGAATGGCCGTTGAGACGTGAAGCTGGAAAGCAAATAAAAACGCCTCCACGCCTTAACGGCAAAAAGCATACACGGCAGTCATTTATCATTTAAAAGATAGCCGTTATCTTCGTAATTCAACACATTAATATCCATATATGATTCTTGTAACCGGCGGTAGTGGCTTATTGGGTAAAGAATTAATTACACAACTGCTTGTACAGGGTAAAAAAGTTACTGCTACCTACAATAAAACTTTATTGGCCGATTTTAATTCCCCATTATTTGCGCAATGCCAATGCAATATTTTGGATGTGGTTGGTTTGGAAGAACTGATGCAGCAGGGCATTGAACAGGTATATCATTGTGCCGCTATTATTACATTTGACCCTAAGCATAAAGAGAAACTTTTTAAAGTAAATATTGAAGGAACAGCCAATGTAGTAAATGCTGCACTTAATGCCGGGGTTACAAAAATGGTACATGTAAGTTCAGTTGCTGCCTTAAGCAGAAGAAAAGACGGTAAACCTATTACCGAAGATATAAACTGGACAGAAGAAGATGGCTTAAGTAATTATGGCCAAAGCAAATATTCAGGAGAGCTGGAAGTTTGGCGTGGTATTGGTGAAGGCTTAAATGCAGTGGTGGTAAACCCTTCGGTTATATTAGGTGCCGGTGACTGGAATGGTGGCAGCTCGCAGATTTTTAAAACTTATTATGACAATTTTCCCTGGTATTCCAATGGGGTAACCGGTTTTGTAGATGTAAAAGACGTTGCTGCCATTATGATACAGTTAATGGAGAGCGATATCAGCGCTGAACGGTTTATTGTTAGTGCAGACAATAAAACCTACCAGGAAATATTTAATTTAATAGCGAAGGGTTTTAATAAAAAAATACCTGGCAGAAAAGTAACTCCACTGATTGCAAAAATTGTGTGGCGGCTTGAAGCAATTAAAAGCCTCTTTAACGGCAAGGCCCCGTTGGTAACAAAAGAAACAGCAGCAGCAGCATTGGAAAAAGTATATTTTGATAATAGTAAATTAAAAAAGTTTTTGCCGCAATTCAGTTACCGCAATATTGAAGAAACAATTGCACAAACCTGTACTGCATTGCAACAAAAGCTTAACAAGCTTTAACGTATATTCGTTTTGTAATAGTTTTAAAATCCATTTACTTTTTTTAAAAAGTAAACAACAAATTAACCCGTATGAAAAAAATTATCTCCATTTTTTATATTCTCCTTGTGTCGTTTTGTGCTACTGCACAAACAGATAATTACCTTATCACCGGCAAAGTAATAGATGCAGCAACACAATTGCCTTTACAGGGAGCTTCTGTTTTTGCCCAAAACACTACGCTTGGCACAGCAACGGACCAACAGGGAAATTTTACTCTCCGGTTACAGAATGGGGGCTACGACCTTATAATAACTTTTACCGGGTACCAAACAGTAATAAGGCGCATCAGCGCTGCTGATGCACTGGATAAAAATATAGTGATTGTAATTTCGCAAAATGAAAAATCTTTAGGGGATGTAGTGATAAAATCAAGTAATGAAGTAAAAGACGGATTAGAAAAATATGGTAGTTTTTTTATAGAAAATTTTATTGGTAAAACACCCAACAGCAGCCAGTGTACCATAAAAAATATGGACGCACTGAAGTTTTATTATTACAAAAAGAAAAACCGTTTAAAAGTATTGGCAACAGCACCGCTGGAAATAGAAAATCTTGCGTTGGGCTATACAATAAAATACACGCTGGATTCATTTACGCATGAGTACGCTTCTGAACTAAGCACTTATTCGGGTTATCCATTGTTTAACAATATGCAGCCGGTAGATGAGGCACAAAAAACAAACTGGCACAATAACAGGCTAAAGGCATACCATGGCTCTATGGTGCATTTTATGCGGAGTGTATATAATAAAAAAATAAAAGAAGAGGGTTTTGAAATTCAACTGGTAGCAAAAAACAATGATGCAGAAACTGCTATTACGGTAGCGGATTTTTATGGTGCATTGAATTATAAAAAAACCGATAGTACACAATTGGTTGAAATAATGCCTAACCAGCAAAACCTTGCAGTACTATATACCAAAGAAGCACCCGATGCTTTATACATTTCTCAAACAGGTGATGCACCAAGGAAGTTTCAGCTTTCGGTGTTAACCATCGCACCCGAAGCATCATTAGGAATAGAACAGAATGGATATTTTTTTGACCAGAATGATATAACCATTAACGGTTACTGGACATGGCAAAAAGTAGCAGATGTGCTACCGTATGATTTTATTCCGCAATAAAATTTAAAAGATTTTTTTGCCGTTAAGACGTTAAGACGTTTTAAATAAATGGTCAAAAATCTGACTATTGCAAAGCTTTCAGCTTTAAGCCTTTTGCTTTGTGCACTTTTTATTTGTTCATTACTTTTTCCCAAAGCAGCGGAATTCTTTTTATCCAAACCAATTCCCTTTTTGCCAGTCCTGCATCCTGGGCAGGTGCACCCCAATAGGTTTTATTTCCTTCTAAGCTGGATCCTACACCTGTTCTGCCCAGCAGCACCGCATTTTCGCCAATAGTTAATGTTTTGTTTACTACCACCTGTCCCCAAAGTGTAACACCGTCTTCAATAATCACACAACCTGCAACTACCACCTGCGCTGCAAACAAACAGTTTTTGCCAATAACGGTATCGTGGCCAATATGTATCAGGTTGTCAAATTTAGTTCCCTTGCCAATTTTTGTTACTGCACTTACACCGCGGTCAATGGTACAATTGGCCCCAATTTCTACATTATCTTCAATTAAAACAATACCGCAACTGTCCATTTTTTTGTACCACAATTCCCTGTTTTTTTTTGTATTAAAATAGAAGGCATCGCTGCCAATAGTGGTGCCGGAATGTATCTCTACATTATCACCTATAATACAGCTATCATAGATGCTTACATTGGGATGAATAATACAGTTTTTTCCGATGCTGACATGGTTGCCAACAAAACAATTGGGCATCACAACCGAACCTTCTCCGACAACAGCACTGTCGCTGATTGCTTTTAATGAAGGGACAAAGGGAGAAAAATGTTGTACAATTTTAAGGTACGCTTCAAAAGGATCATCCACCAGCAACAACGTTTTTCCAGCAGGTACTTCAATAGCTTTATTGATAATGATAAAATTGGCGGCACTATTGATGCACTTATCATAGTATTTAGGATGATCTACAAATACCAAATCACCGATGGCAACATTATTTATTTCATTGATACCCGTTGCATGGCTGTTAACATCACCAATCAATGCTGCATTAATAAAATTGGCTATCCATTGTACAGAAACCGGGGAAGGAAATTGCATATAATTAAAATTTTCTCAAAGGTAGGCTGCTTTGTTTTATTAGTCCTTTAAAGAAATGTTGCACAAAAACGCAAAAATGAGCAGGTAAAGGAAAAAATTTTCATTTTTTTATTAGACTAAAAAGCGAGTAAAAAATCAGCTTCGTCAAAGTAAAAAATGTTGCTGCTGCTTCCATAGATTTTTAGTGATTGATTTTTTATTAAAAACTGCATTCGATGTAATACCAGTAATATCAATACTTTCAGCCAATCAATATTTTATTGTATGCAGTAGTTCTAAAAATACATTGATAAATACAACTCGTTTAAACATACAACATTGCCTCATTGAGCATGCCCTTATCCACAGGCTAAAATTAAATGTGCATAAATTTTATGCAAATATTTTTTTGGTTAGCATAAATTCTTTTTAATATTGTGTGTGGAAATTTATTTCCTGGTACTTACTAACCCATTAATATAACAAAGCCTGGCTATCAAATGCCAGGCTTTATTATTTTTACAAGGCTTCTAAAAAATGTTTTTACTCTTATCATTGTTTAATTTTATACAACTGTAATTTATTTTCTCTTGGATTTTTACTCCATCATTTACAAACCATTTAATGTATTGTCGCAATTTACTTCCGGCGATGGAAAGCAAACATTAAAAGATTTTTTTGATGTTCCTAACAATGTATATGCTGTTGGAAGATTGGATTATGACAGTGAAGGATTGCTGATACTTACCAACGATAAAAAATTAAATCACCAGTTATTAAATCCTTTGTTTGCGCACGAGCGGGAATATTGGGTACAGGTTGACGGAGAAATGAATGAGGAAGCTATACATAATATTCAACAAGGTGTTGACATTACTGTAGACGGAAAATTATACCGCACAAAAAAAACTAAGGCAACTATATTTAAATTGCCCCCGCTTGTACCAGACAGAAATCCGCCAATACGATATAGAAAAAACCTGCCTACCAGCTGGATACAATTAATGCTCACAGAAGGTAAAAACAGGCAGGTACGTAAAATGACAGCAGCAGTTGGTTTTCCTACCCTGCGACTTATACGTTACAGCATACAAAACTGTACCATCCAATCACTTCAACCCGGCGAAATGCGCATATTAACACTGGGCGAAATAAGCCATTTTCTTTTCCCTAACAGAAATGATTTGCATAAATTGAGCAAATGAGTTTATTTCCTATAACTTGTAGCTTCTTGTTTCTTTAAAACGTTTAAAATAATAATAGCCGTATGCTTAAATCAATGACTGGCTTTGGCCGGGCAGAACAAACAGTAAATGACAAAACATTTTTAGTTGAAATAAAATCACTCAACGGCAAACAATTTGAAATGCAGATGAGGTTACCTCCCTTGTTGAGGCCCTACGAATTTGAAATAAGAAATATTTTGCAGGAGCAATTGGTAAGGGGTACTATTGATTGTGTAATTACCATTAAACAAAACGGTACTTCTAAACCGGTAAATATTAATACTGATTTAATTAAAGCCTATTACCGCCAGATAGAACAACTGGCAGGTGAACTTAATATAGATACAAACGCTGTATTAAGTTCGCTTTTACGGTTGCCTGAAGTGGTAACACCCACCAACGATATCCTGAATGATGATGACTTTGAAGATTTTAAAAAAGTGTTGCAGAGTGCGCTGGCAGAATTAAATAAACATCGGGAAGATGAAGGCGCAAGTTTGGAAAAGGATTTGATAAAACGTATTACCAATATTAATGCACAGGAAGAAGCTATTGTAAAATTAGAACCCAACCGCATGAAGCGGATCAGGGAAGAGATTGTACAGTTACTCGAACAGCACGTTGGCAAAGAAAATCATGATGGTAACCGGCTGGAACAGGAATTGATTTACTACATTGAAAAAATTGATATTCACGAAGAACAGGTGAGGTTAAAACAGCATTGCGAATATTTTATTGATCTTTTGGCAGATGGTGATGCTGCAAAAGGTAAAAAATTATCTTTTGTTATACAGGAAATAGGGCGTGAAATAAATACCACCGGCAGTAAAGCATACGATGCCGATATTCAAAAATGCGTGGTTACCATGAAGGATGAATTGGAGAAAGCCAAAGAGCAGGTATTAAATGTATTGTAAAAAGGCTTTTTTGTTTTCAAAAACAACAAGTTTTATTTTTGTATAAATTTTTTTTTGTGAGAAGAAAGGTATATTTACCCATAAACATTACCGGTTTTTTATTTTTTGTAATTGTTAGTGTATGTCTTTCGGCTTGCACTCAACTGGATGTATTTGAAAAAAATACTGTCATCCCAAAGAATCAGTGGCAATATTCTTTGATCCCAAATTTTGATTTTGTAATAAAAGATACCACGGTTTCTTACAACGTGTATATTGTATTGCGGCATACGGATGCTTACCAATACAATAATATCTGGCTTAATGTGGGTACGCGATCGCCCGCAGATACCATGCGTTATCAAAAATTCGACCTTCAGCTTGGTACCGACGCACAAGGCTGGGAAGGAACAGGAATGGATGATGTGTGGGAGCTGCGTAAATTAATTACCAATGGTCCTGTAAAGTTTAACAAAGCTGGGAATTATAAGTTCTCTATTGCGCAAATCATGAGACAGAACCCATTGGCCAATGTTATGAGCGTAGGTGTAAGAGTAGAAAAGGCGAAGTAAATACCACCTATGCTTTATTGCTCCTTACTAAATTCTATACTACAAGGATATCAACCTTTATTAATAGCATAATTCCTGTAATGACATTCAACTTCTTTAAAACAAAACGCTTACGTTTAATTTTTGCAGTTTATTGGGTATTGCTGATTTACATTGTATCTGCACTGGTATATTGGTTTATTGCTTTAAATGTGCAAAACCGGCAGATGATACAATTTGAAAAGGAGCAATTAAAGAAGGATAGTCCAACTTATATTGATGATATTCAAAAATTAAACTCTATTGAAAAAAGAAAAACCATACAATACATTGGTGAAGGAACCACTTTTCTTTTACTGATTCTGGCCAGTGCGGTTTTTATATTCAGGTCGGTAAGGCGGCAATTTATATCAACCCAGCAGCAGCAAAATTTTATGATGGCCATTACGCACGAATTAAAAACCCCTATTGCTGTTACCAAGCTAAATTTAGAAACACTTATAAAGCGAAAGTTAGAAGAAAACCAGCAACAAAAGCTATTGCAAAATACCATTCAGGAAACCAACAGGTTAAATGCACTTTGTAATAATATGCTGCTTGCATCGCAGATAGAAGCTGGCGGGTACCGCATTACAAAGGAGGAAATTAATTTTACAGAACTGGTAAATGATTGTGTGCATGATTGTGCGCTTCGCTTTCCACAGCGGCAAATTGATGCCTCTATTGCAGAAGATATATTTGTAAACGGCGACCAGCTTCTACTGCAAATGGGTATCAATAATTTATTGGATAATGCTGTTAAGTATTCTCCCAAAGAATCGCCCATAACGATAGTGCTGTACAAAAAAGAGGACGGCATAAACCTTTCTGTAAAAGACCAGGGAAAAGGCATTAAGGATGATGAAAAGAAAAAAATTTTTGACAAATATTACAGAACTGGCAATAAAGCTACAAAGGGAGCAAAAGGAACCGGGCTTGGTTTATATCTTACCAAAAAAATTGTACAACAGCACAATGCGGCAATTTTTTTAACTGATAATATTACTGCCGGCAGTAATTTTACAATTAAATTCAAGCAATAGTAATTGCTGGTTTTGCACTGATAACACATAAAATGGCTAAAAAAAAAATATCTATATTATTGGTAGAGGATGAAGAAAATCTTCAGGAAGCATTAAAGCTGAACTTGGAGTTGGAAGATTATGAAGTAACCTGCGCTTACGACGGTGTTGAAGCATTAAAAGCTGTGCAGCAGGAACATTTTGATTTAATGATATTGGATGTAATGCTGCCGGAGTTGGATGGTATAAGCGTTTGCGAAAGTATACGGCTTCAAAATAACGATATCCCTATTTTAATTTTAAGTGCAAAAAACAGCAGTGCCGACAGGGTACTTGGCCTAAAAAAAGGAGCAGACGATTATTTAACCAAACCTTTTAACCTTGAAGAATTGTTATTAAGGGTAAGCAAACTGGTAGCAAAAAGCCAACGCCTTGCCATAAGAAAACCGCTAGAGCAGGTTTATCATTTTGGTAAAAACCAGGTTAATTTTAAAGCCCTGGAATGTATTACTAAAGATGGTGAAAAAATTGAGCTTACAAAAAAAGAGATAATGCTGTTAAAGCTGCTGATAGAAAATAAAAACGAGGTAGTAACCAGGGAAAAGATATTGCAGGCAGTATGGGGCTACAATGTATACCCCACCACAAGAACCATTGATAATTTTATTTTAAGCTTTCGTAAGTATTTTGAAGAAGACAGCCGTAACCCTAAATATTTTCATTCAGTACGGGGGATGGGCTATAAATATACGGAAGTGCAATAGTCCTTTACGAAACTGGGCTAAACGCGTGTACAATTGTATTGGCTGCCTGGTACATCTCTTCCATTTTATTTTCATCAGTAAAAGGGGTATATAGCTGCCATTCAACATCATACAATAATTGCTGAATCTGTAAGCCTGTACCAACTGCTACTCCTTTTTTATCCAGCTCTTCTGCAATGCGTTTTTTATTGATGGTTTCAACCGGAACGTTCAATTGCCCTACTAAAAATTTACGCAGTTCTTTATTAAGTGCTTCATAAAACCCTTTACTATTATGCTGAACCAGCATGGCTTCTGTGTCAATTAAAGGATTTACAGGTGCTTTGGCTAATTCAACCATAACAGATTTTATTTCCTTCTGTTTTAAAGCAATTGCTTTGGTTTTTTCTTTGTTGTTTTCACTTTTTATCCAGAAAAACAACCCTGCAAAAATAAGGAGTGCAACAGGAAAAATAAACCATAAACGGTTTGTAAAAACAGTTTCCGTAAAATGTCCGTTACTGTTTTTAACTACCATGTCATTTTTGGTAATAGCGGTTTTGCCAGTGCCTTTTGCTACTGTAACCACAATTTGCTTGCTGGTAATAGTTTTATATTTTTTTAAAGAAGGGTCAAAGTAACTGTATTCCACTGCCGGTAGTGTATAGGTACCTTCCTTTGCTACTGTAAACGGGTATTCAAAACTTTTGCTGCCCCTAAGCGGTACAGCCTGTTTATTTAACGACTCAGTTATCTTTGCTTCATAACTTTCAATGCCCTGTGGCCATGCAATTTCCGGTGCATTTACCAGGTTGATATTCCCTTGTCCTTCGATAACGAGCTGCAGTTTTCCTGCATCATTTGAAAATAAATTATTTTTTTCAACAGCAGTTTGTAATGTAAAGTTTCCCACTGCACCTCTAAAGGAAGCCGGCTTATTTGTATCCGGTAAAGGCTTTACCATAATCACTATTGGTTTACTTTGCAGGGTTACTTTTTCATCCTGCATTGCTTCAGATGCTATCCCAGTCCTTTCCCAATTGCTTATATCATCTGCATTCACCTGGTGGCTTCTTAAAAATGTTTCTTTTATAAAATGTATATTATTTTCCACCTCAACTGTCTCTATATCCATAGCTCCGGCCTGCAAGGGATACAATTGTGATTTGCGCAGTGTGTATACATTGTATGCCCTGCCGTTCAATTTTTCAATACTATAAAAAGAACTTCCCGGCTGCCCAAGGTCAATTACCGAAAAGCCATTAAACGAAGGGTTTTTAGTGATATTACTTTCAGATTTTAAACGGGTAAATAGTTTATAGGTTACTACAATGGGTTCGCCGATATAACAACTGGTTTTATCTACATCTACTTTTATAAAAATATTTTTATCAATCTTAGCTGCTATATTTTCTCCCTTTTTTAAAATAAAATCCCTGTTATCTGCCTGCTGCTGTACAGGTTCATCAAAAAAAGAAAATGCATTAAAGGGCGAGCTGTTGGCATTTTGATTATTGGCTGCGGCTGAATTGGTGACTTCAACTGTAACAGTATTTGTTTTTAATATTTTACCGTCGGCTTTTACGGTTGCAGTTGCAATGGTAAAATTGCCTTTTCGTTTTGGGCGCAACAGGTAAGATACACCTATATATTGTTTTGTAACACCATTGTTGTGTTGTATGCCGCTTTCCTGGTTGGGCCCGCTTACTATAATAAAATCTTTTAAGGAAGGAGGTATAAATTGCTCTACTTGGCTGGCATTTTCTATCATCAGCCTTAATTCGGTTGTTTCATCTTTACCAATGGTTGAAGGGCTGATGGTTGCAGTAAAACTTGTCTGGGCCAGTAAAGCCTGATGACTCATTATCGGCAATAAAATACCAAGCAGTAATAATTTTTTTAACGAAAGGCTCATAATATATGGTAATGCAAAAATAAATTATAGCTGCGCCGTAATGGTAAACAATATTACAATTGATTATAAAAAACTGTTAAAGAATAAGATGCTAAGAACCGTCAATTACAAAACTATCATTTAAGGTCGCCTAACTGCGGACGTATGATAATATCTTCGACAACCGCCTGGGGCGAAAGTTTGGTAGCAGCCACTATCATTGCAGCGATATCACCGGCCTCCATAATTCTTTGTGTTGTATTATCAAAACCACTCCACGATTCTGTCATTACGGCCCCTGGATAAACAGCAGTTACTTTGATATTATACTGTTTTAGCTCTTCCCGTAAATTTTTACTAAATCCCATTAATGCAAATTTGCTGATGCTGTAACTGCCTCCATTATGATAAGCGTGTAAAGACGCAATAGAGCACATATTAAAAATATGCCCTTGCCGGCGTTCAATCATCGCAGGAAGAAGTTTCCTGGTAAGATGATAAGCACTGTATAAGTTTGTATCCATCATTTTTTGCAAAAGACCTTCTTCTTCATTATAAACACTCCCAGGCATAAAATGCCCTGCATTATTTATCAGCACATCAACGGGTATCGATTTATTTAATATCCATTGCCCAAAATTTTCCGCACCTTCTTTTGTTGAAATATCTGCAGGCTGTGCATTGATAGTGCTGTTGCTGTTTTTTACCTGCAATTCAGCCACTGTATTATATAAGGTAAGTTCATTTCTCGCACATAAAAAAAGGTTAGCACCTTCGGCTGCAAAACTTGCTGCAATAGCTTTTCCAATCCCTTTGCTGGCGCCTGTTATTACTATATTCATTTAAAAAATTTAATCAATAAATTGTTTACCATTAGCTTTGCAAAAGTAATCTACACAGGCTACATAACAAGTTAACAACAATTCATCCGGGATGCCTTTATATAAACATTTATTTTTCGACCTTGATCATACCTTATGGGATTTTGACGCCAACGCCAAAGAAACACTATTAGAAATACACGCTTTTTTTGAACTGGAAAAAAAAGGGGTTTCTCCATTTATTAGTTTTTATAAACATTATCTTTTTCACAATGAAATTTTATGGGACAGGTACTATAAAGGATTTATCAGCAGCGAAGAATTAAAATGGAAACGCATGTGGCGTACTATGTTAGAATTTAAGCTGGGTAGTGAACAACTGGCCAAAGATATGAGCGCAAAATTTCTGGAAATATTACCCACAAAAAAAATATTGTTTCCGCATACCATTGAAATATTAGATTACCTGAAAAGCAAAGGTTATGCTTTACACCTTATTACTAATGGTTTTGAAAAAACGCAGTGGAGCAAAATAAATAATAGCGGCCTTAGTAAATACTTTACTCATATGATCACTTCTGAGGCAAGTAACAGCCTCAAACCAAAAAAACAAATTTTTGAATATGCTTTAAATAAAGCAGGCGCTTCACTCGCCGAAAGCATTATGCTTGGTGATAACCTGGATGCAGATATACAAGGAGCCATGAACGCAGGTATGGATTGTATTTTTGTAAATCATATAAAGTCGGGTACTGATGTTAAGCCCACGTATATCATTCATCACCTTAAAGAATTGGAACAGATATTTTAGCGGCTCAATAATGCTGATAAAAAAAGCCTCTTCGGTTGAAGAGGCTTTTTACTGGTAAAATACCAATTACTTTGTAGCTGTAGCAGTACTCGTTGTTTTGCCACATGATTTACCTGATTTCGAACAGCTTGATTTTGAACATTTTTGCTTTTTATCTTTATCTTTTCCTTTATCAGCAAAACTTGCTCCTGATATCAATAAAGCTGCGGTGGCCAATAGCAATACCTTTTTCATATGTTTTTAATATTATTTTTTAAGAAGAAAGTAAAAATAAGTGTATAATTAAACACAGCCAATTTTTGACTGTTAAATTTTTACTACTGCAATGTTGCGATAACGGTAACACCTCCCTGTACTGCCTGGTTTAAATCGACATTTATTTTAGTGCCAACCGGTAATAAAACATCTACCCGGCTCCCAAATTTTATAAAACCAAACTCCTGTGCCTGGCTAACTTTTTGCCCTACCTGAAGGTAATTTACAATACGTTTTGCCATGGCTCCCGCAATTTGCTTTACCAAAATTTCGGTATCCCCGTTTCTTAAAACCACTGAGTGCCGTTCATTATCAGTAGACGATTTCGGGTTCCATGCTACAAGGTATTTTCCTTTATGGTATTTGGTATATACTACCTTGCCATCCATTGGATTCCTGTTTACATGTACGTTTGCCGGGCTCATAAAGATGGATACCTGCAGGCGCTTATCCTTAAAATATTCTGTATCAACTGTTTCTTCTATTACTACCACTTTACCATCTGCCGGAGCTATGATGGCATTGCCGTTAATAGTCAGCTTACGGTCGGGTATGCGAAAAAAAGAAATCAGGAAAAGTAAGAGGAATAAAGTGGCAAAAAAAAGAACAAATCCTAACCAGGAATTACTGGCACTAAAAAAATAAAAATAAATCAAATTAATTGTGCCAAATATCAAGGCCCCGATAGCAATTGATTTATATCCTTCCCGATGAATGGTCATGCGTTAGATTTGAACGGCAAATGTACGGTGTAGAAACAAAAATTTTTAGTTTTAGGTAAGAATGTTTTGCAAGGAGGCTATCTGCCTGTAAGTGAGTATCGGTCTTTTACCCTTTGGTCGGAGACAAGACGGGGCGCTTAAAAATTAGTTTTAGAAAAATAATTTTATGTATAACCATACAAACGGAACAGCCACCATTAAAGAATCAAACCTGTCTAAAAAACCACCATGACCGGGCATTATAGAGCCACTGTCTTTTACATTGGCCATTCGTTTTAATTTGCTTTCCAGTAAGTCTCCCCCCGTGCCAAATATGGCGGAAATGGCGGCGATAATAGCTGATTGCTTAAAATTATTCATTGTTAAATACCCTGCCGTTCCAATTACAACCACGCATAAAATAGCTCCTCCAATCGTACCCTCCCAGGTTTTTTTTGGAGATATTTTTGAGAAAGGTGTTTTCCCAATTAAAGAACCAACCATATATGCCATTGTATCATTTATCCAAATAGAGAAAATGATGGTACAGGGTAAAACGTAACCAAGGTCAAAAAATACTCCGCCATCGAGCCGCATATTTATTAACATGGTTACTGGCATTGTAATGTAAATCAGTCCAAATAAACAGTATTTCAAATATTGGCTGCCATAAATTTTCTTCATCAGTTTCACAAACTCATACCAGCAGCCAAAATGTACAATGGTAAACAGCAGTATAAAACTCCATTGGTTCCATAATAAACCACCCAGCATTACTGCTACAAAAACTACCGCTGTTAACGAACGGGTCTTTAACGTTTCAATATTTAACGCCATTAAAATTACAATTGATTGTTGTTGCCGATATTTTCTGTATCAGCTAAAAAAGGGTTATTGGAACTATCATAATAAGCAATCAAAACTTCTTCACCGGGCCTGTCAATATCATTTTTACTTATTTTTTCAAAATATTTAAACAACCCATATACTAATGCAATACTCGCCACCCCAATCCATAATGGAAAATGGTCATCTATTTTAGAGGGGTCTGGTTTTGTACCCGGCTTGGTTGAGATATATAACATCGTAATGGCAAAGGCATTATTAAAAAAATGCCCGATGATGTTTAACCAGATATTGCCGGTGCGGTAATACATCCATCCTAAAACAAAACCAAGTGCAAACCTGCTTAAAAAACCAAGATAAGAACCATGCACCGCACTAAAAATAATAGCTGTAACAATAATAGCCAGTATGGGCATTTTAAACCAACGGCTCAATAAATTTTGAAGCCCTCCCCTGAATAAAGTTTCTTCAAATACTGCAGGTAAAAAAGCAATCATTACTACCGAAACAATAAAATCAAAAAAATTATCCATCCTTGCAATAGCCGTAACCTGTTTATTGTATGACTCTTCTGCTGCGTTAAATTGATGCAGCATGGCTTTGGACCAGGGCAACATTTCTGTAAGCTCCTGTAAGGCGCCCACAACAGGGAGGCAGGCTAACATTATTAATACTACTACCAACACCTGTTTTGCATCGATGGTATATGTAAAACCCAAATGCACCAATGGTTTTTTATGGCATACCAATGCATAAAAAAAAGCTGGTAAAAAAAATAAGAATAACGTAGAAATAAATTGCATCCATCTTAAAGCAGTGGCATTTTCTGGTACTAATAGTTTGTCCATTACGTCAGTTGCCGAACCTCCGCTCAAATCTTTTAAATTAATTTTTCCTAATAAAGGACTTAAACTTGCAAGGCCGCCAACGATGAGCCCGATGCCACAAAAAGCTGTTAAAATACCCAGCTGGCCCCAGTAATTAAAACGTTTAGTTGCAAAATGCGCCATAGTGATTGCGTATAAGTGCGTAAATTTACACCCTAAAAAGTTTACAGTTCACAGTTTTTTGTTTGCTGTTTTTAAAAGAACCTTTTTAAAATATAGGAACAATAAATAGTAAAAAATAAACATCAAACAGATATTATGCCTTCAATCGGTAACCTGCAACTTCCTGATTTTCCTTTATTACTGGCCCCTATGGAGGATGTCAGCGATCCTCCATTCAGGGCTGTTTGTAAAGACAAAGGGGCAGATTTGATGTACACGGAATTTATTTCGTCTGAAGGACTGATAAGGGATGCCATTAAGAGCCGCAAAAAATTAGACATTTTTGATTACGAAAAACCCGTGGGTATACAAATTTTTGGAGGCGATGAAGAAAGCCTTGCCCTTGCTGCAAAAATTGTAGACGTTACCAATCCGGATCTGTTGGATATTAATTTTGGCTGCCCTGTAAAAAAAGTTGCCATGAAGGGTGCAGGCGCCGGAGTTTTAAAAGATATTGACCTGATGGTGCGTTTAACCGCCGCCGTTGTAAAATCAACTTCGTTACCGGTAACAGTAAAAACAAGATTGGGTTGGGATGATGAGCATAGGAATATTGAAGAAGTGGCGGAAAGGTTACAGGATGTTGGCATTAAAGCACTGGCCATACATGGACGTACCCGTGCACAAATGTACAAGGGCCATGCAGATTGGGAACTAATTGGCAAAGTAAAAAACAATCCAAGAATTAAAATACCCATTTTTGGTAATGGTGATATTGATAGTCCGCAGAAAGCGCTGGAGTATAAAAATAAATATGGTGTAGATGGTATTATGATTGGCAGGGCTGCCATTGGTTACCCCTGGATATTTGAAGAGATAAAACATTACTTCGAAACAGGTGAACATTTACCCTCTCCTACAATTGAAGACAGGGTGGAGGTTTGTAAAAAACATTTACATAAATCTTTTGAATGGAAGGGACCGGTGGTGGGTATTTTTGAAATGCGCCGTCATTATGCCAACTATTTAAAAGGGTTGCCGGGTATTAAGGAATACCGGTATCAGCTGGTAACATTAAAAACAGTAGAAGAAATAGATGCCGTATTGGATGAAATTGTAACCAGGTATGCAGGATATGAATTTGAAAAAACGCCTATTGAATTGATCAATTATCATGAAAAATGCCCGGTGTAACTGTTCAGATATTTGCGTTTGTTAACCGCCGTTGATTATTAATTTCGTCCTTTCGTAATAGCTTCTTACCAGCCCATTGGAATGTACCTCTGTTCTTATATGCCTGAACTGACGATCAGAATCAAGATAGTCAAATAATGGAATACCATTTCCTATAAGTATTGGAGCTTTGGAAATAATTAGTTCATCGACAAGGTCTTCTTTTAAAAAGTCTTGTATCACCTTTCCCCCGTCAATATAGATATTTGAAAAACCTTTGCCGGAAAGATAATTTAGCAATTCCTTTGGTTTCATTGAAAGTATAGTTACTTTATCCCTTACTATGCCTGGCATTTGTTTAATATTATTGCTTAGTACAAATACCTTCTTTTCATAAGGCCATGAAGGGAAAGTAAGTACTTTCTCAAAAGTACCTCTGCCAATTACAATTGCATCAATTCTGTCTGTTAATTCTTTATAGGCACTAATAGCCTGGTCGTTTGCAAATTGTACCAGCCAATCAATGTTTCCATCTTTCCTTGCGATAAAACCATCAAGACTTGTTCCTATGTAAACTATTGTTTTCACTTCATTAATTAAGTAGCTACAAAAAATGGCGACTAAATTATTTATTTTGATTGATTGATATACGACTGTATCCCATTTGCATAAACACCTGCTCTTTTTTCAGCAAAAAAATCAGCGCCTAAACTTATAGCAGCTTCTATTGCCAGGGCAATACCCAGGCCAACCCAAAAAGTTTTATCTGCATTATTTCTGAAATAAAAAAACAATCCTAAACCAAATAGCAATAGTACTATTTCTGTATAGCGGTAAACCACAAAATTTTTATTTACTTTTTGCATCCTTGGTATTTCTTTATCTCTTAGTTCGCCGGGGTTCATATCATAGGCATACACATTTCGTTTCCTGTCTTCATCACATCTTTTATATACAATGTAACCCACCACAAAATGCATCAACCCAACTATTAAAAGAGGAATGGCAAAACCTTTATACCAGTTTGTTTTAAGGTAAAAGAAAAATACCAAGGCCAGTAAAATAGCAGTGATGCCTACAATGATAAACAGCAGGCTTTCATTTTTTTCTGCATTAAAATACCGCTCAATATCTGCTTTAGTAAACATATCAATTGGCTTTAGAAATCAGTTTAATAAACCCTGCCACAGATACTACACACCACACTCCTTCCAATATAATGAAAGGTACATAATTAATCAGCATTGATGCATAGCACGCAAGCCCTGCACCAATAATATTCATACTAAAAAATAACCGGCCATCTTTGTGTATTAACGAAAAGGTATTGAAAAAATAGGCCAATAAAATCAGCCCTACACCAATGGTTCCGATGATGTCATTATAATTCATTTGCTCATTTTTATTGTTGTACAATAAAGCCTGCATTTTGTAAAGCCGCAATTGCAATTTGCAATTTTTGCTGCTTTACCAGTATATAATCTGTTTCGTAAGTTGCAATTACACAAAGGTTAACCCCTGCATCAGCAAGGGCAGTAGAAAATTTTGCAGTAATACCGGTTAGCGATAAATCCATTACAGCAGCTATTTTTAACAGGCTCCAATTGCCATCCTGTTTTACACCGTCAGGTACATGTTGGCTTTCGCAAATTATTGATAGCTCATCGTTGGTTTTTGAAATAGTATAAAAACTGGACAATGCCGCCCATTTAGGAATAGTATCCTTAGGAGCCAGTCTACATAAACTAAAAACACCATTCATTACAATAAAAGTCAACTGGCTCATGCAAAAATTTAATTAATTTTCGTTGATAGCATTGATTACCTCTTTTGACAAAGGAGAAACACCCGAATCAAAATAATGGGTTAGCTGCCCTTTATCGTTGACAAGATATTTTGAAAAATTCCAGCCCGGTGCTTTGCTGTTCCATCCATTACTGGCTGTGTTTGTAAGCCAGTTAAATACGGGGTTTTGATTGCCGGATTTAATAACCGTACTTCTGGCCATTAGTGGAAAACTGACGCCATAATTTATTTTACAAAATTCAGCAATAGCAGCATCATTCCCTTTTTCCTGTTCTTTAAAATCATTGGCAGGAAAAGCCAGTATTTCTATTTGCCCTTTGTATTGCTGGTATAATTTTTCAAGCTCTGCATACTGATCCGTGTAACCACAATCAGATGCAGTATTTACAATCAATACTTTTTTCCCTTTCAACAAGAAAAAGTTAAAAGAAGCTCCACCACTCAAAGTTGTTTGTAAGGAATAGAAAGAAACGGCAGGCTGGACCGATTTATTGGTAAGTGCAGAAGACTTACTACCTGTAATATTGCCAACCCACATTAATGCCGGGTAAAATGCTTTTAATATTTTTTGCCTTGTTGTCATATTGGTTAAATTTCTACTTATATAAAAAGCATAACTCATAAAAATGATAACGCATATTAAAGGTCTATTGCTATTTT
The DNA here is from genome assembly GCA_043745405.1 of Ferruginibacter sp. Classification (GTDB taxonomy): domain Bacteria; phylum Bacteroidota; class Bacteroidia; order Chitinophagales; family Chitinophagaceae; genus Ferruginibacter. Next base: position 63,139 of record JAYTTI010000154.1, on the reverse strand, counting down.
TTTTACGCTTTTCATTTAATCAGCCATTTAAAGATTTTTAGTTTGCCTTTGTAACTGGGATATTTTGCTGCGGGACCAAACCAGGTTGGTGTTTTTAAAATGGCTTTTTATGACTAAAAGTGTCTAAGTAAAACGACTTTGAAACACCTGTTTCAAAATACTGCCGCATTTTTAAAAGGTCGTTTATTACTATCATAGCCATAATTTTACAGCAAGTTAATTAAACCATGGTTATGACAGATGAAGACTATATGCAGCAGGCAATAAAGGAAGCCAAAAGAGCTATGGCGGAAGATGAAGTGCCTGTTGGCGCCATCATTGTAATGAATGAGCGCATTATTGCCAAAGGATATAACCAGGTTGAGAAACTGACGGACAGTACAGCACATGCAGAAATAATTGCATTAACCTCCGCATTTAGTTTTTTGGGAAGTAAGTATTTACCCGATGCAACTTTGTATGTTACAGTACAACCCTGCCTGATGTGCAGTGGCGCATTATACTGGAGTAAAATTGGCCGTATTGTTTATGGTGCAGAAGATGAAAAAAACGGATATAAAAGAGTAGCACAAAACATTTCTTCCTTTCATCCAAAAACAATCATAATTGGCGGCATTTTAAAAGAAGAATGTGCCCGGTTAATAAAAGATTTTTTTAAGGAAAAGCGATAATGACTATACTATCACTGTGATGATTTGACTGTAACCGTTTTAAAAGATTATCAGTTTTTTCTTTGAGGTTTTTGCTTTTTCGGTAACTGAAATAAAATAAATACCCGGATTTAGTTGCAAGAACATGGGTATTTCTTCATTACCATCCGTTAAAAGCCTGTTGTCCACCCTCCATATTTTTCCCTTTGTATCTATAATTTTCACAATGGCCATGCCTGGCTCAAACCCTTTTACCTCCATGGATATTTTATTTTTAGCCGGATTAGGATAAACTTTTAAAGATGTTTTTGCATTATCCAATAAGCCAGAATCCTTTGTGGCATGTTGTATGTACATAGTTTTTGAAGAACTGTCTTTATCAGCAGTTTGAGAAAAACAAAAAGAGACACATAAGCAGCATGCAACAATTAAATAAGTCTTAAGCATAGATATTTAGTTAATTGATAAACAACAACAACAAATATCTGGTAAGTTATTCACAAATTATTCACAAATTTACTAACATAATTTCTTAAGCACATTCTTTTGCATACTCAACATAAGCCCGCTACATTTGTAAAACAATCAGGCATTGAATAAATTTTTAATCAAATAAATAAATAACGTTATGGCATTTACACTACCGGCCTTACCATATGCATACGATGCATTAGAGCCAAATATTGACATTTTAACCATGCAGATACATCATGATAAGCATCACCAGGCATATGTAGATAATTTGAACAAAGCCCTTGCAGGAACGGCAAACGAAACAAAGACACTTGAAGAATTAGTAGCTGTTGCAGGTACTATCAGTCCTGCTGTACGTAATAATGGCGGCGGGCATTGGAACCATTCTTTTTTCTGGGAAACAATGGCGCCAAATGCAGGTGGTACGCCTTCTGGGGTATTGGCCGATGCTATAACCGCTTCTTTTGGAAGCTTTGATGCATTTAAAGAAAAGTTTGCTGCTGCAGGCATGACCCGTTTTGGAAGTGGCTGGGCATGGTTGATTGTAAAGGATGGTAAACTTGAAATTTCTTCAACCCCTAACCAGGATAATCCTTTAATGGATGTAGCTGAAGTAAAAGGCACGCCTATTCTAGGTTGTGATGTTTGGGAACATGCTTACTATTTAAAATACCAAAACAAGCGGGCTGATTATTTAGCTGCCTTTTGGAATGTAGTTAGCTGGGCCAAAGTAAGTAGTCGTTTTGGCGCTGCAAAATAGTAGGCAATGATTTTTATGATAAAGAGGCTGTTACAAAATTCAGTTTTTTTCACACAAAGTCCGCATCGAAAAAAGTAAACAAAACAATTTATTGTTGAAGGATAGTATTTCTTCTTTGTAAACTTTGTATCCTTTGTTCTCTTTGTGTGAAACCTGATTTTTTGCAACAGCCTCATTTATGGTACGGGGTCATGCCCATGGCCACCCCAGGGATTGCAACGTAAAATTCTTTTACCGGTTAGCCATAAGCCCTTTATTGGACCATATTTTTGTAAAGCCTCAATGCCGTATTGAGAACAGGTGGGCGTATAGCGGCATTTGCTACCCAGCCATGGAGAAATAATCCATTGATATAATTTTATTAAAGCAATAAAAGGAAAACTAATTATTTGCCGAATTGTTTTCATTTATTATTTTTTGCAGCTTATTTATTACAAAAGCTATTTTTTCAACTATCAGATCATATTCAGGTACTTCCTTCCCCACATAAATAATAAAAATAACTAACTGTAAATTGCGTTCGTCCAGGCTTGTTTGCAGTGTATATTTTTGTAAACGATAGGCTTCTTTCATTAACCGGCGAATGCGGTTTCTATCCACTGCTTTTTTAAAATATTTAGTGCTAACTGTAATTCCGGCCCGCAAAGAGTTGCCGTGTGGTTCAGGCGAAAATTTCCAAATGACCCTCAATGGAAAAGTGGTGAATACCTTACCTTCTTTAAATAATTGTTCAATTATTTTGCGGCTTTTTAAGCGCTCTTCTTTACCAAGTGTATATCGTATTTTTTTTTGCAAGTAAACAAAAATAAAATAAGGGTGGAAGTGAATAAAAATATTTTAATAAATTGATTAGCTCTCGTAAAATAGCTTTTCCTAAAATTTTATACCAAATGTTAGGCACATGGATAACCTTTGAATTTATAATTAAGAAATCTAACTGAAGAATTTGGGTCCATTTGGTAAATATCAAATTGAACTTTATCCGTCTGCTGCTCTAATCCAATTTTTAAAAGGTATTTTTCCTTTACTAAATAAAAAATAGACCCATTCAATAATGTACCACTTCCATATTTTTCAAAAATATCATCAATATGAAAGTAATTAATCCGTCCACTTAAATCAATGCCTGCTGAATTTTTATTTATCTTAAATAAATTTAATCTGCCGGTCAATAGCAACGGTAAAGAAAGAGTGGTTCTTTGAGCTATAGTAGCATAATCTTCTAAGATGTACATATAAATTCCAGACCTTAATCCAATAAAAAAATCTTTACTTATTTGAAATAAGGCACTACCAGTTATAGTACCCTGTGGATGTTTATATCTTTGCCTGCTATAATATTCAATATTATTACCTGAAATAGTTTGTGTTTTAAGCAGGTTTGAACCTATTGATTTATTTATTCCTGCATTAACATCAAAAACCATTTTCACTTGAGCCTTAACTCTAAAAGATTGTAGCGATATTATAGCAATCAATAATAAACATTTTTTCATAAGCATAACAATGTTATGCATAGTTTACTAATAAACAATTTTTTTTATTTTAAAGTAAGTAACGGTTAATGTAAAATTAAAGTAGCATGGAAAGCTATAATTCTTTGCCGCCATCTGGAATAACTATTGCAGTTGGATAGCTGTTTAAGCTTTGCACTTTAAAAAAGTATCGTATGCATGGCACACATAAAAAAAGCCCTCCAAAAGGAAAGCTTATATTTTTATTTTCAAAGCCCTGTTAAGGCTGAGTGTTTATTTTTTACCGAAGCGTTCGTCAGAAACGGTCAATTTTACGCGGCCTTTTTTACGACGGCTTGCCAATACCTTACGGCCATTAGCAGTTTGCATACGCTGACGAAATCCATGAACATGTTTTCTTCTGCGTACATGTGGCTGGTATGTTCTTTTTTTACCTGGCATTTTATTAAGTTTTTCCTTTTACAAAAATTATTTACTAAAACATTTTAACCTACATTCATCAGGGCACCATCCCTGCTGCTTGTGAAAGGACGGCGAAGGTAAGGGAAATTTGTGATTTGATATTTGTGTTATTGTTATTTTTTTTATCCCTACAGTGCCAAATGCATTGATTGCACAGGTTTTCCGTAGAAAATAGTTGCTTTCTGGTCAAAATCTTCTGTAGAGTCTGTAGTAAAAAAAAGGGACTGGCTATTTTTTGTACAATTATCTGCCATTTGCGGGTGCCTTAGTAAATAATCGGCGAGGCTGTTGGCTACAATTTCGCCCTGCGATAAAATGGTAATGCTTGATGGAATAAACGATTTTATTTTATTGATCAATAAAGGATAATGCGTACAGGCCAATAGCAATGTATCTATGCCACCTGATTGCGACAATATTTGCTGAATATATTTTTTTATAAAATAATCAGCGCCTTCCGAATTGTACTCATTATTTTCAACCAATGGCACCCACATAGGGCAAGCCTGTTGAAAGACTTCTATTTCAGGAAAAAATTTTTCAATTTCCAACGGGTACGAAAGGGATTGTACGGTACCTGTAGTGCCCAAAACCCCAACTTTTTTTGTATGGGTAAACTGGCCGATAATTTCTGATGTGGGCCTTATAACACCTAACACTCTTTTAGCTGGATCTATTTGCGGAAGATTGATTTGCTGAATACTTCTCAGGGCCTTTGCCGAAGAGGTATTGCAGGCCAATATTACCAATGGGCATCCCTGTTTAAAAAACCATTCTACACATTGCAATGTGCAATGATAAATTGTTTCAAAACTACGTGAACCGTAGGGAGCTCTTGCATTATCACCTAAATAAATATAATCATGCTGTGGAAGTTTAGCTGTAATCTCCTTTAAAACAGTTAATCCTCCATAACCGCTGTCAAATACGCCAATAGGTCCTTTTGTCATTTATCAAAAATACAAAAGCCATCCCGTTTGCTGGATGGCTTTCTAAATATTATTAAAAAATATTACTTTGGTTTAGTTGCAGCCGGTGTTTTTGCAGCGGGTGTTTTTGCAGGTGCTTCTTTAATATTTAATTTCTTTTTAACCAAGGCTAATACATCGTCTCCCGGAGGACCTGCAATTACGCTGTTTTGGTCTAAAATATACGAATAGCCATTTTCTTTGGCAACAGCCTTAATATTTTCAACTGCTTTATTACGGATGGGGATTAATAGTTCCTGTTGTTTTTCCTGCATTTTTTGCTGCATTACATTGCTCCAGCCAGTTAATTTTTGGTACAATGCCATCAAATCGGCTCTTTTTAAATCTTTTGTTGATTGAGACATTTTAAGAGAATCTCTTTGAAAGGCGCTGTCTTTATCTTGTAATTCAGCCTGCATATCAGCTCCCTGCTGTTGTAAAGCAGTCTGGTAATCCCGTAACTGGTCTGTAGCTGTCACTGCTTCGGGCATTGCCCCAATAAGTTCTTCGGTACTGATATAGCCGATTTTGTTTTGTGAAAAAGCCGAATTGGTGAATCCTAAAATTGCGATACCAAATACAACTACTGCGATTAATTTTTTCATTGTTTAATTAATGTTTACTTGTTTTGTTAATAGTTTAATTTTTGTGGTTTTGGCAAATGCCAAATTATTTTTATTTATTTATTTAACACCCATAAACTTTAAGACATCATCACTTCTGTCGAGTTTTGGGTCGGCAAATATAACGGTAATTCCTTCACTTTTATCTAAAATAAAATCATACGATTTGTCTACTGCCAGTTTTTGAATAGCAATGTAAACCTTATCCTGTATTGGTTTTATCAATTCTACTCGCTTTTTAAAAAGGTCGCCTTCAAATCCAAAACGCCTTTTTTGCAAGTCCCTTACTTCTTTTTCTTTGTTATATAATTCATCTTCTCTTTTCTTTTTCAGGTCATCGGCTAACATAACCTGTTCTGCATCATAATCTTTGTACATCTTATCAAGTTCTGCCTGCTTTTGTTCAATTTCCTTTTGCCATTGTACACTAAACTGGTTTAATTTAGTTTGCGACTCTTTATAGTCGGGTAATTTTTCCAGTATATACTTAGAATCAATCACCGCATATCGCTGGGCATTTGCAACAAAAGACAAAAGTAAAAGGCTGAATACAAACGGTAATAACTTTTTCATTGTTAAGTTTTTTATTATATAATTTATATCATAAAACTTTAGGCAACCGGCATTTTACTCAGGTTCCTGGCCAAGCATAAAAGTAAATTTAAAAGCCTGTTTTATTGGTTGCCCTTCTTTTATTCTGTCAATTCCTAACCCATAATCAAACCCTAGTAAACCAAACATGGGTAAAAAGAAACGCATACCTACACCCACAGCACGGCGCAATTGATAAGGATTATATTTATTAAAACTATACCAGCCATTACCGGCTTCAAAAAATGCAAGGCCATAAATAGTACTGGTTGGGCTGGTACTTAAGGGATACCTTAATTCCAGTGTATATTTATTAAATATGGTGAAATATTGAGCAGGTGTTACATTTTCAGGATTTATTTGGGGATTTGAACTGGAATAAATAGGATACCCTCTCTGTGATATGATATCGTAACCCAAAACAGCAAAGTTATTACTTAAGCCAGCATCGCCTATCTGAAAACGGCCAAAGGGAGTAACAGGCATATTAGGGTTATAACTGCCTATATAACCGAATTTTGCTGTTGCTTTTAAAACCAGTTGATGGTCTTTATCTGCTCCACCTGCGGTACCAATTGGAATAAAATAATTTCCTGCAAATTTGTACTTTTGATACTCAGGTAATACAAAGGAATTTTCTAAAGTTTTTGTAATGCCAAGAGCATAGTAAGGTAAAGTCCACTGACCACTAATATAAAAGTTAGATCCTCCGGTTGGGTAAATAGGACTACCCTGTGTTGCATTACGACCAAGTGTAACCTGTAAGCTTATATTGGTTGAAGGACCATTACTATATCCCCTAAAGATATTAGGATAGTTTGTTAAATAATAGCGTTGAAAGTTAATTGCTGTAACTAAGGAAAAATAGTCATCGGGCCATTTTAATTGTTTGCCTAATGCCACACTAAAGCCAAATACTTTTAAATTAGAACTATCGCCACAACTTTTACAATATCGTCCATACCTATCATATGCATTGGCATACCTGGTATGATATGTACTAACGGTAAATGAATTACGTTTTTTACCTCCCAGCCAGGGTTCTGTAAACGAAAGATTCATAGACCTGTATGCACGTCCATTAGATTGAATTCTCGCACTTAGTTTCTGTCCACTACCTGAGGGTAAAGGATCCCAGGTTTTTTTATTAAATATATTATCTAAAGAAAAATTATTAAACGTAATACCTAATGTGCCTGTTAAGCCAATACCACCACCAAAACCAGCAGATAGCTCCAACTGGTCATTGGATTTTTCTTCAACTCCCCAGCCAATATCTACAGTTCCGTCTTCAGTGTGCGGAACTACATTTGGCGTAATTTTTTCAGGATTAAAAAAGCCAAGCTGGCCCAGTTCCCTCTGTGTACGGATAATGTCTTGGCGGCTAAATTTTTCTCCTGGCACTGTTCTTAATTCGCGGCGTATAACATAGTCTTTGGTTTTGTCGTTGCCGGTAATTTCAATTTTACCAATAGTTGCCTGCGGCCCTTCCTGCAGACGTATCTCAAAATTGATAGTATCATTATAAACAGAAGTCTCAACCGGATCAACCTTAAAAAACAAATAACCGTCATCCATGTATAAACTACCTAAATCTCCACCCTCTGCAGACATTTGTTTACCTAAACGTTTATTCAATAATTCAAGGTTATAAGTATCTCCTTTTTTAATCCCTAAAAATATGTTGAGAACAGAATCTGAATATTTTGTATTTCCACGCCACACCATATCGCCAAAATAATATTTATGGCCTTCTTTCATCTTTATATAAATATCCAGGTTACCGTCTTTATTGGCAACCTTTGCATCATCTTTAATTATGGCATCTCTAAAACCTTGCGAATTGTAATAATCTAAAACAAGGTCCTTGTCTTCAGTATATTTCTGTGGATTATATTTCGCCGAACTAAATAATTTAAACCTGAAATAGGGGTCAAGTATTTGCTTGGTCTCTGTAATTGACAAAAAGCCATAATCACGCAAATAATCCTTAAATAATAAATTTGTAGTTGTATCGCCAAAAGGGTTGGCTGTTGTTGGCGGATATAAAGTAAGCCTTGTCATTTCATGTGTACCCTTCATTTGCTTTTTTAGTACAAGGCCGTCAATACTATTGTTACCAGAAAAATTAATAGAGTTTACCTTTACTTTGTTTCCTTTATTGATGTTAAAGGTTAATATTATTGAATTGGCTGCCGTAGGTGATTTTGTTTCCGCTACATCTGTTTTTACATTGCGATATCCCTTATCAGCATAATATTTATTAATGGATGACACTGCACTCATCTTCATATTATCTGTAACAACCCTGTCTTTTACCAGGTCTGTTTTTTTAGAAAGTTCATCATATTCGCCTTTGGGTACCCCAACAAATTTATAATCTGCCAAACGGGCCCTTTCAGTAATAGCTAATTCAATATAAATGTCTTTACCAATTAACTGGGTAAAAAATATTTCTACATTTTCAATAAGATTTTGTTTCCAAAGTTTATTAATGGCTTTACTAAAAGCATCTGTACCGGGAAGTAATACTTTATCACCTACCGAAAGACCAGAGATTGAGATAAGCAGGTTTCCGTCATAACTTTTATTACCGGTAACACTAATACCTGCAATAGTAAATTCTTTAGGCGTTTTGGAATTAAGGATTTCCAATAGCTGCGGGTTAATTGAAACCGGTTTGGTTGTATCTTGTATAACCTGACCTACAGCTGAATTGCCAATAAAAAGTGTAATTACTATAAATAAAAAGTTCTGGTAAATCCTCTGCATCAATTGGTTTTTTAACGAAACGGCAAATTACTTGCTTTAATGAAAACTATTTGTTAAACAATCCTCTTATAAAAACAACCTATAAAAGGCAGTTTCATAAGGTATTTTAACTGCATATGCACCAACTGATTTTAAATCAGTTGCAATTTTAATATAATAACATAATTATTCTATTTCTTCGGGTAATGATATTTGCTTTGGAATACATAAAATTGAACTATGAATTAGGTATTTCTTCCTTTACCTGGTCGCCAGTTTTTCCAAATCTTCTTTCCCTGCTTTGGAAATCAATAATGGCCTCGCACAAATTGTCTTTTCTAAAATCAGGCCATCTTGTATTTGTAAAGTATAACTCCGCATAAGCCAATTGATATAATAAAAAATTACTGATACGGTATTCGCCACTTGTACGAATCATTAGTTCGGGATCAGGAAATTCGCTGGTGGTAAGGTATTTTTGTACAGTATCCTGTGTAATATCTTCTGGTTCGAGCACCCCTTTTTTTACATCGGCTGCAATTAATTTTATTGCATATGTGATCTCCCAACGGCTGCTGTAACTTAAAGCCATTACCAGGTTTAAACCTGTATTATTTCTTGTTTCATGAAATGCTTCTTCCAATTCTTTCCTGGCAGTTTCGGGCAGCATTCCCATATCGCCAATTGCATGAAGTTTTATATTATTCTTATTTAAAGTTGGTACTTCCTTACGGATAGTATCAACTAATAATTCCATTAATCCGGTTACTTCATCGGCGGGCCTGTCCCAATTTTCGGTACTAAATGCATAAAGGGTCAGGTATTCTATCCCTAATTCCGCACAACCCTCTACAATGTTTCTTACACTTTCTACTCCATGCAAATGCCCAAAAAGGCGGTCTTCGCCTTTTTCTTTTGCCCACCTTCCATTACCATCCATTATAATGGCTATGTGACGGGGCAACTTTTGCATATTGATGCTTTCCTTTAAACTCATATAAAAACAATCGTCAGCCGGCAGGGGGCTGACTTTGGGCTGCAAAAGTAGTAAATTTAGTTGGAAAAACTGCTTTGGGCAACTTCAGGTTTATAATTCTTTCATTAGGCAGTTACAGGTTCGGTATTAATTACAAAAGCCTTGTTAATACTGCATTTGCTGCAAAATAAAATTAATAATAGTAAACACCACAGTTCTCAAACAGCTATTGCAGATCAAACTTAAACGGTAATCATTCAAAAAATCTACTACCAGCCCAATATCCAGGCAAATATTAACGGGCAAACAATAGTAGCATCACTCTCCACTATAAATTTTGGGGTATTAATATCCAGTTTACCCCAGGTTATTTTTTCATTGGGTACTGCTCCTGAATAGGATCCATAAGAAGTTGTTGAATCGCTTACCTGGCAAAAATAACTCCAAAAGGGAACGTCATGCCACTCCAGATCCTGGTACATCATTGGCACAACACAAATAGGAAAATCACCTGCAATACCGCCTCCAATCTGGAAAAAGCCCACCCCTTTTCCTCCTGAATTATTCCTATACCAATCAGCCAGCCAAACCATATATTCAATCCCACTTTTCATGGTAGATGCTTTCAATTCGCTTTTAATTATATAGCTTGAAAAAATATTTCCCATGGTACTGTCTTCCCAACCCGGCACTACAATCGGTATATTTTTTTTTGCAGCAGCAAGCATCCAGCTATTTTTAGGGTCAATTTCATAATACTGTTCCAGCACCCCGCTCAATAACATTTTATACATGTATTCGTGTGGAAAATACCGCTCGCCTTTATCATCGGCATCTTTCCATATTTTATGAATATGTTGTTGTAACCGCCTGAAGGCTTCTTCTTCGGGTATACAGGTATCTGTTACCCGGTTGTAATGATTTTCCAGCAAATCCCATTCTTGCTGCGGGCTAAGATCACGATAGTTAGGGACTCTTTTATAATGGCTATGCGCCACCAGGTTCATTACGTCTTCTTCAAGATTTGCGCCTGTACAACTAATAATGCTCACTTTATCCTGGCGAATCATTTCTGCCAGGCTCAGCCCTAATTCCGCTGTACTCATTGCACCAGCAAGCGTTATCATCATTTTACCACCCCCGTCTAAATGTGCTACATATCCCTTGGCTGCATCCATTAAAGCAGCTGCATTAAAATGGCGGTAATGATGTTCTATAAAATTTGAAATAGGTCCCTGGCTCATAATTTATTTACTTTAATCCTTATATTTTACAGATGTTATTAATTGATACTTTATGAAAGAATGGTTGCAAAAATAGTTTTTTTATCAACCAAATATTGTATTTCATTTAAGCTTAATACTGCTTATTTTGCATTGTACAGAGGTAAGGTTATACCGCATAACTTTACTTACATTTTTACATATCCATCAATTAAAGCCATATGAAATTTATTATCGGTTTTTTACTGCTGCAAAGCATAACATATGCCCAGCCAAAAGAAGATAGTATTTCTTTATTTACTGCGACAGGTATGCTTAAGGGATCATTGTTTGTTCCTTTGGGCAAAACCAGCTTTCCTGTTTTAATAGTGATTGCAGGTTCGGGCCCAACAGACCGCTATGGAAATAATCCGATGGGCGTTAATGCCAACAGTTACAAAATGATGGCAGAGACCCTGTGTAATGACAATATTGGTGTTCTGGTATTTGATAAACGAGGAGTGGCAAAAAGTGTAAATGCCGCTAAAAAAGAATCCGATCTGCGATTTGAAAATTATGTAGATGATGCAGTTCAATGGATAGAACTTATTAAAAAAGACCGCAGGGTAAATGGTGTTTTTATTGCAGGCCATAGTGAAGGTTCCTTGATAGGGATGCTGGCGGCACAAAAAATAAAAGTGCAGGGTTATATCTCTATTGCAGGCCCGGCAAGAGGTATTGCCGAAATAATTACAGAACAATACGCCCAGCAATTACCAAAAGCAGGTCCGGTAGTAGATAGTTTTTTCCGTCGTTTACAGAATAACCAGCCCCTTGATTCGGTACCCCAATATCTATTGCCAATTTTCAGGCCATCGGTACAACCTTATATTAAATCATGGATAAAATATATACCGTGCAATGAAATAAAAAAACTAACCATTCCAACTTTAATTATCCAGGGAGCCACCGATATTCAGGTAGCATCAACAGAAGCAGTTCTTTTAAAACAGTGTAAGACTGATGCCGCCGTTTTATTGCTGGATAGTATGAACCATGTTCTAAAAACTGCTCCGGCAAACAGAGCGGAAAATATCGCCACTTATGCAAACCCTCTATCGCCTTTATACCCGGGCTTAACGACTGCCATAACACTTTTTATAAAAGAAAATAATAAATGAATCAGGCAAGAAGGAGATTGTAAAAAAAAGCCCTTCGAAACAAATAGAAGGGCTTTTAAAAATTAAATATTTTCATTATTTTTTTATTTTTTTATCTACTGAAATATCTCCGTTTGGCATACAGTGAAGTCTTAAGGTTTGCTTTGCATTTGCAACGGTTACAAAGTATTTGGTTTCTCCGTTAGAGGTAAGCTCAGTTGCATCGTCAGATAAAGTGTATTCACCATAATTTTGAGCAAGTGCCAATGAAATACTCAAAGGTAACTGCTCAATGGCAATTTTTCTGGATGTACCTACCAGCTCTCCTTCTTCATTGTAAGCCGCATCTACAATAAAGTCATTCATAATAAACGAGGCAAAATAAAAATCTCCTGTTTTTTTCCAGTTTACATTTTTTGCTTTGGTGAAATCTTTTTCAAATGCAAATTTTACTTTAGCTGTTACTTCGTCGCCATTTGAGGCAAAGGCCGAAACAGTAAACAGTAATAATGCTGCTGTTACAATGGTGGTTAACTTTTTCATTTTATAATTTTTTTTGATTAAGTAATGCTGCGTGTTAAAGCAGCTTTAAAGTTGGTGATACAAATCTATTTGGTCTGTTACCGCCTCGCAAGCAGTACTTGATAAAAACAAGGAAAAATGGCACAAAATGTACAAGCGGAATAAAAAGAATATTATTTTGCTAATTTGCCCTTATCGGAATATATAAAAGGCTTGCTTTGTAATTATTTGTTAATGAAATAAAAAATTGAAGAAGGTTCTGTTAAAAAGTAATAATGGTTTTAACCTTATAGTGAGGCCGGAATTTTTTATCTTTATCAATATGAATTATTTAGCCCATGCTTATTTATCATTTAACCAACCCGGTATTTTAGCAGGCAATATGATCAATGATTATATAAAAGGTAAAAAGAAATTTGACTATCCTGAAGCCATACAAAAAGGAATGCTGTTGCACAGGGCCATAGATAATTTCACAGATCATCATCCGGCAACAGAGCAGGCAAAAAAATTTTTTAAAACTGTTTACAGGCTTTATTCAGGTGCCTTTGTAGATGTTTTGTACGACCACTTTTTAGCCAATGATACAAATGAGTTTAGTGATGAAGCTGAACTATATTCGTTTTGTCAGGCAACATATGCAAGCATGCAAAATAATTTTGCACTGTTTCCCCAAAAATTTCAACAGGTATTGCCTTATATGCAATCGCAAAACTGGTTATACAATTACAGATATAAAGAAGGTATTGAAAAAAGTTTTGGTGGCCTGGTAAAACGTGCTGCCTATTTATCAGAATCTGCTACAGCATTTGCCATTTTTAATGAGCACTATAATGCATTACAAATTTGCTATAACGATTTTTTTCCGGAGCTTAAACAATTTACTGTTCATCAACTGAAACAGCTTATTAACAATTGAATCTTTTATATTTGTAATTAAACACCTTATTATTTATATGAAAAGAAGATTAATTGTACCGTTTATTTTTTGCTGCCTGTGTAACATACTTTCTGCTCAAACAAAATTACCCCCGGTAGATAAATCACCGATGGATATGTGTTACTACCCGGGCAACTACCCGGTTTTAAAAATCCAGGATAAATTAACAGAGCCTTTAGTAGCAAGGGTAATTTATAGCAGGCCTCAAAAAAATGGCCGTATAATTTTTGGCGATTTAATAGCTTATGGGCAGGTGTGGAGATTAGGCGCCAACGAAGCAACTGAAATTGAGTTTTTTACAGCTATTCGCATAGGCACTACTAAAATAAAAAAAGGGAAGTACACGCTGTATTGTATCCCTAACCAGGATAAATGGACATTGATAATTAATAAAGAAACAGATACCTGGGGATCTTTTAAATATGATGAAACCAAAGATGTGGTAAGGATAGATGCGCCGGTTGTAAAACAAGCAGATTCTCTGGAATATTTTGCCATAGCATTTGAAAAATCTGCTACAGGAGCTAATTTAGTAATCGGCTGGGATGATACCCTTGTTAGTTTTCCTATTTATTTTTAAATACTTTTCAATTAATATTTAACTATCCCGGCCAGTTGCCGGGATTTTTTTGGATATTTACAGCTATGTGTGGAATAGCAGGAATAATAAGTTCCAATACTTTTGCAGTTACAAAAGAGCAACTTAAAAAAATGACTGATGCAATGTCTCATCGTGGACCTGATGGACAGGCACAATGGATTAACCAGGCAGGCAATGTTGGCCTTGGCCATAGACGACTATCCATACTAGATTTAACGGCTGCTGCTGCCCAGCCAATGCACTATCTTGAAAGATATTCAATTGTATATAACGGCGAAATCTACAATTATATTGAGTTAAAGGAACTGCTTTACAAAAAGGGATATCATTTTCAATCAAAATCTGATACTGAAGTTATTTTAGCTGCTTATGATTATTGGAAAGAAGATTGCCTTGAACATTTTGATGGCATGTTTGCCTTTGCCATACTGGATAAAAAAGAACAAATTATTTTTTCTGCAAGAGACAGATTTGGAGAAAAGCCATTTTACTATGTTGCCCAGGATGACTTATTTTTATTCGCAAGCGAAATGAAAGCTTTCTGGGCTATTGGTATAGAAAAGGAACCAGATGAAAAAATGTTGCTGAATTACCTTGCGCTGGGCTATGTTCAAAATGCAAATAATAAAGAACAGAGTTTTTTTAAAAATATCTATTCCCTTGTGCCGGGAAGTTGCATGATACTTAATATCAAAACGCTTCAATACCGCATAGATATTTATTGGGATATTGATAAAGATACCATAAGGAAAATTTCACGGGGCGATGCCGTAGAAAAATTCAGGGAGCTTTTTACTTTATCAGTCAACCGTAGGTTGCGGAGTGATGTTGCCATAGGCACAAGTCTTAGCGGAGGATTAGACAGTTCATCTATTCTTGCAACAATTAATCAATCAGGTGCCTTAATCAAAACATTCTCTGCAGTTTTTGAAGGTTTCGAAAAAGATGAGTCCGGTTATATCAATACCGTTACTGATTACCTTTCTTCAAAAAAAACTTTTACCGGTCAAATACAAAAATACTTTGTTGAACCCTCTGCACTGGGCTTAATAAAAGACTTTGAAAAGCTATGTTATTACCAGGAAGAACCATTTCCCTCCAGCAGCATTTATGCGCAATACAAAGTATTTGAATCAGCAAATCAACAACAGGTAAAAGTATTGCTGGATGGACAAGGGGCAGATGAAACACTCGCTGGCTATAATAAATACATTCATTGGTACCTGCAGCAATTGGTAGCCAAAAGCAGGCTCATTACGGCATATAGAGAAAAGCAGCTTTTACGTAAAAATAAAACAACCTTTAAGTGGGGAATAGGAAATTACCTGGCAGCATATCTTCCCGCACACGCAGTTATTCAGCTGGAGCAAAATGAATACATGAAAACAATCAGGCATCCAGATATTGATAAGGGTTTTGTGACAGCTTTACAGGGAAAGGAATGGGAAGGCATACGTAAACCTATCATTACAAAATTAAATGATATTTTATATTTTAATACACATACGCTAGGCCTGGAAGAGCTGCTTCGTTTTGCTGACAGAAACAGCATGGCGCATGGAAAAGAAGTAAGGCTGCCATTTTTAAATCATAAACTGGTAGAGTTTATTTTTTCTTTACCTGCCAGTTATAAGATACATGATGGCTGGACCAAATGGTTACTTCGTAAAATGATGGATAAAAAATTACCTGATGAAATAGTGTGGCGAAAAGATAAAGTGGGTTATGAACCTCCCCAAAAGCAATGGATGGAAAATGAAACCCTACAGGATTATATGCAGGAAGCAAAAAGAAAACTTGTTGATAAAGGTGTACTGCAAAAAAAAGTACTCAATAAAAAGATAGTACCAAAAGCCGCCCATGAAGAAAATAATTTTGATTGGCGGTACTTGTGTGCAGCACAAATAATATCTTCTGATACTAATTTTTAATTACAGAAAAAATCCTTGGTCAACATTTTATTTATCCTTTTATCTCCCGACCGTTCTTTATTATAAAACTTTTGGCAGGCGCAAAATGATGTTACTTTGCAGTTAATATTACAAATCAATAATCACTATACAATGAAACTTGCTACAAAAATAATACATGCCGGTGCAGCACCAGACCCTTCTACAGGAGCCATCATGACACCCATTTATCAAACCTCTACTTATGTACAAGAAGCCCCGGGTGTAAATAAAGGTTATGAATATGCCCGCAGCCAAAACCCTACACGTAAAGCGTTGGAAGATGCTTATGCTATTATTGAAAATGCAAAATATGCTTTGGCTTTTAGCAGCGGTGTTGCAGCTACAGACAGTGTAATAAAATTATTAAACCCGGGCGATGAGGTAATTGCAGCAAGTGATATGTACGGCGGCAGTTATAGATTATTTACAAAAGTGTGGGAACGATACAATATAAAATTTATTTATGTAGATACTACCAATACCGCCATTGTAAAAGCAGCTGTAACTGCTAACACAAAATTAATCTGGGTTGAAACGCCTACTAATCCTTTAATGAACATTACAGATATTGAAGCCATTGCAGGCATTGCAAAACAAGCCAATGCATTGCTTTGTGTTGACAATACTTTTGCATCGCCTTATCTGCAAAATCCCATTGATTTGGGTGCTGATATTGTAATGCACAGCGCTACAAAATATTTAGGTGGCCACAGCGATGTAATACAGGGTTGTCTGATGATGAACGATGCGGCACTTAGGGAAAAATTATATTTTATTCAGAAAAGCTGCGGTGCAGTACCCGGCCCAATGGATTGTTTTTTAGTATTGAGGGGAATAAAGACCCTTCATGTACGCATGAAACAACATTGCATTAATGGTGAAAAAATTGCACGCTGGCTTCGAAAGCATCCTAAAGTTGCCAAAGTTTACTGGCCTGGTTTTGAAGATAGTGCGGGCTATGCTGTTGTAAAAAAACAAATGCGTGATTTTGGAGGAATGATAAGTTTTGAATTGAAAGATGATAGTGATAATGAAGTAAAAAGAGTTTTATCATCCACACATCTTTTTTCACTGGCAGAAAGTTTAGGTGGTGTAGAATCATTGATCAATCACCCTGCAAGTATGACGCATGCGAGTATACCCAAAGAAGAAAGAATAAAGAATGGGCTTAGTGATGGCCTTATACGTTTAAGTGTAGGCATCGAAGATGCAGACGACCTTATTGAAGATCTATCAAATGCTATTGGATAATACGATGAATAATTTTATTGAAATAATTGGATGGATTGGCGCTGTATTAATTGTAGGCGCCTATTTCTTTAATATCAACGGAAAATTAAAAAGTTCTTCCATTGTATATATCACCAGCAATTTACTCGGTGGTATTTTTTTTACGCTTAATACTTTTGTTCATAAGGCTTACCCATCTATGATTGTAAACATTATCTGGGTGATAATTGCCATTGCTGCCATCCTAAAAAAAGACAAACCGGTTCCATTAAATTAAAGCATACGTGGAAAAGAACATTAAAAAAGAATTAGATAAAAAAGTAAAGCTTTATAACCAGCCTGGTTTTATAAAAGATGACCCTATTTCAATTCCTCATTTATTTTCCAAAAAACAAGATATTGAAATAGCCGGTTTTTTTGCAGCAATATTTTCCTGGGGCAACCGCACAACAATTATCAATAAAAGCAAAGAGCTGCTGCAACTGATGGACAATGCCCCGCATGATTTTTGTTTACTGCATAACAGCAAGGCATTAAAAAACCTCGAAAAATTTAAGCATAGAACTTTTACTGCAACAGACCTGTTGTACTGTGTAGAATTTCTAAAATTTCATTATTCCAGTCACGATTCATTGGAAATTGCTTTTATAAAAGGTATGCATAAAAAAGACAAAACAATTGAAAATGGGTTAAGAGGATTTTATAATTATTTCTTTTCATTGCCTGATGTTCCGCAACGGACAAAAAAGCATATTGCTTCTCCAGAAAAAAATTCTTCCTGTAAAAGATTAAATATGTTTTTGCGATGGATGGTGCGCAATGATAATAAAGGAGTTGATTTTGGTATCTGGAAAAATATATCGCCATCACAACTTATTTGCCCGATTGATGTGCATGTGGCAAGGGTTTCAAAAAGATTTAATTTATTGACCCGTAACCAAACTGATTGGAATGCGGCCCTAGAGTTAACCGCTTATTTAAGAACACTGGATAAAAACGATCCTGTAAAATATGATTTTGCTTTATTTGGCATGGGGGTAGCGGATAAACCTTCGACAGTTAATGATAGTGCTTTAAAAATAATCAAATGAACCCGCAGCTGCAGTATTATCTTCAAAAAACATTTAGTTTGCCTGATAAAGTAGACAGCAGGCCCCAGGCAGAAATTTTTTTAGCAGCGCAAATAAATGAATTGATTAAAAACGATTTTAACCAGCTGGTACAAATACTTTACCGCATAGATGTTAATGAAACCAGGTTAAAACAGGTATTAAATAACAACCCCAACGAAGATGCCGGAAAAATAATTGCTGCTTTAATAATTGAACGCCAGTTACAAAAAATTAAAAGCCGTGAGCAGTTTAGTCAAAAAAATGATCCTTTGTCTGATGAAGAAAAATGGTAGCCAGGATACCGTATAATAGTTATTTTCGTAATCAATTTAAACAATATGAAGTTAGTTACTTATTTAAAAGATGGGCACGATCAATTGGCAATGGTAATAAACGGTATGCTCCATGATATGAATGAAATACATCCTGAGCTGCCCACCAGTATGGCCATGTTTTTAAATTATTGGGATGATTATTTTCCCGCTGCAAAAAATGCCGAGCAAAGAATTAAAGATGGTTTAAAAGGAAATTTGTATGCCAGAGACTGGGATGAAACTGTGCTGCTGGCACCAGTCCCTTACCCAACCAGTTGCAGGGATGCGTATGCATTCCGACAGCACGTAGCCGCAGCAAGGCGTAACCGAAAAGTGGATATGATTGCTGAATTTGACCAATACCCTGTTTTTTATTTTACCAACCACAGCAGCATACAGGGCCCCGGCGAAATATTTTGTATGCCCGACCATTTTAATAAATTAGATTTTGAACTGGAAGCCGCCATTGTTATATGCAGGCCTGGTAAAAACATTAAGGCATCAGAAGCAGATGAATACATTGGCGGATTAATGATTATGAACGATATGAGTGCAAGAACATTGCAAATGGAAGAAATGATGCTTAACCTTGGGCCCGCCAAAGGAAAAGATTTTGCCACAGTTATTGGCCCCATGCTGGTTACAACTGATGAGTTAGAAGAATATGTAGTACCCTGTCCCGAAAATCATACGGGTAAATCCTGGAACCTTGCGATGAAATGTTCAGTAAATGGTATACCTGTTAGCGAAGGAAATGTCCGTGATATGACATGGACATTTGCCGAAATAATTGAAAGAAGCAGTTATGGTGTGCAATTATTTGCAGGCGATATAATTGGCAGCGGCACGGTTGGAACAGGTTGTTTTTTAGAACTGAATGGAACGGGTAAATTAAATGATCCAAATTTCCAGGAACAATGGCTAAAGGAAGGAGATATTGTAGAAATGGAAATTGATGGATTAGGCAAATTGACAAATACTATTGCAGCAGAAGATTCTGACTGGAGCATATTTCAACAAAAAAAGAATATCTAATTGTAAAAATGAATAAAATTTTAACGCTGTTTCTTCTGCAATGGCTGGTTTCTATCAGCCTTTTTGCGCAGGAAAATCTTTCAAAAAGATTGGATTCACTATTCTCTTCTATTTGTAATAAAGGCGAACCCGGAGGAGCACTATTAGTAGCGCATGGGGATACCGTACTTTTTTCCAAAGGGTATGGAGTTGCTGATATCAATACAAAAGAAAGGATAACTGCACATACTCCATTTAATATTGGCTCTATTACTAAAACATTTGTAAGTAACACAATACTTATATTGGCACAACAAAATAAACTAAACCTGGATGACAGCCTGCTAAAATATTTTCCAGGTTTTAAAAATAAAAACATTGCACAAAAAGTACAAATTAAGCATTTACTAAGCCATGTAAGTGGATTGCCCGACTGCAGGGAAGTTTCAAAAAATCCAACCTATTATTTAACAGCAGATGATAAACAAAATTTTGCGCCATTGCAGCAAACAGACACATTGGTTTTTGAACCAGGCAGCAAATTTGAATATAGTAATCCTGCTTTTAATGGCCTCGCACTTATTATTGAAATAGTTACCGGTATGATATGGCAGGATTTTGTACGCCAGGAAATATTTGCTAAAGCGGGTATGAAGGAAAGTGATATTACCAATGGTGCACACCCGGAAAGAGGCGTAGCTCATGGATATGAAAAAGAAAAAAATGAGTTTAAAGAATTAG
Organism: Ferruginibacter sp.; assembly: GCA_043745405.1. Taxonomy (GTDB): domain Bacteria; phylum Bacteroidota; class Bacteroidia; order Chitinophagales; family Chitinophagaceae; genus Ferruginibacter. The sequence continues at coordinate 42,621 of JAYTTI010000154.1, read as the reverse complement.
ACTATGGGGAAGAACCTACTTTTTGTGCAGCCGGTAATGGAGGCATCTGGTGTTCTGTAAATGATTTGTATAAATATTACCAGGCATTAATGAAACCTGCATTTTTAAATAGGGAAATTATCAGCAATAGCATGCAGGTAAAAAATTTTAAATCCTGGAGCGATACCACCAAACCATTTGTCGGATATAGCTGGTTTGTAACAAAAACATTTGACGGCCAGCTACGAATTGGGCATACCGGAAGCCAGGGTGGCTTTACCGCAAACTTCCAGTTTATACCCGAACATAAAATATTTGTAACCATGCTTTTCAACACACCACAGCAGGTACACGAAATTATGACTAAAATTGAATTGATATTGCAGCAGGAAAATTATTTATAAATGATATTTAATCTTAAAGATTTAAAACTGGCGGATGTTCAAAATTACCTGCAGCATGCTATTGCACCAAGGCCGATATGTTTTGCTTCTACCATAGATAAAGATGGAAATATCAATTTAAGCCCCTTTAGTTTTTTCAATTTATTTTCTTCCAATCCACCTATTGTAATTTTTTCTCCAGCCAGGCGGATAAGAGATAATACTACTAAACATACATTACAAAATGTACTGGAAGTTAAAGAAGTGGTTATTAATATTGTTGATTATGATATGGTGCACCAGGTATCGTTGGCCAGTTGTGAGTTTACCAAAGATGTAAATGAATTTACAAAAGCTGGTTTTACCATGGAGGCTGCAACTGTAGTAAAACCTCCCATGGTAAAAGAAAGCAAGATAAAATTAGAGTGCATTGTAAATGAAGTAAAGCATTTAGGCATCGAAGCAGGGGCCGGCAATTTAGTAATCTGCGAAGTCATCTGTATGCATATTGACGAAAGTATTTTAGGTGAAAACAATAAAATAGACCAAACTAAAATACAGCATGTAGCAAGGCTTGGCGGCGATTGGTATTGCAAAGTGGATGAAAGCAATTTGTTTAAAGTAGAAAAACCAAATATACAGTTAGGCATTGGTGTAGATGTATTGCCTGAAAGCATTAGGGCGAGTACAGTTTTAACTGGAAATAATTTAGGGCAACTGGCCAATGTACATGAAATCCCTTTTGTTGATCCTGCCTTTTTTGATGATAAATTAAAAAATATTATTCAGTATTATTCAATAAACCCCGATGAAATGGAAAAGGAATTGCACCACTATGCAAAAGAATTGCTGGATGCCGGAAAAGTTAAAGAAGCCTGGCAGGTGCTATTGGCCTTAAATTAAAGTAAATTTGTTGTAATGTCAACAACAGTAAAAATATTACCACATTATACTTATGATGAGTATTGTCTTTGGGAAGGCCGGTGGGAGCTTATTGAAGGAATCCCTTTTGTAATGAGCCCGACCCCTTCACCAAGGCATCAATGGATTAGTTCAAATATAAAAGGGGAATTACGAAGTGCAATCAAAAAATCCGGCTGTAAAAATTGTAAAGTATATGACTTTATAGATATTAAAGTTGCGGAGGATACTATACTTCAACCAGATGCAGTAGTAGTATGTAAAGAGATAAGCAAACCCTTTCTTGATTTTCCGGCTACATTGGTGGTGGAAATCCTCTCACCATCTACAGCAATGAAAGACCGGAACAATAAATTTTATATTTACCAGTCGCAGCAAATCCCTTACTACATTATTATTGATGTTGATAAAAATGAAATAGAAATTTATCACCTCGATAAAGACGGTAAATACCAGTTAGAAAAAATGGAATCTTCCAAAGAGTATCCATTTAACTTGGAAACTAACTGTACTGCTACTGTATTGCTTAGTGATATCTGGGAGTAATTCTTCCCTTAAATTAAAAAAGATTGAAAACCCAGGCTTGGTGCGTAATTAACGGGAAAATATAGAGCAATAAATTATACTCATTTTGGGATACATGAAAATAAACAAACCTGCATTTCATATTTGTTTATCCCGCCTTCAATAAATTTATTCTCTCCTTTACAATATTAAAAAACCTGTTTCTTTCCTTTTCAGAGGCATTGCTGATTAAAGTAGAACGGCTTATCAGGTTATCGAAACTGGCAAAAGCCTGTTTGCTATAACGGGGGTCTTTTGTAATCATATAATTCAGCACATTATAGGTAGCCCATGTTTCTTTTATCTCATCACATTCAATCATCATAGTGTTGTTTCCTAAAATAACTTCATTTATGTAAAACTGTTGCGGTGCCTTATACCTTACCTCGGTATCTCCCGGCATAAACTTAAACCCCTTTTCTGCCTGCAATTGAATATGGTCTATCGTACACCAGAACGAATCAATTACCAGTATCATTTCCTTCCTGTTTTCAAAAAGCCCCGCATCCCGGTAGTATTCTATCTGCTTAATGGTACTGTTTGTGCACTCGATACTCCACAATTCAATTGAAGGTATCTGGTTGTACTCCCTTACCAATTGCTGGCAAATGGCAAAAATTTCATCAAATCCGTATTTTTCAAAACAAAATTTAGCTTTACTAAAAGCAGTATCATTCAGTATTGTCTTTAACCAGAAAAACAGTTTGAATGCAGTAAGTTCCGGGAAAAGGAAAAACTGCCAAAGGGGCATGTCCTTGCATAAATAGCGCATTTTTTTATGGGTGCAAGAATTAATATACTTAAACCGGTCCACTAAACCTTTCAGGTAATCCTGAAACGGCTGATTATCAGTATTGATATCTGGTGCATTAAAAACAACCGTACTATTTTGGATATCCAATACCTGGTCGAGCGAAACATTATATTGGTGGCACAGCATTTTTAATTCTGACAGGCTTAGCGCCTTTTCACCACGTATGCGCCTGTAAATGCTATCATAACTCAATCCCATTTTTTCGGACAACTCATCGGCCATCGATATATTTGAAGGCATAGAGTGTTTTAACAGGGCAAAAAACTGTTGCTGTATCCCGATTGCTTCCTTAATGTTTGATTGCTGGGTTTGATTTTGATCCATGGCTGGTTTTATTAAAAATATTTTACGAATAAACGCATCTAAGGCATCTTATTATTTGCAAAAAGCCGTAATCAGGAATTTGACATCTTAAATATAGTAAAATTTGCGACTACCTGCCCTATTCTCCGACAGAAAATTATAATACGCTACAAATGCTGCTGTAGAATGATTTTGCCGTTTTTAAACGGCTTTTTACAAAGGTAGTTTTATACCACAATCAATATTAGTTAACCAATAAAACTTATCACAATGAAAAAGCTGATTTTTTTAATACGCAAAAGAAATTTCTCTATAACAAAATAAGTTTTCCGCTCAAAGGTAAAATTAACTGCAGCTATATAAAAAATGATTGAGGGTAGTATTAAAAAAAACTGGATCAACGCTTTCAATTTCACTACAGAATGGCTGATAATATTTTAAAAAGATTAAAACCATCAATTATGATACCGCTATTAATGATCACTCTAATTAAAAGGTTCCTCATACAATACTGTGAGCATACAGGTTTTAAAATCAGTAAAATTTTGAAATCCCGTTTTCACCTCATTTTAATAGCATTCTTGTTATTGTCATTTATTCCAGTAGCATCAAAATGCCAGACTTTTTATTTGAATTATACAATAACAAAAGGTGGGGATAATATTGGCTGGCTAAGGCTTGAAAAAATTACAGCCGGAAGTACAACAAAATTATTATTGGTCTCTGAAATAAAAGCCAGGTTCATCTTCCTTATAAATGCCTATGCAAAGGATTCCTCAATATTTGAAAATAGAAAAATGATTTATTCTTCTCAAATAAGAAAAACCAATGGAAGTATAAAACTGAATAAACAAACCAGGCTTGTAGCAGAAAAATACGAAGTAGCAGAGGATGGCGAAAAGGAAAATTTATCCATTTCATTTATTGGCATCAATTTGTTAAGCCTTTATTTTCAGGAGCCTGTTGGTATCAACACAGTGTATTGCGATATCAATAAATGTTTTGCCCCAATTGTAAAAACGAATGATGGCGGATATAAGGTAAAAAGGCCCGATGGCAATAGCACAACCTTCTATTACAGCGGGGGAACCTGTAGAAAAATAATAATCTGCCAAAGTTTTTATACGGTTGTTGTTGTTCTTAATCACTAATTAAACATCTTCAGACAAAAAATTTTTAACTGATAAATTAATCCTCATGTTCAACTTAGATATAATAGGAACCAGCATTTTATTTATAGCGGCTACAGCAGAAATTGTTTTAACGCTGGCACATGATTCCGACAAAAAATTGAAGAAGGATATGACTGCTAACTTCTTAATTGGATTATGCCTGGTACTTGTTGGCTTGCTTGAAAAAGGAATTGCCTTTGGTTTTTTTTCATTCGTTTATCGTTTTTCAATCTTCACACCGGATTTAAGTTGGTGGCTATGGATTGCAGGTTTTTTAGGTTGTGAATTTAGTTTTTATTTGTCTCATTGGCTTGGACACAAAACAAAAATATTCTGGGCAGCACATATAACACATCATTCATCTCAATATTTTAATCTTAGTGTAGGCGCACGTGTAAATTTTATTTTTTTATTGTATCGTTTTCTATTTTGGTCACCCCTGTGCCTGATTGGTATTTCACCCGAAATGATACTTTTAATTGAATCCATTACAGCCATTCCTACTTTTTTGATACATACAGAAAAAATTGGAAAACTCGGTGTGCTTGACTGGATCTTCAATACTCCCTCAAATCACAGGGTTCACCATGCAAGCAACCCGGAATATATTGATAAAAATTTCGGCGGAGTATTGATGATATATGATCATTTGTTTGGTACCTATACAAAAGAAACAATTACACCTGTATACGGCCTTACACATAATATTGATACACACAATCCAGGCAAACTTTTATTAAACGAATATATACGGTTAACCAGGGAATCTTCAAAAATTAAAAGCCTGCCTGGAAAATTTCGTTACTTATTTTCCAGGCCCATATAAAATTTAAAAAGTAAAAATTGATACCCTGCTGCAGGCAAGTGTCAATTATCCGGGATATGTTCAATAATTGGCCTTAAACTTTAAAATAAAATTTATGAATAATTCAACTATTTTATTGATATATGCAGTTTGCTATACAATCATATTTATACTTACATGGGTCAGTAAACGAAATAAAAGCAACAGGTTGTTTAACCCGAAAGGTTTGCTGGCTGAAAATAGCGGGTACCTTATGGCATTGCATTTTGCAGGAATTTTTTGGCTGGGCCTGGTACCAGGTATATTTTCTCACTATTCTATGCACGCATTTTTAAATGAAAGTAGGCCCCCTGGTTTTTATTGGTTATTGATCATGGTTTTGTTATCGGTAATAATGTTTGTGTCAGGGTTTATGGAAAGCCATAAAATTTATGTGAAACATGAAAATATTACTGCGATATCAAATAAATTTTTCAGCTATTATTTTTTTATACGGATATTATTTCTATGTGCATATGAATTATTTTTTAGAGGCTTCTTACTTTTCGATTGTATCAAATGGTTTGGAATTTTCCCTGCTATACTAATATCCACCAGCCTTACAGTTTTAATTCATGTATTCACCAATAAAAAAGAAATGTGGGCCTGCATTCCATTTGGGGTAACGCTTTGCATTTGTTGTATTGTCTTAAATGCGGTATGGCCAGCCATAGTATTGCACCTGGTATTATCCCTTGCTTATGAAATACCCCTAACGTATCAATTTATTAAACAATTAAAATTTAGCAAATGAAAGTTTTAGTTACAGGGGCTACCGGTTATATTGGCCATCAATTGGCACTTACACTTGCTGAAAGGGGCAACGGCGTAAACGTATTGGTAAGAAACCCCGGTTCAGTTAATGTTCCCCAACATAAAAACATAAAGGTATTCACCGGAAACATAACAGACCTACAATCCATAACTGCGGCCATACTTGATTGTGAGCAAGTATATCACACAGCTGCACTTGTAAAATTATTTGCCAAAGATCCTGCTGAATTTTATAAAGTAAATGTTGAAGGAACTAAAAACGTGCTTTCAAAAGCGCTTGAAACCGGTGTAAAAAAACTAGTATTTACCAGTAGTTGCGGAGTTATGGGGGCATCATGTAACGAACCCCGTTGCGAAAACGACCCCCGTACAACAAGGTTTGACAATGATTATGAATTCACCAAATTCCTTGCCGAAAACCTGGTAAAAGAGTATATCCACAAAGGGCTTTTTACGGTGACTGTTTCACTTTCAAAAGTATTTGGGCCGGGCATTGAAACACATCCCATCAGTGTAAACAGTATCATTAAAACATTTATAAAAGGCAGGGCAACATTTATTCCAAAACCGGGTAACCTTGTAACAAATTATTGTTTTATCAATGACGTTATAGAAGGCCATCTACTCGCCATGGCGAAAGGGATAGGTGGTGAAAAATATATATTGGGAGGAATAAATATTTCTTATGCAGGCTTTTTTAAAACTATCCGTTCGCTTACAGGTACAAAAGCAAGATTAATACAAGCACCAAAATATCTTGTACAAATATTGGCTTTTCTGCAGTGGATACAGTTTAAAATAACCAGTAAGGAACCCTATGTATCTTCAAAAGCAGTACATCATATATTCTGCAACAAAACTTTTAACAGTGCTAAAGCTATACATCAATTGGGATATCATATTACGCCTTTAAGTAAAGGGCTTTTGCAAACTATTGAATTTTTAAAAAGGCAAAATCATAATGATAAGGAAACAGATAAGCAAATGCTCAATTAAAGTTGCTTGAGAAAGTTGGTTGATTTATAAGCGAAAGCGAAACTATTGTAAAGAAAAGATTCTGCGCTGGCATAAAGGTCAGACTGTAGCAATAAGGAGGCATAAATCATCTAAGAAGCTGGTATTAAATTTTATTACCTTTTAAATATTTATCTATATGGCACTTGATACACAAACCTCGGTTCCGGTTATTGATGGTATGTCAATTACAAGCAAAGGGTTCTATACAAAATATTATAAACCACAAAAACCCGTTGTATTAAGGGGCCTGTGGAAACCTTATCCTGCCTATACCAAATGGACCATGGATTTTTTTAAAGAGTCGATGGGAGACATTGAAGTTGGTCTTTATGGAAACCGTAAAGAAGACCTTTCTAAAACCCTTCAGGCCCCAAATACAACCATGCGATTTGATGATTACCTTAACCTGATTGAACGTGAGCCAACAGACCTTAGGCTATTTACATTTCCTGTTTTTAAGCATAAACCGGCACTGCTAAAAGATTTTAGTTACCCTGCAATAGTAAAGAGGTATATAAAAATCCCATTTCTGTTTTTTGGGCCACCAAAATCAATTGTACGTATGCACCAGGATATGGATATGAGCAATGTTTTTCTAACACAACTTAATGGTACAAAAAGGGTGGTGCTTTTTCCTCCCGATCAATCAGCTTTATTATACCGGCTGCCATTTAATGTACACTCAACAGTAGATGTTGACCACCCTGACTACACTGAATATCCCGGGTTAAATTATGTAAAGGGCATGAGTGTTGTTTTGGAACATGGTGATACCCTGTTTATGCCAAGTGGCTACTGGCACCATATAGAATACGTTACCAGTGGATTTGCACTTGCAGTAAGGGCGTTGGCTATTACTATTCCGGTTTTTTTTAAAGGTATTAGCAACCTTATTGTGCTGCGTACAATTGATAACCTGATGCGAAAATTTAATGAAGAAAAATGGTTTGCAAATAAAAAGAAGATTGCAAATAGTCGTGCTGAAAAAGCTATAAAAAAGATCAGGGAAAGTCAAGGCATAAAATTATTAAGCTCCTTACTCGCCGACTAAGCTGACAGGAAGGATATTGCTGAAAAAAACCGATGCATTTCGGGCTGTATGCGGTTTAATTTTTTACTGAAGAAAATTGAACTGATTATTAAAACAAATTCATTTAACCTTTCAATACTTTTTTATGATCCCAAAAATAAAAATAAACATCCGCCTGTTTACTGCATTTGTAACAATGCTAATGTTAACATCCTGCCACACTTATTACAAAGCAAGCCAGGTAAACACTGGTAATACAACAGCCGAAGCTGCAACAATTGACAGCCTTAAACATAGTGAAAGATATTTTATATTACGAAATGGAAGTGAATCTTTCAGTATGAAAAAAACTACACTGAATGATGATAAAAAAACAATCAGCTGTATACTGAACCCGGTTGCAAACAACCACCAACTATACCTGTCCAACGGTCAAAATGGGAAAAGAAAATACAAAAAAAATAACCCGATGCAATCGTCTGTTTTAGATGAAGTACATTTTTATATAAAGCCTGATAGTGTAGCTGTACAAGGCATGTACAACCTTCAGTTAAGTCAAATTCAAAAAATTGAAGTAATTGAAAAGGATAAAAAACGCACGACAATAAGTTATGGTATTGGCGCCTTTTGCATTACTCTTGGAGCTGTGTTGTTGCCATATATAGTAGTCGCGACTGCATATTTAATATCCGGCGGGGGTTCCTAAGTAACTATAATGCCAATAGGTTTGTATTGGAGGGAGAAATTTATGTAAAAGTAATTTATAAGTAACCGATTATCGCTGTTATATGTTCTTAAAATAAACAATTAAATAATGATGATATCAGCCCCAGTGTATTTTACAGCCGAAATCAAAACTAAATCCAATAGTCATCGTATTTGGAATATGCTCCATTACTTAATGCCATAAAATATGGCAGGCATCTTTTAAATTTAATCCCCTTTTAACTTTTACTGCAACAGTAATTTTTTATTTTCACCACATGGTAAAATTTATTGTTGGCTTGCTGATGCCTTGTATTTGTTTTTCTCAAATAAAATACAATTATAAAAACCTGGTACTGGAAGGTGGCGGCATACGTGGGGTTGCCTATGCAGGTGCCATTAGTGTATTGGAGCAACAACATATTTTATTTGAAATAGAAAAAATTGCCGGCACTTCTTCCGGCGCCATTGCTGGTGTTATGATAAGTATAGGATACAATGCAACAGAAATTGACAGTATTATGCGCTCATTACCACTGGAAGAATTTAACGATGGAAAAGGAGGTATATTCGGAAAATACCGTCGTGCAAGAAACAATTATGGTTTATATAAAGGAGAAAAATTTACCCGATGGATTCAACAGTTAATAAAGTACAAAACTAGTGACGAGAATTTTTCCTTTGCTCAACTACACCAGCTACACCTCCAAAATAATTTATACAAAGATTTTTATTGTACTGCTACCAATTTAAGCAAACAGCAATTGGAAATTTTCTCTTTTGAAAATACTCCCAATATGCCACTTGCCTTAGCAGTAAGGATCAGCGGGGGCATACCGCTTTTTTTTGAACCCATCATTTTAAATAACCAGTATCAGAAAATTGAAAAAACGGATACTCTTTCTTTTAAAAATTATTATGTAGATGGTGGTATGATTGCCAATTATCCCATCAGCATTTTTGATACCTGCGAAAATGGGGGCAACCCTTTTCAATGTGACAAAATATGGTTTAACACACAAACTCTTGGAATTAAACTGGAGCGCCCGGCACAGATTGATTCACTTAAAAATAACAGCAACCATGTTCCTCCCTTCCTGATAAACTCGTTTAAAGAATATATGCATGCATTTAATACCCTTGTTTTAGAAACACTCAACCAAAGATACCCCAACCGCGAAGATGAAAAAGGCCGTACTATTTATATCAGTTATGGCACGGTACCTGCCACGGTTCGCAAAATGACACCTGCCGAAAAGGAAATGCTTTTCAATAATGGGGTTGCTGGTGTAACTGATTTTTTACGATTGCATCATTAAATATCCAAACAAACTATTTGTAAGTAAGCTCGCTAATTTTTTATGGCTATAATTATCAAATATCTTTCTTACTCTTATAAATTTTTTCCCGGAGAATATTAAAAAACATGCTTCTTTCTTTTTCTCCAATCACGCTTATATGGGAAGATTTTCTGATAATATTTTGTAAACTTTTAAAAGTATAATCGCAAAAGCTTGTATCTTCTGTACCCATAAAATTAAGCCCGTTATGGTTCAAAACTGTAATCTGTCTGTCGCCGCCTTTTACATAAGTCATATTATCGCCAATCAGGCATTCGTTAATGTATACATTATAAGAAGCACTACCAGCCGTAACCGGTTGATTATATAAAAATTTTTTTCCAGCTTCTGCCTGTAGCTCTATATGGTTTAGTAATTCTTCCAATTGTAAATATATTTTCGCTACCACCTGCTTATTTGTAAAAACATTCGACTGCCGGTAAAATTCAATTTGTGAGATGGTAATATTGACGTTTTCCAAACACCATATTTCAGTAGATGGAACCTTTATATAGTTTTCAATAATTTTTTTTGCTGATTCCACAATGTCTTTACCATGCTCTTCTCCATTAAACTGCTGCTTTGCCAATTCAGGGTAACCCAGAAGCGTTCTTTTCCAAAAGAAAAATTTAAAATCCCGCAATTCAGGAAATTGCATGAAATGAAAGAGGGGTATGTCCTTGTTATGAAAATACACATGAGGTTGCTCCAGTATTTTAAATAAGTCCAGCTGAGCGCATAAATCCTCCAGATACTGATCAAATCCAAAGGAAATATTATCTACCCTGTTACCAGAAAAAATAACGGTGTTTGATTCTATCTGTAATAGCTGGTCAAGAGAAACCTGGTATTTGTTACACAACAATTGTACTTCATCCAGCCCGATTGGTTTCTCTCCCCTTATCCGCCGGTAAGCGCTGTCATTACTGATATTGAGCAGTTCGGCCACTTCATCTACAAAAGATAAATGTGTAGGCAGTTTTGATTTGATGTGGTTAAAAAATAATTGCTGAGTTTGACTGGAATCCATAACAGATTTTATTAAAGGTATATTAGGAATAAATGCATGTAAGGCGATTATTATTGGCAAAATCCACTATTCCGGCAAACAATATTTTAAATGTAGTAAAATTTGCTGCTATCTGCAACAATATTATTACTGAAAATTATTTATAGTATAATAGTCATGTTAACCAATACACATCATACGCCATTTGTATACCCGATTTAAACTGGCTATTTCAATCCCAACCTCTCCATCAATGCTTCCTTTTTTGCTTTGCTTACAGAAAGTTTTTCACCATTTTTTAAAACAATATAGCCTCCATCAGTTCGCAGGAACTGCGAAATGAAAGTGACATTTACTAAAGTTGAATGATGTATCCGTTGAAACATTTCAGGAGGCAGTAATTCTTCCACATCACCCAGGGTTCTTGAGATTAACATCGTTTTTTTTCCTTCAATAAAAATTTTAGTGTAAGCTCCGTCCGCATTACAATATAGAATAGAAGATACATCCACAAATTCGTACCCCTCTCTTTTCGGCAAAGCTATCTTTTGCTCAACAGACGGTTGCCGGAAATTCCGCAGAAGGTTGCTGATATGGCGTAGGCTGGTACCTCCCTCCATTTTCATTTCCACTTTTTGTACAGCTGTTTTTAAATCTACCGCATCAATGGGCTTTAGCAGGTAATCCACAGCGCTGATACAAAATGCTTTTGCTGCAAACTCCTCATGCGCCGTTGTAAAGATGATAGAGAATTTTATATCGCCTGCTATTTCCAGCATTTCAAAACCATTCATCCAGGGCATTTCCACATCCAGAAAGACAAGATCAGGGTTTAGTTTTTTATGGCCATTAGTCCGTCTTTGGCAGAATAGTAGCTATCCATCACCTCTATGGAGGGGCAATGCTGTTGCAGGTCTGTAAGCAACGCTCTTACACAAACAGTTAAGCCCTTTACCCGCCTACTAAGCTTGCAGGAAGATATTGCTGAAAAGCCGGTTGTTTAACGGTTAAATACAAGTGAATCTTTTTATGCAAAAGACCAGATGTATACACCAAGCGACAATAATATCAGGCAGATAATTTTCATTGCTGTTTATAATCTTATACTATTCAATCCTGCATTAATCTTTTGAAATTATGAACTTGCGCTGTTAATGCGCACATCATTTGGCAATTGATTTGTTTATACCTATAACAGGCATACCAAACCTGTTGCACATCAAATTTGTATCAGCCAATCAGCACTGATAAAAATACAGCTATAATTATCTCTTGAAAACTTTTAACCATAATTATTGACATGAGTGGGGTTTAATTAATTAAATGCCACTATTCTGCACAAACCGGCTTTATAATATTGGTAATATTTAATTGGCTCAATGACCTTTTGCTGTTGCATTAGTTCCAACTGCCAAATAGAAACCACCAACTGCAAAAAGCAATTATTGTTTGGTGAATTCTATGTGTAGCTTGGTATTGTTGAACTGGAAAACATACAACAAGAATAAAATTCTTAAACAGAAATAAAACAGGATGATTGCACTTTAAAAAAATTTTTTTAACCATCAAAACGTTCATTATGAAAAGCAAAATTACCATGTTTTTATTGCAGGTTATTCTGGCAGCAATAACAGCAAATGCAGAAACCCCAGTGTAATTGCAGTTCTTGATTATAATCAATAGCGTCTTTTATTAAAGAAATATTACGGATAAATACAACTAAGGCAACCTATTATTTGCAGAAAATACTAACCAGTGACCTGACATATTAAATGTAGTAAATTCTGCGGCTACCTGTTGATACGCTGTTACAGAAAACTATAATTTACTACAACTGTCGATATATAATGATTTTGCCGTTTTGAAACCGCTATCCGCAAAAGTAGTTTTACAGCGCAACCATTATTAATTAACCAATAAAAATTAACAAAATGAAAAAGCTGATTTTTTTACTCACAGTATCAACTACATTAAGCGCACATGCGCAAAAAACACTGTTTGGCTTTACGGGCGGCGCCACTTTTGCCAACTACAAGTCAAATTATGATGGCACCGACCAGAGCGGAAATTCAAAAACTGGATTTACAATTGGGGCAATGGCCAATATTGCCGCAGGCAAAAGTTTTGTAATTCAGCCAGCAATAAACTGGGTGCAAAAAGGTACAACAGACGAACAAACTTTTGAAGGAAGTACAGAAAAAGTTTCTCTTACAACAAACAACATTGAGTTGCCGGTAAATTTTATGTACAGCCGCAACGGTTTTTTTATTGGCGCCGGACCGTCTTTTACGTTTGCAGTTTCAGGAAAAATAAAGGTAGAAGCAGATGGTACCAAAGGAGATGAAAAATTAAATTTTGGTAATAGTGATACTGATGCCATGAAAGCTTTTGACTTTGGCGCCAATGCAATAACAGGCTACCAGTTTAAAGGAGGAGTGTTTATTGCTGCTAATTATAACCTGGGGCTTAGCAACCTTGCCCCGGGAAGCGACCCCAATAAAGGCTCACTTAAAAGCGGCTACTTTGGTATCAAACTGGGATACTTATTAGGTGGTAAGGGCAAATAATAATATTACCTGCATAAACCTACAACTGTGAAAAAACTATTCCTCATTTTATTTTTACTTCCTGCGCTTGCAAATATAGCGCAAGAAGACATTGTTACCCTGGCGGGAAAAAAATAGATTAGTAAAAAAGATAACCAAATTAAAATATTTTAAAATGGGTACAACAAGTGAAACCCCTTCATTAACAAAAATAAAAAAACCGGTTATTGTACCTGGCAGTTTTCCCACTATTTACTCAAAAGCGCTTCTTACCCCAACAGTAGCTGGCTTCAGGCAAAAAATAATAAAGGCATTTATTTGGGCAAACATTTTTTTTATCAGCTTAAAAATATTCAGGAAACCAGTTGTTGCCCTTCAAAAAGCAAAAGAACTAAAGCAGCTTCGCAACCAATACCGTAATAATCATTTTTTACATAAATATATAAACATAGGGGGGCGGTATTTTGTTGGTTACACTGCACCTGGTTGGCCATCTAAAGCTTTTAACCGCTATATAGCCCATTTGTTTGGCAAGGTGTCAACCCCGGCGGCAAACACTTTGCATACTTTAATTTTTGCCATAACAAAAAAATGTGGTTTTAATTGCGAGCATTGCTGCGAGTGGGACAATCTTAATAAACCTGAGCAACTGACTAAAGAAGACATATTGCTGATTGTTCAAAAGTTTTATACAATGGGTGTGGCACAGGTACAATTAAGCGGCGGCGAACCATTGAACCGTTTTGATGATATCATTTACCTGTTGGATAATGCACCTGAAGGAATTGATTTTTGGATGTACACTACCGGCTACCAGCTTACCAAACAAAAAGCCCTACTGTTAAAACAACATGGGCTAACCGGCATTACCATTAGCCTGGATGACCATGATGAAAGAAAGCATGATGCTTTTAGGGGAAAGCCCGGTGCATATAAAAGAGCATTAATGGCATGCCACTATGCTGCGGAATGCGGTCTTGCCGTTACCTTTTCTTTATGTGCCACTAAAGATTTTATTACAGAAGAGAACCTTATGAAGTATGCAGCAATAGCAAAGTCTTCCAGTGTAGCACATATTCAAATCCTGGAACCAAAAGCAGTTGGCCATTATGCAGGCAAAGAGGTAACGCTTGAAAAAAACCATTGGCAATTACTGGAAGATTTTTATGAAAAAATGAATTTTAATACCAGGTATAATACCTATCCATTAGTTACTTATCATGGTTATTACAGCAGACGCATTGGCTGTGCTGGTTCTGGAAAAGACTATTTATATGTAGATACAGATGGGGATGTTCACAGTTGCCCGTTTTGCCAGCGAAAATTATTTTCGGCATTTTATGATGATTTACCAACGCTTGTTGCGCACATGAAAATTAACGGCTGTGGGGTTTATAATTTCATTAAAACCAAAAATTAATTGTATGTCACCCTGGCCCTTTATAAGATTATTATTAATGCCGGTTATTGTCGTTAGCGGTTATTGGCTTGGTGGCTGGTGCAATTTTATTATCCCAATTGCCTGTTTTATTATTCACCCGCTCTTAAATATTTTTTCAAAGAAAAAGGCAATTAATAATGAGTACCATCATCAGGTTAAAAATTATCCTGTTATCATATACCGGTTAATAGCCCTGTTATATGTGCCGGTAATAACAGGCTTAACTATTTGGGCAATATATACAATTACTATTAGCGAATTTAAAGCAATAGAATTTATTGGATTGGCTCTTTCTGTTGGTATAATAAATGGTGAAATTGGTTTTACATTGGCGCATGAATTTATTCACCGGAACAATACAATAGAAAAAACAGTAGGCTATATTTTACTGTCAATCAACTTATATATGCACTATGGGATTGAGCATGTGTGGGGACACCATGTATATGCCTGCACAGCAAAAGACCCGCATACCGCAAAAACCGGCGAATCTTTTTATGCATTTTTGCCAAGGGCTGTTAAATGCACTTTTTTAAATGCCTGGGAAATAGAACTAAAAAGATTGAAGCGTAATAAGAAAATAATTATTGGATTTAACAACCATATACTATTATTTATTTTGCTGCAAAGCCTTCTTCTTTTATCCATCTTTTTGTTAGCAGGATGGAAATCGATTATCTTTTTTTTGTTAAGTAGTTTTATTGCGGTGTTACTGTTGCATGTGGTAAATTATCTTCAGCATTATGGCTTGTTACGCAGTACTACCGAAGCGTCAGGCAAATTAGAAAAAATGGCTGCACATCATTCCTGGAAATCGGGCACCCGTTTGCAGGGGCTAAATTTTTTTCAATTAGAAAACCATGCCGACCATCATATTCACCCCAGCCATAGATATGAAGAACTAAAAACTTTAAGTGATTCTCCTCAGCATCCAACCGGCTATTCAGGAATGATAGTATTGGCATTTATTCCACCTCTTTGGTTCCATTTAATTAACAAAAAACTTTTATCATATAAATAAAACTAAAAACCATGAACTCCATTACGTCCCGTTTATCAGGTTCCTCAACGCTAGTCTTTTTGCCGCTTTATTTTATCTGGCGTAAAAAAAAGAAAGCCGTCACAATCATGCTGATATTTATTGTATCATTTACCATCAGCAGTTGCTTCCTGACTTTTTTTAACACCAATACAAAGCCCAAGGCCGAAAGCGACATATTGCAAAAATTGCAATTAGAGCAAAAAGTTTTTATCATTCATTTTAAAGATAGCATTGCAGAACTGAAAAACATAAGCATTAAAAATGATACGATAGAAGCTGACATCACCCCATTGAGTAAGGACCATTTGAAATACCTTGAACCTAAAATAAATCAACCGAACCCGGTAAAAAAAATTGATAAATCCATTGTTTTCGCGGAAGTGCATTTATACATACTTGAAGCAAAAAATGAAATTGACAAGCTTAAGCTGCCTTTGGTATCCATTAACCGCATAGATGTATATGAGCTTGATGAAAGCGCTACTAAAAGCAATCGTATAATTAGTATAATAGGGGTTACATTGGCAGGGCTATTTGTTATACTTGCCGGAACAATTGCTGTTGCCTGCAATTGCCCACAGATTTATATCAATAACAATGGTCAGTACCAGTTTAATGGCGGGATGTATAGTGGTGCAGTTTATACCTCTCTTGAAAGAACCGACTATATGCCGCTGGGTAGTTTACAACCAACGGATGATTTACTTAAACTTAGGATCGGCAATATGCCCGATGAAGAACAATTTATAAACAGTGTGCAATTACTGAAAGTAAACCACAACACAAATACTAAGGTGTTGGTTGACAGGCATGGGCGAATTTTTTCTTTGAAAGATCCCGAAAGCCCCACAGCAGCTATTTTAAATGAAGGTTCAAATGCAAAAGAAGCTTTACTTAAAGTTGATCAAAATTATTACTCATTCAATAATGCCCCTGCTAACAATAATTTCGGCAATGTTATACTTACTTTCAAAAAACCCGTGGGAGAGGGTAAAGTAAAATTAATTATAAACGGAAAAAACAGTAACTGGTCTGGCTTTATATACAATGAGTTTAATGATTTGTTTGGCACCGGAATAAATAACTGGAGAAAGAAACAGGATAATGCGAACCCGCAATTGATGGAGCAATGGCAAAAAGACCAGGCTTTACCAATGATGGTTTATGTAAAAAATGGAAGCGACTGGAAGTATGCAGATTATTTTTCACTTGTGGGAAATACAGCTTCACGCGATATGATTATGGAACTTGACCTTGGTGATAGTAAAGATGATAATATACAGGTAAAATTGGAGACTGTTTTCCGTTTTTGGGATTTAGATTATGCAGCTGTCGATTTCACTGAAAACGAAATACAAAGTAGTTTGTATTTAAATCCTGTTAAGGCAGAAAAAACAGGTTCTACAAATGAAATAAATAATTTACTTACCAACGATAAGCAGTATACTCATTTAAAAGGAACCGAAACTGTCAGTCTTGAATTTGAACAACCTGCTTTGAATAAAAACGTAGCCACCTCTTATTTTTTAGTGGGCAATGGATATTATCACAGTCTGAAACAATACGAAGGGAAAACAAAGGCACTGGAATTATTGGAATTTAAAAACAAAGGGGCATTCAATGCTTTTTCAAAAGACAAATACAATGCTATAAATAATGAACTGGTAAAACTAAGCAAATGAAAATTTTATTGAAACGGCATCGCTTAAGGCATATTGTTGAACTGGAACAAATATTTAGAACCACTAACTATTCTCCTTCATATAAAAATTATCCTACCATGCTTTACCATGGTTATCATGAATGAAGAGTAGGTTGTTTTTCAGGGAGCAGAAGTGTATATGTTGATTCGGCCGGAGATGTACATGCCTGTCCATTTTGCCATACAAAATCATACAATATTATTGACCTGGTCCGAAACAATAAAAAAAACTTCCAATAAAGGAAAACAAATGCCCTCTATTTAAAAAGATTGCCTGAGCAGGAAAATGAATTTTAAATTGGCTGATATAAATACATCAGCAATATCACTATTTTCCTATGTTACTGCAAGCTTTGGCTAAATTGGGTACAGTTTGGCCAAAGTTCAATTATTGAAAAAATCGGCTTCATAAAATTTTTTGGTAAAACTAGCCAGATTACCATAACAATTTCTTTTACCCTTTAAATACATTTTTATATTGCATCACAAAAAAATACACAACCAACTGTTTATTGCATTTGTAACAATGTTATTGCTTACCTCCTGTCACACTTATTACAAAGCAAGCCAGGTTCAAAAAATAACCCAGCCAGTGAGGCTGCTACAATTGATAGCCTTAGGCTTAGCGAAAGGTATTTTATTGTGCGAAACGGAACTGAATCCTTCAACATGAAAAGCCCAATCCTTAGTGCTGATCAAAAAACTTTGGACTGCATACTGGACTCTGTACCCTTCTATCATCAAATATATTTGGCAAATGGAGTAAAGTGAAAAATGAAATACGAAGCAATTAGTACAATGGGTTCAATGTTGTTGAACGAATTGCATTTTCAAATACAGCCTGATTCTACCTGTTGCCCATCAAAATTTTTTTCAGCCAATCAGCACTGATAAAAATACAGCAATAATTATCTCTTGAAAACTTTTAACCGCAATTACTGCCATGAGTGGGGTTTAATTAATTAAATACTACTGTTCTGCACAAACGGGCATCACAATATTGGCAATATTTAATTAGCCGAATGGCCTTTTGCTTTTGCATTAGTACAAGCTGCCAAATAGAAAACAACAACTGCAAAAAGCAATTACTGTTTGGTGAATTCTATGTGTAGCTTAGTATTGTTGAACTGGAAAACATACAACAGGAATAAAATATTTAAAGCAAAATAAAACAGGATGAAATCGTCAAACATTTTTTTCAAAGCTTGCTCCATAAATTTCTCTGACACCACTCCAAAAAAAGCTTCGTACAATGTAATGATAACTGAAAGGTTACTATAGTTACTCAAAACAATCATTCAAACAATTTAAAAAAAACGGAGGTTAAAAATGAAAAATTTTCGAACAAAAAACAAAACAACGGTTATCGGTAAGCAATGGTATTTACTGATAGCCTTACTGACAATCAGCTTACTCAGTTGCAAAAAAGAAATGGCACCCATTAGCAATGAAAACGAAAGGGTATCGGCCAAAAAATCTATCAATGGCGAGCCGCATGTGGTAGTTAAAAACGGCGAATCTATTCAATCTGCAATTGATGCCGCCGCCGCCGGTACAATCATTTTTATAAAATCGGGTACGTACAACGAAGCCGTGCACGTAGAAAAACCGGGCATTCAGCTAATTGGTATGAATGAGGGTGGTAAAGCGGTCATCATTCAAAACCCCGGTACCGAAGAAAATGGTATTGAAGTTACTTCAGCCGCCACGGGCTTTGTTTTAAAAAATGTAACGGTACAAAATTTTGAAGAAAATGGTGTGCTTTTAACCGGCGTGGATAATTTTGTATTAGACCATGTAACAGCAATCAACAATAAGGAATACGGATTGTTTCCGGTATTTTGCCACCATGGAGTTATTAAATATTGTTCTGCTACCGGCAGTGCAGATACCGGTATTTATGTAGGCCAGTCAACAGATATCAGTGTACAATATAATGTTGCTTTTGCAAATGTCAGCGGCTTTGAAATTGAAAATTGTAAAAATGTTGAGGCATCCTTTAATGAATCGTATGATAATGCCGGTGGGTTGCTGGTATTCTTATTACCTGGCCTTACCGTTAAAACTGCTTCCACTATATCGGTGACAAAAAATTACATTCACGATAATAACCGTCCGAATTTTTCCTCTCCTGCAGGCGGTTTCGAATTTTTTGTACCAACTGGTTCGGGCATCCTGGTTGTGGGTGCCGACAATACAACAATACAAAAAAACAGAATCAGCCATAATAATTTTGTTGGCGTTGCTACTGTGAGCACTTTAATCATAGGCAGCCTTGCAGGTCTCCCTCCGGAGGCATTTGCAGATATTGAACCAAACCCCGACGGGACAAGGATTACAGAAAATACGCTTATTCAAAATGGTTCGGCTGCACCTCCCGGTTTGCCCTTGCCTGCAGCTGATTTTTTATGGGATGGTTCGGGTACCAATAATTGCTGGAGTAATAATGTGTATACTACTTCTTTTCCGGGAGCATTGCCGGTTTGCAATTAAAGTCAGTTTGGTATGATGTAAGCTTTTAAAAGGAAAATATACCCTGGATTTCACTAAGATAAATTTATTCCAGGGTATATTTTTTATCACACTCCGAATTAATTATTCTATAAACCTTTAAATACATTTTATGTTACATCACAAAAAACTAAACAGCCAACTATTTGTTGCATTTATAACAATGCTATTGCTTACATCCTGTCAAACTTATTACAAAGCCAGCCAGGTAAAAACAGGTAATGTAGCAAAGGATGCGGTAACAATTGATAGCCTCAGGCTTAGCGAACGGTATTTTATTTTACGAAGCGGAGGCGAATCGTTCTGTATAAAAGACCCTAAACTTGTTGCAGACCGAAAAACTATGGACTGCATACTGGACACAGTCCCTTTCTATCACCAACTATATTTGGAAAATGGCGAAAATGGAAAAATGAAATACGATAAAAATACTGCACCTGGCATGATGGTACTCACAGAAGTTCATTTTCACATAGAGCATGATAACACAGCAGTAATTGGCCCATACGCACTTCAGCTGGATAAAATTCAAAAAATTGAAGTAATTGAACAAGATAAAAAACGGACCTCGAACAGTTTTGTTATTGGCACCCTGGGTGTTACACTTGGAATTTTAACGGTGCTGGTTATTGTGGGTCATTTCGTATTTCTTAACGGTATCTTATAATAACAAATAAGCATTGAGTTATGAATAGAAATTTGTATTAAATATTTTGGTTGAAAATATACAGCTACCCATTGTATCAAAACTAATGTTTTTTATCCATGCAAATAATGATAATGAGTTTGTCTACAGGTAGAAATTTATGGAGGTGTATATATCTGTACCAAAAGGACTCGCTAAAATACCACTGGTTGAAAAGATTGCCTGGCCAGGAAAATAAATTTTAAAATTGGCTGATTTAAATACATCAGTAATGATACTATTTCCCTATGTTAATGCAAATCTTTGGCTGAACTGGTTACAGTTTAGCCAAAGCTCAATTATTGAAAAATCGGCTTCATACGGTATCTTCGCAAAAATTTTAGTACCAGCATGAGCACACAACATTTATCGGAACAGGAAATCATCAGAAGAGAGAAACTGGCTGAGTTAAAAAAACTGGGCATTGATGCCTACCCTGCAGCATTGTATCCGGTTAATACTACATCTGTTTTTATAAAAGAAACTTATAAGGGCGAAGAAAATAAAGAACAGTTTGCAGATGTATGTATTGCTGGCAGAATAATGAATGTACGAGATATGGGCAAGGCCAATTTTGCTGTTCTGCAGGATGCCGTAGGCAAAATTCAATTGTACATAAAGCAGGATGATATTTGCCCCGGGGAAGATAAAAGCATGTTTCAAACTGTTTGGAAAAAACTGATGGATATTGGCGATATCATTGGCATTAAGGGTTATGTGTTTACAACCAAAACAGGAGAAACTTCCATACATGTAAAAGAGTTTACGATACTTACCAAATCTTTACGGCCGCTGCCAATTGTAAAAGAAAAAGATGGCGAAGCATTTGATGAGGTAACCGACCCTGAGTTCCGTTACAGGCAGCGTTATGCCGACCTGATTGTAAACCCTGGCGTTAAGGAAACTTTTATCAAGCGCACAAAAATGATGAATGCCATCCGTGAATTTTTAAATGAACGTGGCGCATTGGAAGTAGATACACCTGTATTACAAAGTATTCCAGGTGGCGCCGCTGCAAGGCCCTTTACCACACACCACAATGCGCTTGATGTGTCGATGTATATGCGCATTGCCAATGAATTGTATTTAAAGAGACTGATAGTAGGAGGCTTTGAATGGGTATATGAATTCAGCAGAAACTTCCGCAATGAAGGAATGGACAGAACCCATAATCCTGAATTTACTGTATTGGAATTTTATGTGGCCTATAAAGATTATGAATGGATGATGGAAACCACAGAACAGTTGCTGGAGAAAGCTGCAATGGCAACCAATGGCAGTAGCAAAGTAATTGCAGGCGAAAAAGAAATTGATTTTAAAGCTCCCTATAAAAGAATCACTATGTATGATTCTATTAAAGAAATAACCGGATTCGACATCAGCGAAATGGATGAAGACGGTATAAGAAATGTATGCAAACAGTTAGGCATACACGCAGATGCCAAATGGGGTAAGGGTAAACTGATTGATGAAATATTTGGAACTAAATGTGAATACAGTTATATACAGCCTACTTTTATTACGGATTACCCTGTTGAAATGAGTCCGCTTACAAAAAAACACCGCAGCAAACCCGGATTGGTAGAGCGTTTTGAACTGATGTGCAACGGTAAGGAAATTGCCAATGCGTACAGTGAATTAAACGACCCATTGGAACAGCGGGAAAGATTTGAAGAGCAAACAAAACTGATGGAGCGTGGTGATGATGAAGCAATGTTTATTGATTATGATTTTTTACGTGCGCTGGAATATGGTATGCCGCCAACAAGTGGCATCGGCCTGGGTATTGACAGGATTGCCATGCTATTAACTAACCAGCACTCTATACAGGATGTATTGTTTTTCCCAATGATGCGGCCTGAGAATATCAGCTTATAATTATATCTTTAAAATAAAAATTACTTGTATGATTACTGTTGCTTCTTTACGAAAAGACGTAAGTAAATATATTGAAACAGCCGATGAACAGGTTGTTAAAATGGTTCATGCAATGCTTGAAGCTGATAAGCAATCTGATTTTTGGGATGAACTTCCTTCGGTGGTAAAAGCAGATGTAAAAAAAGCACTTAAACAATCCGGGCAGGGGAAGGGTAAGCCACATAAAGAAGTAATGAAAAAGTATAGCAAATGGCTTACGAAATAATCTGGCTTCCCAAAGCAGAAGAACGCTTTGATACAATTATATATTACCTGGAACAGAACTGGACTGAAAAAATTGTTGCTGATTTCATTCGTAAAACCCATCAAAAGTTATTTGAGATTCAAAAAAGACCGAAGATGTGTAGAAGGTCTGCGAAGATGGGTATTTACGAGGCTTTAATGACAGCTTCTTTACAGAATAAAAGGGAACAAAATAGAACTGCTCACTTTTTTTGACACAAGACAAGATCCCAAAAAGAAATACAATTTGTAATTGGTAACTAAACCTTTCGATGCTGCTTACCTAACCAGCATTCTATCGATGATGTTTTATTTTCCCAATTATGCGGCCATAAAATTTTGAATAATATTGTCAGGTAAAATATTTCTAAATGAAAAGGATCTTTCTGTTAAAGGTTTTTTTAATTTTTGCAATATCTCTTTCTGCACAAAAAAAAGAAATATGCATCATCAAAACAACTTTGGGTGATATTACTATTGAATTATATCCTGCAAAAGCTCCGCAAACTGTAGCTAATTTTTTACAATATGCAGATGCGCATTTGTATGATAACAGTTCTTTCTTTCGTGCTGTTACATTAAATAACCAGCCAAAAGATTCCATTAAAATTGAAGTGATACAGGGTGGTGAAATAGATTCTGCAAAAGAGTTTGCACCCATCCCGCTTGAAACAACCAGTAAAACCGGGTTACTGCATAAAGATGGAACTGTTTCTATGGCAAGGGGCAAACCTGCTACCGCTACAAGTAATTTTTTTATTTGCATCAATGATCAGCCTGCCCTGGATTTTGGTGGTAAACGAAACCCCGATGGACAAGGCTTTGCAGCTTTTGGAAAAGTTATAAAGGGAATGGATACAGTAAAAAAAATTCAAAAACTTTATCCAAAGCAAGGGCAGTATTTTAAACCAGAAGTAATCATTTTGTCTATCACAAGGAAATGATCAATAAATGTTACATTAAAAAAATTATTACAAAGGAAATTACCCACCCATCAATCTCTATTTTTCATTTCTTGTAAAAAAACTATCTTGTCTTTTTAATTACAAAAAAATTATACATAATGTGTTATGTAAAAAACTTGCTTGTACTTGTTGCAGGTATAACATTTGCTTTGGGTACCCTGGCCCAAAAAAAAGAATTAACGGATGACCAGTATTTTAAATCCGAATTTAAAGGCATCATACAACCTTTGCCAGTTGCTGGCAAATGGATTGATGACAGCCATGTTATATTAACCAAAGCCGGGAAATCGTATGTGGTGGATTGTAAAACCGGAACAGAGCGGGAAGCCACGGAGGCAGAAACAAAAGCTGATGCAACAAAAGCAGTTGCCTATAATAAAAACGGTAATATTTATATTAAAGTAAATGGGGTTGAAACACAACTCACCAACGATTCTGTTAAAAAAGTAAATTCAACTATCAGCCCTGATGATAATTATGTGGCTTTTACAAAAAATAACGACCTGTATACCATCAACATCAGCACAAAAAAAGAAACCCGTTTAACCACCGATGGCAGTGATGTTATATTAAATGGTTATGCAAGCTGGTTGTATACAGAAGAAATTTTAGGAAGGGCGAGCCTTTACCGTACATTCTGGTGGAGCCCGGATAGTAAGTATATTGCTTTTTTTAGAACTGACGATTCGCCTGTACCCATTTATACTATTACAGATGGCCCCGGCCAACATGGATATGTAGAACAAGAACGTTACCCCAAAGCGGGCGACCCTAATCCACAGGTAAAAATTGGTATTGTTTCACCTGAAGGAGGTAGTATTAGTTTTGCTGATTTTAATGATAAGGATGATCAGTATTTCGGTGCTCCTTACTGGACGCCAGATGGCAGTACATTATGGGTACAATGGATGAACCGTGGGCAGGACAATTTAAAAATCTATTCTATAAACCCTGCTACGGGTGGCAAAAAAGAATTGTTTGATGAAAAACAAAAAACATGGATAACGCTGGATGATGAAAGGATTCATTTTTTAGATAACAGCAAAAATTTTATTATAGAAAGTGATCAAACTGGCTGGAACCATTTGTACCTATACGATGTAACTGGTAAACAAATAAATCCCATCACCAGTGGAAAATTTACAGTACTGAATCTTACCCGTGTAGATGAAAAAAAAGGCATTATTTATTTTACAGCCAGAAGCAGAGAAAACACTGCCTGCATTGATTTTTACAGTATTGGTATTAATGGCAAAAATTTACAGCGCCTCACCTTTGGCAACTATAATAATACCAACATCATTCTTTCGCCCGAAGGCGGATATTTTATAACTACCTATTCTAATGTAGCTACGCCTCCGCAAATGACGCTGGTAAACAATAAAGGGAAAATCATAAAAGAATTGGGTAATGCAAAAGGCAATCAATTTGCTGATTACAATTTAGCCACAACCGATTTGCTTCGTGTAAAAAGCGATGATGGTTTATACGACCTGCCGATGAGGGTGGTTTGGCCGTTAAACATAGATAAAACAAAAAAATATCCTGTACTTATTTCTATCTACGGCGGACCTAATGCAGGTACCTGCTGGGATACCTGGAGCCTTAATGGCAATCAACAGTTTTATGCCAAAGAAGGCTTGATACAGGTAGTAATGGATCATCGTGCCAGCGGGCATTTTGGTAAGGAAGGTGTAAATTTTATGTACCGTAATTTAGGCTATTGGGAGATGAAGGATTATACTACTATGGTAAAATGGCTTATTGCTAACGGTAACGCAGACTCTACAAAAATTTGTATTACAGGTTTTAGTTATGGTGGTTACATGACCTGTTATGCGCTAACCTATGGCAGCGATGTATTTACACATGGCATGGCAGGTGGCAGTGTAACAGATTGGAGTTATTATGACTCACACTATACTGAACGCTTTATGGATACACCGGCTGAAAATCCTGAGGGGTATAAATCGAGTTCTGTATTAACCCATGCTGATAAATATAAAGGCGTGCTGCAGATTGTTCATGGCGTTATTGATGATAATGTTCATATACAAAACAGCATCAACTTTATAAGCAAATTACAGGATAGTAAAAAACAATTTGAATTTATGGAATACAGTGGTGGAAGGCATGGATGGGGTGGCAACAAAGGCCTGCATTATCAAAATTTAAAAACATTGTTTATTTATAAATACCTGCTTGATAAACCGGTGAATAAAATGATGCTTAAGTAAAGTTTGGTTTCACACAAAGAACGCTAAGGATACAAAGCACTCAAAGTAAAATAATATTTTATACAATAGTATTACTTTGTACTCTTTGTGTGGAACCTGTTTTTATTTCTTTCCTTTTAGTTGCAGATAATCAAGGTAAAATAGAATTTTTATAGAAAGGCTGTTACTTTGTGGAGCATTGATATTGTGGTTAAAATTGTGCAGGTAACTATCTTCTACTATCCGTTCGTTTGTATTGCTGCCATTTTTCCATACAATATCAAATTGGCTGCCCGGTGCAAAAAGCCAGCTATATACCATATCAACATTAAAAATGTTGTAGTTATTATTAAAATTTTGATTCGCCACGATAAATTCGTTTAAAGCTGTATTTCCCGACACTATTTTGTCAAGATTACCTTCATTATTTAAAACATATATTTCTTTGTTATTTACTTTACTCCAATAATGCCTTATCCGCATAGTGATATACATTTTTTTATTAAAGTTGTACTTAAATAGCAAACGGTTTTCTATTGTGCTTCTGTCGCGGCGGCCAAATAATACAGTATCTGCACCACTGTAATTATATATGCCAGCAAAACCAGCATCGTTATAAAGGGGGTTGTAAGTTATATTACTTTCTATAGAAAACTTATTACTAAAACGCATGGACTGGTTTATCTCTGTATAAAATTCCTTTGAATTAAAAAGAGATGTTCCACCGAGCAAACCTGCCACATTTACACTGTATTTTTTTGATTCATTTGTTTGAACAAAAAAACCCTGGTTATAAGAAGCCGGGGTTTTAAATACACGTCCGCTAATTCTTGGTTCATAAAAATCATTTCCTTTTACATTGCCGAAAATAAACATGCCAACCCGCCATAAGCTTTTTAATTGAACGTTTCCATTATAATGATATCTTAATGATTGATAGGCCCTGGGTTTATATAACTGGTCGTAGTTGATATTGAAAAAATTGTTCCATCGGTTATACCATTTATGTGGTTTTGTGATATTATAGCTTGCATTTATATTGGTATTAATATTGTTATTAAAAAACTGTATGCCCAAATCATTCGGATCAAATTTATCATCTATTACCTGCAGGTTTGCCGAAACATTAAATTGGCCGCTTACTTTACCAATGCCTGCTCCGTACTTATATCCTGTAATATTATTGTTGCTGAATATTGTACCTGTATAAAAGTTACCATTAAGGTTCCACTTATTTTTTTTATCATACAAATCAAATAAACCCGCAGTTACATTGGCATCATAATCTTTACCATTTCTAATCACATTAGAGTTCACAAATGTTACAGATGAATTGTTTTTCAGGCTTTGGTCCAGCACCAGAATATTATAATTGGTTAAGGGATTGGTTTGTATTTTCCTGGTTTGCCCTGTGGCGCTGTCTTCTATTGTAGCGTACATTGGTTTAGTAATGGCATTAAAAATACCAATACCTAATTTTCCACTTGTTCTGCCGGAAACTTTTATTGCGTTAAGCAATTTAGTTTCAGTTGGATTATTGATTATATACTCTGAACCCTTTAACTGATCACTTACATCATATTGGTGTAGTGGCGCTGCACCAATGCGCCTACTGTAAAACAAATTACCCTTATTGAACAGCTCGGTGCCTTCCGTAAAAAAAGTCCTGTTCTCATTATACTTTACTTCAAACGGAGTAAGATTCAGGACTTTATTATCACTTTGTGTTTGCCCAAAATCAGGAATCAATGTTGCATCAAGCGTAAAGCTTTCATTAATGCCATACTTTATATCCATACCACCATTAACGGCATAAGTAGTGTTTTTAACGCCTGGGGTATTGTAAGGATAGTTATTTACATAAGTAGAGAAATAGGGAGAAAAAGACAAACGCAATGGCGGGGCAATTTTATCAGGTATCGTTAAGGTTCCCTCCTGGGTAAGAAAACCATTCTTTTGCGGATCAATTGAATTCCAGAATAATTGCTGGCCCGTTTTATTTCTCTTACGAACAATATTCATTCCCCATACCTGCTGATCTTTTGTACTAAAGCGTAATGCAGAATAAGGTAGAAACATTTCAAAACTCCAACCGTCATTTTTCAATACTGAAGCACTTTGCCAAACACCATTCCACGAAAAATCTTCACCTTCTCCATTTGGGTTAGGTGCTTGTTTGGCATCCATCTGTTCGCCTAATGGGGTAACAAAATATTCAAACCCGTTTATTTTGTCGTTATAGGTATCAAAAATAACACCTACAAAATCGTTATTGCCAAAATTATCCCTGCCCACCAGTTGAGTGGAAATACTGTCTTTATTTTTTTCGTGGCAATAGCCGCCAATATAAATTCCCTGGTTATTGTATAAAATATAAATTTGCGTTCTGTTTTCATCATCCTCTTTTCTAAATGGTTCTGGTCTTAGTTCAACAAAATTAGTGGCTAGAGGCGCATTTTTCCAGGCAGGTTCATCCAATACACCATCTATTTTAAATACAGCAGTTGTCCTTACTGTTGTTAATTGTTTAAAATCAGTTTGGGCAACAGCGTTAAAATGCCATCCAAGACATGCTATCAGTATTGTCAAAAATCTTTCGGTGATGGCTAAATACATTTTTAATTAAGCAGCATATTTAAAATAAAATATTGCCACGAAATTAAACGTAGATCTCAACGAAATGTTACCATTTATCAAATTTAAAAATTGATTAAGGTTTCTTTAACAAAGACAAGGAAATATAAAACAGGGTGATACTAAATACATTGAGAAAATGTTTTGCAAAAAAGAATGCCTGGCGTTGATTAAAATGCAACGTTTTACAAAATGGATTGAATAAACAATTTTTATTAAACAAAAAGATCTTTATACAACTGCGCCCCGGGTACTACAGCATATTTATCAAAGTCAGTTATCCCTTCTGTGGCCAGTACTTCTTCGTCAATAAAACTATTGCCGGTACATCCTGTTGACGGTTTCGATA
Organism: Ferruginibacter sp.; assembly: GCA_043745405.1. Classification (GTDB taxonomy): domain Bacteria; phylum Bacteroidota; class Bacteroidia; order Chitinophagales; family Chitinophagaceae; genus Ferruginibacter. The sequence goes on along the minus strand of JAYTTI010000154.1, from coordinate 13,515 downwards.
AAATGTACCAGGCTGCATCTGCCATAATATCTGTTGTACGGCTCATATTCATTAACATTTGTCCGCCCAGTAAATTATTAACAGCAGCAGTGGCAATGGTAGTACGGGGCCACAGGGTATTGGCTGCAATATTGTATTTTTTTAATTCGGCTGCCAGCCCTAAAGCAATCATGGTCATATCATATTTGCTTATCGTATAGGCGAGGTGGTTAGCAAACCATTTCATATCCATATTTATTGGTGGCGCAAGGTTTAATATATGCGCATTAGTGCCCTTTTTTAAATAAGGTATGCAGGCACGGCTAACCATAAAAGTTCCACGCACATTAATATCATACATTAAATCAAAACGTTTTGGTTCTGTGAGCTCGGTAGTGGTAAGGTTAATAGCGCTGGCATTATTTATCAGTATATCTATTCCGCCAAATTTTTCCACAGCTTTGTCTACTACCTGCTGTACCTGGTCTTCAAACCTGATATCGCATTGTACCGCAAGTGCTTTTCCTCCGGCGGCTTCCATTTCTGCGGCGGCAGAGTATATGGTCCCCCCCAGTTTGGGATTTTCTTCTACGCTTTTAGAAGCAATTACAATATTGGCGCCTTCTTTAGCAAGACGCAAACCAATGGCTTTGCCAATACCCCGGGAGGCCCCGGTAATTAATACTGTTTTGTTTTTAAACGACATAGCAATTATTTTCTCAAATCTACTGAAAAAGCCCGTGAACAAACCAATTGATAAAATCGTTTATCCCAAATAGTACAGGTAATCTATCTGTAAAATATTTTTTAAAAAGTTAAACAATTGTTTGATTTTAATTAAACGTTTGTTTAACTTTGTGCTTTCATATTACAAATCATGGATTTTACTGATAAGCAAATACAAATTATAGAGACGGCAGAACAGCTTTTTGCCGAAAGAGGTTTTGATGGTACTTCGGTAAGGGATATAGCTGATGAAGCCGGAATAAATGTGGCGATGATTTCTTACTATTTTGGATCGAAGGAAAAGCTACTGGAAGCCTTATTTGAATTAAGAGTAGGAAGTGTAAAGTTAAGAGTGGAGAGTTTGATTAAAGATGATAGTCTTACCCCTATTGAAAAAGTGAACATGCTGGTTGACGAGCATATTGAGCGGGTAATGCAAAAACCATGTTTCCATAAGATTATGATTGGCGCACAGGTAACCAATAAAAATCCTTTCATTTTAAAAGCTGCCAATAACGTTAAAATACGAAATGCAGCAGTTGTATCAGAACTAATTAAGGATGGGCAGAAGAAAGGCATATTTAAAAAGAAAATAGACGTAGTAATGATGCTTAATACAATGGTTGGTACAGTAACGCAAACTATAATGAGCAAGGATTATTATCGGGAATTTAATAACCAGCAGAATATTGCTGATGCAGAATTTATGGCTATTTTAAAAAGAAGATTAAGCATTCACATAAAAACTTTATTTAAAGCAATATTAACCAATGAAGCATAAAATAAAATCAACAGCAGGACATTTTTTAATACTATTTTGCCTGTTAAGCGTACAATCCTTACATGCACAGGATAGTACAAGAAGTATCAGCTTAAAAGAAGCAATTGACCTTAGCATTAAAAACAGCCATTTACTAAAAAATAACAAGGCTAAAATTAGCGAAGCAACTGCGGTCATTGATGAAGCCAACGAACGGCGTTTGCCGGATGTTACTGTAAAAGGTGCATATCTCTATATACCCATACAGCCAACCATTGATTTACACAGGGATTCCGGAAGTGGTTTTGCCGGGCCAAGAGTAACACAGGCAGTATATGGAATGGTAAATGCATCTTTACCTATTTATACCGGTGGTAAATTAAAATACGGAATTGAATCAGCAAAATATCTTGAACAGGCTTCCAGGCTTGATGCGGAAGATAACAGGCAGGCGGTGATATTAAATACCATTAACGTCTATAGCAATTTATACAAATCAATGATAACAGTAAAACTGGTAAAAGACAATCTTGCTCAATCAAATCAGCGGGTAAAAGATTTTACCAGCCTCGAAAAAAACGGGTTAGTGGCAAGAAACGATTTGTTGAAAGTATCATTACAATCTTCCAATATAGAACTGGTCTTACTCGATGCTGAAAACAATTACAAATTAGCCAGTGTAAATATGGCGCTGATGCTTGGTTTACCTGAACAGACTATTTTAGTTACCGATGAAGCAAGCCTGCAACAAAATGGTGCAATAAAAACTATTGAAGAATATGAACAACAGGCTATGCTGGGCCGTAATGATATGGGTGCTTTAGCGCTACGTAAAAAAGCAGCAGACCTTAGTATTAAAACTGCCAAGGCAAATTATTTACCAAACCTGGCATTAACGGCGGGCTATGTTGCAGTTGAATTGCCCAATTTTTTAACGCTTTCCAATGTAATAACAGTGGGCGTAGGGGTAAACTATTCGCTCTCGTCTTTATGGAAAACAAAATCTACCATACAGCAGGCACAGGCAAGGGCTGATCAAATAAGTGCCAACCAGGATATGTTGAATGACAATATACGTATGCAGATAAACCAGGCTTACCAGGGATATTTATTGAGCCTCAAAAAAATAGATGTGTATCAGAAAGCGGTAGACCAGGCAGTAGAAAATTATCGCATCACAAAAAATAAATTTGATAACTCATTGGCAACAACAACCGATTTGCTGGATGCAGACCTGGCACAGTTACAAACGAAATTAAACGTGAGTAATGCAGCAGCAGATGCTGTTGTAGCTTATAATAAATTATTACAAACAGCAGGGCTCTTAAACAACTAATCAATACTACACTAAATAATAAAGTTTTTTTTATGGAACAAAACGAAACACCCAACAAACAAATGGATACAACTCCTAAAAAGCGCAGCAAAGGTTTTCTTATTGTACTGATTCTGCTGGTGGCTGCTGGTGGCTGGTTTGGCACTACCAAATACCTGCATGCTCAGCACCACGAAGAAACAGACGATGCACAAATACAAGCTAATATCAGCCCGGTAATACCCCGTGTGGCAGGATATGTAAAAGAAGTAAGGGTTAAAGACAACCAGTTTGTTAAAAAAGGTGATACGCTTTTAATACTGGATGACCGTGACCTTGCATTAAGAGTTAAACAGGCAGAAGCTGCACTGGCAACTGCTCAAAGTAATTTGGGTGCTGCACAGGCTAATACCAATGCTTCAAAAGCAAATATTAATACTACCAAAGCGGGTATCTCTACTGCAGATGCACAGATTGAAGCTGCAAAAGTAAATGTATGGAGAACCAGGCAGGATTTTGACAGGTATTCAAATCTTATACACGACCACTCTATAACACAACAACAATTTGAACAGGCACAGGCTGCTAAAGAAACGGCGGAAAAACAATTGCAGGTATTGATACAGCAAAAAAACCAGGTAGCACAACAAACCAGTGCTGTTAGTTCTCAAAGCACGGCTACCTCTTCGCAAATTGGTGTTGCTGCTGCTGTTATAAAACAAAGAGAAGTAGATGTTGCAGAGGCAAAACTTAATCTTTCTTATGGAGCAGTTATTGCGCCAGAGTCTGGTGTTGTGTCAAAAGTAAATGTACAGAATGGTCAGTTTTTACAGGCAGGGCAGTCATTATTCACCATTGTATTAAGCAATGATATTTGGGTGGTAGGTAACTTTAAAGAAACTCAGTTTGAAAAAATGAGGATTGGCCAAAGAGTAATCATACATGCAGATGCATTTCCGGGCCATGAATTTGAAGCGAAGCTTAGTTCTTTTTCACCAGGCACCGGTTCACTTTTTTCGTTGTTACCTCCAGATAATGCGAGTGGCAACTTTGTAAAAGTAGTACAACGGTTACCGGTAAAAATTGAATTTATAAACCCGACTGATTCGCTTGTAAAACAATTAAGGCCCGGTATGAATGTTGGTGTGGATGTGCATTTGTAAATAGGATCAGTACCTTATTGTAAGGTGCAGGCTTTTTAATAAACCCAATTCGCCTTAAAGGATAAGGGCAAAAAATATTGTATGCAACAGATGGAATCATTGGTAGAATACGGCTCAAGGCGGGTAATCATTACTATCACCGCCATATTTTGTGCCTTGCTGGAGATTGTGGACACTACTATTGTGAATGTGGCACTCAACGATATGCGAGGCTCACTTGGCGCTACTTTAACTGAAGTTGCCTGGGTTATAACAGCTTATGCAATTGGTAATGTAATAATTGTACCCATGACGAGCTGGCTATCTGTACAGTTTGGGCGTCGCAATTATTTTGCAGCTTCTATTATTCTTTTTACAGTTTGCTCTTTTTTATGTGGTAATGCCACCGGCATTTGGGAGCTAGTGATTTTTCGTTTTTTGCAGGGCTTAGGCGGCGGCGCATTATTGGTTACTTCACAAACAATTATTACCGAAAGCTACCCGCCGGAAAAAAGAAGTATGGCCCAGGCTATTTACGGTTTAGGGGTAATTATTGGCCCTACACTTGGGCCGCCGTTGGGCGGCTATATTGTAGACCATGCCTCATGGCCTTACATATTTTACATCAATATCCCGATTGGCGTAATTGCAACCTTACTAACGTTGCAGTTTGTACGCAGTCCCAAATACGGCGAAAAAAGTACGGGCAGTAATATTGACTGGCTGGGTATTGGTTTATTGGCAATTACTGTTGGGGCATTGCAATACGTTTTAGAAAAAGGGCAGGATGACGACTGGTTTAACAGCAGTACTATTTTGTATCTTGCAGTTGCTGCATTTTTGGGATTGTTCTTTTTTATATGGCGTGAAACCAGTTTCAAAAATCCGATTGTAGAATTAAGGGTGTTAAAAAATGGCAACCTAAGGGTCGGTACCATTCTATCTTTTATTATGGGTTTTGGTTTGTACGGTTCTACTTTTATTATTCCCTTATATACACAATCTATTTTAGGATGGACGGCTCAGCAGGCAGGTATGCTGATGGTACCTGCAGCACTCACAACAGCTTTTATGATGCCAATTATAGGTAATTTATTACAAAAGGGTGTACCGCAACAATACCTTGTGGCAGGAGGTATGGTGCTGTTTTCTATCTTTACTTTTTGGGGGTATTTTATAGTAACACCTGATACGGATTCAGATGCTTTTTTCTGGATGCTGATTGTGAGAGGGCTGGGGATGGGAATGTTGTTTATTCCCATAACCGCACTCTCCTTATCTACTTTAAAAGGACAGCAAATAGGCCAGGGTGCTGCATTTACAGGAATGATGCGGCAGTTGGGCGGCTCTTTTGGAATAGCGTTGATTACTACATTTATGTCAAGGCAAAACATGGTACATAGAAGTAATCTTATCAGCCACCTGGATGCAAACAATCCTCCTATACAACAAAGGGTACAGGCCATGCAGCACAGCTTTATCGGCAAAGGAATGAATACAGATGTGGCACTTAAAAGTGCTTATTCGTCATTGGATCATATGGTAACTAAACAAGCTGCTGTATTATCTTATATAGATGTATTCTTTTATCTGGGGCTGATGTTTTTAGTTTGCGTACCCTTTGTATTAATGGTAAAAGGCAACAAAGCAAAAAAAGTAGATCTTTCTGAAGCGATGCACTAACGAACGATGAATTATAAGTGATGAGGTATAAAGCGCCCGATTAAAAATACAGTAGCACAATTTTTATATCGCTTTATATAAATCATTTCAAATATTAATCCCGGCAAAAAAATTTGCCGGGATATTAACTACAGTTTTTTATGACAATACCGCCTCGTGTGTAATATTTGCATTTAATAATTTTGATACTGGGCAATTGGCTTTTGCATCTGCAACCGCTGCATCAAATTGCTGCTGGTTGATACCAGGTATTTTTGCCGATACCGTTAAATGCGATTCGGTGATGGCACCGGCCGCAGGATCCAAAGTAATTTCACATTTGGTATTGATTTCATCTGCTGTAAATCCTGCTGCGTTCAAAACAAAACTCAGCTTCATACTAAAACATCCTGCGTGTGCAGCTGCTACCAACTCTTCCGGATTGGTACCAATACCTTCCGCAAACCTTGAATTAAATGAATACTGCGATTTATTCAATAGTGTACTTTGCGTGGTAAGATTGCCGGTTCCTTCTTTACCTGTGCCGTTCCAAACGGCTGTTGCATTACGTTTCATTTTTTTATTTTTTATTGTTTGGTGAAATATGTTTCGTTAAAGCCTACAATTATTTTGTTATTCATTTCCACAACAGGCCGCTTAATTATACTTGGATATTCTATCATCAATTTTATGGCCATTTTTTCATTTGTCGCTTTTTGCTGATCTTCCAATAATAAACTTCTCCAGGTTGTGCTCTTTTTATTTAGCAATAATTCCCATCCTAGTTCCTTGCACCATAGTGTAAGCTTCTCTTTGCTAACACCGTGCTTTTTATAATCATGAAAATCAACTGGGATATTGCTTTTCTTATACCAATTAAGTGTTTTTTTAATAATATCACAATTGGGTATTCCGTAAACAGTAATTGTATTCATATTCTGGTACTGGTGGTTTTATTTTCATGGTTTTAACCTTTTACATCACTTTCTAAGAAAGTATCGACTTTGTAAATTAAAAATATAACAACAACTAAGATGTTCCAATTGTTAGCTGAAAATTTCCTTAATTGGGAAATTGTGCTGTAGGAACTTTAATTATGCCGGTTACTTTTTTAATAAGCCATTCTTTAAAATCCTGCTTCGCCTCCATGCCAATTCCATCAATTATTTCTGTCTTTCTGCGAATCCGAACCGGCTTATCAGTATAAAACTCTGCGCCGGTATGGCTTCTGTCCCAATACAATTCATCGCAATACAAGGTATCGCCTTTTACATTATTTACTCTTACACTGTCTTTTAAAAAAACTTTGCTTTGGGTTTCTATATACCTGGCATATTTTGCATCCAGTTTGCTTTCCACACTGTCCCGAAGATCAAAAAAATCTACATGTAGACTTTTAGGAAATTCAATATAAGGGACTGTATCCTGTACACGGTTCAGCAGAGGGCCAGTTAAAATGGCTTTCTTTTTTCCACCAACAGAATATTTAATCACTACATTTTTTCCTTCTTCTTTGGCAATATCTTTTTGATTAAATTTTTCTACATCACTTAGTTTGTTTTCGCAACTACATAAAAAAAAGCAGCCGGTAAAAATGGCTGCAATAATATTTATATAATCAGTTACTAATTTCATGAGCTGTCTAAACCAGGTTAATCATATTTATATCTTCTAAACCATAGATCAGCCATTGAAAAGCCAATACTTAACCTAATGGTATTTTCTGTAAGGTTTGCTGAATTTTTATTACCTCTTCTTCCAATTTCAATTGCTGTATTTAACAGGGAGGTTTGTGTTTCAAAATAACTTCTTCTTAATTTTAAAGGAAATCCTGCTCCAAAAGAAAAACCAAATTGCGGCAATGACGCATTGTTTACTTTTACATAATCAGGGCCAAAATTAAAACCAAAACGATATCGTACAAAACTAAAATAATTTTTAAGAAGTGTATTGTTGTTAGCAGGATAATATTCGAATCCGGCACGGACTTTATAGTTAGTGACTACTGAGTCTGTGTGTCCATAAAATCTATATTTGTCCCATAATGTTGTTTCATAATCTGCCCCAAAAAGCCAATGACCTGCATCATCCCTGTAAGAAAATCCAGTTCCGTAAGTTGCAGGACGGGTTACCTGCCCATTTACGTTGTTTGAGAATACACTGTCAATTGTGACTTTTATTCCGGATATATTTGTATAGAATGTTTGGCTGGCATTACTCTGGTTACCTTTTAAAATTTGTTGCAAATTAGTATACCCACCCAAAACGAGTAATGCTTTGTTCTTTAGTTTTATTTCATATTGAAACCCTGCATTTATAAAAGCCCCTTTTAAAGCAGTACTGGTATAGGTAGAAGAAGAAAAATAAAATGCAGAATCGTTTAAAAATTTCAAATCGGTGTTATATTCTTTTTTACCAAATGCAAATCCCACATTAAAGCCAAGACTTAAGTTTCTGATGCGTAGCCCGGCACCTGTATTTATTTCATTTAAACCACCATTTCCATTATAAGTAGTTTTAATACTATCAACCCCCTGTAGGTTTTCCAGGCTTTCAATATTATAAGATATTCTGTTTACCGGTTTTAAACCAAAGCTGGCTCCCAAAAAAACGCCTTTTCTGTTAGCCTTTTGCAATTTTATAGGAAACCCAAGTTGCAAGTAGGGAATATTAATATCCTTTGAGGTAAAATTTGCAGCCGGAGACGCATTTTTTAAGGTCAGGTTGGTAATTTCCACCCCAAATTCAAAAATCGTATTCCGCTGAAGGGTCGGGTTTATCCTTAATGCTGCAGGGTCGATATAGGCTAAATTGCCTAAACTGGCAGGATTGGTAAAGTTAATATTTTGAAAATCGGCATAACCGGCAACAAAACTACCCATTCCTCTTGAAGCAATATTGTGATTATTTATCACATCGCCTAAACCATAACGGGAGTAAGGTGAGTTAGTCTGAGCATTTACAGAAGTATACAATAGTGCCATTAAAACCAAACCGATCAATCTCATCATTATAAGCTATTATTAACTTCGCTGATAGCGTAAAGTCCTTTGAACAAAAAATTAAAGTCTGCAAATATCTTGTTTTTAAGTTGCCCGGCAAAATAGGTTGAATCACCCCCGGTTAAAACGACGTTAAAGTTGCCATATTTCCCTGCATAATAATCTATAAAACCATCAATTTCATAGGCAATTCCCGCAATTACCCCGCTTTGCAAATTTGTTTTGGTATCATAGCCAATAACAGGAAAATTCCAGTCTTTATTTACCAATGGTAATAATGCAGTATAATCATGCATCGATTTAAAACGTAATTCCATTCCCGGAGAGATGGCGCCACCAATAAACTGATTGTATTGATTTATAAAATTATAGGTGATACAAGTGCCAAGTCCAACTACTAAATTATTTTTAGCCGGATAAAAATGAACAGCGGCGGCAATTAAGGCCAACCTGTCTGCACCAATCGATTCCGGCTTGCTAACAGCTGTTGTAAAATTTAATTTGGTATGATGCGACAGTTTGTGAAACCTTGTATTGTTTGAAAGTATAGTTTCTACTGCTTCATCATGCTTTATAACAGATGAAAGTATGCTGTTTTGTGGCTGGTATTTTTGCAATAATTGTTCAATTGTAACTATGCTATCATCGGGTAATAAAATATCTTCTTTAAAAATATCGTTCTCAAATACACCGCATTTTAAACGTGTATTTCCAAAATCAAAACAAAGTGTTTTTTTCATGTAATTATTTTTCTCAATTAAATACCAAAGTTATTTGCCGGGTACATGCCTGCTTGTAACTACGGTTAAGCTTACAACTTAAATCCGCTTAAATTTTTAAAATGCCCATTCAGCTGAATCCTTTTTTTTAACGTTTCCATTTCTGCTACAACAGGCAAAACCTTTAACAAATGCTGTTTTAAATATTCCTGGCGTTGCAGTTCATGAAACAAGCCTAACAGCTCATATTCTTCTTTTATAGAAAGCCCTGCATGATGCGCTACATCATAACTACGGAGTTCATCATATGGTTTATCATATGTTTTTTTTATTTTTAAAATTTCATGAAGCCGAAGTATTGTTTCTATTACTTTCTTCATTAAACGGGCATTACTTTTACTAGAATTTTCGGGATAATTTACAATTGTTCCCTCATATAACTTATCCGGTATTTCTTTAATTAATTCTAAAATGCTAAACACCCTAAGCCCTTTTGTTTTAATATCCATTTCGTCATTTTCATATACCTCAGTTATTTCAATAAGTTCTACCAATGTTCCCAACTCACACATTTTATCATCTATAACAGCAGGTATGCCAAAAGGCTTCTTATTTTGCCTGCAATCGTTAATCAATTGTTTATACCGTGGTTCAAAAATATGCAGGTTAAGTTCTTCACCCGGGTACACAACAGTTGCCAAAGGAAATATGCTGATAAAATTGGTCATAACGTATAATTACTAAAATTGTAGCCGAAGGTAATAACGAAATTTGAATGGTATATCCCATTTATTTGGTAGTTGGCATATTTACATTCAATTTTGTTGAATGTGGCAACAACATCTGCAACAAATACAGGAAGGCAATATTAAAACGCTGGCAAGATGTATTTCATTGATAGAAAATGAAGTGGCAGGATACGAAAATTTACTGAAGTTATTACCTTCTTTATCTACACCCATTATTGGTATTACAGGCCCTCCAGGCGCAGGAAAAAGCACGTTGACAGATGCATTAATCGGCTGTATTGCCCAGCATGGAAAAAAAGTTGGTGTTCTTTGTGTTGATCCTTCATCGCCTTTTAATTTTGGATCTTTACTTGGCGACAGAATCCGTATGAGTGAATGGTACAACCATCCAAATGTGTATATACGTTCTTTGGCTACCAGGGGCTCACTTGGTGGATTGCATCCAAAAATTATTGAGATAAGCGATTTGCTTAAAGCCGCTCTTTTTGATTTTATCATTATTGAAACAGTTGGTGTAGGACAAAGTGAAATTGAAATTGCCGGGCTTGCAGACATAACCCTTGTCGTACTGGTACCAGAATCAGGCGATGAGGTGCAAACCATGAAGGCAGGCCTGATGGAAATTGCAGATATTTTTGTAGTAAACAAAGCCGACCGTGCGGATGCAGATATTTTTGTAAAAAATTTGCGGTTAATGCTGGCGCCTGCATTTAGTAGCAAACAAATTCCTGCACCTGTTATTAAAACGTCGGCATTACAAAAAAAGGGTGTTGCTGAATTATTTGAAGCCATTAAAATACAAATAGGCTATCATAAAAATAATGATAAAAGGCTATGGTTACTAACTGAAAAGGCATACCACCTTATTCAACAGAAAAGGATGAGTGATATAAATAAAGACGTTTTAAAAAATGTAATTGAACAGGCAGGAACCAAATTTAATTTATACCGGTTTGTAGAACAGTATTGAATTTTGATTACTGTGTAATCAGTAATTTCCTTCTGGTTCTTTATTATTTTTCCACCAGCGGTAACCAATAACGCCCACCAAAATAAAAGGAGTAAACATTAAATAAAGTATACCACTGTTTAAACCCTGGGCAGGTTTTTCACCCATTTGCTGAGCAGTTTTTGTACAAATAGAACACTGGGCATTTACAATATTTGCAAAAGTTACTGTCCATAAAAAGAAAAAAAATATAATTATTTTTTTATTCATTCAACTGCAAAGATAAAGCATAAAAAATTCGGAATACCTATTATGGAAGGCCTTATTGACAGGGTTTATAAATCTTTCGGCAGGTGTTCTATTTAAAAAAAACTTCATTTCTTATCCCTTCCATTATTTCCGGGGTAATTTTTGTTGCGGGATTCATTTGTTTGTATTCTTCCAGTCTTGCATTCATTTCTTCAATTTTTAAATCATAGGCCAATGCTTCCTTATTTTCAGGCAAAGTACGTTGCGTAAATTTTTCTACACCGGCAGTAAGCTGATAGAGTATTGCCCCTCCTAAAATGCAGCTAATAAAGAAAAAAACATAATTGCGTATACTAAACCCAAATGTGTACCAATACCAGCAACAAAAAAACACGGGTATCATTATAATTATTTTTTGTTTCATGGCAACCAATATAATACCTATGTAATAAAATGCTATTCCAAATAAATAATACCAATTAGCAGATTTATTAGCCATATAAGGTACCAATACCAAAGGAATTATAATATAGAAGAGCGTTAGCGTGTTAAACAATCGTTTCATTGTATGCTAAGTATTTTGATAGCTATTTTGATTGTAAAATTAATACTATTTCATAACTAATTTATTTAAAAAGGATTTTTGCCTGAATAAGATTTTATATGCACGCCCATTGATTGTAGCTATTTTTTAAAAAGAGGCAGCTTTTAATTTCAGCGATTAAAACAATTGCTGTACAGAATCATTTTAATAAAACTGGTATAAAGGCCTTTTACATTAACAGGTGTATTTATTATATTTGCCGGCAATGGCACAAAAAAAATTACAGCGCTTTGCAGCAATTAAAACATTTGCCAATGTACTGGAATACCCAGAAAATATGCGGGGCCAATGGGGGGCTTTTTTTAAAAATGCCAACCCAATTGTTTTAGAACTCGCTTGTGGCAGAGGAGAATATACTGTAGGTTTGTCAAAATTATTTCCCGAAAAAAATTTTATAGGGGTAGATATTAAAGGCAACCGCTTGTATATCGGGGCCAAAAAATGTTTAGATCAGCAATTAACCAATGCTGCATTTTTACGCACGCAAATAGCCATGCTTCCCCAATACTTTGCTGCAGGCGAAGTAAGTGAAATATGGATTACTTTCCCTGATCCGCAATTACGTACTTCCAAAGCAAAAAAACGTTTAACCCACCCGCAATTCCTGCGGTTGTACCAACAGGTATTATCTACAGGCGGGCTCCTGCATTTAAAAACAGATTCTCCTAAATTGTGTGGATTCACGAAAAGAGTAATTGAACTATATAAATTAATTATTGTTGAAGATAATGATGATGTTTATGCTGGCGATGCTGCAGAAGAATTAAAAATAAAAACACATTACGAAGCATTGGATATTGCACAAAGCAGGAAAATTTATTATCTTAAATTTAAATTGCCTTCCATAATTGCAGATATTGACGAGCAGCTGCAGGAAGAACTACAAATAACAGAAAAGAATCAATAGTTTTTATGGATACATTGGTAGAGAACGAAGATTTTTATTATAATGAACAAGGCTATTTTGTGCTGACTGCAAAATATCATTTGCAAAGGGGCGATTGCTGTGGCTATGGTTGTAAGCATTGCCCTTATAATTATAAAAATGTACCCGAGCCGCAACGTAGCGAATTATGCAAAAATATTCTGAAAAATAACAATGATATTGCTTCATAAATTTATATCTTTTAAATAATGAAAAAAAAGGCTTCAATTATAATTACCCCGAAAAAAGAAAAGCCAAAAAGCCTTGTAAAAGAATACAGCTTTTTTGCTGATGTGTATGATGTAGTAAGGCAAATTCCAAAAGGAAGGGCAACATCTTATGGCGCCATTGCCACTTACCTCGGCACAAGGTTGTCTGCCCGTATGGTAGGCTGGGCAATGAACGCAGCGCATACTGCCAAACCCAAAATACCTGCACACAGGGTTGTTAACAGAAACGGGATGCTTACCGGCAGGCATCATTTTGCAACACCAACCTTAATGGAAGAGTTGCTGAAGAAGGAAAAAATATTTGTAAAGGAAGAAACCATCATTGATTTTAAAAATATTTTTTGGAACCCTGCTGAAGAACTTAGTTTATAAAACAATATACTGATTTATAAAACCTACTTTAGGCTGTTATTAAAATTGTAAAATGTGGTTATGGATGAAAAAACAATAATGGGCAAAATCAGTTTTATCAATCACGATAAAGACTATGCCACCATAGAATAT
>JAYTTI010000153.1:0-51444 GCA_043745405.1 Ferruginibacter sp. | reverse complement strand
TCTGCCTTTAAAAAGGCCATTGCACCTTCCGCAATATAAGTGCTGATTTCCTTCATCCGTTCGTTTCCGGCATCTTGTTTAGATACCCAGGCAAACTTTATAAAAGTATACAAAAGGCCAACAATGCCTAATGCAGGAACTACGAAAAACAATTTGTCCATAATAATTATATATTGTTAAAATTTGGAGGGCAAAAATAGGTAAATAGATGCAAAAACAGTGAAAAAACACCATTTATTGAAAACAGATAATTTTAATTGGAATTAAAGCTAACAAAAAAGGGCATAACGGGTAAGCTTTGTTTTTAACCTAGGTGCTTAATAATGGGGGATAATAACACTTTTAAAAAAGTAGAAGCAAAGATATAACCACGGAGCGGAGTCTACAGAGGCAAATGATAGGTTGTTAATACCAGGTAGCAGTTTTTTTATTCATACAATTTCATTTGAAAGCTTATTTTTTTAATTTGTTTAAATGCATCTCCGATGTAATCAATAATATCACTGGCAATCATGGCCTCCTGTGTTAAATTTTCAGCAGCTATATCTCCTGCCAGTCCATGTAAGTATACACTCAATATGCAGGCTTCCTTTTCTATATAACCCTGTGCAAGCAGTCCACAAAGTATGCCGGTCAATACATCGCCGCTGCCAGCCGTGGCCATGCCTGCATTGCCGGTAGTATTAAAAAAGCAAGATCCATCCGGGCAGGCAATTAAACTGTAGTGGCCTTTTAAAATTATATAACATTGAAGGGTAACCGCTTTTTCAGCAGCAAGTTGTAACCGCTCAAAAGGGTTGGATGTTTTTCCAAAAATCCTTTCAAATTCGCCTGTGTGTGGAGTAAGTATTGCCGGGTGTAACTTTCTTTTGGGCAATAATGCACAATATGGTATCAACAGTGATAAAGCAGTAGCATCTATTACCAGCGGGCCTGTCCAGGCTGACAATAATTTTTTAACGAGTTGTTTATTTTTTACCGCCAAATCAAGGCCTGGGCCAATGGCGATGGCCGTTTTTTTTTGCCAGCTTTTACCAGTGTCATTTTCTGAAGTAGTTATTGCTTCCGGCAATGATGTGTTTATGATAGCTGCTGATTTGGGTGTTACGTGAATGGTGGCCAGCCCTGCTCCGCTTCTTATGCAGGCTTTTGTACATAATACAGCCGCACCCATCATATTTTCACTTCCGGCATATAATAACGCATTCCCAAAATTGTATTTATGTCCAAACGGATTTCTGGGCATATAAATTTTACTGATCAAGTGCTCATCAATTGTTTCAAAAACTGCAGGCGTATCATCATAATATTTTTTGCTGAGATTAATATTGACTAGATGGATCTGCCCGGTATATACGGCATTTTCAGTAAGTAAAAAAGCCAGTTTGGTTGTTTCAAAACTTAGGGTATGCGTTGCCTTTATAATACCTTCTTTGCCTGAATAAACATCAGCACATAAGCCACTCGGCACATCAATACTTATTACAGTAGCAGCCTGCTGATTGATATGGTTAACCAGCAGTGCAGCAATATTTTTTAAAGGGCGATCAAGCCCTGTACCATATAAGGCATCTATTACTACTGTATTTTTTAAAATAGAAGGAAAATCTTTTTCGCTGCTAACATACGCCAACTTTACTTTTAGTGCCGATAACCGCTTACAATTGATTATGTTTTCATCAGTTCTTTTTTTACTGTCCAAAGCATAAACAGTCACCGAACACTTTGCTCTGTGTAAAAGCCGGGCAATAACCAATCCGTCACCGCCATTATTACCATTACCGCAAAATATAATAAAATGTTTTTTGAAGGATATATTTTCTTTTAGCCAGTTAAAGCAGGCTGAGGCTGCCCTTTCCATTAAATCTACTGCGGCAACCGGTTCTTCTTTGGTGGTATATTTATCCCATTCCTGTATTTGGGCAGCAGTAAATATTTTCATATTTCAAATTTACAAAAACAAACGGTTGATAAATGCAGGAGTTAATAGCATTATTTTTTAGAGTTGAATAAATAATAGAAGTGTACCACAAATACATTTTACAGTTGTGCCTAAATTCACATAATCTAAATGAATTGGTTTATGAAGCGATGCTATCAGATTTCATCATTAGTAATTGTTAGATGCTTTTTTGCAGTAAGCTGTTTTGCCCCGGACCAATATTCAAGGTTTAAAGTGTTGGTGCTATTTGAAAATGGAGGCCATCATACTGCTTATTCCACCGAGGCAAAAAAATGGCTTAACCCATTGGCAGCAGACAGCAGCGTTACTCAAATAATTCAAATTTATTCTTCGGCCTTCTGCTATCCCACCATTTAAAATTTTTAAGGTATTTTTGGTCTTCGGGCCTTTGGCGAATAGGGTAGAGGGTGCCATCAACATTATTTATAAACTTCAATTTGTTTACGGCTTTATCAACAAAATAAACATCTATCACATCTCCTTTACTCCTGTTCATACCAATATAGGCGCTGTCACTATCCTGTGGATAAAAAATGCTTTCTGCAGGCGAACCTTTTATCCGCATATAATCTATAGCGCCATCTTTAAAATAAGCGTTAATGGTCCGTCCACCCATTTGGTTATACATTTGATCGTTGGCCTCGTTAATGATTATGCCATTCTCAAAAACATATACCCGTTTTGCTTTTTGGTTTTGGGTAAACATATACATTGTATCACCAGATACCTGCGATTTATTATTGAAGAGCAAAGGTTTTTGGTACATCCTGAAAACAGAATCCTCAGAAGAATAAAATAGGCTGTCGCATACGGCCTGTACAGAATCATTAAAAATACGCACATGGTGAAATGCTTCAAAATACCTTATCATGGTATCTTTAACTGCATGGGAGGTATCGGTTTTTTTTAACGAATCGGTTTTACTGAGCATTCTTGTAAGCAGGCTGTCTTTATTATATAGGCTATCGGCAGGAGCGCCCGTAGCAGCTTGTAGCAGGTTGGGCTCAATGGGTAATTTATTTGTTGCAGTTTCCTGTATCCTTATTTTTGCAATAGCTGAATCGGCTTTTTTTGTCAAGGCTACTTCTTTTGAAGAATCGATGTTGATGGTTTGTTTACCCGGTTCTTTAATTTCAATAACATACTGAAAAAAAGAATCATCTATTTTCTTTAGCTCAATAGGTTTTAACCAGTCAATATCAAAGGCATTATTTTTTTGCAGGCCATCATTTTTTTGCGGTTCGCTAAAAGCAGCATCTGTAAATCTGATATAAGTTGTTTTTTTAAGTGTATCTGTTTTTATAATTTTATTACCATTAATATCTCTTTTTTCAACCCCCGAAAATAGGGTATCAGCCGAAACAAAAGTACTGTCCTTTCCTTCACCCTTAAATATCAGCACAGGTTTTCGGGTGGCCAAAAAGGAGTTGTTGTTTTTATCTGAAAAAATCTGGTTACCTAAAATGGTAAAACCATTTACACTGTCTTTAATAACGGCATTGCCTTCCAACTGTGCAATACCCGTTTTTTCATCGTAGGCCATGTCATTGGCCACATAGGTCCTGGTACTGTCTTTTATTATTGTACGGTTACCAAAAAATGCCTGGCCATTTTGTAAATTGTAGGTGCCATTGGTAGTATAAATATCACCGCCATTTTTACTTTTAATTTTTGTGGCAGTGATAAAAGTGGCCTGTTGCGTTTGTGTATTGTACAGTAAACTATCACTTAATATGTCATATTTGGGGTCTGTCAGGTGAACATTCCTTTTAAAATATATATCCTTGGTTGCTCCATAATAAGTGCCTTCAGTGCTGGTTAAAACAGATGTGCCGTTTACAATTTTACCGCCGTTTATATAATTACCAACACTTGATTTTAAATCGTACTGCAAATCCTGGGTGTAGAGTGTTGCTTTTTTGTCTGTAAGTTTTACATCCTTTTTTAAAAACGCCATCCTGTCTTTTCCTATATACTTCAGGTATTGGGCATAGGTATGTATACTATCGTTTTGATTGATATGCACACTGCCAAAGGCTTCCAGTATATTGGTGCTGGCGTTGATTGTAGCACTGTCGCAATAAAACAAAGTAAGCCCTTCTTTTAAAATAACATTGCCAGCAATGGTTTTTAGAGTGGTAGCCGAATCAATAGTTTTTTCACGCAGGCTTTGTCCCTGTATAATTTCAATTGTCCTTAGCGTATCTGCTGAAGGTTGTTTTGGAGCTGTTATTTGGGCACCTGCATTATAGCTGCCGGCCAATAACAGCAGAATAAAATAATTAAGTTTTTTGGTAAACGTTATTTTCAATATATATGATTTTAGCCGGATGCCATTTCTAATTTTATTTACAAACGGAATCACAATATTTGAGTATTATATTTTGTGGTATAATAAGTAGTAACTGGAACGGCAGATCAATATCAATAGTAAACTATCATCTTTATCTGGGATTTTATTTTATGGATTTTTAAGATAGGGTGCATTTACAGTATCCGGCAATGGTACAGTCAAAGGAGCACTCTTATCTTTTTTACCAAATACCGAAACGTTTACATACCGTTTGGGGTTAACCCTTACATCATCCAGCAGCAGGTTTATTTTGTTAGAGGTGGCATTAAGGTTTCTATATAACGAAGGGTCATTTAATAACAAACCAATTGATCCATCGCTACTGCTGATTTTACTGATAGCATTTTTTAAATCTGCAATAGTTGCGTTTAGTGTATTCAAGGTTTTTTCAAAATCAAGTTTTGATAATTTATCAGTGGTTATGGCCGCATTGTCCATAGTTTGTGTAAGTTTTTCATCACTGTTTTTTAAAGCTCCGGTGAACGCACTTACGTTGTCGAGGGTTTTAGCTAATGAGCCAGTTTGAGCATTTAATATGCCCTGCAAAGAAGCAGATGATACAGCGAGGCTGGCAGTAGTTTTATTAAGGTTGTCTAACATGCCTTTAATATTGTGTTTTGCAGCCGGGTCAAATACATTATTGAATGAGCCTAATAAAGTATCTAAAGATTTTGCAACATTGGTAACCTGGTATAAAACCGGATCTAATTTTTTCATAGCATCTCCTATAAGATCGCCACCGGCAATTGTTCTTATTGTATCATTACTTTTTAACGGCGTATTACTGTTGCCAAGCCTGATATCTAATTGAACTTTGCCAATTAATGATTTATTAATTACAGCAATGGCATCATCTGGTATAATAACATCATCTGTAATATTGATATCTACAACTATCTGGCGCATATTTTTGCCACCATCTGTTTTTTCAATATTACCAACCTGCATGCCATTTATTACCACAGGGTTGCTGGTTGCCAATCCTTGTATATCATTGAATACAGCAAAATAATGGACGTTTTTGCTACCAATATTTTTACCATTTAAAAAATTAAATCCTAGTATAAGCAACACTATCGCTATAGCTGTTAAAGCTCCTACTTTTGTTTCATTTGAAATTGTCATTTTGTAAACTGCATTGTTTAGATAGTAAAAATAGGTAATAATTATCTTACTGCATAAGGGATATAAAGGCGTTTATTTTTTTGTAAACAGTATTACCCCATTTTTCTTCGTATCGGATATAACACGCACTTCTGTTCGGGTATTGCCTTCCGTTACAATCATTAACGCTGTATTGGGCGCAATATTACCCTCATTTTCTGCATAGATCAATAATTCATTTTCGATTTTACCCGGATCAAGACTAAGATTTAATGTTATGGGCTGGTCAGTTAATTTTATATTGCTTAATACAGCTTTACCATTATAATATACAGATACGATGTCTCCATCAACGTCACCATCGTCATACAGGTCTACTTTAAAATTTGGCTGATTTAAATCAATACGTTTTAAAATATTTTTTGTGCGGTCAGCATATTTTTCAGACACATCGGTGGGATAATCAAGAATTTTTTGAATTGGAGCAGGAATGGTATGATCGATTTCATCTTTGTATTTTTTTACTGCTCTTGCAATACACTCGGCCAGCTCTTGCTGCCCTTTTTCACTATTTAAATAACGTTCATCGTCATGGTTGGTTATAAATCCGGTTTCAATTAAAATGGCAGGCATATTGGTTGCTTGTAAAACCCAAATTCCTTTCTGGCGTTGGTTAAGTCCTAAAGCTGCACGATTTGTTTTATCTACCTCTTCATCAACCATCGTAGCCAGTTTTATACTTTTTTTCTGGTACCTGTCGGCATAAATTTTTGCTCTTATTCTTCCTTCAGGTGTATCAAAATCAATGGCATTGTAAACACTGTCAGTACCGGATTCTATCTCTATGTCCTCATTTTTCATAACCGCCTTCAGTTTTTCACTGGTTTTATGTGCGGCAAATAACCATATACTGGTGCCGCTTCGCTGACTGCCAATTTTATAATATTCATAGGTAGGAACAGTTACTGTGTATGGCGTAGATGTCCTCTTTCTTTTTTTGCCCTTGCCTGAATATTTTACATGATACCTTGTTTCCTGGTGGTAACCTATTTGCCTTCTTCCGGTTTGCAGTTTAACGGCATCAGCATGTATGCAAATAAAAAGGTCGCCCTTATTCTCATTAGCGATGGTTGCTTTTTCGGGAGGCGCCTGGTAGATATCGGTAGTGCGTGTAGGGATTATATTTACATCAGGTAATTGTTTTCGTAATTCTGCTACCAGCTTATTACTTATTTGAAGGGTTATATCTTTTTCATTTGAATTTAAACCGCCTTCGTATGCACCCCGTGCACCAAAATCTTTACCGCCATGACCGGCATCTACAATAATTGTTTTTATTTTTTTTGAAGTTTGTGCAACTGCGGAATTGGATAAAAATAGAAAAGCAATAATGACCTTAATAACAAAATTCGATCTGACCATATACAAACAGGTTTATCTGGCGTTAGTAATTATAAGACTTCCTTCACACATTAGTGTAACTAATATCATTATTTTTGCGAACAACTGCAATGAACAACGATTACAAAGGTAAGGCAAAATACATATTGGCATCCATGGTGATGGCTTTACTTATTACTGCCACCCTTGCTGTAAATAAGAAAGCGATTTTCGGGCAGGGGTTTTACAAAATTTTAATTACTGACACAATCCCTAAAACTGCTGGAAAGCAAAATCCTTCCTCAAAAATAAAGCAGCCTGTAAATAAAGATTCTTCTCAAAATTTAAGCCAGCAAAAAAAAAATAACGCAGATACGGCTGAAATATTTACAACAGATAGTACTGCATTGCCAACAAAAGATTCTTTTTTAATAAGTATTGATACTTTTAAAATCAAGATGTCGAAGGATTCACTTGATGCCCCGGTGAATTATCATGCCGATGATTCGATGGTAATGGATATACCCGGAAAAAAAATCACTTTGTATGGCAAAAAATCAAGCACAAAATATATCGACAATGAATTAGAGTCACCTGTAATAATTTTTGACCAGCAGACCAGTTTGGTGATGGCATCGCTAAAAAAAGACAGTACCGGTAAAGTAATTTCTTATCCAACCCTTAAACAAAGCGAATCGAAAATGGTAAGTGATACTATTGTATTTAATATGAAAAACGGTAAGGGTATTACAAAAGGTACGTATACGCAGCAAAGCGGAATGTTTATTTATGGAGAAAAAATGAAAAAGATAAATACAACTGATTTTTATGCATACAAGGGTAGGTTTACTACCTGTGATTTAGATACACCCCATTTTGCGTTTGTGAGTAATAAGATAAAATTCATGAATAAAAAATTTGCTGTAACAGGCCCGGTGCATCCTGAGTTTGAAGGGGTGCCCATTCCTATTGTTTTACCTTTTGGAATATTTCCATTAAAACAAGGCAGGCATTCAGGATTTCTTCCACCTACTTTTGCCGCCAACGATTTATATGGTTTAGGATTGGAAAATGGAGGGTATTACAAAGTGTTGAGTGATAACTGGGATATTACTTCAAGGGTTTCTATTTATTCATCCGGCAGTTATACCATTAATATAAATCCGCATTACCTTAAACGATATCGTTACCAGGGAAGTTTTTCTTTTGATGTAAACAACTACATTAATAATTCGAAGGGCGATCCTGATTACACCTCCACTAAAGCTTTTCAGGTTCGATGGACGCATAGTACAGATTCTAAAGCAAGGCCTGGCGTTTCTTTTAGCGCTAATGTAAATGCAGGTAGCAGTAAATTCAATTCTACTGTACCCAATAACCCCACTGTGAATTTTAAAAACCAGTTGAATTCCTCAATTGCCTATTCAAAAGTGTGGAAAGACAAGCCCTTTAATATTTCTATGAATGCCACACACTCTCAAAATACCAATACCGGAATTATTTCTGCAACTTTTCCTAATGTAACGTTTAATATGAATACGCTTTATCCTTTCAGGAGCAAGGAATCTGTAGGGGCCTTAAAATGGTACGAAAATATCGGGATTGCTTTAACCAGCAATGCCAGTAATGCCACTTATTTTACTGATGATACAAGTAAGAGCAAGGTAAGTATCGGCACTCAAATATTTAAGAATATGCAATGGGGTGCTGCTCAAACGGTTCCCATTTCTTTAAGCTTACCTCAAATTGGCCCTTTGCAAATTTCACCTGGTATTAGCTTTGCACAAAAATTTTACCAGCAGCAGCTTAATCAAACATTCGACTCTGTTCATGATAAAATAGATACTACTATAAAAAAAGGTGTTTATTCGGCAATAGATATGTCTTTCAGTTTAAGTTTAGCAACACGTATTTTTGGAGCTTTGACTTTTGGTAAAAATGCCAAAGTACAGGCCATCCGTCATGAGATACGGCCTTCATTAAGCATTAGCTACAAACCCAATTTAAATGGAGGTTCTTTTTATAATACGCGACAAGATACCTCTTCAAAATATTATATCCGATCATCGGTGTACGCCAATTCGTTGTTTGGGCCTTTTAGCGATGGTAGATTTGGCGGATTAAGCTTTAATGTTGATAATAATATTCAGATGAAAGTGCGTAGTAAATCGGACACTGGTGAGGCATCAGTAAAAAAAGTTACCATACTTGATGGATTGGGCTTTAGCGGCAATTACAATTTTTTAGCAGATTCGTTAAGATTAAGTCCGCTAAGCCTGACAGGCAGAACAAATTTGTTTAATAAAGTAAATATTACCAGCAGCGCCTCATTTAATACTTATCAGGTAAACCCTGCAACTGGTCAGCTTATTAATAAATTTATTTGGGGCAGTGGCTTAGCAAGGTTGACCAGTGCCAGTTTATCAATATCTACCGATTTCCAGGGAGGAGATCAATCCGCAAAAAAAACCACACCATCTGTCAGGCCTAACCAGCAAATTAATCCAAATACGGGCATGCCGTTAGATGAATACGAAACTGAACAGGCTTATGTAAGAGATAACCCCTCAGAGTTTATAGACTTTAGTATTCCATGGACATTGAGCTTGTCCTATTCCCTGCAGGTTAGCAATGTATACAGTGTAAGTTCGCAATCGTATATAACAAATCTTAATCAAAATATTAACTGGAACTCAACTTTAAAACTTACAGAAAAATGGCAAATGGGCCTTAACGGATTTTATAATCTTTCCACTCATGATTTGGGAACGCTATCAATATCTCTTGCAAGGGAAATGCATTGCTGGCAAATGGCTATAAATATTTCGCCAGTGGGGCTTTATCGTTTTTTTAATATTTCAATTAGCCCCAAATCTGGCTTATTACAAGATTTAAAGGTAAACCGAAGAACTGTTTCTTCGGGGTTTTGAATTCACGATATTATTTTTGTTTCCAAACTATATAGTATGAAGGTTTTAGTAGCAATAAGTGTTCTTGCTAAAACCATACTTCAATTAAAGTTTTCTTCCTTTTTTTCGGCACCCCACAAATGGCTTATATCTGCCGCAACAAAACTGTTAAGCTTATCCAAATCTAAAATGGTTGTATCATTTTCTTTATTACGGTGGTACATTGGCACAAACTTGGCCCCAATAACCAGTTCCTTTAATGTATAGGAAGTACGTGCCATAACAGTATTGCTGAACATATCGTCGAAAGCTTTAAAAAAAACCAATAACTCTGCGGAGGTATTGGCAAACTCTTCAGCTGTAAATTTGTAGAACGGGCTTTTTTCTGTAATGGGGTGTACAATCGTCCAACTTAAGGTAAGCGAGGTCACTTTTTCAAATTCAAGCCCTAATTGAAAAAATTTATTTTTGGGGGCACCATTTTCTTCAACAACAATACCTGCACTTACTTTGGCTTCTGCCTCAAGCAGGTTATTATTTTTATAAGGAGCAACCCTCATCATAATAGCCAACCCATTGTTATAAGGAGCCAGTACAGCATTTTCACTAAAACGCACATACGCTTTTGGTTTAGAGAAACGTCCATAAAAAAGGCCGGTAGCAATTGCAAAACTTAGTAATCCTATCAGTGCTTCAAAGGCTGCAACAGTACTTGTTGTAATACCTTTTGGGCTTATGCGCCCATAACCCACGGTGGTAAATGTCTGGGCACTAAAAAAATAAGCCTCGCCAAATTTCTCTGCTATTGTATTGGCGATAATACCCTCCAGGTGTTCTATCCCGATGCTATAATAAATAAGGGCAAATAATAAATTAATAAAAATGTAAAACGAAAAAAGAATAATCAAAAATTTCCACCGTGGCATTTGCAGCATGGTATGATACCAGCTAATGCGTTCAAAATAGTTGATTCCTCTTTTTTCAATATTAGGGTTACCATTCTTATTTACAAAGCGCCCCCCATAATCTGCATTATTTATACCAAAACCTGTGTTTATTTCTGCTGTAGCTTTAGTATTTATTTTATGGAGTAATGACATTTATACAATTAATTTATTTGAATAATGCAAAATAAAGAATAACAAGGTATCTTTTAAAGAATAAATTTAGCCCTAACTTGAGAAGTATTATTATTTATTATGCAAGAATCTATTGTTGAATTGTTAAGATGCCCTGTTACCAGAAACAGGCTCAGTCTTGATATCATAAAAACAACAAAAAAAATACTTGATAACCAGGAGGTGGAAGTAATTGAGGAAGCAGTATTATATACTGATACATGGTTTTATCCTGTTATAAAGGGTATACCAAGGGTGCATGTGGAAGCGCTGATTGATTATGCGGATTTTTTAAAAATGGTTGTTCCGGATTATGCCAAAAGAATGGAATTATTATTTGCTAAAAATGGAGCCGTCATTGAATTGGTGCAATGTAAGAATAAACGCACAAGGAAAAGTTTTACCCGGGAATGGGCACTATATGATTATGAAAAAGATAAAACCTGGAATGCAGATACAACTGGTATCCTCAATCGGTTTATTAAAGAAACGGATGAAACCTTGGACACACTTAAACATAAAATTATATTTGATGCAGGTTGCGGCAATGGTGTATTAAATTCTTTGCTGGCCGAAAGGGGGGATTACCAATATAGCGATGGATTTTTCGGATAGTATCGAAATGGCATATAGTAGAAACCAATACAGCAAGGTACATTTTATTCAGGGCGATATACAGTTTCCGCCGCTTGTGTTTAATTATTTTGATATAGTACATAGCAGTGGTGTATTGATTCATACCAATAATACAGAGTTGTCTCTTTCCTGCATTGAACCTACTGTAAAAATGGGTGGCAAATTAAGTGTTTGGTTATATCATTACCGCAATGATTTTATTCATAATCTGTTTAATTCAATCAGAAAACTAACGTCAAGACTACCTTTAAAATTTCAATATTATTTGTACAGATGCACAATTTTCCCTGTTAGCTATTGCATTAAGAAAATAAAGGGTAATCCACAAAATACAGGAGAAATGATGATTGATATTTTAGACTGGTTTACACCTGAATTCAGATGGGAACATGATCATGAAGAAGCAAAAACATGGTTCTCTAAAAGAAATTTTTCAAATATCCGTATAACAACGGATGAAGTGTTTGGATTTAATATTATTGGCGAAAAACAAAGATTTTAATATCTGTTTGAATAATAACATCTACTCATTAGCCTGATATATTTTTAATGATTTCCTGTAAAGAATAAGGCTGGTTCCAATAATTGCAGTAGTGACTACAAACATGGTTATAAACGAAGTTATAATGTTGAAATATGGCTTTACAAAATACAATAATCCAAATACTACACCACTTGTTACCAATACTTTTATTAAAAAAAGCAGAGGCACCAATGTGGTGATTTTTACCTGCATAATATTTGCCGATTGCCATAGGTAATACCCGGCCTGCAGGTATGTAGAAATTACGATGGCCAATGCCACACCAGGTGTACCCAATACCGGGTACAATATAAACATTAGTAGTAGCGAAAAACCTATGTCCATTAATGAGCCCAGCATAATTTTTTTTGATTGTCCATAGCATTGTAATATAACGCCATAATGTGTTATACGGACGGGAATAATAAAAATACTGATCAAAAAAACCGGGATAGAGGCGTTGTATCTGTTGTTAAAGATGATGGCAAAAGCTTCGTCATGCATAGTTAGTAAAAAGAAAAGTATGGGAAAAGCGATAAGGGCTAAAATTTTAAAACTCTCTTTAAAAATGCTTATGGCAGCCTGCTTATTATTTATATCCGCCGATATATTGGTAAGCATTAGATTTTCTATGGCGCTGATAAGAATACCAAACAACGGTATTTCAATTGCTCCATTGAAAAATATAGCAAACTCCGAGGGGGAGAGGAGATACAATAAAAATATTTTATCCATCCACCTGGCAAATATGCCCGCAATTTCATTCAGGCCTATAAAAACCCAGTTGCTGATAAACTTTTTGGTTGTTGTTGTAACGGCTGAGGCAATATTTTTTTGTGTAACAAAAAATATACAGGCAGCTTTTAGAATAGATAAACAAATGATACAAAAAATCAGCTGGTTCAATACAAAGTTTTGGTAAAAAAAATATAAGTGAATACCAAAGAACACCACGCTGTAAAAAAAATTTAGCCATATATAAATTTTTAGTTGGTTATTCTTTATAAGCAAACTGTCTGTTAGGTTGCACACATTTTGTATGATAATAAAAGTTATCAGTAATAATTTTGTATTGAGTGAAAACAGGCGGGTGGTCAGATAGAAAATGCAAAAAGTGATGCCTGCTCCACCTATATAAAGCAATGCCAGCTTAAAACGGTGGGTCTTTAAAAAAAAAGAAAAATAACCTGCGTTCGTAGAAAGCAGTATGGATGATAAACCAAAGCTGATGATAACGCTAATGATATTGCTGTAAATCCATACTGTTTGAAACTGTCCGTAATCTGTATAAGAGAGTTTGCGGGAATAGAGGATCATTATAATTGTAAGACCAAGAATGGGCAATAATTTACCTGTAAAAACAGGAAGGAGTTTCCTATTTAAACTTTTTATACTTGTATCAAATGCATGTGGTGCCAATTAAAATTATTTTATAAGTATTTTGTTTTTTTATATTCATCGCAAGTTTCTTTATCAAGTAGCTTTATTACGGCAGCAGGGTTACCAGCTATAACAGAATAGCCTTCCTTAAAAGAACGTGTAACAACAGCACCTGCACCTACAATTGTAAAGTCGCCTAATTCAATCCCGGGTAATACCACAGCATTCATACCTATCCAGCAAAATTTGCCGATTCTGATAGGTTTATCCGGGTCAAGTATTGAATTGTTAATTAAATTATGGTTAGAAGAAATAATTCCTACATTGGGGCCAATATTTGTGTAGTCGTCAATAAAAATACCATTGGTTGCTTCTATATAATTACCGGGCGAATCACCTGGGTAAACATTAATACCTCTTGTAATATTTTTAGGTTCAATAATCTTACTTGAATGATGTAAAGCCCAGGGAGTATCCGCATTTAGATGCAATAATTTTCTGAAGAAAAAGTCAGCCAGGTAAAAATTAAGCCCTACATCCTTTCTTAATTTGAAAATATTCTGAATCATTTTTTTCATACCTGCATATTAATTTTTTGTAGTTGATAGAAACCTTTTTTTAACATAACCATAAATCTGTCTGATGCATCTGGTTGGATGAAAGTAAAATTAAGTATCAATAATTCAAAATAACATACGTCTACAAAAAAATAAGTACTAAGGTGAAAAAAGACAATCAAAATGCAAAGCAGCCAGTCATATTTTTTGGTAAAGAAGCCAATGATCATAGAGCCTTGAATTACTACACAAAAAAGATAACCTGCATAAAGGAGTATAGGATGCTGTAAAAACCAATAAATAACAGATGTAAATAAAGTGTTGGGGTTAAGGTACAGATATAATGAAAGGTTATCCTTTACAATTGCTTCCGGTTGGTTGAAGTTAAAAACAGAAACACCAATAAAAACTTTCCAGATAAATGCCATTGAATAAACGGCCAAAGTAAAATACCGAAGGGCTTCCCAGAGTGATTTAAAAGTTGATTCTTTTACAAACCAAAAAACAAAAGTTATCAGTAATATCCCATTCATTGTGCCGGTATGGTGTGTTACAAAAGAATTGTAACTAAGAAAATACAACGGGTAAACTACAGAAAATACTATCACTGATAGTCTTTGGGAAGGATATACTATGCTGATAATGCAAAGGCTAATCAAAAGACAATCAAAAATAATTGCCCCTGTACTATTTTGAACAATGAGTTTACTTATGCCCGCAATGTGATAGATCCAATATGCAAGGTCAGTATCGGTTTTAAATATAACTGGCTGCAATAACTGGTGCAGCAATACATGGTTGTAATACCTGAAAATAAATGTGACAAGTATAAATAAAAACACTCCTCTCACCATGTTTTTACGATAAGTCTGTGCGGAGTTTTTTATCATCTATTTTATTGTATATAAAATTTTACTGCTATCTTCTACAAGCCTGTTGTTAAAAGAATAATGTATCATTCTTTCATAAACTGTTATATCGTTTACAGGAGTACCAACAATAGACTGAAGATATTTTTTTAACCACTGCAAGTACCGGGTATTATCTTCGGGTTTACTTACAAGCCCCTCTTCTACTGCAACCAAAAAAGGATAGTGGGGTAATAAAGTAGCCGTTAATATATTTTGCAAAGGGTCTGTCATGTTATTGTTTTCTATTTTCCGGTAATGGTTAATAGTAAAATAAATCATCATAGATTTCGGCTCTTGAAAAGTATGCGGAAGGTTAAATACTCTATTTTCGTTAAAAGTTACTGTTACAATTTTGTATTCCTTTTTTGGAGAAATTTTGCCCGCATACATTGCCCAAATAAAAAAAGGAGTTGTTTCTATACCCTTGTAATTGAAGTAAAAAACTAAGCAGATGAAACTGCAAAAAATGGCAAACAGGGCTTTACTTTGTTTATATACTTTTACCAAAAAAAACTGGTCATACCACATACAGGCATTTTATTTTT
Organism: Ferruginibacter sp.; assembly: GCA_043745405.1. Taxonomy (GTDB): domain Bacteria; phylum Bacteroidota; class Bacteroidia; order Chitinophagales; family Chitinophagaceae; genus Ferruginibacter. The sequence continues at coordinate 36,065 of JAYTTI010000153.1, read as the reverse complement.
ATTAGTGAATACACTAAATTATGCTTCTATTTTGATAATAAAATAAACAGGCAATTTACTTTTGTCAGCAATCGGGGGGCATTTTTATTCTCAATAAGTAACATTTTGCATTTGTTAGCAGCATAAGTAAAAAAATTAATTTACTGGTTGCTGCAATTTTAATTATTAATCTGCGTTTATACCTTGGTTTTTCATAGGATATTGGATTTTAATTCGGGCTGGATTTCTATCCGGCCCTATTTTTTATCTTATTAGCTGATCCTGCAATTTGTTTTAACAAGGCAATGGAATTTTTGCAAAAATTAGACGCTATAAACAATTACACTGCTATTATATTTTTCTTTACTATTTTATCTGTAATTTTTCCAATGTCACAACTTACTTTATAAATAAAATTCAGTTGCTCGGGTACTTGGTGATCTATTTTGTAATTACTGATAGGCAATGTTGTGGTCGACTCCAGCTCTTCTTTAGGGGAATTATTATCGAGTTGCAGGAGGCTTTGATTAAGGACGGTGATTGATTTTTTTATGGGTACTAAAATTTCTTTTGTATACAAGCCGGGCCGGTTGATTTCCTTACTTGCCCTAAGGCTTGCAATATTGCTTGAAAGTACATGGTTCAATACCATAAATTCATAAATTTCTTTGCTGTTACGTTGTTTGCTTTTTGGTTCAGAAAGTGTGCGCTGAAAGGCTGCTGAAAGGTTAGCCGTGCTTACATACAATTCTTTTCTTGCTAATTTATATTGCAGTTGCGAATTAGTGGTGCCTGAAAATAGCTGGGCAAGTTGTTTTAAGTAATTTAAATTTGCCTTTAAAACATTAACCATATAGTTTTCCAGTTGTGTTGATTCCCAATGCGGAAACAGCAAGTAACTGGCCATCAAAGAAAGAACAGAGCCAATAGCTGTATCCAGGAGCCGTTCTTCAGTTGCATTTATAAAACCAACGCCCAGCAGGCTCAGAAGTATTAAAATATATGGAGTGGTAAAAATTACCATTACTATATAATTGACCCGTATAAAAGTATAAGTGCCGATCATAAAAAAAATAATTAGTACAAATAAAACAGTGCGGTCGTGCACTAAATAAACTATCAGTAATCCAATTAACCCACCCGCAATTGTTCCAAAAAATCTTTCAAAGTTTCTTTGCCTGGTAAGGCTAAACCCTGGTTTTAAAATAACAATAATGGTTAACAAAATCCAATAGCTGTGGTTTGCATTTGAAAAAAATTTGGCAATAATAAACCCTGCTACACAGGTAATCATCATTCTGAGTGAATGACGGAAAACAGCAGAATCTAATACCAGGTTATTGACGAATACATTTTTACTGATTACCTGGTGAGAAACAAATTTCGAATATTCAATGTCTGACCGCAGTTTTCTTTTTACTGCTGTACCTGCCCTGAAATAATTCATCAATTCATCTGTTTTTTCGCCTAGGTTTCGCAGGTTAATCAATATTTTTTTTAGTACAAGGTTACTGTTGTCTGAATCTTCCATTGTATCTATTCTGGTTTTTAATATTTCCAGCACAGGGAATAATTCATACTGTTTTTGGTAGGGCTGGTTCGATTGTATGGCCAGGCCAATTCGGTCAATTTCATTGGCAATATCCTGTATTATTATAGATACTTCTCCCAAAATATTTGCCTTGCCAAATCTTTGCCTTAGCAAGGCATAGTCGTACCAGGTGGCCATAATATTTTCGTATAAATCCATTACATCGGCAAACGTTACCATCAACAATTTTCCGGTATCGGTGGGCTCCCTAATTAATTCTCTTGTCTTATACAATAGTTCCCTTAACTCATCCTGTTTTTCGTTTACCACTACCTGTTGGGTAACTAATTTTTTATATTCTTCATCAATATTGCTGTTAACATTGTATAAGGCAGATTTGATCTTTAAAAAACTGGCAGTTTCGTGCAGGCAATTCCCTAGCAGGCGCTGTGCTGGCCTGTATGGATACAATTTAAAAAAAAGTAATGCAACCAGCATATACCATATACCTCCGCAAAGTATCAGTAAGCTATCATACACAATTTCTAATGGCGTAGCAATTTTATCCATGCGTAAAACCAGTATCAGCAATACAGCTGTGCCCAGTGAAGCGGCACGGTTACCAAATACCGAAAACATAGTAAAGAAAAAAGAAGATAATAATATCAGGAGGCCCAACAGGTAAATATTGGTATTAAAAAAGCCTGTTAAAAGTGCAGTTAAAAAAGCACACAAAATGCAATATAACATGCCATTACGCTTATGTTCTATTGGGCCTGGAGCATCAGTAAGGCTTACGGCAAATGCTCCAGTACTTATTATTAAGCCAAGGTCAAGTTTTCCGAATTGAGCTAAAATAACAGCAGGTAAAATAATTTCCAATGTGATTCTTATACCATCGGCAAGGTATTGGCTAAATAAGAAGTATTGTATGTGCTGCTTTTTTTCCATCATGCAATTGTAAGTTGCTATTTATGTCATTATATAATTATTAATGAAAAGGTAAACCTTTGCGGGAAGCCTAAAAGATTTTATGAACATATTTTTTTATTTTTTGCAACTTCATTATAAGCGGCTGTAGCAATATCTCTAAGCATTTCTTTTTTGATTTTTGACAATTCTACTATTGTCCATCCCTGTTGCCCCCACTTATTATTTACAAAATAAATAATTGATTTGTCAAAAGCGCAAAAAACGGATTGATCAATAGGGGATAATTTTAAACAGGCCTTATGATTCACGATATTGAGTGTTGCCCATATTTTCTTTTTAACCCTGAATGATATTTTTTCAAAGTGCGGCAGTTCTTCTGTTTCAGGAAATGAAGTTGCCAGTTTTTGAAAACTACTTCCACCTGTCATCTTATTCATTTTTGCGGTGTTGTTTCATTTATTTAAGAGTATTTTCCTTAATCATTGTCTTTTTCATAAGTTCCCGCATCCCGAGTAGATTTTCTATTGGTTTATAGGCCAATAATAAGCGAAGGCTTTCAAAAAATAATGGGTCAAAGAGAGATTTGGTGTTTACTCATTTGTATTGATAGTTAAAGTTAAGCATCAATTAGTTATAATATGTAATTGAATAAAAAGGCAAGCACTTTGCGTGCAGATACGCAAGAGCAGCTTTTTGAAAATCAAAGACATTATCATAATTGAAATTAAAGCAGGCCATGCTTTATATAAAAATTCCCGCCGGGGAACCGGCAGGAATTATTTTAACCCTTAAAACAACCAACATCAATTATGTTGATACTATATAAAGGTATAAACGTTATTAGGTTTAAAAAGGTTTGCTTTTTTAGGTAAAATATTTTGTTAAAAGAAATTTTATTTAGTTGGTTGTAAATGGGCAATTACGCCAGCGCTATATCCAATACCTGTTGCATTGTTTTTACATAATGAAACCTGATGCCTTTAATAAACACCGGATTTATTTCAAGTACATCTTTTTCATTTAGCCAGCACATGATGATTTCTTTAATCCCAGAGCGCTTGGCCGCCAATACTTTTTCTTTAATGCCTCCAACCGGTAACACCTGTCCACGAAGTGTTATTTCACCCGTCATAGCCAGGTAAGATTTTATTTTGCGCCCGGTAAAAGCACTTGCCAGCGCCGTCATCATTGTAATGCCTGCACTTGGCCCATCCTTTGGCACTGCACCTTCTGGCACATGTATATGAATGTTCTTTTTATTAAACATTTCAGGATCAATATTTAATTTTTTGGCATTTACCTGTAACCAGGTATAGGCAGTGGTGGCACTTTCTTTCATCACATTACCAAGGTTACCCGTCATTTTAAGTTCGCCCTTGCCTTCACTTAAACTAATTTCTATAAAAAGAATATCACCGCCAACATAAGTCCAGGCCAGGCCAACAGCTACTCCTGCCATGTTAGCCGTTTTATACATTTCATTGCTAAAACGCGGCTTTCCTAAAATGCGTTCTACATCATTTGTCGTAAGTGTTGGCTTTAATTTGTTTTTAGTAGCGTATTGCATGGCAAGGTTACGCATAATGCCCGCAAGCTGCCTGTCAAGATCACGTACACCACTTTCACGGGTATAATCTTCAATTACTTTTTCTATAACCTTATCGCTTGCTTTTATATTTACATTCTTTAATCCATGGGCATCCTGTTGCTTTGGGATAAGGTGTTGTTTAGCTATTTCAATCTTTTCTTCTACTGCATAACCACTCAGATCAATAATCTCTAAACGGTCTCTTAATGCAGGCTGAATATTGTTAACATTATTGGCAGTGGCAATAAACAATACTTTACTTAAATCGTATTCCAGCTCCAGGTAATTATCGTAAAAACTATTGTTTTGTTCGGGGTCCAATACTTCCAATAAGGCAGAAGAAGGATCGCCCCGTTGATCGTTTCCTACCTTATCAATTTCATCCAGTATCATTACCGGGTTACTGCTTTTTATTTTACGGATAGATTGAATAATTCTGCCCGGCATAGCGCCGATATAGGTTTTACGATGGCCACGTATTTCGCTTTCATCGTGTAAGCCACCAAGGCTAACCCTTACATATTTACGTGCAATGGCATGGGCAATGCTTTTGCCCAAGCTTGTTTTACCAATGCCTGGAGGACCAACAAAACAAAGTATCGGGCTTTTCATATCACCTTTTAACTTTAAAACAGCAAGGTATTCCAATATCCTTTCTTTTATTTTGTTCATGCCGTAATGGTCATTGTCCAGCACTCTTCTTGCTTTTTTCAGGTCGTAACTATCCGGTGTATAATCTTCCCATGGCAGATCCAGCATCAGGTCCAGGTGGTTGTACACAACAGAATAATCAGGTGTACTTGGATGCATGCGTTCCAGCTTTTCTGCACCTTTAATAAACATTTCTTTAGCTGCAACCGGCCATTTTTTGCTCTCGGCTTTTTTTAGCATCTCCTTTACTTCAGCCACATTATCGCCACCCAGTTCTTCTTTAATAGCCTTCATTTGTTGTTGCAAAAAATATTCTCTTTGTTGCTTGTCTAACTCGGCCCTTGTTTTATTGGTTACTTTATTTTTTAGTTCTGTGTATTGCAATTCTGTTTGCATCAGGTTCATCAATAACTCGGCCCTAGCTTTGATATTATTGATTACCAGTAACCTTTGCTTGTCTTTAATATCACTGTTTAAATTGCTGCTTACAAAATGAATCAGAAAAGAGGGGTTCTCTATATTTTTTAAAATAATGGCAGCTTCACTGGGGAGGTTAGGTGAAATAGTTATTATTTGCGAGGCAAGGTCCTTGATACTGCCCACCATTGCATCAAAATCATTGTCATTTTTCAATACACCTTCTTCCAGCGGTTTTATTTTTGCTTTAAAATAAGGGTCATCGCTGGTTATTTCTTCTACTTTAAAACGCTTTTTCCCCTGTATAATAATTGTTGTGCCACCATCGGGCATTTTTATTAATTTGGCTATTTTAGCAATAGTGCCAATTTCTTCCAAATCACTTACGGTCGGTTCTTCAACACTACTGTCTTTTTGCGCTATTACTCCTATCAATTTGTCAGCCTTATAAGCGTCACTTACTGCTTTTATGCTTTTATCTCTGCCTACAGTTATAGGTAATACTACTCCCGGGAAAAGTACGGTATTGCGTAATGGTAAAAGGGGTAATTCATCCGGAATGGGCTGTGTATCGTTATCTTCAATAGCATCTTCATTCAGCGGAATGATTGGCATAAACTCCATTTCTTCTTCCATTCCGGGCATAAAAAAGTTATTATTCATAATTTAAACAATATATAGTCAAAATGTCAAAATTCACAGTTAATTCTGCGAATTTTTGCTGGTCACCTATATAGTCAACATTAATGCCGAAAGAGAAATAATCGGTAATTAACAATAACGGATGATACAAATCAAGCGTATAATATGATTCATTTATCTGCTTTGTTTGATGGTTTATGTAAGATTATATGCGTAATTCCTCATTCATCATTCTTAGTTTTTATTTGAACCTTATCTTCGCAACAATATGTACATCCATTGCACTGATAAAGAACTATTGATTTTTAATAAAATTGCCAAGGCGGCAGCAATATTAAATATGCCTTGTTATGTAATAGGAGGGTTTGTAAGAGATACAATTATTGCCAGGGAAACAAAAGATATGGATATTGTTTGCCTTGGTGACGGCATCATGTTGGCCAATGCTGTAGCAGAACAATTTCATCCAAAACCAATAGTAAATTTTTTTAAAAACTTTGGTACCGCACAAATAAAAACAGCGGATATTGAAATTGAATTTGTAGGCGCAAGAAAAGAAAGTTACAATTATGATAGCCGCAAACCTGCGGTAGAAGCAGGCACATTAAAAGATGACCAGGATAGGAGGGACTTTACCATTAATGCACTTGCCATCAGCCTTAATAAAGATGATTACGGCGAATTAGTTGATCCTTTCAATGGCATTGGTGATATTGAAAAAAAGATAATTAAAACACCCCTGCAACCTGCACAAACCTTTAGCGACGACCCGTTACGTATGATGAGGGCCATCAGGTTTGCCACACAGCTAAATTTTGTAATTGAAGAAAAAACATTCGCCGCAATCAGCGAAAATAAAGAGCGGATAAAAATTATCAGCGGCGAACGTATTGCCGGTGAATTAAATAAAATACTGCTTAGTAAAAAACCTTCCATTGGTTTTGACCTGTTATATAAAAGCGGGTTATTAAAAATTATTTTTCCGCAAATGGTTGATCTTGCCGGTGCAGAATACATAGATGGCAAGGGGCATAAGGATAATTTTTACCATACTTTACAGGTAGTAGACAATATTGCAGAACATACAGATGACCTGTGGCTGCGCTGGGCAGCTGTGTTACACGATATAGCCAAGCCTGTAACAAAAAAATTTGAAGAAGGCCATGGGTGGATATTTCATGGGCATGAATCTGTTGGCGGAAGGATGGTGCCTAAAATTTTCAGTAAATTAAAGCTGCCGCAAAACGAAAAAATGAAATTTGTGCGCAAGCTGGTCGAGCTGCATTTAAGGCCTATAAGTTTAACAAAAGAAAATATCACGGACTCGGCTATACGCAGATTACTTTTTGATGCCGGTGAAGATTTTGATGCCTTAATGACCTTGTGCAATGCAGATATAACCAGCAAGAACAAACAAAAGGTTAAACGTTTTTTAGAAAATTTTGAAATGGTAAGGCAACGTTGTGCAGAAGTGGAAGCCTGTGACCAGTTACGTAACTGGCAACCACCAATAACCGGCGAATTAATCATGCAAACATTTAATCTTCCGCAGGGCAGGGTGGTTGGAGATTTAAAAAATGCTATACGGGAAGCTATTTTAGAAGGGGAAATACCCAACGAATATGATGCCGCCTTTACTTTTTTAATAAAAAAAGCAGCAGGAATGGGCATTTTAAATAACCAGTGATTTATTAGCAATTATTCCATTATCAATTTGTATTTTTACAGTATGGCAATTTTACGTTTCAGGATTTATTGGGAAGATGATGACAGCATTTACAGGGATGTGGTAATTAAACACACGCAAAATTTTGCAGACCTTCATCTATGTATTTTAAAAAGTTTTGAGTTTGATAATAAACATAAAGCCACTTTTTACCGCAGTAACGACAATTGGTTAAGAGGAAGGGAAATATCATTGGAAAGATACGATGATAAAGTTTACAAGGCAGAACCTTTGCTAATGGCGGAAGTAACTATGGGTTCAGAAATAAAAGATCCCAATCAAAAGTTTATTTATGTGTATGACTTCAATAAGTTCTGGACATTTATGGTAGAACTTATCAATGTAGACAGGGAAGAAAGCAAGAAACTGGTGTACCCCGGCTGTATCCGCACAGAAGGTATTGCCCCATCGCAATATGGCACCAAGGGTTTGATAGATAAGCGTCTGGCAGAAGTAGAAGAAAAATACGATTTAAATGCTGCTGCTATGCTGGAAGGCTTTAGTGAAGAAGATGAAGATGGTAACGCGGCTGAAAGCAGTGAAGAAGAAACAGCAGGAGAAGAAACACAGGAAGACTTTTAGGTTAATGGATAATTTTTTAATGGATAATTGATAATGCAGTGCAGGATTGTTTTTCTGCTTTTGTTTTATATTTTTACTTTTTCATAAATTATCTCCTATTTACTTTTACATGCAATTTAAAATAACTAAGCGTATATTTTCGACTTCGGTATATTTTTTTATTATGCTACTTACTTTGACAAGCTGTAATCAAAATAAAAAGCAACATTCTGATACGAAGAAAGAAGACACTTTAAAAAACATCACACAAGCTGTGAATGTTGGCAATAAATTAATAGACACATCTATTATAATAAATGCTCTTGAAGATAAAATAATCGATACTATTTTTAAATTACATGAAATAAAAGAAAGACAAAAATATATTGAGCAACAAACCAAAGACACAAGACATTTACAATTTTTGATTGCCGGCAAACCTAACTTGACAAACAAATATTATTGGGTTAAAGTTGTAGAAGATAATGGGGTAAGTTACGTGACACATTTTAATTTTGATGTTTATCCCGACTCTATGAGAATTATGTATCTTGATACTCAAGACGACAAAGAAATCACACTTGAAAAATGGCGAGAAATAAACGGAAGGCAAAAATAATTTGCTTTGCAAAAAAGAATGGAAGTAACGCAGCATAAACTTTAGATTTTGCTACCGTGTTTAGCTACCAGTTTTTCACCTAATCGTTAAGATATCAGCCAATTATCGAAATCATTTTTCTGCGTAGCTTACAAAGAAGTATAATTATGGATATACTATAATTAATTACCCATTTAAAATTATCCATTGAAAAAGACTTGTATTATTATCGTTGGTGCTACTGCTGTTGGTAAAACAGCATTGGCTATTCAACTGGCACAGCATTTCTCAACCGATATTATTTCTGCAGATAGCCGCCAGTGTTTTAAAGAATTAAATATTGGCGTAGCAAAACCTTCAGCACAAGAACTGCAACTGGTAAAACATTATTTCATCAATTCACATTCAATACACAATACTTTAAATGCAGCCCTATTTGAACAATATGCATTGGGTAAAGTAAAGCAAATTTTTAAAGAACATGATATTGCTGTAATGGTTGGTGGCACAGGGTTGTACATAAAAACATTTGCAGATGGTATTGATGAAGTGCCTGTAATAAAGCCTGAAATAAGGGAGCAGATTATTGCAGATTATGAATGGGAAGGTTTGGCATGGTTACAAAAAGAAGTTGAAAAAAATGACCCGTTATATTTTGAAAAAGGCGAAATAAAAAACCCACAACGGTTAATGCGGACATTAGAAGTAAAACTATCTACTGGTAAATCTATCATAGAATTTCAAACACAACAAAAAATTAACCGGGATTTTAATATCATTAAAATTGGCCTTGAAATGCCAAGAGAAGACCTTAATAAAAGAATCAATACCAGGGTAGATGCTATGATGAAAAATGGTTTGTTAGAGGAGGTTAAAAGCCTACAGCCTTATAAAGAATTAAATGCTTTACAAACAGTTGGCTACCGCGAATTATTCGGCCATCTTATCGGCGATTTAACTCTTGCTGATGCAATTGAAGCTATAAAAATAAATACCCGTCAATATGCTAAAAGACAAATGACCTGGTTTAAAAAAGACGAATTAGTAAACTGGTGTGCGCCTGATTTTGAGCAGGTAATCATTCAAACAAAAAAAAGGCTTTCTCACAAGTAAGGTTTCACACAAAGGTAACAAAGAATACAAAGTTCATAAAGAAGTAATAATTCATTAGCAATGTATTGCTTTGTGTACATTGTTACCGTTGCGGGCTTTTTGTGAAATAAAATCTAACTTTTAAGACAGCTTCATGTATAAAGATTGCAAATTAAAATATCAAAACAGCCGCTTAAAACTTTACCCCAACACTTGCAACAATATTCCCTCTCTGATTTTTTACGTTCGCAAAAGTATTATCCTTGTCTTCTAACCGATAGGGAAAATTTACATCCTTGTTAAAAGAATGAGCATAAGTAAGATCAACAAAAAAGCCTTTGTTACGATACCCTAAACCGCCGCTCAATATCATTTTATTGGCAGTTAAATCGGAAGTTTTATAAGGGTTGGTGTAATATGCAAAGCCAAGCCTGGCCATTATTACATTAAACTTTAGTTCGCCGCCTAAACGAAAGTTAAAGGCGCCTTTGTATTCATTTCTTATTGTTTGGTTCAATAATGTATAATAATCAACTTCTGACTGTTTGGCATTTGTATTGTTGCTGTAAAAAGACGATCCTTTATAACCTACATATTCAATATCCGCAGTAACAAATCCTTTTTGTTGTTTTACATTTTCTATTTCTCTAATAATATAACTTCCACTAATCAGCACCTTCCATGGGGTAGACATTGAATAAGTGCTTTCTCCGGGTATGCCATGTGTAAAGAATGTTGATGATACGCTTTTGCTGCCTTTATAATTTTCCGTATTTACATCAAGGTTGGTGTGGCGTGTATCTTTTAAACTAAACATATAGCTAGGCGTATGTACTGCAAAACCTAAACGAAGGTATTCTGTGGGTTTAAAAATCAACCCAAGTTTTAGGTTTATACCAACTCCCTGTGTAGACAAATTATCCGTATAAGTAAAATAACTAAAATTATTATTGGTATCACTGGAGGTATCTCTTTCCTTAAAAGTTGAATTGCTATGGTAATCTACAATCGGTATTCCGATGCTTCCGCCTAACATAAATTTATCATTTTTGTTCATCGCATAGCCAAGTGCTACTTCATACATTCCGCCACTTGTTTGTATAGTGTTTTGTTGATACAGCGCTTTTCCGCTTTGCAGTAGAAATTCAGGCAAAGCCTTGACCCTGTTGCCGCTAAAAGTATCTACCAGGTAGGTATATAAAGCAGGTGCTGCACCGTATGCATATTTAGGATCATTCAATATGTCGTCGATAGTGCCAGTATTTAACCCTTTTACAACTTCCTCTGCAAACTGTTCGCTAAATGAACTGTAATTATTATAACCCGAATATTGAACAAGGTTATTGTAGTTTACTGTTTGACTTACTGCAATACTGATAGCCTGGCTAAACCCGGGTTTATTGCGGTTAGCTGCTCCGTAAACTATTCCGATCGGCCCTGCCAGGAAAGCAAAATTATTGTCATTGCTTTTTAATTTGGTGGCCCTGTAGTTTACATTCGTGTTATTGAAATAATATCCCGGTGTATAGACAAATTCCCCCGTTTTATAATTACCTAAACCTGCAGGGTTAATAAAATTGGCAGTGATATCCCCACCTAAAGAACCCATGGCACCGCCAATAGCAACTACACGTGCGGTTCCATTTTGTGGAAAAAATGAATATTTTAATATATCTTCAGGAATTTGTGCATATATGGCCCCACTAATAAGTAAAGCTGGCAGGAGCAAGTATTTTTTCATGGCAAAATAATTTTTTTATACCATTTTTAAAGCGGGTATATATTCTATTGGATATGTAAATTAGCTTAGTACCTTTTTAATTTCTTGAAATTCTTCCTCCTGAAGAACTACTACCCGATGATGAAGATGAACTGCTGCTGCTTGGTGGAGGAGTATAAGTCCTTTCAGTAGTTGTACTGTTGTTTGTTGTATTACGGTTACTGGTATTGCTTTGATTAAACTGCTTAAAAGATTGTGTAGGAGCAGGAGATAATACATTTTCTATTATCCTGCCTAATTTGCTGCCAGCACTTCTTACAGCTGGTTTATCACCTGGTATGTAGGTAAGCGGAAGATTACTATTATTATGATTTTTACCATAACCATTCAGGTTAGTCATTCTTGGAGTTGAATTTTTAACCGGGGCAACATTTGTAATATATACAGGGCTTGGGCTATAATAAGGATTGTAATAGTAATCATTATAATGAAACTTATTATAGCTATTGTAGGTTGTTGAATAAGTAAAACCATTGTAATAAGACTGGCTATTATAATAAGTATGATAATACGGGCTATAATCATAATCATTATTTAAATACCTCCACCTTGGATCAAGTATTCCCATTCTTATCAACCTGTCATCAGTATTATAGTAGTTAACCTGGTCGTTTCTTACTTCTTCTTTTTTATCTTTATTTACCTCCTGACCATCTACATATGGCCGAACAGGTGAAAAGTAAACATCATCAGGGGTTTGCCCCGTTTTATACATGGTAGAACAACTGCTAAAAGCAGCAGCAGAAACAGCTAAAAGTAAAAGTTTCGTTTTCATGATAATTTGTTTAAAAATTATTGTAAGATGAAGTTACTATTTTTGTGTCCGTTTTATGATGTAAATGTAATGCAATATTTTATCATACCGTTGTTAAATAAGTGCAAAAAAACTAATGATTGTTAGGTTGATTTTGTCAGGCAAAATAAAAATAATTTTAGTGGCTTATTTTAATTTTTTTAGTAATAAAAACAAATAATAAACAGATAAATGAGTAAAGAAATTACCAGTAGGGCAGATGATTATTCGCAATGGTACAACGATCTTATTATTAAAGGCGGGCTGGCAGATTATAGTGCTGTACGTGGTTGTATGGTTATTAAACCATATGGGTATGCCATTTGGGAAAACATGAGGGATGAGCTGGACAGGATGTTTAAGGAAACAGGCCATGAGAATGCTTATTTTCCTTTGTTTGTTCCAAAAAGTTTATTTGAAACAGAAGAAAAAAATGCAGAAGGGTTTGCAAAAGAATGTGCTATTGTTACACACTACCGTTTAAAAACCGACCCTGATAACAAAGGAAAACTGATAGTTGACCCGGAAGCAAAGCTGGAAGAAGAATTAGTAATAAGGCCAACCAGTGAAGCTATTATCTGGAATACTTATAAGGGTTGGATACAATCTTACCGGGACCTTCCCCTACTGATAAATCAATGGGCAAATGTAGTAAGATGGGAAATGCGTACCCGGTTATTTTTGCGTACCTCGGAGTTTTTATGGCAGGAAGGGCATACTGCACATGCCACCCAACAGGAAGCTATAGACGAAACAGTACAAATGCTGAATGTGTATGCAACATTTGCAGAAGACTTTATGGCTATGCCGGTAATTAAAGGTGTAAAGTCGGCCAATGAGCGTTTTGCAGGTGCAGAAGATACTTATTGTATTGAAGCCATGATGCAGGATGGTAAGGCATTGCAGGCTGGTACTTCGCATTTTTTAGGACAAAATTTTGCTAAAGCATTTGATGTAAAATTTGCGGATAAAGATAATAAACTGGATTATGTATGGGCCACCAGCTGGGGTGTAAGCACAAGGCTTATTGGGGCATTGGTGATGGCGCATAGCGATGATCAGGGTTTGATATTGCCACCAAAATTAGCGCCTATACAGGTAGTGATTGTTCCTATTTTTAAAGGAGAAGAACAAAAGTTGCTGATTGATGAAAAAGTAAAAAGTTTACAAAAACAATTAAAAGCGGCAGGTATAAAAGTTAAATATGATGATAATGATAATAACAGGCCGGGGTGGAAGTTTGCAGAATATGAAATGAAAGGTGTCCCTGTTCGCATCGCTATCGGGGCAAGGGATATTGCCAGCAATGTGGTGGAAGTAGCAAGAAGGGATACTAAAGAAAAAATGAGTATGAGTTTTGAAGGGCTTGCTGAAAATATCATAAAGCTATTAAGTGACATTCAGGCTGCTATTTACAACAAAGCAAAAATTTTTAGGGATGAGCATATAACCAATGCCGATAGCTGGGATGAATTTATACAATTGCTTGATGGTAAAGCAGGTTTTATTGCAGCTCATTGGGATGGTACTGCGGAAGCAGAAGATAAAATAAAGGAACTAACTAAGGCGACTATACGATGTATACCATTGAATAATAAAATGGAAGAAGGTAACTGTATTTTATCCGGCAAACCAAGCTCACAAAGGGTTTTATTTGCGAGGGCTTATTGACCATTACTTTTTATCCTTAAATATTTACAAAAGGCGCTAAAATTTTCAGCGCCTTCTTAGTTGGTTACCAAAAAAATCAATGTTCCGCAACATTTATTTTTTTAAACTCCACTTTATTGCCGTATGTAATTTGCACAAGATAGTGCCCATGTGGATAGCGGCTTACATCCATAGTTTCAACCTGGCTTATTGCAGCTATCTTTTTCTGGGCTAAAACTTTTCCAGCTATTGATAAAAAGCTGATAGTGCCTGGCTTATTTAGCATGCTGCCTGTAAAACTAATATTCAGTATGCTGCCAGCAGGATTGGGGTAAACAGACACCGATGTTTTTTTGATAAAATTTACTTTTTGTATGCCACTATATTTAAATGTTCCATCTGTAAAAATTATTTTTAAACGGTAATAATTAATGCCCCTTGCCGGAGTGGTGTGTAGCCAGCTATAATCGGGGTTATTTGTTGCGGCAGCACTTCCGAGCAAGTTGAATTGTGCGGGGTTGGTAGCATATTGTATTTCGTATTGCTGTACATTGGTTGATTTGCTTCCGGTCCAGTTGAGTAATACATCTTCATCCTGTGGTATAGCTGAAAATTTTGGCAGTAACAGAGGAAGAACCAGGCTTTGCAATACAAGGTGGTCTTCTACTTCACCTTTACCAAAATCACCGGTAGCATCTGCAGCCGTTAAGGTAACATCAGTAATACGGAGTCGTAAAAATGTATAGCCTATAGTAGTGGTGAAAGTAGGGAGCCCTGTAAAATTCAGCACTACGCTTTGCTGGCTTGCATTGGAGGGTACAGCTACAGTGGCATATTCATTAATGTCAAACACACCATTGCCGTCGTTATCTATCCAGCCACACAGGTTTACCATGGCACCAGTATTATTGAAAACGGAAACGGTAATTGAAAAAGTTGTAGCACCAGAAACTATGGTAGGTGTTGAAATTATACCTTCCTCATCATCCGTAGAACCAGAATTCAGATTATCATCCCCATCAGCCAATACAGAACTGTTTTGCATTTCTTCTGCATCCACTTCATTTCCGATTCTTATATTAAAAAACGATACTGCCGAACTTGCGGGTGTACCTGCATCGTAGCTTGCAGGGGCATCGCCAAAATCTAAAGTATTAGGGCTCATTGCAAAAATAAAATGGTTATCTTTTCCTTTTGTAGCCGGGGGAATACTCTTGTCAAAACCCGGAATAAATGACATCCATTGCCCTGGAATGGTCGTTTCATCTGAGTGAATTGTTGTGCCAATATAGGTAAAACCATTTGTAGGATTATACTGAAAATGACCTGTGCCTTTCAGCTTTCCTGTACTTCCCATGTAGTCGTTGTGCGACCCCCCGATGAAAGTGGAAAATTTTCTTGTGGCAAGCCCATTCGCAAAAACTGTATAGGTAATATCCTTTGGCCCTGATGATGTGCTTCCATGTGTGCCCTGATAAAAGGGGCTGTAAGCAGAAGCATTGTACACCGGAAAATTTATAGATTCAGTGGTGCCAAATAATAATACATCATTGGTACGGAGATCTATTACAAGGCCACCAACAATATCAGCAGCATCTCCGCCATTATAGGTAGTGATGAAACCCCTACCCGCACTGCCATTTAATGGAATTTGTGATAAAAACTGATCAGGAATGGCAGTATTTGCACCATGAGCTGGCTGCGCAGATCCGGAGGTACCCGGCATATCATTAGAACTTGTATTGCCCGCCACGTAAAAATAATTATTATCAGCAGCGACCAGTGCAGCGTTTGTTGAGTCACTGAATTTTCCTTCATTTGCACTTCCACCTAAATAAGAAAATACAGAAAATGCTGTCGGCATGCCAACGGGCAGCACACCTATCAATAATTCGTTACCTGCTATAGCATTGTCCACATCATTTACCAATGCAGGATAAGAGCCTCCCGAGCCGTTCACATGTACAGCAAAAGCAAGTTTTGTTTTATCGGGTGTAGCGGCAATTGCAGTAAAAGATTCTGCCGAGGAACCACCAACATAAGTACCCCATTCGGCAACAGGTGCAGTGCTTGCATCTTTGATGCGTAAAATTAAGCCTTCTGCTCCTCCGGCATACAATGGGTCGGGTGCAGTAGCCGTTACAAGGGATGTGGGCAAGGATACGTCCGCAATACCACCAACATAAAATACATCATTGTCTATTATTGCCTGAGATTGATAAGTTATATCACCAGCATTTCCTGCAATAATATTATTAAAGAATCTGGTAGTAAGATCGGCAGAAAAAATTTGTACAGTATCTGCCTGGTATATCACTAAAATCCTGCTATTAGGGAAGATGCCCAATGCCACCGGAACATTGGTAGTTTGGCCGGTATAGGTCCATGCTGTAATAGCTGTGCCAGTTGGGTTTAAACGGTATAAGATAACGGATTGTTCATAACCACTTGAATTGGTGGCGAAATTATAGGTGCTTAAAAACCCGGGGGCAACGCCACTCATGTAAGCAGTGCTAATTGCTTCGTTTGTCAAACCGCAGGCATATACTTCACTTGCTGTATTTACAGCAATGGTGTAAAGGTATTCATCAAAAGTACTGGTATTGTTATGCATGTATGTAGACCATAACATTACTGGATCTATCACCATCGGAAGGTTTGGATTAATATTACCGGCAATATCATACTGAAATGTATTTTTATCTTTGAGTGCCCTCATGCCGGTTGCAAAAAGTTTTTTATGACCATCAATCAACTGGTAGGTTTCCGGTATTACAATCTTCATATCACTGTACCTCATGTCAATTAGCATGTCGCCATTCTTATTTATTACAAGACTGTCCTGGCCCTCAAAATTCATTTGTATTTTTTTGTAATCTTCAGCCCTTGCTACCAGCCAGTCAAATTCAAGTGCACCATTTTCGCCCGAGTATAAACGAAGGTCTATTCCATGGTACACGTTTTTGATGGTTATTTCATTAAATATCGGGGCATTAATGGTACCAGACTTTGTATTATAAGTACCCTTTACATCGGCATTTTTACCTGGCAATACCGCCCAGTTTTGCAATGAGCCTGGAAAACTGATATCAACTACTTGTTTTCCAATTTTTGTTGTATCGGAAACTTGTTCTGTCACCATTCTTAACTTATGATTATATACACCCATTGAACCGAACGATGCACGGAAACCATATAAAACACCGGTATTACCAAATTGTCCATTATTTTTTTGAAACCAAATAGTATTGCGGCTTGCTTTTAGTGTTTGTGCGGTGGTTTGTTTTATTTGCGCAAAAGCTTTACCGCCTTTGTCCTTTATTTTTTTTGCTGAAGCCGTATTTTGGGCATAAACAGGTAAATAAATTGTTGAAGCAAAAGACAAGAACAGGCTGTAAAGTATTAGCTGTGTTTGTTTTTTTGAAGTGTTAAAAATGCATTCAGGAAATAGCTTAATGTATAATTCTATTTTCATAGGCATAAATTTTCATAGATATTGATAAAAATTATACTGACAGATGAATGTATTTTATGAGTTTCGCTGTTGGTAAAATAATATGCGTATGCAAGATAAATAACACATAAATCACCCTAACAACGCTAAACCAGTCACTTTATTTCATTAAAAATTTTTTTATAAGTGCGGGAAAATAAATGAGGTTAGTATTAATTATTTTTTACAAGTGTAGCAGTATTTCTATTTTTGGATTATATATTATCCTATCTGTGAATAACCTGATTTTTTTAATTATTTGCATTTTGAAATAGTACATAGAAAGATCCCGGAACTTTTTAAGCTCCGGTATTTTTTGAACACAGTCTTCTATCTTATTTACGATCTATTCAACAATAATCTTTTTTATAAAAGTGCCTTCTGCTAAGTGGGCTACAACACTATATACTCCTGCCGGAATTCCAACTAAAGATAATTTATATACGCTGTTAAATGTATTGACGTCTTCTTTTTGAATTACTCTTTGTCCTGCCATATTAATCAATTCAATCGTGGCAGTACTTGCAGTACCTGCAATAAACAGGTTTACATAATCGTTTGCTGGATTAGGGCTTACTGTAAAAGATATGCCGTTTGACTCATTGATAACGGCGGTACGAATAACTGAAAATACCTGGCTGCTATCCATATTTACCTGTCTTATTCTGTAATAATAAAGCACTTTAGGCTGCACAAAATTATCTGTAAAACTATAATTGGTTTGCTGAGTAGTAGTTCCACTGCCATCAACCCATCCAATCTGGGTAAAGTTTATTCCATCTGTGCCTCTTTCAACAATAAATCCCCGGTTGTTTAATTCCAGTAATGTGCTCCAGGATAATTGTATATTTTTTTGAGCGGCAGTTGCAGTGAAATTAGTAAGGGTAACAACAAAACTAAATGAGGGTGCTACCAGCATAAATTGCGAAAATCCGGTAAGGTTTGCAGAATAAGTGATGTAACCTGCTGCTGTATCTTCCAATACAGTTGGCGTAATTAACTCTGCATTAGTTGTATTTAATGTACTGCCAAGGCTTACTCCGTCTTTAACTTTCAAAATCTTAAGTTTTAATTTTTCTCCTCCCCAAATAGCCAATTCAGTTTCTGTAAAATAAAAACTTGCTTTGTAATTAGCAGTAATATTAGCAATGGAAGGGCTTATTTGAAAAACTTTTTGGCTACGTAAATAGGAACCGCCAGGGGTATTTACAGTAGTGGTACCGCTGCCAGCCTGCGTTATTTTTGTGGTGATTGCACTAAGGCTGGTGTTGGCATTACTTATTGTTGCAATAGCCTTATTATCGGTACTTTTAAAATTATATATCCCGTTACCCGATTTAACATCATAAGTATAACTGTTACTAATGGCAGTTTCAATATGAAAAGGTGTAGCAGTAAGTACTACATCATCAACATTAAAACCAGGGTTACTACCTGTTGTAAGCGCACCGGTTTGCCAATAAAAATCAATATTAAATTTATTGCCTGTTAAAACAATAGGCATAGCTAAATTGGGTGTATTTGCCAATGTGGTGGTATTGCTGCTGTAAGGCCCATTACCAGTAGCGCCGGAACTATTGCCGAAAAAATAAAATGGGCCAAACGGGCTGTCGGAATAGGTATACACCAAATATGCCTGATCAACGTTTACAAGACCTCTTGTTTTATATTTAAAACTTAAGTTGCCCAACGATAAAACAGAACTGCCATCAATTACGGGCGATTGAAGCACTGCAGCACCGGAAACACCCTTTGTATACGTATTAGGTTTTAGGGATTTATCATTTGAAACATGTGCACAATTGCCAGAGCCACCGGCGTCGCCGTGTGTACTGGCAACAAAAAAGTTTGTATATCCAGAAGTGGTTAATAAGCCCCAGCCTGCGGGTAAACCATAAGTCCCTGTTGGGCTTTCAAAATTTTCTGTTAAAATATTAATTGGTTTTTCACCCACCCTCATATTATCATCATCACCAATAGTAATGGTAAGCGATTGCGCATCTGTACCTGCTGTAACACCTGTGCCTGTTATGGTATAACTTAATAAGATGGTCCTGTCCCCATCAACTTTTGCGTTATCAAAAATGCGAATATTGAATGGCTTAACATTATCTCCTGCAACAAATGATACGGTTGTGGGGGATAGCAACTGGTAGTCATCACCATTGATGGCAGTACCACTAATATTAAAACTTACAGTTGCATTGGCTGTTGCTTTGTCTTCTGTATTTATTGTAAGCAATACGTCTTTATAACGGGGGTAGCTGGTATTTGCAGCAGTTTCAAAAATAAATAATTTGCCGGTACAATTGGTAAACGAAATTTTGTTGCTACCTGTAACTGGTACACTGCCAACTGAAGAAGTTGCCAATAATTTCCTTCTTGGACTGTTGAGCATTACGGTTTGCATCCTGTCAGCCTGGTTGGCAGTAAAAGTGTTTAAAAAAATATCATCCGTATAATCCATATAATTCTCAAACATCTCATCTGCTGTACCGCAACTGTTTGCTTTTGGATGAGTTGGGGTGCCGGTATTTTGTGCAAAATGTACAGGTGTATCACCACAAAAATCATCACCGCAATTGGTATCGCCCCAAATGTGCCTTAACCCCAAAAAATGCCCTGCCTCATGCGATAATGTTTTACCTAATCCATAGCTGGTGCCGCAATCAAAAGGTAAAAAGGTACTGCCAATGGTACTTGTTTTAACTACAACGCCACAGGTAAGGCTTGTTTCTCCATTTGTAAGGCCGGGTAGGGTAGAGCTTACCGGAAATGTTGAGTAACCCAACAGAGTGGTGGTGTCCCCCCGCACAATACTTGGCACTATCCACACATTAAAATAATTGTCTGCGTTCCATATAGATGCTGGTTTTACTGTTTGATCAATATATGAAGTTTGCCATCCCGAAGTGGTATAATCGTTCCACGATTTTGTATTGATATCGATCCTGTCTATCCCAGGTTCTGTAAGTATATTGCCTGATACATCGGTTTTAGCCAATGCAAATTGAATACCGGTATTGGCAGCAACTGCATATTGGCTGTTTGAAAGGTTGGCATAATCCTTATTCAACTGCAGTATTTGCTGTTCGATAGCAGAGGCACTTATATTGGGGGAAGTACCAATAGCTTCTCCTTTACTGATAACATGAAAAACTACAGGGATAGTGTAATTGGTAAGTTGTTCACGATACGCTTTACGTGCCTGCGTTTTTTTACCCAGCCATGATTCAAACCGGGCATCGGTTTCAGCATTGGGGTGTGTTTTTCTGTATTCGTTCATCACTTCAACCGTATAACACCTTATTTCCTTTTTTGCTTTAGGCAACTGAAGTATTTGGGCTAAGGATTTTTGATTGGCCGCAAAAAAAAATGTAATTAAAAATACCAGGTAAAATTGTTTCATAATTTGAAATGTATATTATATAAGGCCTTACAGACTGCAAGGTATGATGTGGTAAAATAACCACCATTTTATTTACGTATTTTAACAAATCAGTGTTCTCTTGTTGATAAATAATTATAATCTTCCAATATTTTTTCCAAAAAATCAAAAGCGTACATATCAGTTGATACTTTTAATACGCCCTGTACTTTATAAGCAACCCTGTTACACATTTCGAAGTGATTATTTTTTGTAGTCTGGCTGATAACATTTTTAATGGTATTAATATCCCTGTCGCTCAGCCGCAGCACTTCCGGAAATGCCACGTTATAATTATTTTCGGCTACATTCATAAAAATAGTATCGTTTACAGTTAAGTTCGACCTGGTATTTACAACCACCGTTTCTGCCACAATATCACCAAGGCGCTGGTTTTTGTGCGAAATGCCCATGATGATGATAGAAGTAATGCCGCCAATGAACAACCATACAAATCCGGTATAGCTATTGTTCCAAAAAAGCGTAAAAATTATAAAACCCCATTCGTAAAAACGCATGAACCATCTAAGCAGGTATTGTCCCAGCGTGGGTTCCCCGCCATCAAGACTAACTACTTTTATTTTTAATAATTTTTTGCCAACCGTTTGGCCGTTCATTAAAATTTCACTGACAGTTGTGTACAAAAGTGTAGGTATAACCAAAACAATCAATACCAGCCCCTTACTACCTTCGCCTACTTTAAAACCGCCATACAATAGATATAAAATGCTGAACATGTATAATATCAATATGGTAAAATCAAACAAGTAGGCCAGCATCCGTTTATGAAATTCAGCAATTTCAAATTCTATGTCAATATTAAAAGGTGTAGCTATTTGTATCACGGGCATTCTACAAATTACCTAATTAATTGTATAAATAAAAAAAAATTATGCGCAATATTATTATCAGTAATTATTCATCTTTCTTAGCCGTTTATCACCCGCCCGATTAATACGGGGCTTGCAAATATTTCCACTTTTTATCAACTGTATGAGCTGATCTTTTTAACAGTTACCCTAATCAGGTTTTTTAAATTCGCATTTGAGCAGCAATCGTCAACAATAGTAATATTTAACACGAAATTTCTTTATTTTTATCAAATGCGTGAAGGAATGTTCATAAAAAAGAATGTTGATAAATGGAATAACTACCAGCATGTACAAACAAACGACCCCGACGAAACTGCAGAACGTTTTATTACTTTGGTAGATGATCTTTCATATGCAAAAACATTTTACCCTAAAAGCAAAGTAACCCGTTGGATAAATGGAATAGCTGCCGGTATTTATCAAAATATCTATAAAAATAAAAAGGAAAAGTATTGGAGGGTTTTCACTTTTTGGAAATATGAATTGCCGCTTTTATTTAAAAAATACCATAAAACTTTATTATTTACTTTTTTTGTTTTTTTATTGTTTATTTTAATTGGGGTATTTGGTTCCATAAAGGATGAAACTTTTATAAGGGGTGTATTGGGCGATAATTATGTAGATATGACAGAAGAGAATATTGCCAAAGGCGATCCATTTGGTGTTTATAAAAGCGATAACCCTTTTACCATGTTTGTGTACATTGCTATGAACAATAGTTTTGTAGCACTGCTGATGGTAATTGGCGGATTACTGGCGGGCATAGGTACAATTTTTGCCATGTGGCAAAACGGTTTAATGCTGGGATGTTTCCAGTATATGTTTTTTTCAAAAGGGCTGGGGATAAGTTCTGTAATGGTAATATGGGTGCATGGAACATTGGAAATCCTGGCTTTTGTAATAGCCTCTACAGCAGGATTTATTATAGCACAAGGCATTCTTTTTCCAGCTACTTTTTCCAGGATGGTTTCTTTTAAAATGGCCATTAAAGATGCCTTAAAAATAATGATTGTTTTAGTACCGGTATTTATTATTGCTGCCTTTTTTGAAAGTTATGTAACTCATTTAATGAGTAATACTTTTGATAAAGAAAACAATATTGGCTTGCCGGTGTGGGCCAGTGCTTTTATCCTTTTACTGTCAATGTCATTTATACTTTGGTACTTTGTTATTTACCCTATTCGTCTACATAAAAAAAATTATCAGTTGCAAAAAGATAGTTTTATAAAACTGCATTTAAAATAAAAATGAGGTGTACAAAATTGCTCATATCCCTGTGCCTGTTTATTCTTTGCAGCCTGCATTCCGGTGCACAGGATACTGATTATGTGTATGCTGATTCTTCTGTTTTACGGGCTGATTCCTTATCCGCAAGAACTTTAGTTTTTGATAAGAACAGCCAGCCGAATAAAAATTCAGTAGTTGACAGTTCTTTACAAAAAAGCCAGGTTTCTATTATAAATGATTCGGCTCAAGCATTAAAAAATGCCAGGTCTTTCGCCTATGCTAAAAATTTAGATAGTATTTTAAAAGCTTTACAAAAAGAGCAACTTAACAGAACTGAACCCGTAAAGGAACATATTTCGTTGCTGGAAAGATTTTTATTTTCATCTTTCACAAAAGTTTTTTTCTGGATACTGGCTTGCTTTTTTATTTTATTTATTTTATACAAACTTTTTTTTACTGCTGGTATTTTTCAGCGGCAAATCGCCAATAGCAATGTTACCTTTATACCAGTGGAGGAAAAGCATTTATTGGCAACCACAGATTATAATAATTTGATAACCCAGGCAGCAGCGGCTAAAAATTACCGGCTGGCTACCAGGTATCATTACCTGCAGACATTGCAAAAATTAGCTTTAAAAAATGCAATACTATTTGCACCTGAAAAAACCAATTATCAATATATAATAGAATTGTTTGACAAACCATACAAGAATGAATTTATTTCCTTAACAATAAACTATGAATATGCCTGGTATGGAGGATTTGAGATGAATGAAATAACTTTTAATACAATTCAAAATAATTTTAAACAGTTTAAAAATCAATTATAATTATTTTAAGAAGACGCACTTTATATTGTTCCTTTTTTATATTGCTGGCATTATTTTTTGCATCCTGTGGCAAAAAGCAACTTGTATTGCCGCCTTTAAAAGAAACTTTTTCAAAAAGAGATAAAAACCCTTTTGGCAGTTATGTTTTTTACAACCAGTTGAAGCAGTTATATTATAACAATGAAATAAATACCGAAAAACAAAACTTTGAAACTGTTTGGCAAAATATTTCTGATACGGCTGCTGTATATATTTTAATCAGTAAAAATTTATTTCTTTCTGAAGCTGGCCAAAGATCAATGCTTCAATATGTAAATGACGGCAACAGTTTATTCATCAGCAGCGAAAACATTGATGGCAGTTTGCTTGATTCACTCGGTTGCATAGAAGCCCCGCCTTTATTTGTCAATGGAGCTTTGTCAGATATACAAACAACTTCGGTAAAAATGGATACCGCTTTTTTTGAAGATAGGTCAGCATATAGTTATTATTATTTACCGTTAAGCAATCATTTTAAAAGTTACGATACCAGTATTACCAATGTGCTGGGAACAAATGCAGCCGGCAAGGCAAATTTTATTGAAGTGTTTTATGGTAAAGGGAGGTTTTATCTTCATTGTGAACCAAGGGCTTTGAGTAATTATTTTTTATTGCAAAAAACAAATTATCAATACCTACAGAATATTTTCCAGCCTGGCAGTACAACACCGGAGCATGTATATTGGGATGATTATTATAACAGGAAAAATTATCCGCCTAGCGCCATGGGAAGTAAAAATGCGGTAGACTTATTGCTGCAATACACTGCAACAGAATGGGCTTTTTGGCTGGCCCTGATTTTATTGGCCCTGTATATTTTGTTTGGCGGAAAACGCCGGCAACGCATTATAGAAAAAATTTCACCCAATACTAATACCACGGTTGCGTTTACAGAAACAGTTGGCAGGTTATATTTACAAAAAAAGGATAACCGCAATATTGCCCAAAAAATGATCACTTATTTTCAGGAACATATCCGTAAACAGTATTATTTAAATACCAACCAGGTAAACGATGATTTTATTACAGCGCTCAGCAAAAAAGCTAATGTGCCAAAAGAAACTACAGCGGCTTTATTTCAATCAATTGACCTTGTACACAATTCACTTGAAGTAAGCGATCAGCAATTATTATTATTAAACCAGCAAATTGAATATTTTTATAAAAATAAAATCTAATGGAAGCAGATGTTTTTCAGCAACGAACTAACCTGTCGGGCCTAAACGAACGGATACATGCAATAAGAAATGAAATTGGAAAAGTTATAATAGGCCAGCATAAAATGCTTGATCTTTTAATGATAGGATTATTATGCGACGGGCATATTTTAATTGAAGGGGTACCAGGTGTGGCAAAAACGCTTACCGCAAAACTGATGGCAAAAGTTATTGATGTAGATTTTAGCAGAATACAGTTTACGCCTGATTTAATGCCAAGTGATGTGGTGGGTACATCGGTATTTAACCCTAAAGAAGGCGACTTTTATTTTAAGCCGGGCCCTGTTTTTAGTAATATTGTCTTAATAGACGAAATTAACAGGGCGCCTGCCAAAACCCAGGCTGCATTATTTGAAGTGATGGAAGAGCGGCAGGTAACTGTAGATGGGGTTACGCATGAAATGCGTTTTCCATTTATCATTCTTGCTACGCAAAACCCGGTAGAGCAGGAGGGTACTTACCGTTTGCCGGAAGCCCAGTTGGATCGTTTTATTTTTAAGATTGATGTGCAATATCCAAACCTGCAGGAAGAAATACGCATATTACAAAGCCAGCAATCAAGTCCGCAGGCAGAACTGTTAAGCCAGGTAAATAAAATTGTATCTTCTTTTGAAATTCAACAATACAGGGTCATCCTTCAATCCATTATTGTTCAGCCTAAATTGATTGAATTTATTGCCAGAATAGTGATTGAGACACGTAATAATCCTGCATTATATCTTGGTGCATCGCCAAGGGCATCATTGGCAATTTTAAAAGCTTCCAAAGCCAATGCCGCTATAAAGGGCAGAGATTTTGTTACACCCGAAGATATTTTGGAAATGGCAACCCCTGTATTAAGGCACCGCATCATTCTTACACCCGAAAAAGAGATGGAGGGTATTACCCCGGATGAACTGATTGAAACCATTGTAAAAACTATTGAAGTACCCAGGTAAAAAGCCGGCTAAACAAAACCGTAAATTTTATTTAGCTGTTTCTATTAACTTATGACATTTATAAAAAAATATATTGGTGCACTTTTTTTAACTCCGCGTTTTTATTTGGTAGTGGGTGCTTGTATTGTTTTATTTATTGTATCTTTTTTTTATGCCCCCTTATTAATTGTTCCCCAAATTGGCTGGTATGTAATAGTAATGCTGTTGTTGATTGATTACTTCTTTCTGTTTATTACAGGCAGAATGCCCATGGTAAAAAGAGTTACCGCGGACAGGTTTAGTAACAGTGATGAAAATAAAGTTACGTTACAGGTTATAAATATGATGGCTTTTGAATTAGACTTCGAAATTATTGATGAATTACCTGTCCAGTTTCAAAAAAGAGACTGGATTATATACCAGCATCTTGCACCCTTTCAACAAAAAAATATTGTTTATTCTGTAAGACCAACCCAAAGAGGAGAATACTATTTCGGCAACATTATTGTTTATGTAAAATCCGTGCTTGGCTTGTTAATGCGCAGGCATACCGTTACTGCTGAAGTAATGGTACCAGTTTATCCTTCGTTTATGCAGTTACGTAAGTACGAGCTGTTATCTAAAACAACCATCCAATCGGAGCAGGGCAATACAAGAATGCGTAAAATTGGCCACAGTATGGAGTTTGAACAAATAAAGGAATATGTAAGCGGAGATGATATAAGAACTATCAACTGGAAAGCTACGGCCCGAAGATTATCAATAATGATAAATAATTATACCGAAGAAAAAAGCCAGCAGGTGTATTGTGTTATTGATAAAGGCCGTGTAATGAAAATGCCCTTTGGTAATTTAAGTCTGCTTGACTATGCTATTAACAGTACATTGGTATTAAGCAATGTTTGTTTGCAAAAACAGGATAAAGTAGGGCTGATAACTTTTTCTGATAAAATAAGTACAGTATTGGCAGCAGATAGAAAGCCCATACAGAGGGCCAATATCTTGCAGCTGTTATATAATCAGGAAACACAATTTTTAGAAAGCGATTATGAAATGCTTTACCTGCAGATACGAAGCAGGATAAAGCAAAGGAGCCTGTTAATATTATTTGCAAATTTTGAATCACTATCAGGCTTAAAGCGCCAGTTGAATTATTTAAGGTCCATAGCAAAGCATCATTTATTGGTGGTGATATTTTTTGAAAATACAGAATTAAAACAGCTCTCCCACATGCAGGCTGCAAACCTGGAAGAAGTGTATGTAAAAACAATTGCAGAAAAATTTGCCTTTGAAAAAAGGCTGATTGTTAAAGAGCTGTCAAACCACGGTATTCTTTCTATTTTAACTACCCCGGAAAAATTAACCGTAAATGCTATTAATAAATACCTGGAATTAAAAGCAAGGCAAGCTGTTTAACTGTTTTACTTTTAGATTGTGGTGCCTGATTCAAAATGGATATATGCCTTTGTAGTTTATTTGTGCATTTAGGCTCTTGCAGATTGCGCAGATTTACGCAGAAATAATTAATGATTTTTTATGGCTACATATTATGCCAGCCTTCGCAAAAAATATTTTTATATTTGAATATAATTTATTTGGTATGGATTAAAATGAAATTTCATATTTAATGAGGGGAGCTATTTTTAAGGTTTATAATGAACTTGGCCCCGGTTTGCTTGAAAGTGTTTACCAGTATATTTTAAAATATGAGTTAGGGAAATCAGGTTTAAATGTAAAATCAGAAGTAGCATTGCCTGTTTATTATGATGGTATAAAACACGATATTGGGTTTAGGCTGGACTTATTAGTTGAGAATAAAGTTATCATTGAATGAAAGTCGGTGGAGGAATTATAAAAGGTGCATCATAAACAATTGCTGACTTATTTAAAACTCTCAAAATTAAAGCTGGGTATTCTTGTAAATTTTAACGCTGATGATATTTCTAAGAGTATTTTCCGAAAAGTAATGGGTTATAATGTTTCCCGCAGATGGCGAAGATTACTAGAGAAAATCATCGGCGAAAATTTTCTTCATCTCAGGAAACAAATTATCCAAAAAGCAGCTCTGCAGTAATCTGCGCCATCTGCGGGAGTATATTTTGTAAGCCCGTACGTGTTAATTATTTGATTGTCTTAAGTTACCTTAGCAAAAAAATACCATTGGCACGCAAAGAAACATATCGCTTAAAACACGCTGCTAAATTTTTTGGTGAAGAAGTTCCTTCAAAGAAAGAACGTAAGGAACGGGTTGCAATTAACCCTGCAATACAACTGCCTTATACAGAAGGTAAAATGTTATTGATTGATAAGCCCATGCATTGGACAAGTTTTGATGTAGTGCAAAAACTACGCAGCATTTTGCAGATAAAAAAGATTGGTCATGCCGGCACCTTAGACCCCTTGGCAACAGGGTTATTAATTGTATGCACCGGAAAATTTACAAAAAAAATAAGCGAATATATGGCCCGTGAAAAGGAATATACCGGTCATTTTGTTTTGGGGGCGGTAACCCCAACATTCGATCTTGAAAGCGAGCCGGCAGAGTTTAAAGATTATTTGGGATTAACAGCTAAGGAAATAAAGGATACAACGATACAATTCAAAGGTGCCATCAATCAATTACCACCCATTTACTCTGCTATAAAAAAAGATGGTATTGCCCTATATGAACTGGCCAGAAAAGGGATTGCCGTACAACCAGAGCCACGCCAGGTAACCATCCATTCATTTGAAATTATAGCCATCAACTTGCCAATAGTGCAATTTAAAGTTATTTGCTCAACGGGGACGTATATACGCAGTTTAGCAAATGATTTCGGGGCTGCATTGGGCTGTGGTGGTTATTTGGGCAGTTTACGCCGAACAAGAATTGGCGAACAGGATGTAAACAACGCTGTCGATTTAAATGAATTGATGAAACTGATTG
Source organism: Ferruginibacter sp. (assembly GCA_043745405.1). Lineage (GTDB taxonomy): Bacteria > Bacteroidota > Bacteroidia > Chitinophagales > Chitinophagaceae > Ferruginibacter. The sequence goes on along the minus strand of JAYTTI010000153.1, from coordinate 7,176 downwards.
GCCCTGAAAATAATATTGATACAAAAAAATGAGGAGTAGGGTTGCCTAAAACGGGTAACTTAATCCAATACTGAAATTATAATTATTATATCGCCAGTTTCTATATTGCTCTCCTTTATTAAATAAATTGTTGAAGGTAACTCCAGGAAATTGCCATCCCGCATTTTCCAGTATATCGGGCCGCTTAAATCTGAAACCAAAGTCAAACCGTAAAATAACATAATTAAAATCGAACCTGAAACCTGTACCCACACTTACGCCCAATTGATTATATAAATTCTTAAATTGAAACTGAAGGCTGTCTGATCCGTTGCTTGGATTGGTATTTCTAAATGTCCATACGTTACCAATATCGGCAAATAAGGCCCATTTTAATATTAACGAATTAGGAATAATTTGAAAAAGATCCCGGCGATATTCAAGATTAGCTTCAATTTTTATATCTCCTGAACGATTGTTTTTAACATCGTCCGGACTTCCCTGGGGCCTTGCCCCAGGCCCAATACCTCTTATGGGCCAACCTCTCATACTGTTGTATCCACCTGAGTAATATTGTTTAAAAAAGGGTAAAGTAGCGCTATCTCCATTACCAAAAGGAACACCGACTCCAAGAAATCCCCTGAAAATTCTTGCTGATTTTGGTTTGGTTATAGCAAAAGTATATTCTCCATCTACTTTTACATATTGGCTTAAATCTTTTTTAAAAAGCCCAAGTGTAGCCAATATTAAACCGGATACTTCAACATTGGTTCTAAAAGTATGTTGCCGGTTAAGATGTTTTGGATTAATATATGTAGTTGAAAATCCATAAGAGCTGCCTATAACCAATGTAGTGTTATACGAATAACGCAGGTAGGGGTTTTCATTAAGGATATTTGTAAAACTATCTGTTTGATTAAAAAGGTATGAATATTCGATGTTCGGGAATTTAAAAATATTTTTTCTATTGATTTTATTACTCCATTCATTACCAAATGACAATACGGTAGCCAATTGATTAAACAGATCAATTCTTTTTATATAGGACGGGCTGAAATTGATAAAAGTCTGATGAGATATTGGGTTGCTTAAATTTACCCAGCTTTTTGGTATTAGGTTGATAGGACCCAGTAAACGGGGAAACGCAATTGTATTTGAATAGCTGATTTCATTTGAATTAATTGCCTGGCTTGTTCCGAGCTTACCTAAATTTAACTCCACACCCAAACCAACAATATGTGTCATTTTAATAGCCTCCTTATGTATGTTTCTGTTTTGTAAAGATAAGTTGGTATGTAAACCTAAAAGGTTACCTGCGTTAAATGTACCGGCAGTGTTGGTGCTGCTATTGGCAGAATAACTGGCTTCAATCGTGGCCTCAAATCCATATTTTTTGGCAGGTATCATTTGCAGAATCATATCAAGTTTTCCAATACTGTCTTTATTTTCAACCGCCTGGATATTTACATTTTGCCATACAGCCATTTTGGAAAGATTGCTCATTGTTTTGGCATAACTGTCGTGGCTGAATATATCTCCTTTTTTAAAATCTATATTCCTTGTTAAGAAGCGGTTGCTAAATAACCTTTCATGATAGCGGATAAAATACCCTTTTATTTTTGTAGTATCTTCTTTAAAATTTGCAAGGCGGGCTGAATCATCACTCCTGTAATCCGGATAAATATAGATATTGTTGATATGAAATTTCTGGAACTCTAAAGTGTCTGTAAGTGGGTTTAAAATTAATGCCAGCTTAATAGTTGGCTTATTTCTTTTTTCAATTTCTTCTGCCAGTAAGCGGATGCTTTCAAATGGGTCTGTAGAAACAGTTGTCAATGATAAGATAGTGGTATCGCCCCTTACTTTTAAATCATCCGAAGAAATTTTATAATAACCGTTATTGCGGTATAAATTTACCAGTCGGTTAATTTCGCCCAATATATTTGTTTTGTTAACAGGAGTATTTTTTTCCAAAAAAGAGGCAGGCTTTGTTTTTTCTGCCAATAACTGCAGATCCGGTTTATTCAACCTGTAAATGATGGTATCAATTAATGTTGGGTTACCGGCTTCGATAATATATTTTACGTATACCCGCTGTTGTTTTTCCCATTTTAATTTTAGCCCATACCTTTTTAAAACAGTTTTGTTTACAGTATCAATTTTTACTGAATCCTTAGCCTGGTAATAACCCAGGTGACCCATGGAGCCAATCATATTTCTTGCACTCCGGTAGGTATAGGCAGTGTCATACACTGGGGGGCGCATAACAGAATGAAATATGAATAATAAATCCTTCACAACCACCTGTGCACTATCTTCCAGCTGGCCAAATAAACGTTGCTTCACTATATTTCTATCTTCGTTATTAAAATGGCCACCCTTAATATCAATAGTATTATTATAAAGAAAGGGCTTATTTTTTTGATACTTTCGTGGTGTTGTACAGGAGCAAAGAATTATGGATAAGAAAAAAATATTTTTCAAACCATTCAAAAATTTTGTTTTTTCAACCACACTAATTAATATATATAAATTTTTAATAGAACTATGTTAAGCAAAACATATACCAAATATATCCAAAGTTTACACCATAAAAAATTTAGAGATACGGAAAATGTATTTATAGCCGAAGGTAGTAAAGTAGTAATGGAATTATTGAAATCAGGCACATTTTCATGCGAAATGATTGTAGGTTTAACAGAATGGATGCAACAAAATGAAGCATTGATACGAAAATATTACACAGGCTCATTGCAGGTTATTGAGTATTTTGAACTGGAGAAAATATCGGCATTAACCACCCCCAACCAGATATTGGCGGTTTTTAAAAAATGTAAAAAAGTAACGGATGTAAAAGGTAAATTATGCATGATGTTAGATACCATACAAGATCCGGGAAACCTGGGGACCATCATTAGAATTGCTGATTGGTTTGGTATACAATCTATTCTTTGCTCAGAAGATTGTGCAGATATGTACAATCCAAAAGTAGTGCAAAGCACTATGGGCAGTTTGGGCAGGGTTGAAATGGTGTACACCAACCTGGCAGCATGGATCCAAAAAAACAATGCCATAAAAACCTATGCTGCCGCATTGAATGGAAAAAATATCAGTGAGTTAAAGGGGTTAGCAGAAGGCATTATTATCATTGGCAATGAATCTAAAGGCATCAATAATGAAATAATGCAATTGTGTACTGAAAAAATCACCATTCCAAAAACCGGCCACGCAGAATCATTAAATGCGGCGGTAGCTGCGGGAATTATTTTATCGCACCTTTAAAGAGTAAGCAAAAAAATTACCTGAACTGTATTGCTTTTACCGGCTTTATTTTTTTTACCAGCAGGGTAGGGATAATAAGTGTGGCAAAACAAATAGCTAGTGTAACAATATCAACAAGCGCAACCTGCCACCACACCACATCTGCATGGGCTGCAGCCATATAATAAGCTTCTTCATTTAATTTAATAAAATTTGTTTTTTGTTGCAGCAGGCAAATACCGAGGCCTAAAGCGGTACCCAATAGTATGCCCGTAACCGCTATTAACGTGGTATTGTATAAAAATATTTTTTGTACCATCCAGTCGCTGGCACCAACAGCTTTTAATATGCCTGTCATCTTTGTTCTTTCTAAAACAATAATCAGCAAACAGGTAATCAGGTTTACAATAGCTACAATCATCATAATGCCCATTAAAATAAATTTTATCCTGTTTTGCAGTTCAAGCCAGTCAAATATATTTGAATACATTTCTTTTATGGTCTTACTGGTCCATCCCTGTGGTGTTAATTCTTTTATTAAGGTAGCAACAGTATCTGTTTGTGCATAATCGTGTAGAAATACTTCGTAACCGCCTATCTGTCCGGGTTTCCAGTCGTTCATACGCCTTATCAGGTTAATATCGCATAGCCCGAATTGTTTATCATATTCTTCAATGGAAGTTTTAAAAATACCGGCCACTTTTAATTTTCTGGGGCGCTTGCTTCCATCTTCCTGTATAAAAAAAGAAAGCAGGGTATCGTTTACCTGTATGTTTAACTGACCAGCGATATAGGTAGAAATATTTATTTCGCTACTGTAACCACTATCTGTAAATGATAACCATTTGCCCTGCTGTAAAAAAGGATTCAGCCTGCTGTAATTAAATGACGAATCGATGCCTTTTAATAAAATACTTTCTATATCAGAGCCATTGGTTAATATCACTGATTTGGTGGCATATCTTTCAATGGTTTTAACCTGCGGAAGATTTCGAACAATATTTTCTACCGTATCATTTTTAAAAATGGGGTATTGTTCAGCAATGCTTACCCTGTTTTCAATATCCTGCTGTACATGTATATGGCCCCAGAAACTAAAAATTTTATTGCTGATCACATTTTCAAAACCATTTACAAAACTCAATGCCACTATCATTACTGCAACGCTCAAAGTAGTGGCACCAATGGCCAGCCGGATGATAAAACGTGAAAAAGTATTTTGCCGGTTAAAGGCAATTCGCTTTGCTATAAAGGCAGATATATTCAATCGGCATATTTTTTGGTATCTTTCAAAAGTAAATATTTTAATAACTACATGCGTCATTTAAAATTTATTGCTGTACTATCCTTTTTGTTATTACTACTGCAACCCTTATGTGCACAGGTAATTCCCGACGTTATTTATGATAACAATATTCATTCGGTGCGGTTTCATGGTTATGGCGACCAGGAGGGGTCGATGGCAATTTATAAACTTAACAGCACAGACAGGATAGAACTTCATTTTGACGATATTGATACTAGGGTTAAAAGTTATTATTATACTTACCAGTTGTGCGATTACAACTGGCAGCCGGTGAATATAAGCCCTTTCGACTTTGTAAAAGGCTTTACGCAACAGCGTATTACCGGTTATCGTTTTTCTTCTATCGCCAATACAAGGTATATACATTACCAGGCCATATTGCCTGAAGCAAATAGTTTGCCTACCCGTAGTGGAAATTATTTAGTAAAAGTTTATCTGGATGGCGATACCAGTAAAACGGTTTTTACAAGAGCATTACTGGTGCTTAATTCTGAGTCAACAGTCTTGGCAAAAGTGTTGCAGCCATTTAGTCCCGGCGCTTTCAATACACACCAGCATGTACAGTTTACTGTAAATGTGCAGGGTTTAAATACATCCAATGCCAGCCAGCAAATAAAAGTAATAGTATTGCAAAATAACCGGTGGGATAATGCACAGGGAAACATACTGCCGACATTCATCAGGAATAATTCAATAGAATACAGTAACGAAAATGCCTTTGTATTTCCGGGCGGTAAAGAATGGCGCTGGCTCGATTTGAGAAGTTTTCGTTTATTAAGCGATAGAATAGATAGTGCCAGCGCAAAAAGAACTGACATTTACTTAAAACCTGATGGTGACAGAAGTAGTCAGCGGTATGCTTATTATCCCGATTTAAATGGTGAATACGTGCTTACAACTTATGAAAGCATTAACCCATTTTGGCAGGCAGATTATGCCACAGTTCATTTTAAGTTTGCACCACCTGAACAAAAACCTTATGCCGGCAAAGACCTGTATTTAATTGGCCAGTTAACAGATTACGGGTTGAATGAAAACACAAAAATGCAGTTCAATGCAGATAAAGGGTATTATGAATGCAGCCAGTTTTTAAAGCAAGGCTATTACAGCTATGGATATACGCTGATAGATAGAAATACCGGGGCAATTACCACAAGCCTCGATGGTAATTACTGGGAAACTGAAAATAGTTATACCATACTGGTGTATTACAAATCATTTACCGACCAGGCAGATAAACTAATTGGTGTTTCAAAAATAAATACCCGCAACGACAGGCCGGGCTTTAGTTTTTAATAATTGTTTGTTTGCAGTTGTGATTTGCTTTCAACTTTAGTTCTTACTATTTTTACAAACAACTTTGTGAGTAGTAATCGGTTTCTATTACCGTTGTGATTTACTTTCATATTTATATTTTTAGCCGCTATATTTCTTTTAGCCCAACGGCCGAAGCGTTACTCCGTTGGGATTTTGTAGTTAGTGCACAAGCATGCATCCTATTTTATTATCTTGGGCTAATGGAAGAATATATTCACCCTGTTGTTGGTCAGCAAAACCATCACCAGCTTTTCAAAATATTTCAGTAAACTTTGCGTATGAAAAATATCTTCCCCATCATTATATTTATTGTGGCATTTTCGGGCTGCACGGAAAAAAATATTCAGCAAAAAAAAGATTTTATAATTGCCAACGGGCAAATGCCAAACCTGGTGAAAGACAGCAGCAATAACCTTCACGTGGTATATGGCAGTGGGGACAGTATTATGTATGTTTATTCGCCCGACAATGCTACAACCTTCTCAAAACCTATTGTAATTTCAGTACTGCCACACTTATATTCATTTGCTATGAGGGGCCCGCAAATTGCAGCAAACGAAAAAGGGATTGTTGTTACCGCCTGTACGGAGGCAGGCAATATATACAGTTTTCATAAGGCTGAAGGGGCCACCTGGACAGCCGGCAAAAAAGTGAACGATATAGATAGTATTGCAAAAGAAGGGTTGATGGCATTGAGTGCAGATGGAGAAAATACGTTTGCTGTTTGGCTTGATCTAAGGGAAAATAAAAGAAACAAAATTTATGGCGCAAAATCAACAGATGGCGGCAAAACATGGTCGGTTAATAAAATGATTTATACATCGCCTGATTCAACTGTTTGTGAATGTTGCAAGCCATCTGTTGTAGTGAAGGGAAACAATGTGCTGGTAATGTTTCGCAACTTGATAAACGGAAACCGGGATATGTATTTAATAAAATCAACAAATGGGGGAAATACTTTTGGGCAGGCACAACAATTAGGTGAAGGCAACTGGAAATTAAATGGCTGCCCGATGGATGGCGGAGCCCTTGCAGTAAATAACAACCGTACCATAAAAACTGTTTGGCGGAGACAGGGTAAGATTTTTTCAGCCGTGCCCGGAATGGCTGAAAAGGAAATTGGTGAAGGCAAGGGCTGTACCATGGAAACACTAAATAATCAAAATGTGTATGCCTGGTCTGAAAACGGCACTATAATGCTTACCAGTCCAAACGGGCAAAAGCAGGCTTTGGGTAAAGGCAGTTTACCCATTTTGAAATCATTGAATAATAAGACAGTGCTCTGCATATGGGAAGAGGAAAAACAAATTCAC
>JAYTTI010000152.1:0-51532 GCA_043745405.1 Ferruginibacter sp. | reverse complement strand
TATTATACCAAAATGAATTACAATATAGTCCAAAATGAGTTAGTAAAGATATAGTTAAACGCACAGGTGGATTTTACAATTGTTTTTTCGATATTATTTGTAACCTCACAGATAAAATCACTGAGTAATTCAAGAGAATTGAATAGCCTGTTTGTAAATGTTCTTTTAAGCCTGGCCCATATTTTTTCTGCCGGGTTTAGTTCCGGGCTGTAGGGGGGTAAAAATAACAATGCGATGTTTGCTGGAATGATTAAGGATTTGGCTTTATGGAAAGCTCCGTTATCGAGTACCATTACCTTAAATTCATCAGGATTCGTCATGGAGAACTCATCTAAAAAAACCTGAAAACTGCCCGCATTGCAATGAGGCATTTCCAGCATAAAGCTATCGCCGGTTACAGGAGAAAATGCTCCAAACAGGTAAAGGGATTGAAACACCTGATGAAAAGGGCAGATAGGCTTTACTCCTTTTGCAGTAAGGGCCTTACCGTTTTTTGTAAATAAGCCAAACCGGCTCTCATCCTGAAAATAGAGATTTACCGTTTTGTATTTTTGCTGATAGTGCCGGCTGATTTCTTTACAGCTTTGGCTGAAGTTTTTTTAAAAGTCTCCACTGCCGCTTCCTCTTTTTTTACATGACTTTTACGGGCCACTTTAACTTTTGAACCGAAATGGCGTATGGAATATTTCAACAGGGTATTGTACTTTATTGTCTTTTTAAATTCCACTTCTACCCAGTTTAAAAGTTCTACATAACCCCGTAAACCGTTTTTGGGGTCGTGCAATTTTTTCTCAATCAATTGATGCTCCTGTGCTGTAATAGCAGATGGCCTCCCTTCTTTTCTTTCATGCTTTACCAGAGCTGCTATGCCGCCTTGCTGGTAGAGCGTTCGCCAGGCCTGTACACTATTGTGGTTTACGCCAACGGCATCGGCAACTGCTCTTTTAGAAATGCCTCCTGCCACATTTTTTTTGAACTCAATAAGAACCTTAATTCGGGTGGCTATCATTGGAATACTGGCTTTTTGAAGTTTACGCAATTCAGACAGCGTCTCTTTGATAACAATTTGCTTTGGAAATGACATAGTAAATGATTTATATTATAGTCCAAAGATAAACAAAAAAAACCAATAAACAAATATTGGACTAATTATATTTTCACTTTGGTATTATTTCCCAATCTGTGGCCACTTTCCCCATTCAGCTAAATCATATTTTTGGAAAATTCAGTTCTGTTCATTCTTTTGAAGCAGGTGCTGGCGTTACTTTTACAGGAAAAAAACTAAACCTCTTTAGTTACGATTATACAACCCCTCCTTCTGCTATTTATGGAACAGCCTCTTTTATGTACAGGAGGCAGCCCAAAGATGGAGGCTTCTCCTGGCGCATTGGTTTTACCCCAATATTGGGAAGTGGTTATATTCAACCTTCAGGTGGTGTAAGTGTTGGGTATAATTTTTAAAGAAGCCCGCTAACTCTTTTCAAAATAAGGTACATCATCATTACTCACCTGTTCTTTTTGTTGCCAGTAAGCAAGTGTAACAACATGCCCGTCGGGTGTATGTAACAGTCTTCCAAAAATTGCATTAACAGGGTTAAAAGTATAATCGGTAACGCCCACAGTAAATGTTTCGGGTGCAGGATCTGGTACTGGCGGAAGTGGCAAAGCTTCTTCTCCTTCTACAGGTTTTACAACAGGTGCAGGAGCAACCTTTGGTGGTGGTGAGGGCACTACCATTACCGTAAATTTATTATACTCCAGCAATTGCTTTAAAAACTGTATCCTGGCGGGTGGTACATTCTTTTCCACGATGCCGCATTTTACACCGTCCAGTTCTTCAAATTCGTGATTTTTATTGATAGCCATAATTTGTTATTACATTATAAGTGATGTAATATAATCGTATATCCAGCTCAGCAACCCCACCAATAAAATGGCGGCTGCACAAATAATCATTCCCAATTTGGCAGCAAGGTTTAAAATTATTTTTTCTATAGGCTGTTCGTTCTTATCCATAAACATTGCCCTTATAATCCTAAGATAATAATACAAAGAAATAACCAAGTTTAATGCGGCTACAGTAATAAAAAAATAATTTCCTTTAGATGCACCGGCTGTTATCAAAAACAACTTACCAAAAAAACCGGCAGTTGGTGGAATGCCTGCCAATGAAAATAAGGCCAGCGCCAGTATCCAGCTAATAAATGGATTTGTTTGGTATAAGTCTTTATAATCGTCAATATTTTCTTTACCGGTTTGTTGTGCTATAACACCTGCCACAGCAAATGCTGCAAGGTTAGAGAAAACATAAATTAAAATAAAATAAACAACAGAAGATACACCCTGTATTGAATTGCTGCTAAGACCCACCAAAATAAAACCAACCTGGGCAATAGATGAAAATGCAAGAAATCGTTTTATATTTTGTTGCCTTAACGCAAAAAGATTACCTACTATCATGGTAATGATGGATAACAGCATTAACATATTATACCATGCTTCCTGCATTGGCGCAAATACTTTATACAATGCAGTAATCAATATAAATGCAACAGACCCTTTTGAAATTACGGATAAAAAAGCGGTAACAGCCATCGGTGCGCCTTCGTATACATCGGCCGTCCATAAATGAAACGGCACTATCGATAACTTAAATGCAAAAGCGGTAAATAAAAATACAAAGGCCAGTGTTTGTAAAGGGCTACCATTCAGCAAAGCTGGTATTTCCGCAAAACTGATGGTGCCTGTAGTGCCATATATCAATGAGATACCAAACAATAGAATACCCGAGGAGAACGCAGATGACAGGATCATTTTCATTGCTGCTTCCGAAGATACTTTTTTCTCCAAATCGAAATTAGCCATGGCTGCAACAGGTATTGTGGAAAGCTCAAGCGATAAAAAGAACATGAGTAAGTTAACGCTTGAAATCATAAAAAACATTCCAAGCAATGCTGATAACATCAGTATAAAAAATTCAGGCATGTGTTCGCTCTTCTTTAACCATCCAGAAAACAACAATGATATTAAATAAACACCCAGGTTTAAAATACTTTTCTGAAAAACCATCAATGCATTGGTGGTAAAAAGGCCGCCAAATAAACTGCCTGTTTCATTAAAGAAAAAACCAGCAATAAAATTTACCAGTAATAAAATTTGCACCAATGATAAAAGCTGATCATTCTTCATCTCCGTACCCACTTTTATAAAAAGTAGCAGAAAGATGATGAAGGCAATCACCCATTCAGATTTCATCAAAAGTAAAATATTGTTCAGCATAAATTTTATAATTTCCCCAAGGGATACAAGAAACTTACATATAGATAATCCGTCTTTGCAACTAAGGATGTACAGCTTCCAGTTTTTGCATTATTATTTCTGTTGCCGGGCTAACTAAATCATTTAACCAAAATGGTGCTACGCCAATAGCTATGATGCCAGCAATTAGAATAATGGCCGCCACTTTTTCATTCCATGTTGCCTCATTTAAGTTTTCATAGCCTTCTTTTAAAGGCCCCATTGCTATTTGCCCAATTGCTCTTAAAATATACACAGCAGTAACCACAATTGACATACAGGCTGCAATAGTTGCAAAGCGGTGAAACATACCGGGGTTTTGCCAGGAACCCATAAAAATTGTCATCTCCGCAACAAACCCACTCAGTCCGGGTAAGCCCAATGAACAAAGACCCACAATAAATAATACCGTTGTTATAAAGGGCATTACTTTTAATACCCCCCCCATTTCATTTACCTGTCTTGTATGTGTACGTTCGTAAATCATTCCAATAACGGCAAAGAAAAGAGCTGTCATTAAACCATGTGATACCATCTGCATTACAGCGCCTGTCATGGCTGTTTTGGTTAACATGCCAATACCCAATAAAACAAAACCGCAATGGCTTACAGAAGAATAGGCATTGATATATTTCAAGTCTTTCTGCATCATGGTAGCGAAAGCACCATATAAAATGGCGATGGTTGAAAGAACAATAATAATGCCGGCATATTCTTTTGCACCATCAGGCATAATATAAGTAGCTACCCGTAAACAGCCATAGCCACCCAGTTTCATGGAGATACCTGCAAGAAACATGGAACCGGCTGTAGGCGCTGAAGAATGCCCATCCGGCACCCAGGTATGAAAAGGGAATAATGCAGTAAATACGCCAAAACCAACAAACAAAAGCGGGAAACAAATTTTTTGAATTTCTACAGGAATATGGGTTTGAGACAGTGTTACCAGGTCAAAAGTTTGTTCCGAACTGCCAAAGTAAACGCCCAGCAAACCTACTAACACCAACGCAGAGCCGCCCATTAACATCAACGCTAATTTATTGGCAGCATATTCTTTTTTACCGCTTCCCCAAATCCCTATCAGCAAATATTTTGGTATTACTGCAATTTCAAGAAAGAAGAAAAGTATAAAGAGATCAAGTGAAATAAAGAAACCATAAGCACCAAGGCTGAGCATAATGAGTAAGCAATAAAATTCCTTTGTCATCTTTGTTATGTTCCATGATACCAGCACTCCTGCAATTACTACAAATGCCGTTAGTAAAATCATGGCTACTGAAATACCATCTACGCCAATATGAAAACTAATATGCCATGCAGGAAACCAGTTATATTTTAATTCAAATAATATTTGCGCCTCATTACCTGCTAACCTCTCCTGGCGAAAAACGAATAGCAAAGCAAGGGCTAATATAAATTGTCCTGTTGAACCCACCAGTGCTGCCCACTTTACCTGTGCAGCATTTCGCATAAGCAGTATGATAACTGTGGTTAGCAAAGGCAATAGTATCAGTAATAATAAATTCATTTTTCGATTTAGAATTATTAATTTTTATTTCCACAAATAAATAAACAACACAGCCAACCCTATTACCCCTGCTAAAAAATAAATAGCATACTGTTGTACTTTGCCAGATTGAAACCCTCTAATTTTTTCAGAAATAATCAATGTTGTATTACCCGTCATATTCACCAATCCATTAACAATATTTTTATCAAACCACACTGCAGGCCTTCCTATTAAATTGAATATTATTTTTTTTGTAATAAACAAATACAGTTCATCAATGTAAAACTTATTATATGCAGCTTTATAAAATCCGCTTAAGGATGTTACGATGGCTGCCGGTTTATTGCTTTTATTTTTATATAACCACATTGCTGTAAAAATGCCTGCTAAACCTACTGCTACCGGAGCGATGGAAAATTGCCAATGAAATTCAGACTCAAGCGGTTTGCCATCAGCACTGATAAAATTTCCAAAAGGAATAAACCCTGCAACTGCAGCACCTATAGCCAACAATACCAATGGAAGCATCATTGCAAAACCTCCTTCGCCATGGTGTTCTCCATGCATAATGGCTCCCTTACTCCAAAAAATATTGAAATATAAACGGAACATATAAAAAGCAGTAAGCCCTGATATAAATAGCGTTAAATAATACAATACTGCATTATGCTGCGATGCAGCGAGCAGTATTTCTTCTTTACTAAAAAACCCTGCAAATGGTGGCACACCTGAAATTGCCAGGCAGGCTATTAAAAATGTAATATGCGTAATAGGCAAATATTTTCTAAGGCCGCCCATATCTTTCATTTCATTGCTATGGATAAAGTGAATGACTGAACCAGCACCAAGAAATAACAAGGCTTTAAATATTGCATGTGTAAACAAGTGAAACATGGAAGCAGTATAGCCTGCACCCAGATGTGAATAATTGAGACTGCCCCTTTCTGCATTACCACCAGCAACGCCCAGTGCAAAAATCATAAGCCCAATCTGCGACATAGTAGAATATGCCAATACTCTTTTAATATCTGTTTGTGTACAGGCTATAACCGCAGCAAATAATGCAGAGAAAATTCCCACAAAAGTTACCACATGCATTGCTCCATTAGACATACTGAAAACAGGAAACATCCTTGCTACCAAATAAACACCAGCCACTACCATTGTGGCAGCATGTATCAAAGCAGATACAGGGGTTGGGCCCTCCATTGCATCGGGCAGCCATATATGCACAGGAAATAATGCACTCTTTCCTGCCCCGCCAATAAATACCAATACAGTTCCCCAGGTCAATGCAGAAGCCCCAAGAAACATAGAAGTATAAGCAGTGTGCAGCTCGTGACTTCCGTCAACTGTTAACCGTTGTATGAGTGTATTGAAATCTAAAGTATTTGCATGAAAAGACAATATCAATATACCAATTAAAAAACCAAGGTCGGCAAAACGGGTAACGATAAATGCTTTTTTACAAGCCACAACTGCGCTGGGCCTGTCATAGTGATAACCAATTAATAAAAAAGAAGAGACTCCTACCAATTCCCAAAAAATATACAGCTGAAAAATATTGGAAGCCATCACCAGGCCTAACATTGAAAAAGTAAACAGACCGAGAAACGCATAGTAAACAGGAAATCTTTCATCGCCTTTCATATAGGCTAAACTATATAGATGTACCATCAAAGAAATAAAGGTTACCACCACCAGCATCATTACTGAAATTGGATCAAGTATGATACCCATATCAATCGACAGGCCTGGCGAAAATTGTAACCAAGTAAATTGTAATGGCACTAATTTTTGATAAATACCGCCAACTTTTCCATACTCAAAAAAATAACCATAAGCAGTATAGATTGCTAAAGCAGTTGATACCAATAGTAATGCAGTGGCTATAATGCCTGCTGTATTTTTAAAATATTTTCTTCCAAATAAACCAAGCAATAAAAAGCCTGCCAGCGGCAAAAATGGAATCAGTGTTATGTAAATTGTATTTGGCATTGTTAGCTAATCCGAGCTTTTATTTATTTTTCAACATTCGTAATTAAGTATCCCATCGCTATTTTATGCCTCTTTTATTTCTTTTCAATCTTCGCTATAATCTCCTACATTACCTCCCCTCGGGGGAGGATAGGAGGGGCTTTTAAAATTTCATTTCTTCTGCCCGCTCTACATCAATAGATTGATGGCTTCTGTATAAATTAATAATGATAGCAATGGCTACTGCGGCTTCGGCTGCAGCTATGGCAATTACAAAAATTGAAAAGAACAATCCATCCATTTTCTGTGGCCATAGATATTTATTGAATGCTATAAAATTAATGTTTACGCTATTTAATATCAGCTCAATACTCATCAGCATAGTAACCAGGTTTCTTCTTGTAAAAAAACCATATACACCTATAAAAAACAAAGCGGTACTGACAAATAATAAATGATATAAGCCTGGTTCTATCATGCTGTTGCTGGTTTTAAACGTAAAGCAATTACAATGCAGCCAATCAATGCGGCCAGTAATAATATACTCACTACTTCAAAAGGTAATGCAAATCCATTTTCACCAACGCCCAGCATTTGATTGCCTATATTGGTGATCGAAGGTTCAACAGGTTGTTCCGTTGTTGTATTAAAATTATGCTGGTACAATTGAACCATGATTAATGCAAAACCGCAAAAAGCTGCCAATGCCGAAAATACCTGCCTGCCTATTTTTTGTTTGGGTAATAAATCTCCTGCCTGTTGTGTTAAAAAAATAGAAAAGATAATAAGTACAGTAATACCACCTACATATACCACAATCTGTACAGCAGCAATAAAATCATATTTCATCCAGAAAAATAATCCCGCAATTCCGATCAATGAAAACAACAGGAAGATAGCTGCACGAAAAATCTGCCTTGTAGTAACTGCAAGCATACCGCTTACGAGGGTAAGTGCAGCCAGCATGTAAAATATAATTGTTGATCCGCTCATTAAAAGTTGTTATTTAAATTCTGTTCTTCATAAATAACTATGGCAATATAAGTTCAACAAAATCAAATATCAAAAAATCAGACCTGCCTACCGGACAGGCAGGCATCAGACATCCTTTTTACTCTACTCCATCCCTTATTTTCGATCCCGGTTTATTCAACACTTTTGTCAGGTCTGCCCTGTTAAATACACTGTGTTCAAATGTTTGCGCCATCTTTATAGCATCCGTGGGGCAAGCCACAATACATAAATTACACATAGTACACAATTCAAGATGGTAAACAAATTTATCAATAGCTTTTTTCTTTTTCCCCTCTGGTGTAATATCAAATTTGGTAATGATTTTAATAGTAGCATTCGGACAAGCCAGTTCGCAGGCAGTACAGCCAGTGCAGGCATGTTCATTATTTTCGTCATGCAGCATCACCACTTCCCCTTTGAATCTTTCCGGTAAATTCAGGGTTTCCCTGTTATCAGGATATTGTTGTGTAATGATTTCTTTATGATGCGTAAAATAATACAGTGTACGGCGAAGGCCAATAGCCAACGACTTCAGGCCATTGAAAATATCTTTTAAATAACCAACGAGGCCACCAGCCGCCTCCAAACCTTCCCCTGAAGGGGAGGCTTTTTTAGAGTCATTATAATTTGAATTGTTACTCATTATTTAAATACTCCATTTTTTATTTTATTCTCTTCGAAAATATTATACAATTTCAATTTTAAAACCTATACATTCTTGTCCTCCCCCTCGGAGGGAGTTAGAGGAGGCTGACTTAAAAATACCACCCCAATATCGCTATAACCGTTACCAATAATAAATTAAACATACTGATCGGCAATAAATATTTCCACTCCAAATTCAACAACTGATCAATACGTAATCTTGGAAATGTCCACCTGAACCACATGATTAAAAATATAAGGAAAAATGTTTTACCAAAAAACCAGATACTTGATGGAATAAAATCCATCACATGGTTAAACCTCTGCCAGTTACCGATATGAAAAGGCATCCAGCCACCAAAAAATAAAGTGGCGCCGATGGCACATACAATAAAAACATTTACATATTCTGCTAAAAAAAACAAAGCGAATTTCATTCCTGAATATTCTGTATGAAACCCTGCGGTGAGTTCTGATTCTGCTTCTGCCAGATCAAATGGGGCACGGTTGGTTTCTGCTGTTACTGCAATAATAAAAATAATAAAAGCAATGATTACCGGTATATGCCCTTTGAATATCCACCAGCCATCTGCCTGAGATTGAATGATATCATTCAGGTTTAAACTTCCTGATAAAACCACCACTGCCAAAATAGACAAGCCGGCAGATAATTCATAACTCACTATTTGAGCCCCGCTGCGCATGGCGCCCATCAAGGAATATTTATTGTTGCTTGCCCAGCCAGCCATTAAAATACTGATCACCATTATGGAAGAAACTGCGGATACATATAACACCCCGATATTCATATTCCATAGTTGAAAATCTTTTGCAAAAGCAATAGGCGCCATCAATAGCATTGCCACTATTATTGCAAGAATGGGCGCCAGGTTAAATAAAAATTTATCTGCACCATCAGGTGTCAATCCTTCTTTTACCAATAATTTTATAGTGTCTGCCAAAGACTGAAACATTCCTTTTGGCCCTACCCTGTTGGGGCCCAAACGTATCTGCATCCATGCAGAAACTTTTCTTTCCATCAATACCAAAATCAACCCAAGTATGGCAAACAAACTAATTACACATATACCTGCAATGACCATTTCAATTACCATTGCCCATGTATCACTAAAGGTTGACCTTAGCCAACTGTCTATAAATTTCGATATGGTAGAAAAGCTTAGCATGAAGAAGCCTCCCAAGCCTCCTCCAAACCTTCCCCTGATGGGAAGGCTTTTGAAGAGTTATTATAATTTGATATATTATTCATTATCTGCTACGTAAACATTTTATATTTTATTCTATTCAAAAGTCTCTTTAATATCAATCCTAAAACCTATGCATTTCAGTTCTCCACTTTCGGGGGAGTTAGAGGGGCCGCCCTTTACCTATCAATATCCGGTATTACCAAATCCAGCGTTCCCATCATTGCTACAAGGTCTCCTAACTTACTGCCTCTTGCCATATGATCCAATGTTGAAAGATTGGAAAACCCCGGTGAACGGAATTTTATCCTGTAAGGAGTGGTGCCGCCCTCACTAACAATGTATACACCAAATTCTCCCCTTGCAGTTTCTACACGTTGATAAAATTCTCCTTTTGGTAATTTCAATACTGCTTTTGTTTTTGCTTGAAAATCTCCCTCAGGAATATTATCAATCAGTTGTTCTATTATGCGGATTGATTGATTCATTTCGTTTACCCTTACCATATATCTTGAAAATGAATCGCAGCCTGTTTCCAGTATTTCATCAAACTGAAGCTGGTTATATATTTCGTAAGGATACAATTTACGGATGTCGCATGAAACACCACTGCCCCTTGCTGTTGGACCTGTACATCCAAATGAAATGGCATCTTCTGCGGATAAGTAACCTATCCCTTTCATCCTGTTCTGGAAAATAATATTACCTGTTACCAGCTCATTATATTCATCAACTTTTGATTTATATAAATTGATAAAATTCTTTACCCTTGTTTGAAAATTAGGATGAATATCCTGCATCACACCGCCGGGTACCATATAATTCATGGTAAGCCTTGCACCGCAGGTTTCTTCCATTATATCATTAATAGATTCTCTTTCCCTGAAGGCATGAAAGAATGGAGTAAATGCGCCAAGATCCATTGCCATTGCGCCCCACCATAATTCGTGCGAAGCAATTCTTGTTAGTTCATCCATTAAAACCCTAATAACCTGCGCCCTTGAAGGAACTTCAATCTGCAAACCTTTTTCTACACAAAGCGCACAACCATGATTATTGATGTGGGAAGAAAGATAATCCATCCGGCTGGTTACATAAATGAATTGGCGGTAGCTAAGGCTCTCACACATTTTTTCAATAGAGCGATGGATGAACCCGAGGTGAGGTTCTACCTTTTTAATAGTTTCACCATTGATAGTAATCACCAAATGCAATACGCCATGAGTAGCAGGATGCTGCGGCCCTACGTTTATGATGATATCGCCATCGGTTGTTGTACCTATTTCTTCAACCATACCCCTATCCCTTTAATGGGAACGTTTATGTTTTGTTACAAAATATTATTGTCTGTTTATTCTTATAATTTTATCATGTTAACAGGGTCTTCAAAATCTTTTAGCATCGGGTTTTTCCCTTCCCATCCATCCGGTAAAATAAGCAAGCGCAGGTCGGGATGGTTGATAAAATTTACCCCAAACATTTCATACATTTCCCGCTCATGAAAATTAGCCGTTTGCCAGATATCACTTACTGTTTCTATTGCAGGATTTACGGCATCTAGATTTGATTTAATTACAATGTTGTGGCGAAATTTTGTAGAATCTAAATGGTATACCATGGTAAGATGTGTCTTCCAGTCTATACAGGTAACACAAAAAAGAAAATCAAAATAAAGCGAATCGTCCTGTTTAATTTTCACAGCAAGCGGCTTCCATTCTGTAGGTGCCAAATTAATAGTAAGCCATTGGCCAGATTCATCAAAGCTGGCCTGTGGTAACAATTCGGCAATTTTCGTTTTTAGTTCTTCGTTGGTCATTGTATCCTTATCAATTAAAGCTGGTGCAATTTATCTCCACCAGACCCTGGTTTGGAAACCTGGATCTGTTCCCTTGTAAGCCCGCTCTTTATTTTTTCCTGTAAACTTATTAATGCATGTAAAAGTGCTTCAGGTCTTGGCGGACAGCCGGCGACATATACATCCACCGGTATTACATGATCTGCTCCTTTTACAACTGAATATGTATTATAAAAAAAAGGTCCCCCACTAATGGCACAGGCTCCCATGGCAATTACATATTTTGGGTCGGCCATCTGGTCGTATAATCTTTTTAATACAGGCGCCATTTTATTAACGATGGTTCCGGCAAT
Source organism: Ferruginibacter sp. (assembly GCA_043745405.1). Taxonomy (GTDB): domain Bacteria; phylum Bacteroidota; class Bacteroidia; order Chitinophagales; family Chitinophagaceae; genus Ferruginibacter. The sequence goes on along the minus strand of JAYTTI010000152.1, from coordinate 39,736 downwards.
AATGATTACATCTGCTTGGCGTGGTGAAGCTCTTGCTACCTCAAATCCAAAGCGTGAAAAATCATATTTAGCTGAAGCAACTGCCATCATTTCTATACCGCAACAACTGGTAGCAAACGTAAGCGGCCACAAAGAATTGGAACGTGCCCAATTGATAACATCATCTAGTTTGCTTAACACTATTCCGCCTCCCGGTGTTTCGTGAATATGGCCGGGGAATGCCCCCCCACCCCCCGAGGGGGAATTTTTGGAAGAGTCTTTATAATTTAAGATGTTATCCATTTATGAAGTGTACAATTTTTTATTTTATTCTATTCAACAATATCATTCTTTTGTAATTAACATATTATGCATTTCAGTCCTCCCCTTCAGGGGGGAGTTGGAGGGGCTTCTATTGCCACTTCAACGCTCCTTTTTTATGTGCATATAAAAACCCCATAAATAATATAAAAAAGAAAATAACAATTTCTACAAGTGCCATCCAGCCGGTCTTTTTTGCCACTACTGCCCAGGGAAATAAAAATACCAGTTCCACATCAAAAATTAAAAATATCAGTGCAAATAAATAATAGCCCACATTTAGTTGTGTCCATGTTTTTCCATGTGTTGGAATACCACATTCGTATGGTTGCCCTTTTTGTGCATTGGTTGTGGCTTTTGTTACAATTTTAGCGATTAAAATAGCGATAGAAGAAAATGTCAATGCGGCAAGGATCAAGACAATCATCGAAGAGGCACCCATAAGACCAAATTAATTTTATGAATTTTTAGAAGTACAAGTTAGTAAAAATAACAAAACGAAATTTACAAAATATAGCCAGCTTACTACGATAAACTATTACCCGTAAATTTCAAAATGAATTAGTTTTTTATCATATCCCATATCAGTAATTTTTTTCCGTGCTTCATCTATCATGCCCTTCCATCCGCATAAAAAAAATTTGGCTGGCCTTCTGTCGATAAATAATTCTTCATATACAGCATGTACATAGCCGCTATGGCCATCCCATTGTTCCCTTGATAAAGTGGGTATAAATTTTAAGCCGGGCATTTCATTTTGAAGGTTTAGCATCTCCTGGTAATATAAAAGACTGGCTTGTGTACGGCACCCAAAAATAAGGTAGATATTTTTATGTGGTATGTTATTATTTTTTATATGATGGATCATGCTTCTGAAAGGGGCGATACCTGTACCGGTGCAAATTAAAACAAGGTCTTCATCAAGAGGTTCCTTTAGTATGAATACACCCTGGGGGCCACGTAATGATAATTCAGATCCAACCTTTACTTCATTAAAAAGATACGGCGTGCCAGCTCCCATTTTATCTAAAACAATTACTAACTCAAAGCTATTGGTGCCATCCGGCCAGGAAGCAATAGAATAACTGCGCCAGCGTTTGTTGGGCTTTTCGTGAATAGGCAGGTCGAGTGTTACAAACTGGCCGGGAATAAAATCAAAAGCAACTAATTCCGGCACTACAATCCAGAACCGCCTTGTATCATCTGTTTCATTTTCTATACGGGTTACTTTTCCTATACGCCAGGGTTGCAAAGCCATAATGCAATTATTTAAAGAAAGGTACAAAGAAATTTCACACAAAGAACGCTAAGGATACAAAGTACACAAATGCGATTATTATTTTGTGGGGTGTATCCCAAATTTGATAGTTACCGGATTTGCATTTTATTTGACCTCATCCTCCTTCTCATTCTCTTGGAAGAAGGAGCGGCACCTGATATCTTTAATCGAATATTTATCCTTCCATCTTTACATTTATTTCTATATTCAACAAGGCTCCTAAAAAACCAGCCCAACAATAAATTAGTTAGAAATGAACCGCCCTTTGCAGCATAGGGTTTATATTTTTTTGTTCAGTATAACAAAACGATACCCGATAACCATTGGGTTAGAAAACCATTACTTTGTATTCTTTGTTTTCGTTGTAAGCTTTGTGTGAAACAAATTTTATTGAACCAGCACTTTTTCTGTATGTGTGGAATTTGCAGAAATAATTTTTAGCTGGTAAATGCCGTTGGTAATGCCGGTAATATTGATCGTATTATTTTTTCCCTGCAAAACAAAACTTTTTACCAGTTTACCTGATTCATCGTACAGCAAAGCATTTGTGCAATTGGCACTGGATGATATGGATATGGTTGCATTTTTTACCGGGTTAGGATAAATTAAAAAATCATCCCCTTTGTTACTGAAATCTAATTTTCTGATATCAGAGTAGGTGTACACACCATTTCTTTGAACCATTTTAAGCCGGTAGTAATTGATACTTGAAAAAGGTTGTATATCGGTAAAATTATATTGGCCCTCCCCATTGATACTATTGGCTGTTATACTACCAAGGCTGGTGAAATTTCTTCCATCTTTACTTCTTTCAATAAAAAACTTTGCTGTATTTATTTCGTTTTTAGTTTTCCAGCCAAGCAAAGCTTTGCCGGATTGTTTTGAAGCCTCAAAAGCAAACAGAGTCAACAATAATGGCTGCGAACTATTTGCTCCACCATTGTTAAACCAAAACTCACTAAAGCTATTTACCGTAAACTCAGCATAATAACCATTTCCGTGTGGTATGATAGCGGTATTGGCAGGAGTGAAGTATTGAAAAAAGCCATATATATCATCATCGAGTGTGCCATTTTCTTCTGCCATGGTTCCGCTGTATTTTGTTACCCCAAGTTCATAGGCATCGCTGGGTTTTATGCAGGTTGAACAATTTTTTGCGTTGATCAATGAATCGGCTTCTGCCGCTGTGAAATATAATCTTACGTCAATATTTCCGGTTGGCGGATTAGTGGGATGAATAACAAAATTCCTGTCAAGATAATATTGATTATTACGGTTTCTAACTGACCCTGTTGTATTTGAATACAGCGCTAAGTCAACCTTTCCAAGATCTTGCCCATTAGGGTTCATTTCTGCCAATACATACCATGGACCTGTTGACTGGTTACCGATATTAAATGGAACCCAGTTATTGCCTGTTACCGATGGAACACTCACATTTGTAATGATGTTACTTGTAGGCACATCGCTCTTTTCATGTACGCTTATATCATCCAAACCAATGCCTTCTTTGGTAACACCTTCATCACTGGTTAGTACAAACCGAAAGCGTATATTGGTTGCCGTTACAGGTATATCGATACTGGCCACATGCCATTTTTTTTTAGAAAGCCTCCAGTTGTTACCAACTACATTATCATACCAGTTAGTTCCTCTTCCAGGATTGATTAATTTTTTCCAGACAATGCCATCTGTAGAATATTCAACCCAGTTGAAATCATAATCAAGTTCTAGATCTATAATATGACTGAAAGACAAAACTGGTTTTACGAGCCCGGTTAAATCAAAACAAGGAGAATATAAATAAGATGATTCGTTGTTATTATAATTACCAGTTAAGTTAGTGACCCATGCCTTTGTACCATTGGGCGCTTTATTAATGATTGTTTTAGCAGGTGTGCCCCATTGCCAGCTTGTATTGAGGCCCTTTGTATAAAAATTTCCATCACTGTTTTCAAAACTTTGCAGGTAGGGATAGCTTGTAATAACAGGGGAGTTATGTAGGGTATAATTTAAAATGCTGTCGTTAACCGCATAATTATCTGCGGCATAATTAACCCACACATTAATACTGTAATCAATATATGCAGAAAGATCAGCTGTTTTTACAAATGTATAATCAAGGCTTTGGCTGGCTGCAATTGAGGGGATTATTTCTGTTACAATAGCTCCGCCATTTACCTGGTAATTTATACTGATATTATTTAGTATGGTATTATTATAATTTTTTATTGTAGCCGTTACAGGGCTATTTGCAGTAAGTCCGCAGCCTGTTTTAGCAGGCGATAGTATATTTTTTACTTCGAGGTCATTTACGGCTTTTGTTAAAACTATATCATCAAAAGTATACCCATCATCAATAGCAGTTAACGGATTAACTGCATTGGCAGAAGTATATCCTTCCTCCCCTATTTTTATTTGAAATGTTTGCGTAACGGTTTGAGCAGGCAATGCATTTCCTAGCACTTCATTAATATTAAAATGGCCTTGTTTCCATTGTCCTACTTCAGCCTGTTTTATAAACAGGTCGTATGCTTCCACCCATTGGTCGTTCTCACTGCCTCTGATCCAGATTTTATTATTTGGATTATTTTCCTGTCCATGATTAAAATAGTAAAAATCAAATCGCAATTGATTGGCAGCGTAGGATACTAAATTATAATTTATAATAAATGAATCAACCGTAGCAATAGTTGAGCTAAAAGGTGATTGATCTAAAGTTAAACTTCTGTTACCGGTTCGTGCAAATCCTGTATTTACAAAGGTTCTTACCCTTCCTTTAGAAGTGCTTGCAGAAAAATCAAGAAAGTTGTTATCACCAATAGCCATTTCTGGTTTTGTAAAATCGGCGTCTGCCATTGATTCGAATCCTTCTGTAACCGGCATAACAGTTATAGGATCGTTGTTAATTAATTTTACAGTTTTATAAGCGGTATCATTCAAATGATTGGCATCTGCAGCTACTGTTATCCAGGCTTTGAAATTGTATTTGTATCCACTTGAAATAACAGGGTATAAACCGGTAAATGTATAGATGTAAGTGCCGCCGGCTGCTATAACAGTATTGACCGTTTCAGTAATAGGTGTTGCTCCATAACTATATGATACAGTAAATGCGCCCACTACCGGTAAGGAGCCTGAATTTTTGATCAACACTTTTACAGGAGCAACAGCATTGGCTTCATTTGCAAAATGTTGCCTTGCAGTATTGGGTTCTAAAATACTATCCACCTTTACATCATTATCAAAAGCAGTAAGCGTACATGGTCCACTGTTAGGTAACGCACTTACAGATATGGAACGCCTGCCTGATAATGTCCCATTTTTTGTAGCTACTCCTAACCATGTTGTTAGATTTTTATTTAAATTTTTTACTATAAAATTATTGGCAATGGTAGTGCCGATAACTTTCATACTATCTCCGGTTAATTGTAGTATGTTATAAGAGGTTGCACCGCTTATAGCAGGCCAGTTTAGCTGCACAGCACCTTCGCATACATTAACGGTGCTTACTGCGGGCTGCCCTAAAATAACAAAATTAGTAGTACTCTGCCCGGTTAATAAAGTACTGTTTCTGCTCACCCTAACAAGTGCGTTGTTGGTAATGGTAGCTGGCACTGTCCATGGATATGTTCTGCTATCGGCAGCTGCATTATTATTGATCATCGTCCAGCTTGATCCGTTATCTGTTGAGTACTCAATGCTAAAACTATTACCCTCATTACCGGAAGCAGTCCAACGAATATTTTCTGTTTCGCCGGGCACCAATGTCTCGCCGCCAAATGGATATTCTACTGTAATGGATGGTTGTATTATTTCGTAACTGATAATATATTTTTGCGGGCCATACGGAATAGCGAAGCCTGCTATACCAATAGTATAATTTCCTGCTGAAGGGTTTTCAATAATAACTTGCTCAATATTATTGGTATGATCTACCCCTTCGATAGCAACATTATTTACGCTGGAGGGCGCAGGATTTAGTACCATGGGGCGATGGATAATAGCAGTAGGTTCAGTAACAGTTAAGTCCAAATCATTTACAAGTGATGTGGCGGCATTGGCTGCAGCAGCAATATCTGCCCAATATAACATCACTTTTAAACGCCTGGTATTTGCAGGTATAGTAATGCTTTGAACAGCAGTACCGCCATTGGAAATTGTGTTAATAAAATACCGGTTATTCTCAATTGCCTCTACGGCCCTTCTTGCATTGAGCATTCCAAAACCAAAAGTGTAATCGGGCCCGGCATTACCTAAATCCTCGGCAGTATTGCAAACCAACGCCTTCATTAAATCGCTGGTTGGGTTTGCGCCTCCGTGCAACTGCCTGTAGCGTTCATACATCAACGATAGTGAGCCCGTTATCGCCGGGCAGGCCATGCTGGTACCATAGTTTGTACTATAATTATTATTCGCAATAGTAGATACTACTGCCCAGCCATTTGCTGTAATTTCTGGTTTTATCCGTCCGTCAGCAACAGGTCCCCTGCTACTAAAACTTGCTATGGTGTAATTTTGTGCATTCATTGCACCAACGGTAAGTACATTTTTAGCCGTTTGCCAGCCAGATTTAACGGTAGCAAAAGAAGCAGGAAAAGCTGCACAGGACAAAGCCCCGTCATTACCCGCTGCCACCACATGCATTAACTGCTTGTAAATACCCATTTGCTTATCAACATAGTTACTAAGTACATCATATACCCCTTCGCCCGGGCAATTATCAATGCCCGAGTAATAAGAGTTATTGCTCAGTACCATATTATTGTCTGTAATATAAACAGGTGCATTGGTAATAATATCACTAAAAAGCTGGTTAATCAGTGTAGCTTTTGGAGCCATACCATGATATTTTATATTGATAATACCTGCGCCGGCAGTAGTTCCTGACACATGTGTTCCATGATTATCCGGCTGCCATGGAGTGCGCAAAATTAGCCTTCCTGTAAAATCAATATGTGTAGAAATATCTGCATTATCACCAATACCAATGGTTACGCCTTTGCCATTTAAATTTTTACCATTGGCCGCATTTAGTGCATCAATACCGTGTATTGCCGTACTATTATAATTAAGGGGTTTATCCTTTAATGCCTGCAAATTAAGGCTGTTTACAAATGGTAAAGCGGCGATAGCTTCGATAGTTTTTTTACCCGCTTCAATAAAAATAATATTGCCGGATTCGTATTTTGTATCAACAACCACGGCCCCTGCATTTTGCAATTCCTTTTTTACAATATCTTTTTGCAGGGTTGCAGAATAATTTACTGCTATCAATGCTCCATCATTTTTGTCATTTAATTGCTGATAATCGTTCAATTGCTTACCAATTTTATAAATGGCAGGTAGTGTATTGATTGAACTGATACCATACTGCCTGGCTGTTGCAAAATCAAAATTTTTATTGATGGCAGCCAGGTAGGCATTACCGGGAATGTATTCTCCCAATTGTATTCCTGCTTTTTGTAAATTGTCCTGCACCTGCTTTACCGGTAAAATTTCAAACTGCACTACCACATAATAGCTATCCGCAAAACGTGCCGACTGAATATTTTCCTTTTCAAAGCCTTGCTTTTTAATGTTGGAGCCAGTTATAAAATTACCATTGGCAAAACGGACAGCTTGTTCCTGTGCCCGGAGCTGTATTGAAAAAAGAGGGATAATAAACAACAACGATAGATACAGGCATTTTTTCATCACAAACAATTTATCCCTAATTTTTGGTTTTTAATTAATAAAAGGCCTAAATATAAATATTGTATAACTGGTATATACGCCTTTTAACGTATTTGTTACTATTTCTATTGCAGCTTCCTGTTTTTTATAGTATAATATTGTCAAGCCATATCTTTGCGAACGGATGAACCTGGAAGTGTTGATGAAAGAATACGAAAATGACCCCCGCTGTTTGCAAATAGTGGAGGGAATTTCATTGTCCAAGCCAATCCAAATACACCTTTCCGGCTTACAGGGCAGCTCAGTAGAATTCATTATTACCGCAGTTTTCAATCACTCTCTTGCCACTAAACTTAATCACCTTGTTATTGTTAGAGATGCAGAAGAAGCCGCCTATTTTCATAATACTGTAGAAAATATTACGGGCGCTTTAGATATTTTTTATTTCCCTTCCTCATTTAAAAACAAAAAGAATTACAGGCTGCTCAATAGCAGTCATGTAATGTTGCGTACTGAGGCATTAACAAAAATTGCTGCGGCTGGTAATTTGGGGGGAATTAATAAAAAGGTAATCATTACGTATCCGGAAGCCTTGTTTGAAAAAGTAGTACTCTCAAAAACTCTTTCTGAAAATATTATTTCTATCAAACAGGGCGAAACAATTGAGGTAAATGATATTCTTTCCAGGTTTGTTGACTATGGTTTTGAGCGGACCGATTTTGTGTATGAACCCGGGCAATTCGCTATCAGGGGCGGAATATTTGATATTTATTCTTTTGGTAATGAAAAACCATATAGAATTGAGTTGTTTGGTAATGAGGTAGACAGCATCCGGCTTTTTGATCCTGAATCTCAATTAAGTGAGCGAAAATTATTGCAGGTAAATATTATACCCAATGTAGAAACGCAATTTGAAACCGGTGAACGTGTTTCGCTATTGGAATTTTTACCAGAAAACACAGTAGTGTGGACAGAAGACTGGCAATTTATTAAAGAAAAAATTGAGCAACAGGAAGAAGATGTAACCTTATTTTTAAACATTGCAAAAGAGTTAAAAGCTGATAAAAAACAATTGGCAGATGATGAAGGTGAAATAAATGAAAGGCTTGACGTAAATGAAAACGATTTTGTAAAAGCAGCCGCACTTGAAACACAGATTAACAAAAGACACATTATTGAAATATCGCACAAACCATTTTTTGCAAAAACATCCTCTGCTGAAGAAAGTTTAAAAAAAGTAGTTTTTCATATAAAAGAACAACCCTCTTTTAACCGCCAGTTTGATCTTTTAATAAAAGACCTGAAAGATTATGAAGCAAAAAAATATAACATTTATTTATTTGCAGATAACCCCAAACAGCTGGAAAGGCTGCATATAATATTTACCGATCTTAAGGCAGAAATAAATGTAATTCCCGTTCCTACTTCTATTCATCATGGGTTTATTGATGATGACCTTAAAGTAGTTTGTTATACAGACCACCAGGTATTTCAACGGTACCATAAATACAAAGTAAAACAGGCATTCAGCAAGAACAAAGCACTTACTTTAAAAATGCTGCGGGAGCTGCAGCCTGGTGATTACGTTACCCACATCGATCATGGAGTTGGCGTGTATAGCGGTTTACAAAAAATAGAGGCCAATGGAAAAATGCAGGAAGCAGTGCGCATCCAATACAAGGATGGCGACCTGTTGTATGTAAATATTTCCAGTTTGCATAAAATAGGTAAGTACAGCGGTAAGGAAGGAAGCATCCCAAAAATGAACAAACTGGGCAGCGATGTATGGAATAAATTAAAAGAAAAAACAAAAAAACAGGTAAAAGATATTGCAACAGATTTAATAAAACTGTATGCAGAACGAAAGAGTCAGGAAGGTTTTGCATTTAGTCCTGATAATTATATGCAAACCGAACTGGAAGCCAGTTTTATTTATGAAGATACACCCGACCAGGGCAAAGCTACCGAAGATGTAAAACGTGATATGGAAAAGCCCTCACCCATGGACAGGCTTGTTTGTGGCGATGTTGGTTTTGGCAAAACTGAAATAGCCATCCGTGCTGCATTTAAAAGTTGTTGCGATGGTAAACAGGCTGCGATACTGGTTCCTACTACCATATTGGCTTACCAGCATTTTAAAACCTTTGGCGACCGGTTAAAAGATTTTCCGGTTACAGTAGATTATATCAATCGTTTTAAATCGGCTAAAGAAAAAAAAGAAACCTTACAAAAAATTGCAGACGGGAAAATAGACATCATTATTGGTACCCATTCTTTATTGAGTAAAGAGATGAAGTTTAAAGACCTTGGTATAATGATAGTTGATGAAGAACAAAAATTTGGCGTAGCGGCAAAAGAAAAATTAAAACAGCTAAGAACAACGGTAGATTCACTAACACTAACTGCAACGCCTATACCAAGAACATTGCAGTTTAGCTTAATGGGGGCACGGGATTTAAGTATCATCAATACGCCACCTCCTAACAGGCAGCCCATACAAACAGAAGTGATGGTATTTAATGAAGATGCCATCCGTGATATTATTTATTATGAAACAGAAAGAGGGGGACAGGTTTTCTTTATCCATAACCGTGTAAAGGGTTTGCAGGAAATGAAAGGATTGATACAGGGCCTTTGCCCGGACATCAGCATTGCTTTTGCACATGGACAAATGGATGGCGACGACCTTGAAGATACTATCCTGGATTTTATGGATAAAAAATATGATGTACTTGTGTGTACCAATATTGTTGAAAGCGGTGTTGACATTCCGAATGTAAATACAATCATCGTAAATAATGCACACCAGTTTGGTTTAAGTGACCTGCACCAGTTAAGGGGAAGGGTCGGCCGTAGCAATAAAAAAGCATTCTGTTATTTGTTGGCACCACCCATGAGTACCTTACCACCTGACAGCCGAAAACGTTTAACTACGCTGGAACAATATAGCGATTTGGGCAGTGGTTTTCAAATAGCTATGAGGGATCTTGATATTCGTGGTGCAGGCAATATGTTGGGCGGCGAACAAAGTGGGTTTATTGCGGAGATTGGTTTTGAAATGTACCAGAAAATTTTAGACGAAGCCATCCGTGAATTAAAACGGACATCTTTTAAAAAATTATACAAAGAAGAAATTCAACAGCAGGACGATTTTGTGAGTGACTGCACAATTGATACCGACCTGGAAATATTGATTCCGGATAGTTATGTAGAAAGTGTTACAGAAAGACTGAGTTTATACAGCAGGCTGGATAATTGTGAAAATGAAAATGACCTTGATGAATTTCATAAAGAAATGCTGGATCGTTTTGGCCCAATGCCTGCGCCTGTGGAAGATTTATTTACTACAGTAAGGTGCCGTAAAATAGCAGTATCACTCGGCTTTGAAAAGATGCTCTTAAAAAACAATACCCTTAAATGCTTCTTCGTTAGCAATCCCGACTCGCCCTATTTTCAAAGTACCACTTTCACCGGCCTGCTGCAATTTTTACAAAAAGGCACCAATAAAGCTAAATTAAAACAGGTAGGTAAAAACGGTATATTGATGGTGGAAGATGTAAAAACTATGAGTGAATTGTTTCAGTTTTTAAATAAAATGCAGCAAAGCATCGCATAGTTTTTTGGCCAGTAGAAGTTTACATAACTTCACTGGAACTTAGCATAGTGTCAGCCATAAAAATGTAGATTTATATTTGATTTGTTAATGTTGCCCTGCCGCCTATCCTTCAAAAAAATCATATCGCAACAATTTTGTATTTTTAAAAACCAAAACCTGCTAGTTGGTTTCTGTTTATTTTTAATAACTGATGAATTTCAATTACCTGCGTATACGTCTTTTTACTTTTTGCCGGTTTGTTGGTACCTGTTTACATTTCCGTTATTGCATGGTTTTATTGGTATTTTTTACCAATACAATATCCGCACAACTTTGGAACGGTAATTTGGGGGCGCCTGTATTGAATATGGCGTTTAGCAGCGGCTCCTCTCAGCCATTTCCATACCTTTCTACTGCTTATACTTACACCACAGCGGATTGCCCTTCCCCAGTTGAAGGTGAATATTCAATAATGAGTTTTCAACTCATTCCGTGCGGCCCTACACATCAACTTGTTGGTGATCATACCCGTGACCAGGGGGGAAATTATCTGCTTGTAAATGCAGGTAAAATAACAGGTACTGTTTTAAGACAGCATGTGAGCGGTTTATGTGGAAATACTACTTATCAGTTTGCCGCATTTTTTTCAAATGTGATGAAAAATACAGCCTGTGGCGGCATGCCCGTACTACCCAATGTAACGCTGTCTATTGAAGCATTAAATGGTACCATATTGGCATCGTACAATACGGGAGACATCCCTGTAACTGATGTTACCCGATGGACAGAATATGGCGTCTGTTACCGAACACCGGCCATACCGGAGCCACTGGTAATTCACATTACAAGCACGGCATCGGGGAATTGTGGAAATTTCTTCCAGGTGGATGATATTACTTTAAAACCAGCGGGCCCGGAAATTATTATCACAGTTGATGGAGTAAGTAAACAAGAGATAGAATTGTGTAGTGGTTATACCAATCCGCTTCTTTTACAGGCTACCTATAGTAATGGATACTATGACCCTGTGTTGCAATGGCAACGCAGCATTGATTCAGCTAAAACCTGGCAGGATATTGCCGGGGGTACAACTGACAGTTATTTTATTCCCCGCCAAAAAGATAGTCTTATTGAATACCGCCTGTCTTTAGCTGAACGTGCTAATAAAGGAAATACAACCTGTACAATCTATTCAAAAGAAATGCTGGTTACAATACATCCTATTCATGACCCGGATCCATTGCAGCAAGTGCAGGGCTGCCTTGATAAAAACCTGGTACTAAACCCGCCACCTGATTTTTATGCTTATAAATGGGCTGGGCCAAATGGATTTCAAAGTACCGCCCCAAATCCTGTTATTAAAAGTGTACAATATACAGATGAAGGGTTTTATACGATATTGTGCAGCGGCGATTATGGCTGCACAGTACTGGATAGTTTTGAGCTGAGGATTTCTCCGAGTACTACCATTTTTACCAATACACTGTATTCAGTTTGTGAAGGTACCCCCGTAAACCTTACTGCTACGGGAGATGGTGTATTTGCATGGACGCCGGCCACTTTCCTATCGAACCCTTCTATACCAAACCCCGTTGCAAACCCAACAGACTCTATTCAGTATAAAGTTGTATTGACCAATTTGTATGGATGTAAAGATTCTGCACTGGTTGATATCAATATTTTTAAAAAACCAGTTGTAAGCGCCGGCCCTGATAAAACAATTTTAGGCGGCGACACTGCTTTGCTGGATGGATCAGTAAAAGGCACAGCTGTTAATTATTACTGGACTAGTACAGGCAACATTGCTATGAGCCAGGTATTGCAACCGGCAGTTTCCCCATCTGTTGAAACCAGTTATAGTTTGTATGCTACATCAACCCTTGGTTGTGGCAACGCCAGTTCTACAGTTACTATTCATGTATATAAAGGTGTTTATATGCCCAGTGCATTTACGCCCAATGCAGATGGAGTTAATGATGTTTACCATGTTTTTAAACTGGATAGTTACCAGCTTATTTCATTTGGTATTTATAACCGCTATGGTGTAAAAGTTTTTAGTACTACCAATGCAGGCACCGGGTGGGACGGTAACTTTCATGGCGAACCACAAGCAACAGGAACCTATATTTATTACCTTGAATTGAAACATGCGAGCGGTAAAAAAATAACCAGAAAGGGAAGCATCTTACTGCTAAGGTAATTGGTAATACAAAAAAAATTCCCCAACTCTTCTTATATTTATAATCACGATTAAGCCTTTAATTGATATTGTTATCATTAATAATGAAAGCACAAAAATTAATATGAAAGATTCCAATAAAATTATACGCCTGTCTTTGCTCAGCAATTGTATGCTCAATAAACCAGAAAATAATGATTGAAAAACAAACGGGCAACAGGTATGTCAATACATTGGCCATCATCGCTTCCATTGGTGGTTTTTTATTTGGTTACGATACGGCCGTGATTTCCGGTACAATTAGTTTTGTAAGTACCCAATATCAATTGGATGCTGTGAGTACCGGATGGTATGTGAGTTCTGCATTGTTGGGTTGTATTTTGGGCGTAGCGGTTGCCGGTATTTTAAGTGATAAATATGGCAGAAAAAAAGTATTGATCTTATCCGGTTTGTTATTTGGCATTTCTGCCATCGGCTGTGCCATTGCCATTGGGTTTGCCGATTTAGTAATTTACCGTTTAATTGGTGGCCTTGGTATTGGTGTTGCGTCCATGGTATCGCCGCTATATATTTCCGAATTATCTCCTGCGCATAAAAGGGGCAGGCTGGTGGCGCTGTACCAATTTGCTATCACCATCGGCATCTTGCTTTCTTATTTCAGCAATGCCTGGTTACTTAAAATTTCACATTCGGAAAACTTAACACAAACAACTGGCCTTGTCCATAAAATAATGGTAAGTGAAGTGTGGAGAATCATGCTGGGAACTTCTGCATTACCTGCCTTGATATTTTTATTTTTATTGCAGTTTGTCCCCGAAAGTCCCCGTTGGCTTACAATTAAAGGCAATGAAGCAAAAGCCCTGCAGATATTGCAAAAAATTATACCGGATACAGAAGCGCAAAAAGAAATTAACGACATCAAAACAAATTTAAAAAGAGAAAGTGGTGGATTAGCGATTGCATTCAAAGGCAGTTTCAGGCTTCCAATGATCATCGGTATTTCACTGGCTGTTCTAACTCAGGTATGTGGTATCAATGCCATTATTTATTATGGTCCCGGCATTATGGAAAAAGCAGGGCTCGCTACTGCAGATGCATTAGGCGGACAGGTAATCATTGGCCTGGTAAATGTATTGTTCACCCTTATTGCTATTTGGAAAATTGACCAGTTGGGCAGAAGGCCATTATTGATTGCGGGTGTAATTGGAATTATCTCTTCATTGGTGATGGTTGGTCTGTTATTTTATTTTAATAACAGCAACGCTTACCTGCTGCTGATCTGCATTCTTTTTTTTATTGCCTGTTTTGCATTTTCCTATGGGCCGGTTATATGGGTTTTATTATCAGAAATTTTTCCTGCAAAAATCCGTGGACAGGCTATGTCTGTCGCAACATTCTCATTATGGATAAGTACCGCACTGGTAGGCCAGTTGACCCCTATTTTGCTGGAAAAGCTTGGCCCTGCGGGAACCTTTTGGTTGTTTGCATTATTGACGGCTCCTGCATTATATCTCTCCATAAAAATTATTCCGGAAACAAAAGGCAAGAGCCTGGAAGAAATCGAAAGTTATTGGTTAAATAAAAAATCAACAAAAACTATTCATGAGACTCAACAATAAAGTGGCCATCATTACAGGTGCCGCAAATGGCATCGGGCTTGCCATCAGTGAAGCCTTTGCAAAAGAAGGTGCTATTGTATTTATGGCTGATGTCGATGAAATAAAAGGCATCGCAGAAGCAGAAAGAATAAAAAAAAATGGGGCAATCATTCGTGCCGTGAAATGTGATGTAGCTATAACTAAAGATGTAGAGACATTAATTACTACAGCCATTGTCGAATTTGGCAAAATAGATATTCTGGTAAATAATGCCGCTGTTGCCATAAGTGGAAATATTATGGAAATGCCCGAAACAGATTGGGACAGGCTAATGGACACCAACTTAAAAAGTATTTACCGTACAATTAAAGCGGCGCTGCCTTTTATGGTAAAGCAAAGGTCGGGGTCGGTAATCAATATTTCTTCCACACAGGCATTCCGCAGCTGGCATAATTGGACTGCTTACGCAGGTGCAAAGGGCGCCATGCTATCTATTACCAATCAACTTGCTGGCCAGTTTGGAGAATACAATGTTCGGTTCAATAGTATTTCGCCAGGTGCTATACTAACGCCAATGAATGTAAAAAGAGCCAGTGAAGAAGGCCCTGATTTTTTTGCGAAGAGCGAAACAATGCACGCCATGAACAGGATGGGCACACCTGAAGAAGTGGCCATGACAGCCGTTTTTCTTGCATCCGACGAAGCAGGATTTATAACCGGTGAAGATATAAAAGTAGATGGTGGCTTGTGTACGCTGCCACGCTATATTGAATAAATTAATAAACCGTAATAGAGTTAACGCAGGCTCTATTACGGCTAACTATATTATACAATTGAAGAAATTAAAAATTATTTTTTTATAAATGAAACAGGCATTAGAAGGAATAAAAGTGATTGATTTTTCCCAATTGCTGCAAGGCCCATACGCCACACAAATGCTGGGTGATTTGGGTGCAGATATCATAAAAATTGAACGATACGGAACCGGCGATATTTACCGCGGCATGACTTTTTTTAATCAGTGGATTGCTGGTGATGAGTCGCCCTGCTTTATGGCATGGAACCGCAATAAACGTTCGCTTGCCATTGATATGAAAAAAGAAGAAGGCAGGGAGATCATTTTAAAATTGGTGAAAGAAGCTGATATTGTTGTTGAAAATTTCAGGCCCGGTGTAATGGAAAGGCTGGGATATGGATATGAAGATTTAAAAAAAATAAATCCAAAAATAATTTTTTGTTCCGCTTCCGGCTGGGGAAGTGACGGGCCATACCTCAAACGCCCCGGCCAGGATTTGCTGGTACAAAGCGTAAGCGGCGCCATCATGACAAGCGGGAAAAAATCGGATGGGCCGGTAGCACTGGGCACGGCATTGTGCGACCAGGTAAATGCATTTAATTGTGTGTATGCTATTTTAGCGGCGCTGTTTTTTCGGGAAAGAACCGGTATTGGGCAGGAGATAAAAACAAACCTCTTGTCCTCTGCTATTGCATTTCAAATGCAGGATTATTTTACCATACATAACCTCGGCGTACATTTTGAACGGCCCGAATCCGGCATAGCGCATCCCGGAAACCCGGCCCCCTTTGGTACTTATAAAACACTGGATGGTTACCTTGCCATTGCCATGAATCCATTTGAAAAATTGGTAGAGGCTTTGGGCGATAATTCATTGCTGGAATACAATGATGCACAGGTGTTGTTTGATAAAAGGGATGAAATTTTTTATCGCATACAACAAGTAACTGTTACCAAAACAACCGCACAATGGCTTGAAATTATGTTGGGGCTCGACTTATGGGTAGCACAGGTAAATGATCAGTCTGCTGTAGCAAATGATCCACAGGTACGGCACAATCATACCTTTATTGAAATTGAACATCCCAAAGCAGGTAAACTAACGGTAACCGATATCCCATTTAGCATGAGTGAAACACCTGGTGAAATAAGAAGGCCCTCCCCTATGATTGGTGAACACGGGCCAGAAATTTTATCAGCCCTGGGATATACTAATAAGGATATTGAAAGATTGATTGCTGAAGAAATAATATCGGTAGAAAGGGCTGTTGGGAAATAATAAGGAAATATTTAGCGGAGTTTCGTATTTGGAGTTGCTGATTATAGCTTATATATTTGAGTTATAGGCGATACTAAACTACGTTAGGCCGAGACTACAAACGTTAAAACTGTAAACCAATAAATGAATTTTGGTAATTATTTTATAGGACAAAATTTTTCTGAAATAATCGGTGAAATAACTGAAATTTCAAAGGCAGAATATTCGGTTTTGAAACTTTCGTTTGCTAATGAGAAAATTTTTCATGGAAAACAAATCGATTTCTGTGGAGTTCTTTGGAACTCTGTTATAGGTGTGGTACAAGGAAAGATTTACAAGATTAGTTTGAAGACACATACTAGTGAAAAAAAATTTGATATTTCAGAAGATAGGTTATGGAGTAAAGTTTTTCATAAATTAAATAACGAGTTTGAAATCTATACCGACCAGCAAAAAGTTGGTGACTCATTTGTTACAACTTGGGATACAAAGTTTGGAAATATTATATTTAATAGTACTACACTTCCAAACGAAAATATTCTCCCATTATCAAATCAATCAGTTCTTGATATTACGCTAACGGGCAATTTTGCTTTTAGAAGAGTTAAGAAACGGCAACAAATTGGACTATCTATTTTCTTAATTGCCGGCATTATAATTTCACAATATGTTACTCCAACAATTGCCTTTATTATTTTCATTATGCTTGGGTTGACACACGGAAGAAGGATTGATTTATTTCTTGGTAAGTTTTTTCTCAAAAGCATAATTAAGAAAGGATATTTTTTTTCATCTGCTTATTTTGGGGAGTTTCTATTGCATTTGGAATCAGAGAATTGTTTCTCTTCTATGACCCAAATATTTTTTTGAAAATTGTTTGTTATGGAGCAGGTATTTATCTTTCTTACATCTTTTATCAGGACAATAAAATTAATACAATGTCTGAATTAACATATGGTAAGAATTTCAGGATGGTGGTTAATTCTGTGGTAATAATTGCCAATATAGTTTCTTCTATAGCCTTTAACTTCTTGCTTAAATGAATTTTGACTTGGTGTTTCGGTTGTATTTGTTGGAAAAGGGTTTTCTCTATTATATCATAGTAAAAACTATATTAAAGAGTATGACACCTACTAGAGTTAGGCGCAGGTCTCTAGACCTGTTGCCTAACATTACTACTCTTGCTAATTGAATAGCCGTCAAAATAATTTAGCTCAGTAAGGGGTAGACACAGGACAGAGTTCTGCGCCGAAAAATAAACAACATTAAATTGAAAACTGAACGACATGCTATACAACCATATATTATTAGAAATAAAAGATAAAATTGCCTGGCTAACATTTAACAGGCCCGACCAGTTAAATGCCATGAATGCACAGATGATGAATGAGATTATTGATGCATTGGGAGTGATTGATAAAGCACCGGGTGAACAGGTTGCTGTAGCGGTTATAACCGGCGCAGGTAAAGCTTTTATGGCCGGTGCAGATATAAAAGAATATGCATTGCAGACACCAAAAGAATTTGCCGGTTTTCAGAAAAAAGGACAGTCGATGTATGCAGCCATTGAAGGAAATAACAAACCTGTGATTGCAGCCATTAACGGGTATACCTTTGGCGGAGGTTTTGAAATTGCATTGGCCTGCGATATGGTTGTTGCAGCAGAAGGGGCAAAGATGGGTTTACCTGAAATACTGCTGAACCTTGTGCCTGGTGGAGGCGGCACTTTACGGCTTTCAAAAAAAATTGGCAGCAACCTTACCAATGAAATAGTGATGACGGGCCGCACTGTACTGGCAGAAGAAATGCAGCAGCATGGGTTGATTAATTATATTTACCCAAGGGATGGTTTTATCGAAAAAGTAAATGAATTTGCAGCCGGTTTTACGAACAAATTACCCGACCGTTTACAGGTAATTAAACAATTGACACAGCTCAGTACAGGAAAAATTCCTGACGAAGCCATCAGGATAGAAAATGAGGCATTGAATACATTTTATCATTCAAAGGAAGGGCAGGAAATGATACAGGCATTTTATAAAAAAAGCCTCGAGAAAAAGAAGTAGTCTTACTTTACCCATTTTAAAAAAAATTTATAAAAGAAGGAACAAATATTCATGATAACATTAAAAGGAATTACATGGGATCATCCAAGAGGATATGATCCGCTGGTGGCAGCTTCCAGATTATACGAAGAAGAGTTTGGTGTAAGCGTGCAATGGGAAAAAAGATCACTGTCCAATTTTGGAGATCAGTCACTGGTTGCATTGGCTAAACAATTTGACCTGCTTATTATTGATCATCCGCATGCTGGTGTTGCCAACGACACTGGTTGCCTGTTACCATTGGAAGATCTGCTGACGTACGAACAATTACAGCAATTGGAACAACAGTCTGCGGGTCCCAGTTTTTTAAGTTACTACTACCAGCAAAAGCAATGGGCATTACCGGTGGATGCAGCTATGCAATGTGCCGCCAGCCGTCCGGACCTTATGGGTGAATATACCGTTCCAACAATATGGGAAGAAGTTTTTGAATTGGCTGAATCATTAAAAAGTAAAAATTTACAAGTGGGTATGGCCCTTTGTGCCACCGATTGTTTGTGTACTTTTTTATCGCTTACCGCCCAATTTGGTTCGTCTGTTAGAGAGAACAATCAATTGCTGGTTACCCGTGAAGTTGGGTTACAAGCACTTCAACTGATGCGTACCATGCGGGATAATTTTCACATAAAAAGCTTTGACTGGAACCCTATCCAACTGTATGACCACATGGCAACGGAAGATGATATTGCCTATTCTCCACTGGCATTTTGTTACACCAATTATTCAAGGGATGCTTTCACAAAAAATAAGCTTAGTTACCACAATGCACCGTGGACAAAAAATGTGGTGTTGGGTGGGGCCGGTATTTCCGTATCGGCCAACAGCAGCCATCCAAAAGAAGCTGCTGAATATGCTGCTTGGCTTTGCAGTGCAGCCATCCAAAATTCTGTGTATGTAAAAGAACAGGGGCAGCCCGGTAATATTGTTGCCTGGAAAAATGATGATGCGAATGCACTTACCAATAATTTTTTCGTTAATACAGTGGATACTTTAACATATGCGTATGTGCGTCCCCGGTATGGCGGCTGGCCTGCATTTCAGCAATTGCTGGGAGAAACTTTACATGAGTATCTTACAAAAGATCTAAAACCAGAAACTGTATTGGAGCAACTGCAGGAAGCTTATAATTTATCTTACAAAAACAATTTTTAAAAGTCATTATTTGTCTGAACAGGATTTTATTGATTTGTATGATTTACAAGATTGATAAATAATCTTCCTTAATCTTTAATCAGAATTTTTCTTGTAGTTTAAAAGTTTCTTTTGCCCTAATTCCTTTTTCAGTTTGTTGCAGGGTGCAACATTCATTAACTGGGTCATGTTCAAAAAATAATATGTAATTATTTTGTTCTGCCTCTGAAAGAAACAGTTTCTTTTCAACCAAAGTAGTTAGTGGAAACATATCATATCCCATAATGTAAGGCAGGGGTAAATGGGCAACAGAAGGTAACAGATCGGCCATATACACAATAGTTTTGCCATTGTAATTAATTTTCGGCAACATCATTGAACTGGTATGGCCTTCTGCATAAATAATCTCAATATTTGTAGAAAAATTTACAGCACCTTTTAAAGGACGCTCTACAAATTTTAATTGCCCGCTTTCCTGAATGGGTAAAATATTTTCTTTCAAAAAGCTGGCTTTCTCCCTGTCGTTTGGCTGAGTGGCCCATTTCCAGTGGGTTTCATTGCTCCAGTAAGTTGCATTTTTAAAAGCAGGAACCAATTGTTCGCCTTCTGTGTCAATACATCCACCACAGTGGTCAAAATGAAGATGTGTTAAAAAAACATCGGTAATATCATCCTTTGTAAAGCCATGTTTTGCCAAAGATGTATCCAGTGTGTCATCGCCATACAAATAGTAATGGTTAAAAAAATTTGCCTCCTGTTTATTGCCCATGCCGGTATCAATCAACATTAGTCTTCCTTCATCTTCAATCAATAAACATCGCAATGCCCAGCTGCACATATTGTTTTCATCGGCAGGGTTAAGTTTGTTCCAGATACTTTTGGGTACTACTCCAAACATAGCGCCACCATCTAATTTAAAATAACCGGTATTTATAGTATATAATTTCATTTATTAAATAGTTGCGGCATTTTTTTTCTGTGCGCTGTAAGTGCTCATTAAAAATAGTAATCCTAGTGCAAAAAATATAACCATTGCTAAAATAGAGTTACGCATGTTGTGGGTAATGCCTTCTATAAAACCAAAACTAAATAGCCCGATAACTATCGCCAGTTTTTCTGTTACATCATAAAAACTGAAAAAGGAAGCAGTGTCTTTTGTTACTGGCATCAGCTTACCGTAGGTAGAACGGCTTAGGGATTGTATACCACCCATTACGAGCCCTACAAGAGAAGCAATAATATAAAAGTGTAATTCTGTTTGCATAAAATATGCTGCAATACAAACACCAACCCATAAAAGAACAGTAAAAATAAGTACTTTGATGTTCCCGTATAGAGAAGATAGCCGGCTCATAGAAATGGCGCCAACTATTGCCACCAATTGTATAATTACTATGGTAAGAATTAGTTTACTGTTTTCCAGTTTTAATATTTTGATGCCAAAATCACTTGCTACCAGCATTACTGTTTGTACTGCCATGCTGTAAAAAAAGAAAGCAGTTAAAAATCTTTTCAATTGCGGCATTTGCTTTACCTGGTTTAAAACAATTTGCAGTTCGTGAAAACCATTTGTCAATGCATTTTTCTTTTCTTTTCTCTCAGGCTTAGGAATCATGGGTAACCTGTTAAAAGTAATTTGTGCAAATGCTACCCACCAGATACCTACTAACAAAAAAGTAATTTTTAACGGTAGCGGGTTATTGGGCATTAAAATCACCAATCCAAAACCAATCATTTGCATTATCACACTTCCAATATAGCCCATTGTATAGCCACGGGCACTTATCCTGTCCATATCTTTTTCTGCAGCTATTTCAGGTAAATAAGAGTTGTAAAAAACCTGGCTGCCATAAAACCCTATACCGGCAAACATAAAACACATTAACCCAAGTGTTACATGATTTTTATCAAAGAAAAACATCAAAGAACAGCTGGCCGAACCCATCCAGCAAAAGAAGCGCATAAAGTTTTTCTTATTGCCCTTATAATCGGCGATAGAAGAAAGAACAGGGGAAAGGATTGCAATAATCAGGAATCCAAATGATAAAACGTAATCCTTAATTTCGGTGTTTACAAAATTTCCACCCAAAAACCTAACACCGTCTTTAAATGCTTCGTTTTGAGTGCCCGTTACTGCTGCATAATAAGCAGGAAAAAAAGTAGCGGTAATTACAAGATTATAAACAGAATTGGCCCAATCATACATGGCCCATCCGTTAATAACTTTTTTTGAAGCGGTCTGCATCAGTTTTATTTATCAAGATGAATACCTTGCGGCAGATAGGAAAATTAATAATTAATCATCAAAAATAAATAAAAGAATTATCGGTCTTTAATTTAATACCCCTTTCCAGATAAGCAGCAATAGAATAATTCCAATAATTACCCTGTATACGCCCCAAATTTTAAAACCATATTTTTTTAAAAAACCAATAAAGAATTTTACAGCTAACATAGCCACAACAAAAGCTACAATATTGCCAATGATTAATTGTTTTATTTCTTCGCCTGCAAAGCCACCGTTTTCTTTATGGTATTCATACAATTTAAAAACTGTTGCAGCAAGCATAGTAGGTACTGCTAAAAAGAAAGAGAATTCTGCCGCCGCACTGCGGGTTAATTTTTGCTGTATACCCCCAATTATTGACGCAGCGCTGCGGCTTACACCAGGTATCATGGCAATGCATTGCCAGGTTCCAATGATAACAGCTTTGGGTAAAGAAACTTTCTCTTCTGATTGTATGATGGGCCTGGTAAATGCTTTGTCAATAAATAATAAAATGATACCGCCCGCCAGCATGGAAATGGCAACAGTGAGTGAACTTTCCAAAAGCACATCTATTTTTTTAGAAAATAAAAATCCTAATATTAGGGCCGGCATAACAGCTGCAACAAGCTTTACATAAAACTGCCATCTTTTAAAATCAAAGAATTTTTTATAATACAATACCACAACTGCCAGTATTGCACCTAACTGAATGGCTACAGTAAACACTTTTATAAAATTGGTTTCGGTAATACCCAAAATTTTTTCAGCAATAATCATGTGGCCGGTAGAAGAGATGGGCAAAAATTCTGTAAGCCCTTCTACGATAGCAATGATGATGGCCTGGAGAGTATCCATTGTTTTTAGTATGTTTAGTGGTTAAAGTAAAAGGTTTAAAAAGTATATAAGGTTTAAAAAGTAAATAAGGTAAATGAAGTATTTAGAGTAAGTAATTTCTAAGTGATTACTCCTCTTTTGGAATATTAAAAATGCGATATTAAAACATCGCATTAAAATTATTTTGTGGCAGCTAAAGTTAAGCGTAGTTATTAAGGCTTATCCACTTTATAAACTTTTTATACCATTCCCTTCCTTCGGCTTTTTCATTATTGCAAATATTTCAACTACAAAACCTGCAATAATTAAAAAAGGTGCCAGTGTAATTCTTGTAAAACTATATATTTCATTGTCGTTAAACTTGGTTGGATCGGCACTTTTGCCACCTGCCATTAAAAAAAATCCAATTGCCATTACTATCAAACCAATCAACATCCAGATAAAATTTTCTTTACCAAATAATGGATTTGGTGCGGTTTGTTTTTTGTTAGTGATCATTAAAAATAATTTATAGGTGCAAATAAATGGATAATATTTTAATTAAATGTTTCTGGTAAGTTAATAAAGTTCGTCTAGCTTCATTTTAAGGTACTTTAATACTGCCAGGTATGTACTCGATAAGGTCATGGCAACGCCCAGTACAATGATAATCAAAAATAAAATGATCATGCTTTTATTATCATGAAGCAATTTAAAATTGGGTACCAGGCTCTCCATTAAAATAATGGTTCCCCAAATAGCCAATATGGCCAATACAGAAGCTAGCAACCCGTTGATGACTGCCCTTGAGGTAATTGGCCGGGCAATAAAGCCCCTGGTTGCACCAACCATCTGCATGGTTTTTATTAAAAACCGGTTACTGTACATGGCCAGCCTGATGGTATTATCAATAGAAAATATTACTAAAATCGTGAGGATGATAGCGCCAACTAAAAACCCCAGCGCACCTGTTTTTACAAACCCGCTTATTTTGCTAACCGTTTCTGTAGGAAATTGAAACTCCTTAATAACACCGGGAAATGTGTTTTGCAGATTTTCGGACAGCATATTCAGGCTGTCTTTTTCTACATGGTCTGCTTTTATATAAAAGTCAATACTTTCTGGCAATGGATTGTAATCGAGCAATTTTTTCCAGGTACTGTCATTGTCTTTGTTCCATTCCTGTGCTGCCATTTCTTTTGTAATATGTTGAACATCCCTTGCATAAGGAATAGCGGCGATATAATTTTTAAGGCTGTCGATTTTTTTATTTCCTGCTTCAGGATATAAAAAGGCATGCACCTGTATATTTTCTTTAAAATAATCGCCCGATTTCCGAAGGTTCAGGAAAAACCAGCCTACAATACCAAATAAAAACAATACAAGGGCTACACCAATGATAGCATAGGCATAAGTTGGCTGGCTACGTTTACTGCTTGCTTTTCCGAATTGAGCCATAATTTCTATTGTTTAATGATGAGTGGTTTATCAGCCGCTGTTGACAGGCGGGCAAAAATAAAGAATTTTACCTTCTTTACTGTATTTTTACCCGACTGAAAACGTATACCTGGTAAATATATTTTTATTATTGGTTGCCATGTTGTTGGTAGATGGGTAAAATAACTTTTCTTTCACAAAACATTTAGGAAAGATTTTCTGATGCCCGATTTTTTGGAAGGCTGAAAACTGCAAACGAAAATACCATTAACATCGCACCAGGTATCTGTGTATTTGTTTGGCAATATTGTACAACATATAATTACCCGTTTAAGGAATTAAAATAAATACGGTTCAATGGAATACAGATTTAACGAAATAGAAAAAAAGTGGCAGGACCGCTGGAAGGCCAATAATGTATACAAAGTATCCAATGAATCAAACAAGCCAAAGTATTATGTGCTGGATATGTTTCCGTATCCAAGCGGTGCCGGGCTGCATGTAGGGCACCCCTTGGGTTATATAGCCAGTGATATTTACAGCAGGTATAAAAGATTAAAAGGGTTTAATGTTTTACACCCCATGGGTTTTGATAGTTTTGGTTTACCTGCCGAACAGTATGCGCTGGAAACCGGCCAGCACCCTGCTGATACAACCGAAAAAAATATTGCTACATTTAAAACCCAGCTGGATAAAATTGGTTTTTGTTACGATTGGGACAGGGAACTGCGGACCAGTGATCCGCAATATTATAAATGGACGCAGTGGATTTTTTTAGAATTGTTTAATAGTTATTTCTGCAATACACAACAAAAAGCAAGGCCTATTGAGGATCTTGTAAAAAAATACGAAACAAAAGGAAATAAAAATTTTACGGCAGCACAGTGGAATGCTTTTTCGAAAAAAGAACAGGGAGATATTTTAATGAAACGCCGCGTGGCATTTTGCGCCTATGGAGAGGTAAACTGGTGTGAAGCATTGGGTACAGTATTGGCCAATGATGAAGTGGTGAATGGTGTAAGCGAAAGAGGGGGCTACCCGGTTGAAAAAAAGAAAATGCGTCAGTGGTATTTAAGAATAACTGCTTATGCAGACAGGTTGCTGGAAGGTTTGGAAAAAGTAGAGTTCAGCGATAGCATGAAAGAAATGCAGCGTAACTGGATTGGTAAAAGCCAGGGTGCTGAAATGGATTTTGCCATTAAAAACAGCAGCGAAAATTTAAGGGTATATACAACCCGTCCCGACACAATTTTTGGTGTAGATTTTATGGTGGTTGCACCAGAGCGTGGACTGGTAAATAAAATAACTTCTGCTGACCAAAAAGAAGCAATAGAAAAATATTTGGCTTATGTAAAAAGCCGTAGCGAACGGGAACGCTTAGCCGAAGTAAAACAAATAACAGGTTGTTTTACGGGTGCCTATGCCATCAATCCTTTTGACGGAAAAGAAATACCTATCTGGATAGCAGAATATGTTTTAGCGGGCTATGGTACTGGAGCAATCATGGCCGTACCTTGCGGCGATCAGCGTGATTATAGTTTTGCCAAACTTTTTAATATTCCTATTACCAATATTATCGGGAGTCATTATAATGGGGAAGAAGCCAATGCTACAAAAGATGCGGTATTGGAAAACTCCGGTTTTTTAAACGGACTGTTAATGAAGGATGCAATTAATGTTGCAATTAATAAAATTGAAGAACTGGGTATTGGTAAACGCAAAGTAAATTACAGGATGAGGGATGCAGGTTTTAGCCGCCAGCGTTATTGGGGCGAACCATTTCCCATTATCTGGACTGATGGAATTGCCATTTCACTAAATGCTGAAGAGTTACCATTGATATTACCACCGGTAGATAAATACAGCCCCGGGCCGGAGGGCGAAGGGCCATTGGCCAATATAACAGACTGGGTAAATTTAGGAGATAGTGTTAGAAGGGAAACCTCTACAATGCCCGGCTATGCAGGTTCTTCCTGGTATTTTTTACGTTATATGGATCCACATAATTCAGCAACTTTTTGTGACAGAAAAGCGAGTGATTACTGGAACCAGGTTGATTTATACATTGGTGGTACAGAACATGCGGTGGGTCATTTATTATACAGCCGTTTATGGACCAAGGTTTTATTTGATTTGGGATATATTGGTTTTGAAGAGCCTTATAAGAAATTGGTGAATCAGGGGATGATAACAGGAAAGTCATATTTTTTTATTCTTGATAATCCATTGAGTGATAAAATAGTTTCTTATAAAAAAATAAAACAGATAGAGGCTTTTCAAAGATTTAAATACGGACACAATTATGTGGAGTCGAATGGAAAATTGACAAAAGAAAACTTTGAAAAATATATAGCAGCATATCGATTAAATGCAACCGATTTCGACATAGTATGGGATAAAGAGGAGGGAAAAGAATTTATTTATGTGAAAGAAGAATCGGAAAAAATGTCAAAGTCAAAATTCAATACTGAAAACCCTAATGATTTAGTTGAAGAATACGGAGCCGACACATTCCGTATGTATGAAATGTTCCTTGGCCCTGTTGAAATGAGCAAACCTTGGGACACCAAAGGTATTGAAGGTGTACATCGTTTTTTACGCAAACTTTGGCGCCTGTTTTACGATGACTTAAAAGGTAAAGTTTGGAATGAAGAAAAAGCGACCGATGCTGAATTAAAAATACTTCACCGTGCCATTAAAAAAATAGATGAAGACACAGAGCGTTTTAGTTTTAATACAGCCGTAAGTACTTTCATGATTTGTGTAAATGAGTTGGCAGATAGTAAATGCCATAAAAAAGAAGTGCTGCAAAATGTGTTGATTTTATTAACGCCTTATGCACCGCATATTGCCGAAGAATTATGGAACCAATTGGGTAACCAGGGCTCTGTATTAGATGCGGCATATCCAACATTTAACCCTGCATTATTGGTAGAGAGTAGTAAGGAATATCCCATCTCCATCAATGGAAAAGTAAGGGCCAATATCAACCTGGCTTTAAACCTCGACCAGGCAGCAGTAGAAAAAATGGTATTACAAAATGCTATTGTGCAAAAATGGCTGGAAGGAAAAGATCCCAAAAAAATCATCTACGTAAAAAATAAAATGGTCAACGTGGTAGTGTAGTTTCACACAAGGCCGCAAAGAAGTATAAAGCACACAATTTTGTGTTCTTTGTATCCGTGGTATTCTTTATGTGAAACTAAACAAAATATTATCTGTGTTGTTATGTAAATTAAATTTACAGGATGGCAAAAGCAACAATAGAACTTATCGACGCCTTGCGTTTAACTGCATCAAACCTCCGCAATGGTGCTTATCACAGCTGGGGGCATCATGGTGCCTGCAATTGTGGCAACCTGGTACAATCGGTAACCAATTTTAGCAAAGAAGAAATACTTTCGTACGCTCACACCGGTATTGGTGAATGGACGGAATTGGCTGTGGAATTTTGTCCGGCAACGAATGCTCCGCTTTCCTTGGTTTTTAATAAACTTCAACAAATTGGCTTAACACCAACCGATATTCACCATATAGAATATTTATCAGACAGGGAAGTGTTGCAACAATTGCCTGGTGGCTTTCGCTGGTTAAAACGGAATAAAAAGGAAGACGCCATTGATTATTTTGAAGCCTTTGCGAATTTACTGGAAGAAAAATTGTTCCAACAAATTGATGTGAGTTTAGAAAATATTACTTCGCCACCGAATAAAAAAATATTTGCAAGAGTAAACTAATTTAACTACCTGCCTTGCCTGAATGTTAGCGCACATTAAAAGATATGCCTATCTTCAATTTATGAAAAGCTTACTTGAAAATGTGTTGCAAAAAAACCAGTCAAACTTCCGTAGCGTAGTTAATTTTAATGCTACTACAGACAAGTTGTTTCACTTTGATTTTACCGCAGCTAATAAAGACTTAACTGCCGAAATGATTGCGGATACAGGAGCATTTTCTACATACGTCAATAATAAATTATCAAGCGTAAATGGCAAATACGGTATAGGCGGTTATGGTGAAGACAGGATATTGTACAAAAGAAGTGACCACTTCAAAGAATCATTGTCTTTCAAAGTCTCTCCGCCAGCTGGCGGAGGAGATTTAGAGGGGGCTGGCGTTGCCCGTTCTATCCATCTAGGCATAGATATTTGGGGAGCAGCTGGTACAAAAGTTTTTGTACCTGTTGGCGGCACTGTACACAGCTTTGCTTTTAACGATGCTTTTGGTGATTATGGTGCTACAATAATTTTGCAGCATCAATTAGAGACCATCGTGTTTTATACATTATATGGCCATCTTAGCCTGGCTGACCTTTCAAATTTGCAGGAAGGAAAATACATCAGCCGTGGAGAATTGCTGGCTCATTTTGGTGAGCCAAAAGAAAACGGCGACTGGCCACCACACCTGCATTTTCAAATAATTAGTGATTTACGTTTAAGCAGGGGCGACTATCCGGGTGTTTGTACATTTGAAGAAAAAGAAAAGTATTTAAAAAATTGTCCCGACCCTGATTTGATGTTGAACATGATGGGGAAAATTTAATTGCTCAATTATTTTATTAAACCAAATCCACTGCTGCATAACCCATATCCAATCAGTGATAAAATACCACTACCTATTACCATACCTAAGCCATAGCTTGCAACCCTGCGAAAGGCAGATAAAAAAAGCCCTGTAACTCCGGCAATTAAACCAAGCAAAAAACAGGATACTCCCATTCCTCCGGTTGCATCGAACATAGTACCATTATTTTGCCGGAAAGCTGATATTGCAACTATAACAACAACAGTTATCAATGCAGCTACTCTTGTTTCTTTTACCATAAACAGGGCTTTTCTGCAAAATTCAATACAGTATGTATCTGGTTATTTCACGATTTTCTTTTTGATAATTAATGCATATTAAAATTCACCGGGTTTAAGCTGCATACACTTATCCCAATCAACAGCATGGTGCCAGCAGATAACAACATTGCTTTTCCCACCTGTCTGCCAGTTTTGGGTATACATGCCAAAAGGCCAATTATAAAATATAACACAGCAAGTAACAGGCCTGAGATACCCATCATGGCAAACTTGTCTCTATCGCCAAATAATAAAAAGCAAATAGCAATAAAACCAAAAAGCGAAAAGCAAATAAGGAGTGTTGTTTTAAACTGGGTCATTGTATATTTTTTAAATGGGTAAACCTGCTCTTTCCTGTTGCAGCGTTTTTAAATAGGCTTCTTTATCATCCCTGTAAAATAAATTCATTGTTTCAAAAGGGATAATGCGCCCGTCTTTATGTACTATGTGGACACAGCTTTTTTTGATTGCCCTTACATCAAAATCGTAGGCATCAATAAACCGCATGATAATGATACGGAATAAATTTTCATAACCTAAACCTGGTGCCTCAATCTGTGGCAGGCAACAAAGCAATTGCTTCATATTTTCTTCTACCCTATCTACAGAAATACCTGTGCTAAAAATATCAATCATCTTTTCTTTCTGTGCATCATCCTGTTCGTAAATGATGGTGTTGCGGCTGTTGTCTAACAATTGTGCCGGGTCAATATACCTTGTTAATGGAAATGTTTGCCCCGCTAACTTTAATGCATAACCCATTACAAGGGCATCAGGGTTACAGGGTACCGGTATCAGGTCGTTCGGTTTAAATATATTCGTCTGGTCAAGTATTTTTTGGCGTACATCTGTTAGTGTTATCCTGTCGGTTGCAGGATTAAAATTTTCTGTTCTGCCTGCAACTTGTGTGGGTTGAAAAGTAACACCACGAACACATTTTTGCTGTAAGGCAAACTCAATTATTTTACCTATCTCATCATCGTTTACGCCTTGCTGCAAGGTTACCACCAGGGTGGTAGATAAGTTGAGTGCATTCAAATGTTCAAGTGCTTTCATTCGTGTTTCCGTTAAATCTTTTCCCCTTAATTGTTCCAGCGCGGATGATTTAAAAGAATCAAACTGCAAATAAATTTCAAAGTCCGGGGCATAGCAGGCCAGTTGTTTGGTAAACTCAAAATCTTTGGCAATTCGGATGCCATTGGTGTTTAGCATCAAATGTTTAATGGGCTTTTTCTTTGCAATATCCATAATGGCAAAAAAATCAGGATGCACCGTTGGCTCGCCACCGCTGATTTGTACCACATCCGGCGTGCCTTCGCTGGCAACAATAATGTCTAACATCTTCTCCACCTCCTCTACTGTTCTTTGCCTGCCATAGTGTGGACTGCTCATGGCATAACAGGTAGGGCATTGCAGGTTGCAGCGGTCTGTTATTTCAATAACGGTAAGGCAGCTATGTTGCTCATGGTCCTGGCAAAGACCACAATCGTACGGACAGCCATAATGCGTTTTGGTGGTAAAATGCAATGGTGTTTCGCTGGGTTTGTTGTAGTTACGAAGCGTTTTATAATACTCAATATCTGTAGCAATCAGTACCTTCTCAAAGCCATGCTCCTTACAATTTTTAAGCATATAAACGTTGCTGTTTTCAAAAACAATTTTGGCATCCACTCGGCGCAGGCAGGTGCTGCAAATGCTAAGTGTAAAGTCGTAGTAAATGTAGGGACGTTCAGGCATTGGGTTGTAATAATTTTTTAGGATGAATAATGTAGCGGCAATAATAAATTAAGCCCAGAAGGGCTGTAATTTGTATAGTAGATAATCCTGCCACAATGATATACGAAGGCTTTATAAAATCTATAAAAAATCTAAATAAAATATACCCAATCATAAATACTTTAAATCTTGCACCCTCTGCCAATCGGTATCTTTTTTCTACCTGCAACAGGACAATCCAAAGTAATATTAAAAAAACTATTTCGTACAAACTTACCGGGTGCCGAAGTACCTCATCGCCTAAATTCATCCCTGTAAAAAAAACAGTTGGTATGCCATAAGTTTCTTCATAAACGCCCATGCTAAAACAACCAATGCGGCCAATAGTCAATGCCAGTATCATGGGATAAGTAAACAGGTCGCCACTGCTATGCTTTTCTTTCAATATTTTTTTAATTAGTTCTACCCCAAACAGCCCACCTAAAAAACCACCCAATACAGTTTTGTTACTGTAAATATATTCCCAAACATTGTCGGTAATAAATAATTCATATGGTCTTTCCAATGACCCAATCAACCGGCTTCCCATCAAAGCGCCAAAAATAGCCCCTATTAAAATCCATGTTCTGTTAGCTGATTCAATGGTGTCACCTTGTTTTTTTCTAAGAAATAAAAAATAGCGGAAGCCAAGAAAAAAACCGGCAGCCTCCATTACTGCATGAAGATAAAAACTATTTTTTCCAAAAGAAATTTCTACAGGAAAATGCATGCAGAAGTTATTTTAATGGCCATTATTGTTTAATCCAGCTTACAGCGCCAGGGTTGGTTTCGTAAGCAATGATACCATAATTTTTGGCGTAAATAATTTTATACACACCGGGTATTTTAACGATAGCTGAATCGCCTGTAACAATCTGAACAATAGGATACACTACTCTATTAAATGCATAATTGGTAAAGGTTTGCGGAGTAATAATTTCGCTACCTGAAATTGAAAAACTACTAAAACCATTATCTCCCAAATCCTGACCATAAAAATAGTTGTTATAAAAGTTAATGGAAGCACTTCTTTTTTGTACAGTTGAATACGCATCCTGGGCGCTGTTAAGCAAAATACCAAAGGCTGGATAATTGACAGAATCCCTTTTGGTGGATGCGAAAGATTTTGTTTGGTTACAACCACTATTTGACCTGCCTAAACCCGTATTGTAGTCATATGCAATGGTAGAGTCAGTTAAATTTAAAACCAATGTATCATACAAATTGGTATTGCTTTTAAATATCAATACCTGGTTATCAAAATAAGGGAACCATGCATCCAGCACCGCATCTTTATAACCGGGGCAGGGAACTGTTTTAGAGCAATCCTGTTTACAGGAAGTTAAAAATGCAATGAAAAAAACAAATAACAATAAACAAGTAGTTTTAAGTAGTACGGATAATTTTGGCATATTGTATCGCGATATGATGAAACTTCATTGTTGGTTTATATAAATGGGCTGCCAATTAATGAAGTATTTTATTTTGTAATTTACTGCAATTATCATTCTGGTATAATCACAATCATCCACCCAGGTAAATAATCAGCAACTTTTTACGTTATAATTTGTTTAAAAGCAATAAAAACAGCTAAAACCGTAACTTTACAGCGCAAAAATAAAAGCATGGAAATAAAAGCCGGCAAATTATTAAGTGATATCAATAACCCTGAAGACCTTAAAAAATTAAGCAGGGAGCAATTGCACCTTGTTTCTGACGAACTCCGTCAATATATTATTGATGTGGTAAGCGTGTATGGCGGGCATTTTGCTGCCAGTCTTGGTGTGGTGGAATTGAGTGTGGCATTACATTATGTTTTTAATACACCATACGATCAGTTGGTGTGGGATGTAGGCCACCAGGCATACGGCCATAAAATATTAACCGGCAGAAGAGACCAGTTTCCTACCAATAGAAAATATCATGGCTTAAGTGGTTTCCCGAACAGGAATGAAAGTGAGTATGATACTTTTGGTGTAGGGCATTCTTCTACTTCTATCAGCGCAGCATTAGGTATGGCAATGGCCAGTTATTACAAAGGAGAAAAAGACAGACAACATATTGCTGTTATAGGTGACGGCGCCATGACGGCCGGCCTGGCATTTGAAGCCATGAACCATGCAGGTATTGCTAACAGCAACCTGCTTATTATTTTGAATGATAACTGCATGAGCATTGACCCCAATGTGGGGGCATTAAAAGAATACCTTACAGATATCACTACATCTCATACCTATAACAAAGTAAAAGATGACGTGTGGAATTTATTAGGAAAGTTACCGGTGGGTAAAACATTTTCCCGCTCCATGGCGCAAAAATTAACGGATGGTATAAAAGGGATGGTCAGCAGCAGCGCTAATTTATTTGAAGCACTGAACCTGCGGTATTTCGGTCCCATTGACGGTCATAATATTACCAAGCTCGTTGATACATTAACCGATTTGAAAAATATTCCCGGCCCTAAAATTTTGCACATCAAAACAGTAAAAGGAAAAGGATATGTGTTGGCAGAAAAAGACCAAACCAAATGGCATGCACCCGGCCTATTTGATAAAGTAACGGGGGAAATCCAAAAGAAAAAATTTGATATTCCGCAGCCGCCAAAATACCAGGATGTATTTGGACATACCATTATTGAACTGGCAGAAATGAACAGTAAAATTATGGGTATTACACCGGCAATGCCCAGTGGCTCATCTTTAAAATACATGATGGAAAAAATGCCCGACAGGGCTTTTGATGTAGGCATTTGTGAACAACATGCAGTAACATTAAGTGCTGGTTTGGCAACGCAGGGTATGCGGGTGTTTTGCAATATCTATTCTTCTTTTATGCAAAGGGCATACGACATGGTGGTGCATGATGTGGCGATACAAAAATTACCGGTGGTTTTTTGTTTAGACAGGGCGGGGCTTGTAGGCGAAGATGGAGCAACACACCATGGCTGTTACGATATTGCGTACATGCGCTGTATCCCCAACATGGTGGTGAGTGCGCCAATGAATGAAAAAGAATTGCGTAACCTAATGTACACATCGCAGCTGGAAACCACAAAAAATCCATTTGTAATCCGCTATCCACGTGGCGAAGGCGTGATGCCCGAATGGAAGACAGCCTTTGAAGAAATACAAATTGGCAAGGGAAGAAAATTAAAAGACGGACAAGATATTGCGATACTTTCTTTTGGTCATCCCGGAAATTTTGCGGCATCAGCTATCCGTGATGTAAAAGCCGAAGGTATTAACCCGGCACATTACGATATGCGTTTTGTAAAGCCTATTGACGAAGAGTTATTACACGAAGTATTTAGCAAATACAATAAAATAATTACCATTGAAGATGGTACCGTAGTAGGTGGTTTTGGCTCAGCAGTACTGGAATTTATGAATGCGAATGGCTACAATGCAACTGTAAAAATTATGGGCATCCCAGACAGACTGATAGAACACGGAACTCCAAAACAGTTGTATGAAGAAATTGGTTTAGATGCCAATGCTATTGCAACAGTATTAAGAGAAATGATGAAAGAAAAAGTAAGTGTTACATCTACTATTTAATAAACTAATTTAACTAAATTTTAAACCGGCTTTGCCGGTTTTTTTATTTTGAGACTAGCTTTTGTTTTTTATGGCGGCATTCTTGCGTCGCACACTTGTACTGCACACCATTTTCGAACTTTTTATAAATAGTAATCATTTTACCAACCTAGTAAATGTCAAATATGATTTGACATTTACTAGGTTTATTTATAACCTGGGCAGGTATTTAGTTAAAAAATTTGCAGCACCCACTATACGTATCCCCTGCTTGTTTATATAATCAACATCTGCAGAACAAACAATAAAATTATTTTTACTTTTTAAATCTTCAATGCATTGAAAAAAACCTTTGGTTGCAACCGGAGCCTTGCTTAGTTTAATTTCAACACAGGCTTTTACCACATGGCCACGAACCAATACCAGGTCACATTCGGCACCAGCTTGTGTACGATAGTAATACATATCCACCCTGTTGTCTTTTGCATACAATACCTGGCTAACAATATACCCTTCCCAGGAAGCACCAACACCAGGATGGTTCAATAATTCCTTTTCAGCATGCAGCCTTAACAGGTAATGCAAAATGCCGCTATCGTTAATATAAATTTTAGGGGTTTTTATTAACCGCTTACCAATGTTTATAAAATAAGGTTGTAGCCTGGTAATAATAAAAGCAGCTTCCAGGTAATCTAAGTATCGCTTTACAGTAGTGCCTGTAATGCCCAAAGAATTACCCAGGTTTTCTGCGTTTAATATACTGCCCTGTAAATGGGCCAGCATGCTCCATAACTTGCGCATAGTTGAAGTGGAAAAGCGTATATCAAATAAAAATGGCAAATCCCGCTCTATGTAAGTAGTAATAAATGAATCCAGCCACCCTTGCAGTAATTGATTGTTTCGTATAGTGAGTGCTTGTGGAAATCCTCCCCTAAACCAGTGTTTATTCATAGGGATAGCAGCATGCAGTTCATGCAATCCAATTGGGTGCAGATAAAAATAAGCTACTCTACCTGCCAAACTTTCGGAAGCGCCTTTTAATAATTCAGGTGATGCAGAACCAGTAATAATAAACCGGCCGGGCTTGCGTTTTTCATCAATAACTGCACGCAATAACGGAAAAAGCGAGGGCATACGTTGAACTTCGTCAATCAGCACACATTCATCCAGATAAGAAAGTAAATATTCTTCCGCATCACGATTTAATTTATCAAAATCGCTGTTTTTTTCAAGGTCAAGATATATAGTTTTCTTTTTATTTTTTGCAGCCAGCAACTTTATCAATGTAGTTTTACCTACCTGCCTTGGACCTAAAATAACAATTGCAGGAAAGACTTTTAAAAACTTTTCAATAACAGGTTTGATGGCTCTTTCTATCATTTTATAAAGATACAATCATCCTAGTAAATATCAAATTGTATTTGATATTTACTAGGATGAAAAATTGAAATTAAAGTCCGGTAAAACTATATAACTTTACACTTCACAACAATTTGCAGTATGACAACAGAAACAAAACGACAAAAGCAGGTAGCCGGGCTGATTAACGAGGAGCTGAATGATATTTTTCGTCGCATGGGTTTAACCATGATGGATGGCGGCATGATCTCCATTTCATCTGTAAAAATTACGCCTGATCTTTTTGAAGCAAGAGTTTACCTCAGCATGTTCCAGGTAAAAGATACACAGGCAACTTTATTAAAGTTTGAAGAAAAAAATAAAGAGATCAGAAAAGAACTGGGCACCCGTGTACGTCACCAGTTACGCAGTATTCCAGAATTGAAATTTTTTATTGATGATACACTCGACTATGTTTTTAAAATGGAAGAGCTGTTTGAAAAAATAAAAAAAGAAGAAGGGCCCAACACAACCGATGAAACTGAGAGTAAATAAAAATCATCCACAATTTTTAATCATTCAATACTCCGCCGCGGCGGACATACGGGTATGTATTTAACCTTTGCCTGGCGATATTTTAAAGCAAAAAAAAGCGCCAACGCCATCAACCTGATTGCATGGGTAACCGTGGGCGTTATTACATTTGCCATTGCATGCCAGATATTGGTATTGAGCGTTTTTAATGGTTTTGAAGGATTGGTAAAATCATTGTACAATTCATTTTATGCAGATATAAAAATTACACCTGCAAAAGGAAAAACCTTTATACTTACTCCTCAACAACTTGTCTTAATAAAACACCAACAAGGCATAAATGCTGTTTCCTTAATTGCCGAAGAACATGCATTATTACAAAATGAAGACATGAAAGCAATTATTTACCTGAAAGGCGTGGATAATAACTATAGTACTGTAACAGAAGTTGCTTCAAAAACTTATGAAGGCAAATTTAATACAGGAACAGCCAGTAAGCCGGGATTGATAGTGGGTGCAGGTATACAGAATGCAGCAGCTATTAATGTTGATGGCGCTTTTAAGGCATCTGATCTTACCCTTATTTTGCCAAAAAAAGGAAAAGTTTCTGTAAGTGATCCTTTACAATCGTTAAGCGAAGGCATTGTAAAAGCTACAGGTGTATTTGCTATACAACAGGATTTTGATAACAAGTATGCTATTACCAATATTGATTTTGTAAAACAGCAGATGGGGTTTGCTGCTGATGAATATAGTGCTGCGGAAATTAAATTGAATGATAAAACAGATATGATAGCTGCGCAATTGCAGCTTGGTAAAATTTTGGGGATTGCTTATACAGTCCAAACAAAGTTTGAACAAAATAATAATCTTTACAGCACTATGCGGATGGAGAAGTGGATTATTTATGCAGTGCTTACTTTAATATTATTTATTGCTGCTTTTAATATGGTTAGCGCATTAACCATGCTGGTTTTAGAAAAACAAAAAGATATCAGTGTATTGCAAAGCATGGGTGCAGATAAAGGTATGATACTAAAAATATTTCTCAGTGAAGGCCTATTGCTGGCAGGTATTGGAGCTGTAACCGGCATTTTGCTGGCACTGATAGTATGCTTTATTCAAATAAAATTAAAACTTATAAAATTGCGGGGTGGTTCATTTTTAATAGATTATTTCCCCATAAAACTACAGGCCTCCGATTTTTTACTGGTAGCTTCAACAGTTGTTGTAATCTCTTTTCTTGCTTCCTGGTTTCCTGCCCGTAAGGCTGCAAACCAGCAAATTGAATTAAGATAATTTTTTATTATTGTAAAAAAAATAAAAAAAGCTTCCATAATTATGGAAGCTAAATATCATGAATATTATTCTTAATTTTTTTTAATTACTAATAATCACCCAGTGTTACAGGTAATTGAGCCAATGCTTTTTGCAATTGCTCATCGTTGGGGGCAATACCGTGCCATTCATGCTTTCCTTCCATAAAATCTATACCCTTACCCATTACCGTTTTCATAATAATAACAACCGGTTTGCCCTTGCCGGTTAGCGATTTGGCCAGGTTTAATGTTGCCAGTATTTCATCCATATCATTGCCCTTATCCAAATGAATAACTTCCCAGCCAAAAGCCTCAAACTTGCCCGCAAGATTACCAAGATTCATCACATTTGCTGTAGTACCGTCTATTTGCTGGCCATTAAAGTCAATGGTTGAAATTAAGTTATCCACTTTTTTGTGTGCTGCAAACAAAATAGCTTCCCAGTTTTGGCCTTCATCTAATTCCCCGTCTCCATGCAAAGAATAAACGATACTGGAATCATTATTTAATTTTTTAGCCATTGCTGCTCCCAGTGCAACACTCATTCCCTGCCCTAATGAACCACTGGCAACACGTATGCCTGGTAAATGCTCATGGGTAGTAGGATGGCCTTGTAACCGGCTATTCAACCTTCTAAAAGTTGATAATTCTTTAACTGGAAAATAGCCACTTCTTGCCAAAACACTATAAAATACAGGCGAAATATGCCCATTACTTAAAAAAAACAGATCTTCCCCAACACCATCCATATTAAATGAGGGACTATGTTTCATAACATCGAAATACAGAGCCGTAAAATAATCTGTGCATCCTAACGATCCGCCTGGATGGCCACTCTGCACTGCATGTACCATCCGTACAATATCTCTTCTTACCTGGGTGGCAATATCTTGTAAATTGTTCATTTTTTTATTATTTGTATGCAAACCTACTTTAAATACCCACATCACCAAAGTAAAAAAAAATATGTATTGAGGCCCCATAATAATAAGTTCAAAATTTATACGTTAATTTGCTATAATATTTAATAAGAAAGGTATAGGTATACGAATGCAACTGTTAATACGTAGAAATAGAACTAAATTGAGATAGAGTTGTAATTTGTTAAACGGATAGGTACCTTTTTATTAAAATATTTTTGCAATCATATACCTTTCTTTAATACCCTTTGCATGGATAAGATATTGTTAAGTTACACTTTTGCTTTCCTGATTACTTTTTTTGCAATACCTATCATTATCGAGGTTGCAAGGCGAAAAAAATTATTTGACGAGCCAGATGAAAGGAAAGTGCACAAAATGGTAATACCTACTCTTGGAGGTTTGGGAATTTTTGGAGGGTTTATTTTAGCAACATTAATTGGATCGCCTGTTGGAAGCAATGAGCTTCAATATTTTGTTGCTGCCGCAATTGTAATTTTCTTCCTCGGTATTAAAGATGATATACTGGTACTTTCCGTAGCAAAAAAGTTTATCGGGCAATTAATTGCTGCAGGCATTATAATTAAATTTGGCGGGGTTAAAATTACCAACATGCATGGGTTTTTAGGTATAACTACCATACCACATTTAGCAAGCATCATTTTAACACTATTTACAATAATTGTAATAATCAATTCTTTTAATTTAATTGATGGTGTTGATGGCTTGGCAGGAAGCCTTGGCCTTTTAACCGCATTAATTTTTGGAGGCTATTTTTATTATACAGGTTATTTATTGTATGCTGTAATGGCATTCTCACTAGCTGGCAGTCTTGTAGGATTTTTAATTTATAATTTTTCTCCGGCGAAAATATTTATGGGCGATACGGGTTCTTTATTGATTGGGCTTGTCAATTCCATTATGGTTGTAAAGTTTATAAATATAGCCGATTCATCAGTAGTTAATTTTCCATTGCAATCAGCACCTGCTATAGGATTTGCCATATTAATTGTTCCTCTATTTGATACACTTAGGGTTTTTTCTTTTCGTATTG
>JAYTTI010000151.1:0-4441 GCA_043745405.1 Ferruginibacter sp. | reverse complement strand
TTTTCTATTGCTACAAAAGCGCCTCCTTCAGGCAGGGCATCGTATGCTTTCTTAATCAATAGTAGTTTTCTCTCTTCGCTCCAGTCATGAAGGATATTTCCCATTACAATAATATCGGCTTTTGGAAATGTATCCTTAAAAAAATCACCGTTGGTAGTTTTAATTCTGTCGCTCAGATTGAAATGAGCAATGTTTTCCAGTGCAACAGCTTCAACGGGTGGCAGGTCAAAGTTAGTGCATGTAATATGAGGATTGTGCATTGCTACCTGTATGCTTAACATCGCACCTGAACCGCCAATATCGCATAAGGTTTTGTATTTTGAAAAATCAAACTTATTGGCAAATGCCATAAAATTACCCACCTGAATTCCTGTCATAGCATGGATAAACTCCTTCGTTTTTTCAGGTGATTTATATATCGCTTCAAAAAGGTTTTCACCCTGATTGGCAGCTTCGTTTTGAAGTTTTCCTGTCTTCATTGCATCATCTAGGTTTGCCCAAAAACGGAATAACCGGTTGTTTGCCATTGCCAGGATCCCTCCAATGTAAGCAGGCTTTTCTTTATCCAGAAAAAAGTCTGTATCCTCAGTATTAGAATAAATTGCATTTTCACCAATTCCCTCTCTTTTTAAAAATTTAAGTGCAACGAGTGTATCCAAGAAATCGGATGCATGCCTGTCCATACAGTTCCAGTTAAATAGCGCTTTAATTTCTTTTAAGGAAAGAGGTTTCTTTGCCAAATGCGTAAACAATCCGGCATTTACAGCAGTAAGTAAAACCTTGGAAGCCCAAAAACCCAAACCAACCTGCATGATACCGGATGGGTTTGGTTGTTGTGTTGTTTGTTGCATGTGAGTCTATTTTAATATTAATGATAATAAATAAATTTCCTATTTGAACCGTTTGTCTTTTGTTGGCTGTTGCATGACGCATAACGTTAGGGCTTTGCGATGGGCTGGACATTTTTAATGTCCAGCCCCGGAACCGAAGCCCAATAAAATTACTAATGTTGAAGGTAACAAATAAAAGTTGAGCATAGCTTGTCGAGCCCTGAACAAAAGCCAAATAGATGCAATGTTAGCGGTATGCCCTTCTGTTTTGCGACGAAATTATTATTGTCACTTTTCTTCGGTGTTTGATCATTTCTATTGAAGCTTTTGATCAGTAATATTTTCCTGCTTTTTAAGAGATTTAATAAATTCATCGGAACTTGACACCCATCCCAATAATCTTTGAATTACTAAAATGGATGCTTCGTGATTACTTCTTGATAAGCTATATCCAATGGGTTCAGCGGTGCAATCTTCGAGTACTATTGATGAATAATTTCTAAACATAGCATCCCGTACTGTAGACTCGACACATGTACTTGTAGTACATCCTGTAATAATGAGATATTTTTTGCCTAATTGTTTAAGTGTAGAATCTAATTCAGTTTTATAGAAGCCGCTATATCTGGTTTTATATATGACAATATCGTCTGTTTGTGGCTTAAGTTCAGAAACAATATCAGTATTCCACGTGTTTCGAATCAGAATACGGCTTATTGTGCCGTTGGGTGCATTAATTGTGTCTCCGACATGTGCCAGATGATGCTGCATACGGAATTCTTCATTCCCGACGTCCGAAAGATCTTCGTGGTAGCCAAATTTAAGATAAATAATTTTTATGCCTGCCTCCCGAGCAGCCGCTATAACCTTTGCTGTAGGGTTAATGACTTTTTGAATTATTGAAATATTAATTCCAGCCCTGTCAAACATTCCACCTTTGCTACCGAAGTCATTCTGCATATCAACTACAATAACTGCAGTCCTTGCGGTATCAATTGCTATGGAGTCTGGCGTTGCCTTTATATAAATATTCTTATAAATTTTGTTCGTGTCGCTTGATGAATTGGTAGTAGTAGAAGACTTGGTATTTTTATTATTTTCATTTTTTGTGTTGTCTTTGCATCCTGCAAGAAGTAGTGCTGGAATAATTATTTTAAGAATATATTTTTTCATAATAAAATGGTCTTATTTAACTCTAACGAATTGAGAGATGTCCAAACGGGTTACCGCTAACGTTTGTATTGGAGTAACTCCTTGTACAGTTTTCTTTTGATTATCAAGTTAAAACTGTACAAAAGATTTTAGTAAATTTATAAAAAGATCAGCATGTTAGAGGAAATTTCCAACCGGGCCTTAATATCGGGGTTCAGGACATAAGGAATATATGGTTACTAAGCAATACACCGGCAAAACTGGTAGCTTGTTTGCATAGAGGAACACTGGTATTCAGGATTCCCGGCTCCACAAAACGTATCAGTTACCTGGCACTTAAAAAAGGGTTAATAAAAAAGAACATAATCATTTTCCAGCCTGTTCAACTACTTCCTTTCTGATATGACTACTCCATATTTATTAGTTCTCCTTCTCCACCCTCGTCGGTGTATCCTTTCCACTCACAATAGTTTTACTGCTGATAGCAATGGCTTTAATGATCTCTGCCATATTTTTCATATCAAGTGTACCTATCTCGTCGCTAACTTTATGATAGTTGGGTTCATCATTAGGCGCTTCTTCCATTTTACTGGTGCTGATGGTATGTGCAGGTACACCCAGTGCTGCAAGTGTGGCATTATCGCTGCGGTAAAATAAATTTTGTTTAGGGTAAGGGTCGGGTTCAAA
This sequence comes from Ferruginibacter sp., assembly GCA_043745405.1. GTDB lineage: Bacteria > Bacteroidota > Bacteroidia > Chitinophagales > Chitinophagaceae > Ferruginibacter. Next base: position 1,772 of record JAYTTI010000151.1, on the reverse strand, counting down.
ATGAAATTTAGATCCGCTGAGATTGGCCTGTAAAATTTTACCCATATCGCTTTTTTCGTAGCCGGTAATATAAGCGCTGTTGGTGCCCCACTTACTTTCGGTGCCAATCATTTCAATATTGAACATCGCCATAACTTTATCAGCATTTAACTGTTTGCTGAAATAGCGGCTGCCAAAGCCACCAATTTCTTCGGCAGTAAAAGCAACAAATATTAAGGTGCGTTCATTATTTTTTTGTGCGCTGAAATATTTTGCCAGTATCATTACAGCGGTGGTGCCTGCCGCATCGTCATTGGCGCCATTAAAAACAGAATCCATATTCTTATCAGGTTTGCCAATGCCTAAATGATCGTAATGGCCACTAAAAACAACATACTCCTCTTTTTTGCTTTTGCCCGGTATAACGCCAACAACATTTTTAAGGTGCTGCTCCGTCAATTGATTTTGTATATGCAGGTTTATAACTACCGGGTTTGTGTTTGCAGTTAAAATAAAAACCTGCGATACCGCAGATTGAAATTTTGCATTGCCTGTAAAACGTTGCATGCCTTTAAAACGTCTTGCATGTGCGGTGTCAACCAATACCAGCACATTTTTGTCCATATCAAATACCGGGAAAACTTTTTTAGAAAAGTCATCTTCTTTTTTTACCACCACAATTTCATAATCTTTTAAAGAACTGATATCTATTGCTACTGAAGTGGTGTTAGCAGCCACGTTGTTTATATTCAAACTGTCGGTATCTAACATGCCGGTTATGGTGGTTGGCTTAGCTTTCGTCATTACAAAATCCTGGAAGTAAGATTTGTCAGCACCCAAAAACTTCAGTTTGCTTTTTGCAAATTCTGCTGCAATAAAATCAGCTGCTTTATCAATACCCGGTGTAAATGTTTTACGCCCCTGCATATCATCTGCAGCAAGTATTTTTTCTATCCTTTCCACTTCTGCGGCATTTATTACTTTATTAATCTTCTGTGCAAAAGAAAGCAGGCATATAAAGCCTGCTGCAGCTGTTAATAGTATTTTTCTCATTATTAATTATTCAATTTTAAATTATCTATTATTAAAGGCTCATCATTTCTTTAAACTTTACCGCCTGCCTGCGGCTTACTTCCACTTTTTCACCACCACGCAGTTCCAATAATAAACCACCATTAAAGTATGGTTCTATTTTTTCAATCATACGCAGGTTTACAATATGCTTGCGGTTGGCACGGAAGAATACTTTTTCATCCAGTCTTTCTTCCAGCGCATTTAACGATTTTAAAATAAGTGGTTTGTTGGTACCGAAAAATACTTTGGCATAATTGCCCACACTTTCAAACAAACGTACTTCGCCCAGTTTTACAAACCAGCAACGTTCGCCGTCTTTTACAAAAACCTGGTCGGCTTCGGTAAGCATACCACGGTTAATACCAGCCATTGTTGCTGCCATTTCTTTTTCTTCGGCCTGGTGTAATTTTTGTAAAGCGTCGGCCAAACGTTTAGGTTCTACCGGCTTCATTAAATAATCCAGCGCATTTACTTCAAATGCTTTTAGTGCATATTCGTCGTAAGCGGTGGTAAAAATAACGTCGGGAGCCTTGTCCAGTTCCGACAGCATATCGAAACCGGTTTTACCTGGCATCTGTATATCCAGAAAAATCAGATCCGGATTCAGACTATCGATTTTTTCGATGCCCTCATTGGCATTCGCTGCTTCGGCCACAATTTCTATTTCCGGAAATTCCAGCAACAACTTTTTTAATTCGTTGCGTGCAAGCCTTTCATCA
>JAYTTI010000150.1:0-52005 GCA_043745405.1 Ferruginibacter sp. | reverse complement strand
AGTTAAATCAAGCCTTCACAAGGATTGAATCATCTAATAAAATAACAGACCCTCTGAAACAGTTGATTTTGTTCGATTCATAGTTGGACAGTAGTGACAATATTTAAAAACTAAAAACAAAGAAAATGAAAAAATTAATTATGTGTTTATTGGTTGCCGGTACGTTTACAACAGCCGCCATTGCACAAGACTCAACAAAGAGCATGTCCTCTTCAGACAAGATGGGAAAAATGCATCAGATGAAAGATTGCGTAATGATGAAAGATGGTAAATTGGTAACAATGACCAAAGACGGTATGGCACCGTTAACGCAGGATTTAACTTTTTCTAACGGAACTGTAGTTACTACAAAGGGCACCGTTACTGCTAAAGATGGCAGCTCCATTACATTAACAAACGGCCAGGCCGTAGACATGGATGGAAAATTAATAACAAAAAAAGACGGGGATAAAATGACAATGGAGCCGGCACAGAAGTAAATTATTCCTGTGATGACATAATAAAGCCACCTTATATGAAATGGGTGGCTTTATTATTTTGTTTACAGAACTACTACTGCATTTTTATTTTTGTTGCAAGAAACGTAGTACTTAACCCGATGATGGCTATAACAGTAAAGGACAAACGCAAACCTGATGCCTGTGCAATAAAACCAATTAAAGGCGGCCCTAGCAGAAAGCCAAAAAAACCAATGGTAGAAAGGGCTGCCAGTGCAAGGCCCGGCGACATAGTAGTGGATTTACCCGCAATGCCATAGGTTAATGGCACAATGGAAGAAACGCCGATACCTACCAATAAAAAACCAATAGTAGCTGGTATAAGGTAGGGAAAAATAACTGCGGTAAGCAGCCCGGCAGAAATAATAATTCCGCTGGCCTGTATCATTTGTTTTACACCAAATTTTGTAACCAGCCAATCGGCTACAAAACGGCCCCCTGCCATTGAACTCATAAAAGCAATATAGCCCAATGTTCTTAATGAGTCAGGCACCAGCACTACCTTTTCGAAATATACACCACTCCAGTCGAACATTGTCCCCTCGCATACAAGCGACCCAAAAACTATAAGGCCAAGTTTAAGGATAGCATTATCCGGTTTGGCAAATAGCGGTTGTTTGCTATCGCCGCTATCCTGTGGCAATGCATGTTTATGCACCGCAATAACTAATAAAACAGCCGCTGCGCAAATAATACAAAAGTGTGTAAAGGGTGTAAGTTTATAGGAGATCATGAGGGTGCTTACGGCGGCGCCTGTAAAACCGGCAAGGCTCCATAAGCCATGAAAAGAAGCCATGATAGAACGGCCGTAAATCGCCTCAACACCAACAGCCTGTGTATTTACAGAAATATTTAAAAGGTTACCGCAAAAGCCAAACAAAAATAATGCCGCAGCCAGTTGAACAGGGTTTGCCGCAAGGCCAAGTAATAATAAAACAGCAGGATACAATAAAGCGCCTGCAATCATTATTTTTTTACTTCCATACCGCGATACCAGGAAACCGGATAAAGGCAAGCCAGTAATTAAACCCGCCGGTAATGCCAGCAAAACACTGCCCAAACCGGCATCGCTTAAATGCAGTGCATTTTTAATATCGGGTATACGGCTTGCCCAACTGGCAAATACAAAGCCTGCTATAAAAAAGAAAACACTCACCGCAATACGGTAAGTTCTGTTAAGGGTGATAGGAAGGGTTAATGACATGGTTTACTATTTATTACACTAATTGTTGTTGCCGTTTATCAATTTGAATAATTGTCAATGATTAATAACTAAGCACTGTAAACTGTTGCTACGAAATATAGTTAACCTTGTATTGGTTCAAAAAATAAATTTTATAGAATAACGAACATTGACTGCAAAGTGTTACTCAGTAAGGGTAGTCTCCATTTTCTTTTTTGCCTTGATGCAAAAAAGAAACAAAAAAGATCAATGCTGCACAAAAAAAGCTAAAAATTTGAATGCTTGTCTAAAATGAAATTAGCTCAAACAAAAAAATATAACCCAGCTTTTGTGCGACTTACGAGCTAACAGCAAAGCCAAACATTTGTAACATTAATTTCATTTCTTAACGACAATCAGTCAAATTTTCTTAACCTGCCTACCGGCAGGCAGGCGCTTTTTTTATGAGGCCGTAAAGAGTATGCGGTTAATCTTTATTATCCTAAAATATTATACAAATTGTTCCATAATAGTTTGCATATTGTGCGGAACATTAAAAAATGAAACCAGTTTATTAATCACTCCTTCTACCAAGGCATCGGGGCAACTTGCTCCTGAAGTTAATAAAATTTTAATTGGTTTGTTAGAAGGTATAAAATCAGCAGTAAGAATTTCCTGCTTTGTATGAAAATTATAATGCAGTATTTCTTTTTCGGAAATTATTTTCTCTTCCGAACTGATAAAATAAGTGGGTAATTTTTCTTCGCATAATTCTACCAGGTGAGATGTATTGCTGCTGTTGTATCCACCTACTACAATGGCCATATCTGCCTGGGTTTTTAATAAGCCATACACGGCTGTCTGGTTATCATTGGTGGCATAACATAAAGTATCTCTTGTATCAGCAAAACGGTCTTCAACAGTTGTTTCGGTTAAAACATATTTTTCTATCATCACCTGTTTTAAAAAATCAGCAATGGCCTGTGTATCGCTGGCCAGCATGGTGGTTTGGTTTACTACACCAATACGCTCCAGGTGTTTTTTTACATCAAAGCCTTCAGAATACCTGCCTTTAAAATCAACATAAAATTTATCCGCAGGTTTTTCTCCTTTAATGTAACTGCTTAATAAAATGGTGTCTGCCATATCATTTACTATAATGGTAGGTGTGTTGCTTGCGGCATGCGAAAATGTTGCACGGGTTTCTTCATGTGTCGGCTTGCCATGTACAACTACTGTGTAATTGTTTGTTGCAATCTGTTCGCTGCGGTTCCATACTTTTTCTACAAACGGGCAGGTAGTATTGTATTTTGCGGTGGGTATGCCAATGGTATTTAAAGTTTTTTCAATTTCCAGGGTAGTGCCAAATGCAGGTATTATTACAATATCATTTTTATTAAGTGAGCTGAATGGTACCAGTTGTTTGCCATTGGTATCCTGTAAAAAACGAACACCTCTTTGCTGCAGATCGGCATTTACCTGTGGATTATGTATCATTTCGCTGAGTAAAAAAATTTGTTTGCCCGGGTTTTCATCAATGGTTCTAAAGGCAATATCAATGGCATTTTCTACACCGTAACAAAACCCGAAATGCCGGGCCAGGTAAATTTGCACAAAGCCAAAATCAAGCAGGGTAGGAGAAAAGTCTTTCTTCATTTTATCCTGCTGTTTGCGTTTGTTTTTTACTGCGGCAATTAATGGGCTTCGGTAAATAATAGGGACATCAAACTGTTTCATTGCAGCAAAGGTACACGTTTAATATTTTTAATGAAGTCTGCAAAGCATCAGCGTACAATTAAAATTGTTGCAGCCGCAAGTGGTTGGTGAACCAACCTCGGCCCGCCTCCGCTGAGCCCCACTTGCCGAGACCAGAAGCGGGCATTTGAATTTCACCAGGCAAAGCCTTCAGGTTTGATTGTTTAAAATTTTGATTTTCCACATCATCATTCTGTCTTACATTTGAATTGTAAAAATTGCTTCCATGAAAAAAATAATATTTTTTTTAACTGCCTGTATTTTATTACTGGCTTGCAACAATAATCAATCATCAAGCAATATTAAAAAAGAAATAACTGCAATGAACTTTAAAAAAGCCGCCTGGATAAATAATACCGATGTTTACGAGGTAAATGTTCGCCAATATACGCCTGAAGGAACATTTAATGCCTTTGCCAAAGAATTGCCAAGGCTAAAAGAAATGGGCGTATCTACTTTATGGTTTATGCCTATAACGCCGATAGCACAAAAAAATAAAAAAGGTAGTTTAGGCAGCCCATACGCCTGCAGCGATTATACCGCCATTAACCCGGAGTTTGGTACACTGGACGATTTTAAGGCATTGGTAAAGCTGGCACATAGTATGGGCTTTAAAGTGATTATTGACTGGGTGGCCAATCATACCGGTTGGGATCATGTGTGGACAAAAACACATCCTGAGTATTTTGAAAAAGACAGCAGTGGGCATGATTTTAAAATTGCCAGCGGCATGGATGATATTATTGAACTGGATTATACAAACCCTGCTTTGCGAAAAGCGATGATTGAAGCCATGGAGTATTGGGTAAAGGAATGTGATATTGACGGCTACCGCTGCGACCTCGCTTTTTGGGTGGAGCTTGATTTTTGGCTGGAAGCAAGGACCGAACTGGAAAAAACAAAAACACTTTTCTGGCTTGCTGAAAGTGATCCATTGGATCATCCGGAATATTACAAGGCTTTTGATGCCTGCTATACGTGGACATGGATGCATAAAACAGAAGAATTTTACAAACAGCACCAGGATAAATATTTATTGGATTCTATAGTTTATCAGTATGGCACTGTTGGCGGTGATGATGCTATACCACTTTGGTTTACGGCCAACCACGATGAAAATACCTGGAACGGTACGGAATATGAAAAGTACGGTGACGCGGCCAAAGCGCTTGCCGTATTGAGTTTTACAAGAAATGGTATTCCGTTAATATACAGCGGGCAGGAGTTGCCTAATTTAAAACGATTGAAGTTTTTTGATAAGGATCCTATTGAATGGAATGGCAAATATGCCTTGCATGATTTTTACAAAACCCTGCTAACCATTCATAAAAATAATCCTGCATTAAGGGCAGCAGATACTGCGGTAACTACCTATAATTTATCAACCAATACCCCTGCTAATGTTATGGCATACCTGCGAAAAAATGGTGATCACGAAGTATTGGTGTTGTTGAATTTAAGTAAACAGGCTGTGAAGTGTACCATTACCGATGCGCACCTTACGGGTAAGTTTACTGATGTGTTTAACAAAACAGCCGAGGACTTTACAAGCCAGAAAGATTTTGATATGCAGCCATGGGAATATCTTGTGTACGAAAAATAATTCTGCAATATAATTAGGTGGAAGTTTATATTTCTATTCTTTCCAGCACCACCAGTGTTTCCAGGAACTCGTTCCAGGCAGCCTGCCACTTGTCTTTTGCAGCACCAATTATTTCATGATGTTCTTCGGCAGCGGCACCTTTTGATTTAACATAGTCGTCCAGTTTTTCGAGTGCTTCTTTGTTTAATTCTTCTAAACTTTTTTTATGTTCCATAATGGGCAATTTTACAGGTGGGTATAAAAATTATTTTCTATTAAAGTTAGTTTAAAATAATTGTCTTGATAATGTACTTTGTGCAAAACAAAAAATGGATTTAATTTTTACCAGGCGCTTTGTAATTTTTAGAAGCATCATCAATTACCAATACCCAATCATTTTCAACACCTGCTGTTGGTGAAGTAAATTCCATGGTATCCTTTTTATCAGTTGCATTTATTTTTTGCGAGCTGGCATCTTTTGGATTAAACCACCAGGCAGTAATTTGCTTTGGTAAATTGGCGGCATTAATAGTAATCGTTTTCCCTACGGGCAAATAAATCATCGCATAACTATTGTCGGTAGAACGGAATGCTTCCATATGTTCTCCTTTTTCGCCTTGTCCTTTCAGAATAATTGTGTTGTCTGCAATACGGTTCAGCATTGGCCTTGATTCCATCAGTTTTTTTAAATACCCTGCCTGTATGGCTCCTGGCCTGTCCATGGCATTCATCCAGCCCCTGTCGGGGTAGTTGATGGCTTCTTCTCTTGCACCCATAAATTGCCACACTGCATGATGCCCATAAGTAACACCACAGGCACCAGCAAAAACGGAACGGTAACATTGTTTGCGTACATCATAATCTCTGTAGTACCCGTTATTTACATCCCACTTCGGCCAGGGATTAACAGGATGGTCTTCATAATTGGGTTCCGCATCCAGCGTTGGTTTAGCAGGGGTCAAATTAAAATCTCTTTGCGCCAAAGCCCAACAAGCCACATCATGCCCGCCACCGTGGCCAGATTGAAACATATTTATATCCAGCCATGTTTCATTATGTATCCATTGCGATGTAGAGTTGCTGCCACCCCATGGATGATAAGCAATAAGGCATTGATGATGGGTAGCTTCAATAATACCCTTCGCCATGGCACGCCACACAGGGCGCCAATCGTTACTGTCTTTTACTGCGGGTCGGTCGCCACCCAATATCCAGATAATATTGGAGTCGTTTTTATAGCGGTTGCCAATCCATTTACCATAAGTGTACGCATTGATACTGTCAAAAACAACCGGGCCATCGCCCCATAGTTTTGTAACCTTATCGCCCCAGGTAGGTAATAATCCCATAAATAAATTTCGTTGCCTTGCCATGTGGATAGCACTGTCCAGTACAGTAAAGTATTTGTCATTTGGTGTTGCAGGGTCAAGATTTTTTAAGGGTAACTCACCGTATTGATTTGGTTTGCGAAGACCATCAAATTCTGCCAAAGCAACAGCCTGCACAACTGTAAAACCTTTTGCCGACCTGTTATCAAGGTATTGTTTTATTTCAGTAAGGGTAAGCCGGTGAAATAATTCCCACCCGGTATCGCCCAGCCAAAAAAAAGGTTTGCCATCAGCAAATTGAAGATAGTGCCCATCTTTGGTAACGCCCAGGCGGCCATGGGCAAAGATGGATTGAGCAAATTGCTTGCTGCTGATAAGCAAACAAATAATGATACAGGTAAATAAACGCATTGGATAAAATTTGTAACGGTAAGATAGGGTATTAATTTATTTTGATTTCAACCCTTTTTAAAATTGTTTCAGTGCGATCTATTATTTGGAGGAGATTTATTAAAATGCAAATGTTGCGCAAACGCAGGCGTGGTCTGAAGCTTCTGTAATATGGTTGGTAAATTCGGGAAAAGCAATATTCCCCTTCTGAATATGCCGCGTCTTTCAATCTGAACCTCAGTTATGCAATCAAATAATGGGTTTGATACAAGTAAAAAATAAATCTGGTATTTACCGGCATGGTATGTCCATGTTTTACCATTAAAATTTTGCCAGTTTAAAACATCAAACAAATTGGGAAGCTTCATCAAATTTTTTAAAGGGGCACTGTTGAGCGTATCATTAAAATCGCCTGCCACAATCAATTACCAGGTCTTTTGCTAAATCGTACATGCCAGGTATTGCTGCAATCCTGTCTGCCTTTTTTTTATTTTTGCATTGCTCGCACAGGTGTTCCATGTCCTTTACTTTTTAAATGATTGCATAGTAAAAATAAGTTTTTATTGTTGCTGATTTTAATTTTGAATTCAGGGCAATCCCTGCTGAAAAAATTTTTTTTTTGCCATTTGCATCAGTGTAGTCATCGTCAATATGTGAAGCAATTGATTCAATTTCATAATTGGACAATACACCCACATCAATACCCCTGTCGTCATTGCCATCAATAAGCATTGTATGTTGGTATGCAGTGCTAAAGTCTTTTAATACCGGGTCATTAAAATTTTTAAGGGCAGTTCTGTTATCAACCTCCACCGTACATACAATATCTGCTTTAACAGCGTTCAGCACTCTTGCAGTATTTTCAATACTAACCTCATTGGTTCTTTGTTTTATCAATTCAACCCAGCTATCCCTGCCCTTTACTATCGCGATAAACCAGCACCATCCCGTCTCCTGGAAAATAGTTTCCCCCTGAGTTCATTTATAATAAACCAGGGGTTATCAGCCCGCTGATGAAAATATTTTTCTAAAATTACCAATATTTTTTCGCCGGTTGTTCCGGCATAACTGGCATGTTGAAGAAGCCCATTCAGTTTTTCTATATCAGTCAACACTAATTTAGCTTCTTCCGAAAACCCGTTCAATTCCATAATCTTCGGCCTTTCAAAAAGGTTGTTTACATTGTAAGTTGCTACCCTTATTTTTCCCATGATATTTGTTTTTGCAGGCAGAAATATTCACATCTTGTAGACATCGGATGGCTTACAATAAAGTTACTATTATTTTGGCTCCGTAGCAAGGCTGGTCGGTTAATGCCAGTCCCAGCCCCTGCTACTTAATTCTTTAAGCGTTGATATAAGGTAACTTTCTGTTTCATAAAAATTAGTTGGCTTTTAAATGCCGGCCAATATTAATAATGAAGGGCTTTTTGTAGTCTGATGAAAGCACGTCTATTGGCTAAAACTTTGTTTGTATGAATGCATGTTTCCTTTATTAGGGTGCTTTAACATTAAACCTAACATGCCTTACGCTAATATAAGCTACAAAATATCGAAGCAATTTTCTAAATTCCTTCATTTAAGCAGTCCTCGAGTAAAAGAAAAAACCTTGTTTGGATATTGTTTGCCAACTACTCAAAATACAATGTCCCATTTAAAATATGTTGAAATATTTGGCGCTTTCTATGGTATAATTCCTACATTTAACAAGCTATTCCGTTTACCCTATCATTATTATTTTCATCGGTAAACTTTAATAAAATGGATCCTCAAAAAGTAAATGGGTTAGACTATTTTCTGCCAACAAAAATCGACGATGTACTATGGCTGGTAAATGATGCCGTAGCCAAAAGCGAAATCATCTGTGTTCGTGGAGCAGCGCACTCTTTCCCGCTTATCAGTACATTGGAAAAAGGTTCAACAGGGGGCAGGCCCTACAAATATGTAATGCTCAGCAACCTGTATGATGTAAAGTTCTTAGAAAATGATTTGGTAAAAGTTGATGCAGGTTGCCATCTTGGCCCCGATCCATGGGATCCCGTGGGGGTTTCCAATAAAGGAAATTCTTTGTTGTTTCAGCTTAATAAGAAGGGGCTTGCCCTTCCCGATCTTGGGGGCATTACACATCAAACTATTGGCGGTTTTTTAAGCACTGCATCATCCGGTGGCTCAACCAAATTTTCTTTTGAAGATGCTTTGATTAGTGTTGATATTGTTACCTGCGAGGGTGGGGTAGCTACTTTAAAAACATTCAGCAGGCCGGCCGATGGCAATGAGGATGATCCATTTTATGGCGCAGCCATTGCTACCATGGGTTTGTTCGGTGTTATTGTTTCTGCTACTTTTAAATGTGTGCCAAAATTTTACATCACCGGCGATGAAGCCACCACTTATGAAGCTGATTGTGAAATAGATCTTTTTGACAGCGGTATTACAGGAAACTCTTCCAAACTCAGTCTGGAAGAATTTTTTAAAACAACAGATTACACCCGTTTAATGTGGTGGCCGCAGGAACATGTACACAAAATGGTTGTATGGAAAGCCAGCCAGGCAACCGAACAGCAGGCGAACGACTGGGCCAAAAATGCGTATACAAAAAGAGGCGAGGAGCCAAAGCCGCTAAAACCTTATGAGGAAGTACCATATGTTTTTAATAGTCCTGCACCGGCTACATTGGGTGCTGATTTTTTATTTACCGCCATCGGCAGGTGGCCCGACTGGCTGAAGGAACTGTTAGGAGATACCACGAAATATTATGAAATTCAGGCAGCCGTTGACCTGATGTTTTACCCTTTGTTGTTGCCTGAAATACTGGATATATTTGTTACGGTAGATAAACCGGATAATAAAAACAAGGGCCCGCAACTTTTTGCAGATGAATGGTGGACAGGGTTACCAATGGATAACCAGATGAGTGATAAACTGATGCCTGTTTGGTTTACCGAACTCTGGATAGATATATCGCAATCGCAACAGGTGATGAAGGACCTGCTTGATTTTTACAATAAAAGCACAGACAATACCGGGGCCTTTAGCTGCGAAATTTATCCTGCCAAAAGTAATAACTTCTGGCTGAGTCCATCTTACAAACAGGATGTGATACGTATAGATGTTTTTTGGTTTGGCAACAATACCGGCGACCCTGTAAAGTTTTACCAAAAATTCTGGGCCCTTTTGCAAAAGTATAATTTTCGCCCGCACTGGGGTAAATACCTGCCCGACAGCAAAGGCGGCCAGGGCGTGAAATACCTGCAGGCAAATTATCCAAAATGGAAAAACTGGAGGGACCTTAGGGCGCAACTGGACCCTAAACAGGTTTTTGTAAATGATTACTGGCGGGATCACCTTGATATTGATAATCTGTAAACAATCGTGAGTAAGGTTAAAAGTTTTTTTACAAATTAATAAATGATGAATTATGATACAGCCTGCAGCCAATGGCTTATACCATCCAGCCAGTGAAGACGAAATTGTTGAACTGGTTGAATATGTTATACAAAATAAATTACAGGTAAGGGTTAGAGGAGCAGCGCAATCTGTTGTTGAGGGCGTGTATGCAGATGGCTATAATGCAGCTACCGGTGCTTTTGGTAAAAATATAAATATTGAACTGGACCAGATGAGGGACGTGACATTTGGTGATGGCAACAACCAGGTTACGGTGGGCGGTGGGTGTAATCTTGGCACTGATCCTTTTGATCCTTCAGGTGTTTCGGAACTATCAGAGGATAAAAATTTATTTTTTCAGTTGAATCAAAATGGGCTGGCAATACCAAACGTAAGTGGTGCCATTCACCAAACGGTTGCCGGTTTTATTTCAACAGGTTCTTCGTCCGGAACCATGCAGCATTCTTTTGATGAATGCATTTTGTCTATCCGCATTGTTGATGGCACAGGCAAAATAAATACGTTCAACAGAAGCGATAACCTGGATGATCCTTTTTATGCCATCCCTGTTTCGATGGGATTGCTGGGGATTATTACACAGGTTACGCTGCAATGTGTACCTGCCTTTAATATTATCGGTGAACAGGCTACCACCTATGTTGCTGACTGTGCCTATGATTTTTTTGGGCCGGGCAGTAATGATAAACCCTCTTTAGAAACCTATATCAGGGAAACTGAATTTTCACGCATTTTATGGTGGCCCGTTAAATCACTAAAACGAGCCATTAGCTGGAAGGCCAGAACCATGCAGCCTGGTGATTATACTGCAGGCACCGGAAGCCCGGCCAACTTTAAACCCAAACCGTATCACCCCATGTTTCCAGCACTGTTAGGCAGCACCCTTCCCTCCGAAGCGGTTGCTGTTACAGGGTTTCAGCTAATAGCCACCTGGCCCGACTGGATATATACCCTGTTAGGTAACAGCAGCGCCGAAAGCAGCTTTAAAGAAAGGATGCTTGAACTGGGCCTGGAAAAAGTGTTTCCTTATTTTTATCCATTGTTGACCGATTTTTATTTTCCTGTAAATACAATCACCAATCTGCCACAGGTTTTTTGGGATAACTGGCTTAACAGTTTACCTATGGATAAAGTAGAATACAGCGGCAGTTTATTTAACCTTGCGTACAGCGAAATGTGGGTGAGTGCAGATAAGGCAATGCAACTGGTAAATGTGCTGGAAAATGATTATAACGAAAAAGGATATAGCGCCACGGGTTTTTATACAGTAGAAATTTTGGGCGCCAAAAAAAGTAATTGCTGGTTAAGCCCAGCTTATGGTAATGATGCTGTAAGGATAAATATTTTATACTTTCAAAAATCTAACGTCATCCCCGCCGATTATTTTCAGCAGTTCTGGGATTTATTAAATAAAAATAATATTCCTTTCAGGCCGCATTGGGGCAAGGCACTTCCGGCTACCCTTAATTTAACTGACGGTTATCCAAAGTGGGCCGATTGGAAAACGTTAAGAAATCAAATGGATCCGAACAAGGTTTTTTTAACTGGTTACTGGAGTGGGCGCCTTGGGTTAACTTAAGTAATGTTGCAGCTAATTTATATCATCTTTACCTGATTATCTTTGCGTGCGAATGAAAGCTAGTACTATGTTAAGAATAAAATGAAGTATCGATTTGTGGATGATGAATGATCAATAGTGAAATATTCACGATTCACCACGCCAATTCACACTGTACTATTTTAAACAAAAAAAATGGATAGCGATATCAACAAGGCAACAAATAAAATATTTGCCAACTCACTGGTAAAAAAGGCAGAATATTTCTGGAACAAACTTATAAATATTGGTATAGACAATAATACAAGCGATTTTGATAAAAAACGTACCCGGCTTATTAATGGTATTTGCAGCTGGGCCTTTATAATATTTTTTACTTATGTTGTAACCTATGCCACTGATGAAAAAGTAAGGTTTGTATTTTATGAAAGTGTTGCCGGTGTTATTGGTTATGCCATGCCCATTATTATTAACTATACCAAAAAGTATAATTTCGCATGCCACTTATTTACTATTTTTAACCTTTTTTTTTACTTAGAGCAAAGTGTTGCCGGTGGCAGAGTAATTGGTGTTGAATATATTTTTGTGCCCTGTTGCGTTACGGCTATGTTGTTTTTTAAAAAGCCCCTTGTGGTATTTTTATATTTTTTGCTGAACATGTTTTTTTTTGGCCTTGCAAAATTTTCTTTTTCGCATTTAAGGCCGATATTTTTTTACAGCGACAAGGCCGAATCTATTTATATCGCCAATCATATTACCATGTTTGTTATACTTTTTATGATTATTTATTATTATAAATCAGAAAATGCAAGACAGGAAAAATTACTGGCATTAAAAAACGAAAGCCTTACCATTGAAAAACAAAAATCAGATAACCTGTTGTTAAATATTCTTCCGTTTGAAACAGCGGAAGAATTGAAACAAACAGGCACGGCAAAATCAAGGCGGTTCAATAATGTAACAGTAATGTTTACAGATTTTAAAGGGTTTACAAATGTATCAGAAAGGCTTGATCCTGAAAAACTGGTAAGTGAAATAGACCGCTACTTTAGTTTTTTTGACCAGGTTACAACCAAATACAATCTTGAAAAAATTAAAACAATTGGCGACGCCTATTTATGTGCCGGTGGCCTGCCCCACGAAAACAATACCCATGCGGGTGATGTAGCAATGGCTGCGCTGGAAATACAGGAATTTATGCAGCAGCAGAAAAGCCATAATGGAGATGAATTACTTATTGAGTTACGCATTGGAATACATACCGGCCCTGTTATTGCGGGCATTGTAGGTACCAAGAAATTTGCTTACGATATTTGGGGCGATACGGTAAATATTGCCTCCCGTATGGAGAGCAGCGGCGAAGTAGGAAAGGTGAATATTTCAGGAACTACCTATCAATTGATAAAAGACAATTTTGCCTGCGAGTACCGGGGGAAGATTGCAGCCAAGAATAAAGGCGACGTGGATATGTACTTTATAGAAAGTGCTAAAAATACTGCGGCATTGGCCTGATAGAAACTAAAATCTTAAAGCTTTTATTGGTATATTGGCTCTCACTATCATACCATTGTAATCAAGAGTTATTCAATTGATTAGGATTTAGTTATTTGAAAGATGGTACGGTGTTGCCAGTTGCAGCTTGGTATTGTAAATATATTTTACAAAAATAGGAGGGTAGAAATAAAAATAAAATCAACCCCGGTTCTTTACCGGGATTGATTTTTGTGTAATTCATTTACAATTTTGCTGTATAAGGAGCTTCCTTTTTATGATTTGCATTTGGCAAAATTTTGTAAGTAGTAACTTCTTTTGTTAAAGTGTTTTTTACAGTTACAAGAATTTCATCATTGGCAGATCCGCCACCCATATCAGTGCTGTAAAATTGATAATTTCTAATTATTTCTGTACCCTTTACATTTTCATAATACAGGCTGCTGTATTTATCTGTAATAGAAATTTCATACTGCGCTACTGCATCGCTTACAAAAACTACCTGGAAGATTGCCAGGTCGTTAGCAGTGCCTACGTATTTTACAGTTACAGGACTGGTGCCTTTGGTATCTGCTGCATTTGCAGAAGATGTAAATGCAACGCTGAACAATGTTATCAGGGCTACAACAAAAATGCTTAAATTGTTTTTTAAAGTTTTCATGATTTGAGTTTTTTAAGTTTAATAAATAATTGAATTAAGTTTAATAAATAAATAAAATACATTTCTATTTTTCATGTATGCTTCGGGTAAAATATATTTTCATACTCACTAGTAAAAGGATGATGTATATAATTCCGAATGCTTTATAAAAAAGAGATTGTTTTTTTTCTTTCTTTCTTATACAAAGCTATTTACTTCAAAAATCTATTTTATATAAATGAGATGAAGTGAAAAAATACTGCGACGAAAGAACTCTTTTTATTTATTTTTTACCCTTACGGGTTAATTTGATGATGTAAAAGTAGAGCGCTTTTTATTGCCTGTGAAACCAACTTACGGAATGTTTTATGTTGCTGAATGTGTTAAAAAAACTACAAAACCATTTACAGTAAAGGGTTTTAAAATAAATAAAACATGATGTCCAAACTATTTTTCAGCCTGCTACTTACAGTTAAGTTTACAATTTGATAATATTCGCTGCGATTTTTATACTGGTATGAAGTATAAAAAATGGTTGTTCTAATTTTGTTTAACAATAAAATTTATTGGTATGTTGTAAGCCGGCAGAGAAGATGTTGAGGAAACATTTCACTAAAAATATATTTTAATGGCTTACTGTTTTTGATCTGTTATACGGATGTAAAGATCTTCTGCTTTTTTTCTGGCCCACGGTGTTTTGCGCAAGAAAGTGAGGCTCGATTTAATACCCGGGTTATTGTTGAAACAATTGATCCTAATCAATTAGCCAAGTTCCTCCCAACCAAAATAATCAACCAGTTTTGTTACTATTGATTCTAATGTTTTGCCGTGAAGAGGATCAGTTGCCATAATAGTAAATGGTGAGCTATTTATTTTAATTACATTTTTTATAGAACCTGTTTTAATAAAATAATCAATGCTTTAAGCCTGCCACTAAATTGATGGTGAGTGCCACGACAACAGTATTTAAAATAAAAGAAATTAATGCATGTACCAATGCCTGGCGACGTATGTCAGTTGAATTTATTTGAACATCAGAAACCTGGAAAGTCATACCAATAACAAAAGAGAAATAGGCAAAATCAAGATAGTCCGGGCATGGCTGCGCAGGAAAGCTTAAACCAGTAGCAGTTTTCTCTGTTTTATTATCAGGTTTATAAAATAAGTGGGCATAATGAAAACAAAAAGTAGTATGTACCATTACCCATGAAAGTAATATGCCGGGAATGATCAGTGACAGATAACCTGCTTTTGGCATGTCGGCTGATTGGCTTGAAGTCATTAACATCAACACCATAAATATGCTCGCAAACGAAGAGAATACCACGATATTAAAAACAAAAGCCCTGCTGCCATCGTCCTTGTTGGCATGTTTTGTTATATGCTGCGAAGTACTTGTAAAAATAATTATCCAGCTAAAAATGATGTTGGATAAAGCAAAAGCATCCCATAATATTATGGCAATAACCATCCAATTCAAATGATATTGCCTGATAAATAAAAAGGTAACCAGGGATAAAAAAAAACTACACAGTACACGATGAAGGGGATCCATCCGAAGGAAAATATTTCCTGTTTTTTTGGCTTGCATAAAACACTATTTGGCAGCAGGTTTGTATTAGCTGATTTTTTAAAATTTTATTTGCCGTGTAAAGTTAAGATAGTGAAACTAATTTCTTAACAAGAAAAAGAAGGGATATTTTCAGCGGCGGCGCAATTAAAACATTATAGCGATTAAGTAAATTTAAGCAATACTTTTCTGACCCCCTATTATTTGACCGCATAAATATAACCCTGAGTGCTTAGTGTTGAATATTACTCTCTAAAAGTTATAGCTACTTGCACATTACAACTTTTTACATGGTTCCCAATTCTAAAAGGCACAATTTTGGATTCGGGAATTTTTCTGAATAACCCTTCGCAAAAAAAGATTTGCTAATTCAGCGGGTAATATTATTTTTTTACCCGTAAAAGGTTTACTATAAGGTCTGTATTTGTTTTTGTAGTTTTCAATTGTTTTAGCGGTGCCTCGGCAGGGCCCTTTACTACTGTTCCGTCAAGGGTAAATTTACTGCCATGTGCTGCACAGGTAAAGCCATTTCCGGTCGGTGTTAACTGGTTATCGTAGTGGGTACATTGCAACAGCAATGCTATAAAATTCCCATCTTCTTTTTTTTCAATGGCAACTTCATAAGGATACTTGTTTGGGCTAATAACGCCAAAGTTTTTTTGATCAAATAATGCCAGAGGTATGGTAACTGCATTGTCAACTATATCCGGTCTAAAAATACTATTGCCAACAGCAGGGCTGCAACTGGCCATATCCATTACTGTTGCACAAGCAGCACCCAGCAGGCAAATGCGGCAGGCTCCTTTTAAAAAATCTCTTCTTTGCATACAATTTTTTTAAAATGAATAACCAATTCCCAAATTAATAAAGCTGTTATTTTGCTGATATGCCGGGGCTGTAGGGCTTGGGTTAATTATAAGGTCTGCATTTTGCGGACCAGTATGTAATAAACGTACATCTGTTTTGATCACTACATTTGGAATGGGTAAATACACAAAGCCAATAATTAAACTTTGCTGATTGATGGTACCATCATAAATGGCATTGGATGGTATGATGTTATTCAGATTCATCGTTTCAAAACGGCTAAAAACACTTAACTGCTGTTTAAGCAACTTTGTTTTATTTTCGAAAAGATTATATGCTATTTCTGCATAAGCCCCATAACTGGTATTACTGATATTATTGGCATAAGCTTTATTAATTGAATAGGCATCGGGTATGGAAATAAAGGCACCCATAGCCTTTGCGTTCCAGCCATTTTTCGACCAGCGAAAATCAGCTTCTCCTAAATAAACAGGTAACCCAAACATACCAGAACTTAACTGAAGGCTGTCGCTGCTTTGTTTGTTTAAACCATTGGAGCCACCTGCATAACCCGATAATTGAAAAATAAAGTCCTTATAAAAATATTGTATAGCACCTGTTAAAGCCAGGTTGTTAGCAGTTGCATTCCGGCCTTCATATCGCCCCTCCCTGATACCACTGCCATGTTCAAACCCGGAAGCATTAAGCCCGTTTAAAATAGCAACAGAATAATTAAGCGCTAATTTTTTTGAGCGACCGTAAAATCCAACCCCCAGTTCACGCCAGGTACAGGGAATTACCAGTTGTTCTACCAGTGGCCTTTCTACTCCAAAAAAATTTATAGGCAAATGGTTTTCATTGAGTAAACCAATGCGGGGGAGTAATAAACCGGCAGCTATATATTGTGTGGAATTAAGGTTAAATTTTAAAAAGGCCTGCTCTATTGAAACTTCTCCACCACTTTCGCCACCTGCAACTTTTGCATTCTCCACTTCCAGTTCGGTAAATACGGAGATTTTTGAATTAAACTGGTGGCCTACAAATAATACTATTCTTTCTAAAGTGATATTAGCCGTTTTTTGATTGGTGTTGCGTTGATAAAAGGCGCTTCCATAACCAGATAAAACAGTTTTAGAGCTGCTGACTCCTGCGTTTAAAGAATCCTCATTGGTTATAATTAATTGCTGGGCGGGTGTTATAACCTGTGCCATAGCAGTGTTGGCAAGGATATTTAGCAGTAGAAATGGGCAAAAAATTTTTTTCATCCTGCAAAATTGTACATCTTGTATAGTTGCCTGTTACATAATTGGGAATTTAAAATGCCGTATCGGGAAAAGAATGCTTTTACCCTTCGATCTTCTTTTCTTTAACTTTATCAATAAAATTTATGGTACCCTTTTTGCATTTAGGAGTATCAATATATTTTTACCGCTGTTGATAATTATTAAATAATTACTATAAGTGCTTGAATTGGCAGGGTGAGATACTAATGTTTTTACCTTTGCAAAAAAAAATTATACATGAAGAATAGCTCTAAGATTACACTCGCACTGGCTGCCATTGGCGCAGCGGCAATAACGTTGTATACCATCCGCCGTATTACTGCCAGGCAGATGATGGCGAGGGTTTCAAACGAAGGTTATGAAACAGCACAGGATATCCTCTTTCCCGGCAAAAAAATTACGGAAACAAAATTGCATTATGGTCCAGTGGTTCCAATATAGATTATGTAGATTTTCAATTGTAAATTTTGAGTGAAAGGTTATTTGAATTTATCTTCAAAAAGTGGTTTGCTTTTTTTATTTTACATTCGCAGAAAATACAAAATTGTTGATGCACCCATTTATTAACAACTGCATTTTAATTGTATGAATAGTTTTAAAAGAACAGATTCTGCGGATGCAGATTTTAAACTTCTTGTTGCCTTACTTGATAAGGACCTGCAAGTAAGGGATGGAGATGAGCATTCTTTTTATGATCAGTTTAATAAAATTGAAAATATCCGCAGTGCAATGGTTTGTTACTATAATAATAAACCAATAGGCTGTGGCGCATTTAAACAATACGATAAAAATAAAGTAGAAATCAAAAGAATGTTTGTACTGCCTGAGTTTAGGGGAAGGAGTATAGGGCTTGATATTTTAAAGGGACTGGAATTATGGGCAGCAGAACTTCATTACCCCGAATGCATTTTGGAAACAGGTAGAAAACAACCTGAGGCTATAAGCCTGTATAAAAAAGCAGGCTATACAATCATAAAAAATTACGGCCAATATGAAAATGTAGAAAATAGTGTATGTATGACAAAGGCGTTGTATAAATCGCTGCCATCATGAGTATTGAAAGGCCCATCATAAAATTAAAACTTTCACCAACTGATTTATTAGTGGACAGGCTTGCCTGGGCAGGGCTTTTGTTTGTATGGCTGTTTACTATTATTTGTTACAGCCGTTTGCCCGAAATTATTCCTATGCATTTTGATATAAAAGGCCACGCTAATGGGTATGGCAGCAAAATGACGATATGGATAGTTCCAGCAATTCTGGCTGTTATAGTTGCAGGTATAAGTATCTTAAATAAATACCCGCATATATTTAATTACTTAAAGCCAATTACTCCCGAAAATGCTCAAAAGCAATATCTGTTGGCGACAAGATTGCTTCGTTATTTAAAGCTTACTGTGGTTGTAATTTTTGGTCTTATTGTGGTTAGCACTGTATCAACTGCCACTACCCAAAAAAATGGCATAGGTATTTGGGTGTTGCCTGTATCATTGATTTGTATATTTGTACCCATCGTCATTTATTTTTATGAGGCCAATAAAAAAGTTGGGCGTAATAGCAAATGAAGATTATACTAACCATAGCGATTTGTTTAGCAATTTCTCTTTCGCTCAAGAAGGAGGTAAGAGTAGCTTTATTATTCCAAAAGGTTATCAAGGACTTATTCTCATAATTTACAATCAACCAAACTATCCTGGCATTTCGGTTAAAAAAACAGAAAGGGTATACACTATCCCCAAAAATGGGATTTTGTTGACAAAGTCTAAAAATGATTTTAAATATGCAGAACTTGAATTTTACAATACTGATAGCATTGGCAACATTATAAAAATGGAAAAGCTGCCTGGCGACGGCTTATATAAACTAGACACATCGATTGTAAAGATTGTCGGAGGAGTATTCAGTTTTTATGAATCAGAGCAGGATAAAAACCCAATTGAGTATATGGAAATTTGCATTTCAAATAATATCTCAGGAAAGGAAGTTAAGTGTTATAAAAACAATGTGGAATTTAGGAAAAATGGGGGAAAGATTAAGCATAATTTCCGTTTTTAATTTTTTAGCTAAGGAGCAACTGCTCCCAACAAAAGTATCCAATGTAAATTGAAATATCCAATTCTTCAACTAACAAAAGCATGGGCATCTGTCTGGCTCAAAATAAATTATCCATTCTTATTCACTTGAACAAAACCTAACGCTTTGTTTTTAGGTTTTTTTGTTATCTTCAATAATATAATTTTTGCAGTATCGCAATGTATTTATTGTACTTACGAATGCATTAGCTTGTATAGCATTTTATTAATTATTATTTTTAACGATTGCAATTATGAAGAAAGCTCTGCTGCCTGTAATATTTTTTTTCGCAACATTTATCAGTGTTGCACAATCAGCCCAATGGCAAAATATTTTTAACGGTAAAGATCTTGCGGGCTGGAAACAATTAGATGGTAAGGCAAAGTATACTGTTGTAAATGGCGAAATAATTGGCACTACCGTACCCAATGAACCCAACTCTTTTTTAGCAACGGAAAAAGAATATGGTGATTTTATTTTGGAGTTTGATTTTAAAGTAGACAATACCATGAATTCGGGTGTTCAGTTTCGCAGCGAAAGTAAACCCGGTTATCAAAATGGCCGGGTGCATGGATACCAGTACGAAATCGACCCCAGCAAACGAAACTGGAGCGGGGGAATTTATGATGAAGCCCGCCGCGACTGGCTGTATCCATTAGACCTGAATCCTGCTGCCAGGCTGGCTTTTAAACAATCTAAATGGAACCATGCACGTATAGAATGTATTGGTACCGCCATAAGAACATGGATCAACGCTGTGCCGGCGGCTTATGTAATAGATGATATGACCACCCGTGGTTTTATTGCGCTACAGGTACATGCCATTAATAAAAAAGAAGATGAAGGAAGACAGATACATTGGCGCAACCTACGCATACAGACAAGTAATTTAAAACCCTCGCCTTATACTAATATTTTTGTGGTTGACCTTATCCCCAATAACCTTTCAGAAGCAGAAAAAAGAAATGGCGTATCTATGTTATGGAATGGAAAAAATATGGATGGATGGCGGGGCGCTTACAAAGATAAATTTCCTGAAAAAGGCTGGCAGATAGAAGATGGTGTACTAAGTGTTTTGCCTTCAATCGGTGCAGAAGCCGCCAATGGTGGTGATATAGTTACGGATAAACAATATGGTGCTTTTATTTGCCAATTCGATTTTAAATTAGCCGAAGGCGCTAACAGTGGGGTAAAATATTTTGTAACTGAAAGTGAAAGTAACACAGGCTCGGCCATTGGTTTGGAATATCAAATATTGGACGATGCCAAACACCCCGATGCAAAACTGGGTGTAGTTGGCAACCGTACCCTTGCATCGCTGTACGACCTTATCCCTTCCTTACCCGAACCAAGAGCAAGAAGGCCGATTGGTGAATGGAACAGGGGGATGATAATCGTTTATCCCAATAACCGGGTGGAGCATTGGCTTAACGGATGGAAAGTATTGGAATACCAGCGGGGGGCTCCTTATTTTTATGCATTGGTGGCAAGAAGCAAATACGATAAATGGCCTAATTTTGGAATGGCGGAAAAAGGGCATATTTTGTTACAGGATCATGGTAATGCGGTATCTTTCAGAAGCATTAAAATTCAGGAGTTGAAGTAAAAGGCTTAAAGCTGAAAGCAAAAAGCAGAAGGCTTTTATAAATATAAGCAACAAACAACATCAATAAAAACCAACAACTATTACTAAAATCTAAAAATAAAAAAATGTCATCAAGAAGAGATTTTATTAAAAAATCAACCCAAGCCGCTGCCGGTGTTTACATTGGTTCTATGGCTTTTAGTGCAAAAAGTTATGGGCGCATTATTGGCGCCAATGACAGGGTACAGGTTGGGGTAGTGGGTTTTAGCGACCGCTTTAAAAACTCCTTACTGCCTGCTTTTTTAAATAATTACAAAGAATTTAATTTTGATATTATAGCAGTGTCTGATTTATGGAAATTTCGCCGTGAAGAGGGAAGTGGTTACTTACGGCAAAAAACGGGGCATGATGTAAAACAGTACGTCAATAATGAAGCATTGTATAGCAGCAAAACGGTGGATGCTGTCATTATCAGCACAGCAGATTTTCAACATGCATTACATACCATTGAAGCAGTAAAAGGCGGCTGTGATACCTATACAGAAAAACCTTTTGCCGAAACAATGGATGATGCCATTGCTACTTTAAAGGCTGTGAAAGAATCAAATAAAATTGTTCAGATTGGTTCGCAAAGGCGAAGCGGAAAAAACTACCAGGCTGCTGCCGAGTTTGTACAACAGGGAAAGTTTGGCCCTGTGGTAATGGTTGAACTTACCTGGAACGTAAATCAGCCCGGACGCTGGCGCAGGCCTGCTTTGGTAAGTAAAATAAGAGAAGAAGATACTGACTGGAACCGTTTTTTATTAAACCGTCCGCACGAGGCATGGGATCCCCGTAAATACCTTGAGTTCCGTTTGTTTTGGCCCTATTCATCGGGTATGCCTGGCCAATGGATGAGCCACCAGATTGATACGGTACATTGGTTTACAAACCTGCCACATCCAAGAAGCGTTGTGGCCAATGGAGGAATTTATCAATGGAAGGATGGAAGACGTAACTGGGATACTACCAGTGCTATTTTTGATTACGGGCCTATAAATGATCCTGCTACAGGCTTTCAGGTAACCTTTTCTTCCCGTATGGATAATGGCGATGAAAACCCCACAGAATTATATTATTCCAATGGCGGCGAACTAAATCTTAACACCAATAAAATAACGCCAAAAGGCGGACTTAGTAAAAGCTTTGCAGCAGATATGGGTATGCAGCCAAACCTGTTACCTGATTTTGACCTGGTAACCGAAAGTATTAAGGTAGCTACTTCAGCAAATACAGGGGGCGATTATTTAACAACGGCTCACATGCGCAACTGGATGGAGTGCGTAATAAACCGCAAGCAACCCAATGCTCCTGTAACAGCAGGCTATGCTCATTCCATCGCCACCATTATGACGAATGCTGCAGTACACACCGGGCAAAAGGTAACTTTTGATGAAGCTAGCCAACAGGTGATGGCCGGCGGAAAAGTGTTTAAATATTAATGGTTATTGATGATTAAAACCTGCAGGCATTATTGGTTCAGCAAGCTTCACTATGTCCTGGTATTGATAAGTAAAAATGCCTTCTATATTATTTTTAGCAGCGTTAACCATTGCACGGGCAAGTACTTTTCCATGTATGGCTTTATATTTTTGCAGGTTACCCATTAATAAAAACGAAAATAGCTGTATCGTACGCTGCGCAAAAGATTCGCCCATTCTTTTTTCTTTCCGGTGCCCCAATAATATAGATGGCTGCATAATGTATATGGAATTTATTCCGGATGATTTTACAGCGTTTTCCATCTCGCCTTTCAGGCGTAAATAAAAATTACCACTTTTGCTGTCAGCACCCACAGCACTTACAATAATAAATTTTTCGCAGCCTGTTTCTTTACAATAGCGGGAAGCATTTACGGGGATATCAACATCTATTTGTTTATATAATTCTTTATTGCCTTTTACATTTTTTTGTGTTGTGCCGATAGTACAAAATACCACATCGCTCCCGGCTATTGCATTTTTAAAAGCAGCTGTATCAGTAAAGTCAACCAATATTACTTCCATATTAGTTGCCGTTTTTGGTGTGTTGTGCCTCACAATAATGCGTATTGTTTCAAAGTTTTTATCTTCTAACAGTAATTTAAAAAGATAAGTTCCCGTCATACCCGATGAACCAATTATTGTAGCTATTTTCATTTGCATAATAATTTTTGGTTACTCAATAAAACTACGATTATAAGGTTCAGTGTGCTGCGAAATAAAGCGATGATCTTTTACAACTTCCATTTTTTGTTTTCAGAGGAAGCGCAGAGATAAAGTTACACAGCTAATATAATAAATATTTGTTCAATTTCAAATGCATCCTCTAGTTATATACCCGTAAAAATTCTTTTCTTTGCATATCATGGCTTTACATATCACCTCATTAAATTCTGGCAGTAACGGCAACTGTTATTATATAGGTAATAATGCCGACGCAGTATTGATTGATGCCGGGATAAGTTGCCGGGAAACAGAAAAGCGTATGAAAATACTTGGCCTTTCTATGAATACCGTAAAAGCCATTTTTATTTCGCACGAGCATACTGATCATATTAAAGGTGTTGAGTCTATTGCTGAAAAATATAGGTTACCTGTTTTTACTACTGCTGCCACAGCACAACGCGGCCGCCTTCATTTAAAAAAAGAGCTGATCAGGTATTTTGTAGCCTGCGAACCGGTGCATATAGGAAGCCTTGCTATAACAGCCTTTTCAAAATTGCATGATGCTATTGATCCGCACAGTTTTATCATTACAGGTAATGGTATTACTATTGGTGTATTTACAGATATTGGTGCTGCGTGCAAAAATGTTACAAATTATTTTGGTGTATGCCATGCTGCTTTTTTAGAAACCAATTATGATGAAGAAATGCTGGATAGGGGCAGCTATCCTATTTTTTTAAAGAACCGTATCCGTGGTGAAGAAGGCCATTTGTCCAATAACCAGGCATTGGAAATATTTGCCACTCATCGTCCGTCTTTTATGACACATCTTTTGCTGGCTCATTTATCAAAAGACAATAATAGCCCGCAATTGGTAAAACAGTTATTTAGTCGCCATGCAAATGGCGTAAAAATTATTGTGGCTTCCCGTTATGAGCAATCGGGGGTTTATACAATCCAACACCAAAACACATCGGCACTAAAAAATAACATCCCCGTGGACTTAATGTATACAAAACAATTAAGTTTATTTTAATTTATTTAAACCCGGTGTATCAGTGTGTCAATAGTGCGGCAGAATAAATATTTGAGATAACATTTCCCCGGGAGTCGATAACTTTATTGTTCATCTCTAAAATACACTTTATAAAAGTTAATATTTTTCTCTTTGTCAAAACCTTTTTCAATAAGGTCTTTATTACCATGAATGTAAATATGAAAATTCTTATCCAGTTTAAGAATGCTTTTGTATACACGGCTTTGCTTTTTTACAGCAGCACTGTTTATCTGGAACGAATCGCTGATGGTTGTTTCAGCTTCCCCCTCGTAATTTGTTTTATAGGTTTTAAATGATGCAATACCTTCTGCATAGCCAATCACTTCACTTGAAAATTCATCCATATTAAAATGATCTTTTTCTTTAAAATATTTAATGGAACGGTTCAGCAAATCTATCTTATCCGTTTTACTAATGCTGAATTCTTCATCAACCTGTGTGGTAATAAATTTTTATAAATGCTTAATGTATTGTTGGTTTGGGTATAGCTATCGTTGCGGATGGTGAGTTTTAAAAAATCATCTATCCAATAAGCGGCTTCACTGGTATTGGTTTGATCTATCACTGCTACTTTATACCCTTGTTCTTTTTCAGTATTAAAAATAAGACAGGCCTTTTCCAGTTCTTTTATATTAATGGCTTCCTGCTCATAATTTAAATTAAACCCATCCGCTTCTGATTGTACTTTTAAATAGGCTTCTTTTGTTTCTGATTTAAAGATGCCTACAGCCTGGTGTGTTTCTCCTTCTATTTGTATATCGTCAAAATAAACCACATACAATTCGCCGGACTTTATTTTAGGGTGGGCGCTTAAATCATATAAATGCTTTGCAATCTGTATTGAATTGTCGTGGAAATTTTCTGCGAAAGTAAAAATATTACTTGAAAAATGAAACAATTCATTCAATGCAAGATTACCGCCCGGGTGAGATAAACGGTATATTTCATTCACCTTTTCAAAGGGTGATAAAAAGTACTGCATCAATAAGCTGGATAGTATTTCATCTGCAATGGGTAAAGATTTTTGAGATAGGCGATATGACTCGTCTTTTACTTTATTACCTGTATAATGAATGGATAACCTGGTAAGGGCAGCGTCAAAATAAGAGATCATTAATTGAGGAATAATTTATGAATTACTAACAGGGAAATTTTACATATAAATGGAGCAACTAAAATAACATCCGTTATTCTATGAGTTCAAATAAAAGCAATTGTGTTTTTTCAAAAGCATTAAAATTATTATCCGAAATAAACAGCAAACTTTTATTGCCATTGGATAGGGTAGGGCCAAAAGTTACGCCTTCTATATTGTCTGTGTAAATGCCCAGCCCGTCCATATTTAATAGCAGCTTTTTAGTTGCAGGCTTAAAGGGTGTAACCGCATTCATCAATGGTATATTTGTAATGTCGGCAGCATTGTTTAAATCAGTCATAAATACTTTAATGGTACAGGGTAACCCTGCCGGTGGAAAAGGATCGTTCAATGGTTATGAATTTATTATTACCAAGGGAAAGGATATCCGGCATACCATTAATTTTAAAACCATTTGCGGGGTTGGCAGCATAAGCAACAGGGTCTAACTTATAGGCATACTGTGCGGTATTTTTTTTAGTACCCACATCAAATTTTAATATCCGGATAAAGGCATTGTTATCAACCACATCTGCCCTTGGGCCATCTTCATACAATGGTTCTTCTACATTTACAAACAGGGTTGTATAATTATCAGCAAAGGTTAGGCCTTCCAGCGCACTATTTTGCCTTGGCCCTTTTTCAATTGATTGCATAATAAGATTAGCCGGCAGGGTAAAACTATCCATGTATTTTCCTTCTGTTGAAACCGAAATAATGGAAGGGTTTTCCAAAACAGTATCCTTATCTTTTACAATTCTTTCGCCTTCGCTGCTCCATAACAGTTGGTTGCTGCCAGCGCTATAACGTATCGCTTCCGGATCGGGTGTATTAAAAGGGTCTTGCTTATTATTGGGATATACCATGCCATTTGGCTGTAACAAATATTGTACGCCGGTAAAATGAATACTGTCAATTCCCTTTTGTGTAACTGAAATAGTTGCTGTATAAAACCGGGCACTATTAATGGCACTTCTGTCATCGCTGATAAAGTAATACAGGTTATGGGCTGCATCATAATCAATGCCCGATAAGCCACCAACAGTAGTACCGTTAAACTGTAAATTATAAGGTATATCAAATTCTCCCAAAAAATGTAGTGTTGTGGAGTGAGGCTTTGGCGATAGCAATGATTTTTTTGCAGGGTCGCAGGAAAAAAAAGTACGCTGACAGCAAAAAATAACAGGAAGTTTATTTTCAATAAATGCATAAAAAAGATTGTTAGGCAAAGTTGCACCAAATAGACTGAACTACCCTTTTTGTGAAAGAATTTATTACAGCGAAGAACCTGATCCTGCACAATGAATTGATTTCAATAATTATAAACAGTTTTAAAATTTGCCACTACTACAGCCAATTTCAATATTACTACCTTTACTATCTAAACGATTCATTTTTTATGAAAGAAGTATATATCATTGCCGCAGTACGCACGCCAATAGGCAGTTTTGGCGGGTCATTAAAAAGTTTTTCTGCTACGCAGTTAGGTGCGATTGCTATTAAAGGCGCTATTGAAAAAGCAGGTATTGCACCATCAATAGTTGATGATGTATTGATGGGTGCCGTAATACAGGCCAACATGGGGCAGGCGCCGGCCCGACAGGCGGCAAAATATGCCGGTTTACCCAATGAAGTAAATTGTACTACCATTAATAAAGTATGTGCCAGCGGCATGAAGGCAATTGCACAGGCGGCACAAAGCATACTGCTGGGCGATGCCAATATAGTAGTGGCAGGTGGTATGGAAAGTATGAGCAACGTGCCTTATTATGCAGATGCTATGCGCTGGGGAAATAAATACGGTAATGTTGCTTTTATTGACGGACTTGCCAAAGATGGATTAACAGATGTGTACGATGGTAAAGCAATGGGCAATGCGGCTGAGTTATGTGCCACTACCTGTGGAATAAGCCGGCAAGACCAGGATGCATTTGCCATCGAAAGTTATAAGCGTTCACAGGCTGCCGTTAGCGGGGGTAAATTTGATGCTGAAATTATACCTGTACTGATCCCTCAAAAAAAGGGCGACCCGGTTTTGTTTTCAAAAGATGAAGAACCTTTTAATGTTATGTTTGATAAGATACCTGAGTTGAAAGGAGCTTTTGTAAAAGACGGAACGGTAACAGCTGCCAATGCCTCCACCATGAATGATGGTGCTGCGGCCCTTGTTTTAATGAGTAAAGAAAAAGCAGACGAATTGGGTTTAAAACCTATTGCAAAAATACTGTCGTATGCCGATGCCGAACAGGCTCCGGAATGGTTTACTACCACACCTTCGTTAGCGGTGCCAAAAGCTGTTGCCAAAGCGGGTTTGCAAATGGCCGACATTGATTATTGGGAATTGAATGAAGCGTTTAGCGTGGTGGGTATTGAAAATAGTAAACGTATGAAGCTTGATCCGGCCACCATAAACGTTAATGGTGGTGCGGTTTCTATAGGCCATCCCCTGGGTTGCAGTGGTGCAAGAATTATTGTTACCCTCATCAATGTGCTGAAACAGCAAAATGCAAAATATGGCGCAGCTGGTATTTGCAACGGAGGTGGCGGCGCATCAGCCATAGTTATTCAAAATATGTAAGGAAGTACTATTTTTTATAGGTTATTTAAACAATAAAGCCTTTTGTTTTTTTACAAAAGGCTTTATTGTAAATGTTTTTCTAAGATGTTAAAGCGGGATAAAATAAATATGGGAAACTTCGTGATAAGGTTCAAGGTAGGTAATATTATTTGTATAATCATATTTTTGCATATACTTTTTTATCATAATTAATTTTATCTGCAAAACCTTACTCAGCTTGCGTAGTCTCTGCTTTCTTTTTCTTGATAAAAAAAAGAGAAACAAAAAAACCAAGGCTGGCCTCATCCGACCGCTACCGCAGCCACCTTCTCCTACAGAGAAAGGAAAAGGATGCAATCTGTCAAGGCTAAAAATTTGAATGCTTGTCTAAAGGCCGTCAAACGATTTGCAGTCAATCTTTATTAACCTATACTTTTTTTAAAAATTCCAGACCTGTAAATTCAATAACGTGTCAGCCTACACGCTTTAATAGGCAAATGTCTGTACATTGCTTGATCTCCAAAACGTACTGCAGATGGTGACCTGCTTCAAGTGAAAATGTTCTGCTCAAAAAAACTGGTTAAATAGCCCGGCAGGATAGTTTTTTGCAACTAAATTTATTTAAAATGAACACTATTTGTTGATATGGCTACTATAAGATAAATTTGCCACTCAAAACGCTACACTCATACAATAAATAAATAGAATACATGCGACAAATTGCTTTTAGAGAAGCCCTTAGGGAAGCTATGCAGGAAGAAATGAGACGTGATGAAAGGGTATTTTTAATGGGAGAAGAAGTGGCCGAATACAATGGAGCCTACAAGGTAAGCCAGGGTATGCTGGATGAGTTTGGAGAAAAAAGAATTATTGATACCCCTATTGCCGAATTGGGTTTTACCGGTATTGCGGTTGGCGCTGCCCAAAATGGGTTAAGGCCAATTGTTGAATACATGACCTGGAATTTTGCCGTTTTGCCTTTAGATCAAATTTTAAATACAGCTTCTAAAATGTTGGCAATGAGTGGCGGACAGGTTGGTTGCCCAATTGTATTTCGTGGCCCCAATGGTAGTGCAGGCCAGCTTGGTGCACAGCACTCAACAGCTTTTGAATCCTTGTATGCAAATATTCCTGGGTTAAAAGTTATTTCAGTAAGCAATCCCTATGACGGGAAAGGATTATTAAAAAGCGCTATCCGTGATGATGACCCGGTTATTTTTATGGAAAGCGAAGTGATGTACGGCGAAAAAGGAGATGTACCCGAAGAAGAATATTTATTACCTATAGGCAAAGCATTTATTAAAAGGGTGGGCAAAGATGTAACAATAGTTTCCTTTAATAAAATGATGAAGGTAGCTTTGGCTGCAGCGGAAGAATTAGCCAAAGAGGGTATTGAAGCAGAAGTAATAGACCTTGCCACTATAAAACCTTTGGATTGGTTTACTATTTTAGAAAGTGTAAAAAAGACAAACCGTTTAGTGATAGTAGAAGAACAATGGCCATTTGCTTCCGTATCTTCTGAAATTACTTACCGCATACAAAAAGAAGGATTCGATTACCTTGATGCGCCAATACGCAGAATAACTTCTGTAGATGCACCAATGCACTACGCACCAAACCTGGTAGCGCTTTATTTACCCAATGTTGAAAGAACGGTAAAGCTGGTAAAGGAAGTAATGTACTTAAAGAAATAAATGTATATTTCCCTGCAGTGACTAGGGATTATTAAATTAATTTTTAAATAAAATACTCCTCTTCCTTAATTAGTAAGTAGTTTATCTATAATAGGGTTTAAAATCCTTATACAGGGCTCTGTTATTTAAAGATATCTGTCAAAGGTTGGCAACCCTTTCAATACACACCAGTACAAAATAATTAGGCTAACTTTACTGTTCTATCAGCCAGGCTATCGCTCCGGTTTTACCGGGGAGGAAAGTCCGGACAGCTCAGGGCAACACACCGGTTAAGCGCCGGCTGCCTATAGTACTGCACCTGTTGCAGTATAACAGGTAAGAGACAGTGCCACAGAAAATAACTGCCTCATCCACCGCTCTTAG
The DNA here is from genome assembly GCA_043745405.1 of Ferruginibacter sp. Taxonomy (GTDB): domain Bacteria; phylum Bacteroidota; class Bacteroidia; order Chitinophagales; family Chitinophagaceae; genus Ferruginibacter. Next base: position 21,888 of record JAYTTI010000150.1, on the reverse strand, counting down.
GAGTGAAGGAAGGTAAGGGTGAAAATGTGAGGTAAGAGCTCACGGGTTTTTGCAGTAATGCATAAACCGGGTAAACCTTGTGTGCTGTAATGCCATGTACATCCCGATTTATGTATCAAACAGCTATGCTGTTTTTTACGTAAGGTGAGCGGCTCGTTTACTATCAGTAAAATGTATCGGGAAGGGTAGGCAGCAAGACCTTGCCAGTAATGGCTGGGCAAGATAAATGATGGCCGTTCTGACAATGTCAGGATAACAGGATCCGGCTTATTGGCTGATAGAATTTTTTTGGTGATGTACTGAAAAATAGTTGGTGATATTTTGGATTAAAATCCCTTTATTACTTTTGTCAACTAAAGAGGAAGCGGGCAGGTGGATAATTGATAATGAAATGCACGGTTCATAACTTAAAACTTGCCTTCAAGGCCATTTTTCTGAAAGATGTCTTTCTTCAAAAAAATTTCCTGCGTTTATGCTTAATATTTTTCAATTAATAAGGAGGCAACAATTTTATCAATGGGCAATGTTACGGCATCAGCAGAAAAATTTGTCCAATCAATAAACCGGAAAGTTTCTATTTGCTGCGTTTGAGTGTATAGCTGCAACTGCTGCTCATCAAAATCAAATTCTTTTGTTTTTAGAGGCACCATAAGTGGTTGCAGCGCTTTTGCAAAATAGTAAATAGCAATAAACTGGTGATTGGGGTTAAAGGCGCTCATCTGAAAAAAATCTGTAGTATATATATGCTCGCCAATATGTACATCTAAATTCATCTCTTCTTTAAATTCCCTTTTTAAACAATCCCTTGTGCCTTCCCCTAACTCAAGCCCACCACCTGGAAATTTTGTATAGTATTTTCCACGGATGTATTCATCACTTACCAACACCTGTTTGTTATTGTTTAGTAAAATGCCATACACTCTTATTGTAAACTGATTCATTTTATTTTTTTACACGTTTAAAATAATTCCAGATCACAAAGGCAACAATAATAAGCGAAATAATTACAGGAGCCCAAAATGCATAAGGTGTGTCTTTATACGGAATGGGTACGTTCATGCCGTAAATGCTGGCTATTAAAACGGGGACACTTAAAAAAATAGTAAGGGTTGTAAGCCGCTTCAGTACTTCATTTTGGTTATTGCTGATGATGCTGGCAAAGGCATCCAGGGTACTGTTTAATATATTAGTGTAGGTGTTGGCCATTTCATGCGCCTGGCTGGTTTCAACAACCAGGTCGTCTAAAAAATCGTTCTCCTCTTCATTCAATTGTAAAAAATTGGTTCTGGCCAGTTTCATCATCAGCAGTTCATTACTTCTTAATGCAGTAATAAAATACACCAGGCTTTTTTGTATTCTCATTAACTGCAGCAACTCTTCGTTACGGTTAGCGATGTATAATTTTTGCTCAAGTGTATTGCGGCGCAAGTTTATTTCTTTCAGGTAGTCCTGAAAATTAGTAGTGATTTTTTCGAATATTTTCAACACCATCATATTCTTTTTATCCATACTCCGGTTTTGAAAAGTATTCAGGAATTTTTTGATGGCTTCGTTTTCAAATGAATTTACGGTAACAATCTGGTTGTGTGTTAAAATGATACAAATGGGTATGGTTATGTAAAAGGCATCGCTTTCGTTAAATGAATTATTTTCGGTAGGTGTTTTTATAACCACCAGTTTTACATTATCATCAATTTCGTAACGGCTTCTTTCATCAATATCCAATGAATCCTTTAAAAAATCAATGGGTATTTCTAATGTGGTGCTGAGCTCAGTAAATTCTTCCTGTTTTAATGGTGGTAATACATTTACCCAGGTACCCACTCCAGCTTTATCAGCAGCAATTGTCTGGTGGTTTATATTTTTAAAGTATTGTATCATATTCTATATGTCTGATGTCTGATGCCTGATTTTTTGATGCCTGATTTCTTTATGTACGAACTATTATTCTATGATATGTTGAGTGTTTTTCCTGGAGTGTTTATATTTTTTATAAAGGATATCATTAAGGGGATAGTTGGTGAAAATTTAATATCCTACATACCTTATTTACTTTTTATACTTACCTAATTACACTTCCATCTCTACCTTAAATACAAACTCTGCTGGCCCACAGAGCCAGATATTTTCAAAATGCTGATCATCAATTTTATCAAACTCAACAGTTAAACGGCCGCCGGGTGTTTTTACATCTACAGTATTAAAACCGTTATCATTATGGGCGCTTAACAAGGCCGCTGCTGTAACACCGGTACCGCAACTGAGTGTTTCATTCTCAACGCCCCTTTCGTAAGTGCGCATAAAAATAGTGTCTTCATCGATTGATTCTACAAAATTCACATTGATGCCTTCTTCTGCAAATGCATGGCTGTAACGTATATCATGCCCTGTTGATACCACATCTACATCTTTTACATTTTCGGTAAACTTTACAAAATGTGGCGAGCCTGTATTGATGATGGTGTGGTGCAAATGATACTCTACTTTATGTACATCTTGCATTTTTAAACTAACGGCCCCATCGATATCAATTTCGGCTTCATGTTCGCCATCAATGGCAATAAACTTATATACACTTTTATGTATGCCTCTGTGGTGTGCAAATTTAACCAAACATCTGCCGCCATTGCCACACATAGTACTTTGGTTTCCATCTGCGTTGTAATACACCATTTCAAAATCATACCCGTCCTTTTTACCAAGTATCATTAAGCCATCGGCACCAATACCAAAATGCCTGTTACAAATAAATTTAATCTGCTGCGTAGTTAATGGGGTTTTCGGTGAATTATAATTGTCAATAATTACAAAATCGTTTCCTGTTCCCTGGTATTTATACATTTCTATTTTCATACAATTATTTAGCATTATTTGTGGCCGTTAGTAAAATTTAATTGATTATGCTTAGTGCTATTTATTTTTGACAGATAATTCATACTTACTCTTTACCTCAGTCGTGGCTGCGCCCCACCGGCCATTTGTTTCTTGTTGCTGACAATTTATTCTTATTATTTAATAACCAGTCTTACCCAATTTGCGCCTCAATAATTTCTAAAGATTGTTTAATTAAATTTTCAACTGCAAGCCCTCCATCTTTAGAAAACTCCCTGGTAATCCTGTTAGCCACAATGGCGCTCAGGCTTACACAATAATGTCCCAAAGCATTTCCCAGCCCATAAATAGCAGCCGTTTCCATTTCAAAATTAGTGATGCGGTGGTTGCCAAAATTAAAACCTGTTAAATTATCAATCAAATGCGGGTAGGCAAGGCCCAGCCTTAGTATCCTTCCCTGTGGCCCAAAAAAACCCGGACAGGTAACAGTTATGCCCTGGTAATAATTTTCTGTAAAATGCTTTAATAAATTTACACTTGCCATATAAATATAAGGCGATAAATTACCGTGGCTTAATTGGGTATGCGTATTAAATGCCTGTATCAATTGTTTTTCTTCTTCATTGTTTTGGGTCCTGTAAAAATTCATCAGGTTATCGAGCCCAAGGCCATGCGTACTGGCAACAAAACTATCTACTGCAATTTCCTTTTGTAATGATCCTGAAGTGCCCAAACGGATGATGTTTAAAGATGTGAGCTTTTCTTTAATCATCCTTGTTTCAAAATTGATATTTACAAGTGCATCCAGTTCACTCAAAACAATATCAATATTATCGGGCCCAATGCCCGTACTTATACAGCTTAATCTTTTTTTACCGATATAACCGGTATGTGTTATAAATTCTCTATGCTCATTTTTACATTCTATTGTATCAAAATATTTGCTCACTTCCTTTACCCTGCCCGGGTCACCAACTGTAATGATGGTGGCAGCAATTTCCTCGGGTCTGCAATTTACATGATATATAGCACCACGATTATTAATGATCAGTTCAGATGCTGCAATAGGGCTGCTCATACTCTTAAATTTAAAAACCGAATTTCGGTTATACTATTTACAATTTCTAATAAAAAAATCCGTTATATTTGCAATCGCTAAAAAAGGTCCTGTGGCCGAGTGGCTAGGCAAAGCTCTGCAAAAGCTTCTACAGCAGTTCGAATCTGCTCGGGACCTCTGCTAATAGGATCGCATCTTGCGGTCCTATTTTAGTATTCAGCTACCTACAAGATGAAAAACGGCCGGGGATACTAAAATTTAATATTTAAACGATTAAACTACCCACCCATCGCTGTTAACTACCATACAATAACGCCAGCTACCCAATAACAATTATTCAATGACCTCAGCTATGATAAATTACTGACCAGAAATGGTATGAGATACTTAACTAACAATAAAACCAGGACAGTGATTTGGTTAGTTTATTGTATGCCACAAAATAGTAATTATCATTTGATGCAATTAATTGATATGATAAATAATATAATTTGTTTCGTCAAATTATATGCACCGCAATAATTATAAAGGCCGGGAATAATGTATTATATTTATAAACAATCAGCATAGTTTTTTTGATTTTTTTCCGCTACTGCACCAACAGAATATAGAACAGGATTAAGGTTGAGACACTATCCTATCAGAGTATATGGTGAACAAAAAGTGGAAACCGGGAAATTAAATTGCATAGCCTGCAATTGTATTTCCTTTAATAAGAGAAGTTAGTTTGTAATTAATAATTGTGTTTTAACAAGTCCGGCCATCTTTATACACTTTTAATAATGTTTATCCATGACAGCAATTCTATATTTTGTCAGGTTGAATAAGTTAGCGATCACTGTATTTTTATACAGGGAAAAACTATATCATTGTTGTGTAAAAAATATCGCAGCTCTCATTTTAACTAGCCTGCTGCTTTTGATAAGCACTGTTGCATTTGAACAACAGAGAATTACAGGGGTAGTTGTAAACGAAAATAATTTTCCACTTTCCAGCGCCAACATTAATCTTAAAAATTCAACAACAACAAACGTTACGCAAGCTGAAGGATCTTTTATCATTAATGCAAAAAAAGGCGATGAGCTGGAAATATCTTTTGTTGGGTTTAAGACACAGCATATAAAATTAGATGCTGAAACAAGTGTGAAAATTATTTTACAGGCAACAATAGTTTTATTGGATGATATAGTTGTAACCGCGTATAGTTCACAAAAAATAAAAGAAATAACAGGTTCTGTTTGGGTAGTAAAACCTAAAGAATTGGTGGCCTTTCCCGCCGGGCAGGTTGAACAAATGTTGCAGGGAGGAGCATCGGGGCTGACTTTTATATCATCAGGCGAGCCTGGTGCCCCAGTAAACATCCGCATTCATGGGGTTGGTAATTTTGGGAATGTAGCACCACTATATATTATCGATGGCATCCCAGGTGATTTAAATGCGCTCAATCCATATGATATCGAATCGCTGCAGGTTTTAAAAGATGCAGGCTTTTATTCTGTCTATGAAGTGCGGGGTGCCAATGGTGTTATTGTGGTAACTACCAAAAAAGGTAAACAGGGTAAAACACGTATCAATTATGATGGGTATGTAGGCTGGCAGGAAGTGGGAAAGGGCCCTGACTTACTTCCACAGGAAAATGCCGACCTGATTTGGCTATCCTTGAGAAATGCCGGCCAATTAACCAATGGCAATCCTTCCCACCCGCTTTATGGAAATGGGCCAACCCCCATTTTACCCGATTATCTCTTTGCAGGTCCGCACCAGGATACACTGTTTGAAGGAAGCCCCTATGTTCAGGATTCTCTTTATAACCTCTATCCCGATAATGGAGGCATTTACCAGATTGTAAAATTTAATAAAACAGGTACCGATTGGTACAATGAAATGTTTAACCCCGCATTCAGTCAGCAACACACACTAAGCATTTCGGGGGGCAATGAAAAAAACCAATACTTGGTATTCTTGGGAATACCTCGACCAGCAGGGAACCTTATTAAATACTTACCTGAAAAAATTTACACTAAGGGTGAATACAGATTTTAATTATAAAAATAATTTTCATTTTGGAGAGAACATTCAGCTTTCCTACACTGACAATCATCATATAGGAATCTATACAAACACATGGACCGACAAGGAATCTGCGCTTAAGGCTATCCGTTATGAAAAGATGCTGGAACTGGGCATGGAAGGCCATCGTTTTTTTGATCTTGTGCGTTGGGGCATTGCCGAACAGGAGATCAATGCCTTCCTGGACAGGGAAAAAACAATAAAGAACGTCCTTGTTGGGGCACATTTTAAACCAGGCATGCACGAATATTTCCCCATACCGCAGAGGCAAATTGACCTGAGTGCCGGGGCAGACGGCGTTCCAAAAATGAAACAAAACCCAGGATATTAAAATGATGTTTCAAAAAATACAAAAACTAATACTGCTTATCCTGGCCTGTTTGCCTGCATCTTTTTCTTTTGCCCAAACTATAGCAAATATAAACTCCCAAAATAATTACCGGGTTGTGCATTGGGGTGTTCAGGACGGTTTGTCGCAGGATGTAGTCTATGATATGATAAAAGGTAGGAATGGTTTTTTATGGATTGGCACACAAAATAATGGATTAAATCGTTTCGATGGGAGCAGTTTTAAAAAATATTTTGCCGACAAAACCAAGAAAAATAAGGCTATAGCAGGCAACAACATCAGCGGATTAATAGAAGACAGCTTGTATAATATTTGGATCGGAACAGATAAGGGTTTATCATGCTATAATAACAAGGCAGATTCCTTTATAAATTTCTATTCGCACCCGTCAAATTCTATCACTCCTTTCTGGGCGACAAAGGATGAAGTTTTCTGCTGGGATCATCAGAACAATCCTGAATCCGAGTTGATAGCTTATAATATTCATTCATTTACAAAAAGAACTTTAGTAAAAATTTCCTCCGGTGACAGTGTAGGCCATAGTATTTCTGATCGTTATTCCATTTTTGATGCCCGCTCAAATAGTATTTGGTTAGAGCAAGGAGAAGGCGGCTCACCAGGCGGCGGGCTATTGCAAGTTTCACTTTCTACAGGAAGAAAGCAGAGGTTTGGCTGGCAATGTTACAGAAATATACCAAATCATGATCACTCCTTTGAAGGGATGCGTTATGATAGAAAAAGAAATGCCATCTGGATAAGCGATCCTGATGGCCTCGTTGAATTTACCCTTGACGATAAACAATTTCACCACGTTTCAGCATTTGATCAATTTACCCGTCTAAAAGAGTATCATCTCTGGGCGGGTATTTCCATTGATACATCCGGCCGGCTTTGGATAGCCACCAACCCGAAAGGAATCATCATTTATGACCCTATAAAAAATTCGGTTAACCTGGCATTTCCAAAAGATTCAATCTTGCAGGCAAATACCTGTGTTGCAAATGTGCTGTTATACTGCGACAGGGATGGTACTACCTGGGCAGGGTCATGGGTGAATAAAGGTATTTACCAGATGATTCCTTTCTCACAATCGGTGCTACATTATATTCATGAATTAAAAGGTCCGCATGCTTTACTATCCGACTTTATAGTTCAGTGTTTCGATGCGGGTAAGGGAAAAATATGGATGGGTACTGGATATGGTATAAATATTTTCGATCCTGCTACGGGATTATTCCAAATGCTTCAACGCAAGGATTTACCGGGTACAAAAGGAGAAGGTAACATTATTTTTATTGATGCTATTGATACTGCCAGGCAAAAAGCCTGGATACTGGCCGATGACGTCCATTATCAATTGGATATAAGTACCAAAAAATGTATTCCTGTTATTTTAAAAAACGATGCGGATTTAAAAATGCTTCCATCAGGCATTAATACACCTTATAAAAAGACATGCATTATTACTGCACACTACAGTAATCGCCAAGGTATATTTATCGTGAATAACGATAGTTCTGTGGCGGAAAAGGTGTTATCCTTTCCTGCGGGTACCTTAGATGTATTTAAAACAGCGACCGATGATAGCTTACTTTTTTTAAGACAACCTGATTCAGCGGTCAATCTTACGTATGCCCATCATGGTGAAAAATGGATCCGGACTCCTAACCCGATGGATAGCATTCATTGGTTAAAATTAATTTATAATAAAGTGGACCATACCTATTGGCTGGCTGCTGAAAAAATGATTTATCATTATAACAGCCATTTCAGGTTAATTCGTACTTATACACAACAGGATGGGATGCCTGATTTTGATGTTTGTGGAATGATCTCGGATAACCGAAACAATATCTGGTTTAATACAGAATCTTCTATTCATTTGTTAGATATAAAAACAGGAAGAATTACTACTCTTTCAGAAAAAGATGGTTTTCAAAAACAGGGTTTTACTCCTATGTTGAATTTTGGAAAATCCGCATCGGGCAAACTGTATTTGCCTGGTGGTGTATTGGGTCAGGGTTTTAACTTTATTGATCCATCTGCTTATACCCAAACTTTATCTTCTATATATCTACAATCCCTCCTGGTTAATAATAAACCGTTTTTACTTTCAGAAAGTATTATCAGTTTCCCACAACTGGTTTTAAAACATTTTGAAAATAAGATCACCATCGAAACGGGCATTATAGACTTTTATTCAAAAGGCAATAATCGCATTCGCTATAGATTAGGAGAAGATGCAGACTGGCAATATCAAGTTAGCAACACTATTCGTTTTGAAGGGCTGGCCCCTGGAGATTATAAATTGATAATACAGGCTTCTAATGCATCGAATGAATTTAATGGCCCTAAAAAAATATTGCTTATTGAAATTACTCCACCTTTCTGGGATACGTGGTGGTTTAGAATACTGGCAACAATTTGTTCGGTTTTATTACTGTATGCTTATGTACAGTACCGCTCCCGAAATTTAAAAAAACAAAATATAGCATTGGAAGAAAAAGTAATACACCGTACGGGTGAATTAAATAAGCGTACAGATGAATTGGATAATTCATTGGCTGAACTTAAAGCCACACAGGATCAACTAATTCAGACAGAAAAAATGGCCTCGCTTGGTGAACTAACCTCAGGGATAGCGCATGAAATAAAGAACCCGCTGAATTTTATAAAGAACTTTTCCGAAATTAATATGGAACTGATCACGGAGATAGAAGAAGAGCAAATACCAAACCTTGATGAGAACAACCGGGCTGAGATGGAATCAATAATGAAAACACTTAAAATAAATTCCGAAAAAATAAATCACCATGGCAGCCGGATAGACGGCATCGTTAAAGGTATGCTGCAGCATTCCCGGCAGGGAAGCGCAACTAAAGAACCGGTAAATATTAATGCACTCTGTGACGACTCACTTAAACTGGCTTACAATGGATTTAAGGCCAAAGAGAAAACATTCAACGCTTCTTTTGAGACACGATTTGATCCAGATCTTCCTGCGCTCATGGCTGTTCCACAGGATATGGGGAGGGTATTATTAAATTTAATAAATAATGCATTTTATGCCGTTCATGAAAAGGAAAAGCACAGTCGGCAGGGATTATTGTCTAATATGCTGGAGGCAGAATCATTATATAAACCTACTTTAATAATAAGCACCAAAAAATGTGAAAACAAAATAAATATTACAGTATCTGACAATGGCATGGGGGTGCCGTCAAATATCATCAATAAAATATTTCAACCTTTTTTTACAACCAAGCCAACAGGTGAAGGCACAGGCCTTGGCCTGTCTATGTCTTATGATATCATTACCAAAGGTCATGGTGGTGAGCTATTGGTGAAAAGTAAAGAGGGCCTGGGAACCGATTTTGAAATACTGCTGCCCATACAAAAAAATTAAAATAAACAACATGCCAAAAATTCTGGTTGTAGACGACGAAGAAGATCAGGAAGAATTTATCATTCAGCGGTTCTCCCGTAAAGATTACCTGCGTGAATATGAGTTCCTGTTTGCACGCAATGGACTGAAAGCTTTAGAATTAATTAAAATGCACCCGGATATTGAACTGGCGCTGCTTGATATTAATATGCCCGAAATGGATGGCCTCACTTTGCTTGAAAAAATAAAAGAGTTCAACCCTGCGCTCCAGTCTGTTATGCTTTCGGCCTACGGTGATATGTCAAACATTAGGACAGCAATGAACAGGGGCGCATTTGATTTTTTAAATAAACCGATCGATCATAATGATCTTGATATTACTATCAAGAAAACTATTGCAGAAGTGAAAAGGCTTAAAGAGGCATCCAGGGTGCACAATGAAAACCTCCTGTTAAAACAAAAAACCGTCGAGCTGGGGATGCAGTTACTTCGTATGCAGATGAATCCGCATTTCATTTTCAATTCGCTTAATTCCATAAACAGGTTCATCCTTCAAAATAACAAGCAACAAGCTTCTGAATATCTTACTAAATTCTCTAAACTGATACGGTTAATTTTGCAGCACTCACAATCGCCCCTGATATCATTGGAAAGTGAACTGGAATCACTGCAATTGTATCTCGACCTGGAATCATTACGGTTCGATAACAGGTTCGATTATAAAATTTCTATTTCAAAAGATATATATTCATTAAAAGTTCCACCCTTGATTATACAGCCCTTTGCAGAAAATGCGATCTGGCACGGATTAATGCATAAAGAAGAAAAAGGACAACTCCACATTGAAATATTCCAGCAAAATGATTTTTTATTTTTAAGGATAATTGATAATGGTATCGGAAGAAAAAAAGCAGCGGAGATGAAAAGCAAATCAGCTACAAAACATAAGTCGATGGGGCTGCAGATTACGGCAGAGAGGATAGCTATGTTACAAAATACAAAGGAGAATGAATCACCTGTTATTATTAATGATCTTGTGAACCAAGATGGAAGTACCGCCGGTACAGAAGTAATTATCAAAATGCCTGTTATATATGATTAAAACCATTTCAATTGATGACCAAATCCATTGCTTAGATACATTAAGTATTCTTTTAAAAGAGCACAACCTCGAGGTAAAAGTAATAGTTCGATGTAAATCTGCTACTCAGGCATTGGATTGTTTATTAAAACCTATTGACCTTAAAGAACTGATAGCTGCTGTACATAAAGTTAATGCACAAAAGACAGCTCCCTCTACAGATGAGCTCCGGCTGTTAAGGTAACATATACAAAATAGGGAAGATGGCCTCACAAAAGAAAAAATCAGGGATAATATCAAGAATATTCCCCGTTTTTAATCTGTTTCGTTGGGCCTGTTTGAATTTAAAAATGTTGAAAAAGCCATCGAAGTATTTGCGTTGGCCAATGAAGGTCTTAATGTTCCCAATAAAAAAAATATAGAAGGGAAATTAAAAAGGAAAAAAACGGGCTGGATGCATTTTTTATTTCCAGATAAACAAAAAAAGGGTGACTTTTGTTGATGCAACTACACGTCAGCTTCAGAAGTATTTTCAAAAATTCCTTAAGTGTATGATTAAAGCAATATTGGTAGATGATGAAGAACATTGCCTGGATACACTGAGTATGCTGATAAATGAATACTGCCCTGAAGTAGAAATACTGGAACAATGTGCGTCAGCTAAAAAGGCTTTAACCGCTATTGAAAAGTTTAACCCTGAATTAGTATTTCTTGATATTGAAATGCCGGTTATGAATGGGTTTGAATTACTGGAACAGTTTAAAGAAATTAATTTCTCCATCATCTTTACTACAAGCTACGACCAATATGCTATAAAAGCCATCCGCTTCAGCGCCTTCGATTATTTACTAAAGCCTATTGACCCGAAAGAACTGATAATAGCCGTTCATAAAGCGGAAGTATATAAAAACAAACCAGCTGCGGTACAGATGCAAATGCTGATGGACCAGATATATAACAAGGAGACTGGTTTTACTAAAATTGCAGTGCCAACATTTGAAGGATTCGAACTTATTTCTGTTGACAGTGTAATCCGTTGCGAAGCTGATGACAATTACACTTATTTGTTTTTAAAAAATAAAAAGAAAATAACCGCCTGCCGTTCCCTAAAAGAAATGGATGAACAACTACAGGATTTTAAACATTTTATAAGGGTTCACCATTCCTATCTTGTTAACTTAAACGAAGTGGATAAATATGTACGAGGAGAGGGTGGCTACCTGGTTATGAGTGATGGCTCTACCGTAAATGTTTCCCGCAGCCGTAAGGAAGCCCTATTAAAATTTTTTTGATCTTCTTCCTGAAAAAATCTCTTTTTCTATCTCCCAATAAATACAGAACCAATCAAATTACAAAGTTTGCCCTGAACTCTAAAGTGTGTTTATTATCCTGATAAACAGTTCAGGGGAATAAACACACTTTAGAGTTCATTATATCCCGGCATTTTTTGATTTGCAAACTCAGACTATTAAAGGGGCTCTTCAAATAAATACCCATTGTAATGGGCCACTTGCCTTTCCTGTTTGTTGTTTACCCATTGCTGCTATTAACCGTCTTAAAGCCGCTATAATTTTATACCTGTAAACATTATTCTTTCATTTAAAAACTTAAAACTATGTCACGTTATACAGCCTGTTGCTATGCTATAATCATCAGCAGCCTATTTTTTCTTGTCTCCTGTTCAAAAGATCAAATACCAACTGTGCCTCCTGTGGGTGGGAGTGTAGATAGTCCAGATCCAATTCAGAAAAAAGCAATTTCTTTTGTCGCAAAAAATTGGGTAAAAGACGTCACTTACAATTATTATTTCTGTAATTTAAACAACTTGGTAACTCCTGACGGCTTTGCAACAATTTACCTGTTAGATGGAAATGTAAAGAAAGAAATTTCAAGAAATGGTTCATTGAGATATATGAATGGGAATTTATCACTAAGTTTTTCAAATCTGGGAGGTGCATTAATTTACGTATCTGATGTAAGCACAGATAAAATACCATTTAGTTCTGTGGAAACTATAATTGAATATTATTGAACTCTATTCATAGCGTTTAAAAAAACACAAAGGAAACGTTAACTAATCTTACTGTTTATGTTGAATTATTATTTGTTTTTTGATACCGGTAAAAGTTGGTAGTTTTGATTGGTAAGGCAAAAGAAAATTAACTTATGGAAAGCAGGGTTATTTGGTGCCGGCGAATCTGCATGGGGCCTGTAACATATGGATTACCTGATAAGTAATCCTATTTTGTTTTATTGAATTATTTTGCAGATTATTTTTTAATAAGCCAATAAAGATGATTCGATTACTGATACAAAGATTTTAAAACAATGGGACATTTAAATTATCAACTATGACATTTTCTAAAATGCTGCATCGCATCGGTCTGTTGGCCTGTATCCTATTGGTGGTATCCTGCTTTTTGCCATGGATGTATTATGCAGACCCACATATTGCCACAGAAGCACAAAGAACATTCACAGGATTTTCGACGTATCAAAATCAATATGGCAAGCCGGGGAAATTATTGTCGTTTATTGCAATAATTATTTTTGTGTTTATGTTATTGCCAAAAATATGGGCAAAGCGTGCCAACCTGTTTATTGCAGCGCTGGGTGTTGGATATGCTGTTAAAACATATGTTTTGTTTACATCCTGTTATAATGCTTATTGCCCTGATAAAAAAGCCGGTATTTTTACTATGATGCTATCGATGATCATTTTATTGATTGCATCATTATTTCCTTATGTGACGCTGGAGCAGGAAAAAAAAGATTAGTGTTTTTTTACTTCTTTTGACCAGGCATCTTTTAAAGTAACTGTTCTGTTAAATACCAGCTTATTTTTTGCAGATTCTTTATCAAGGCAAAAATAACCCTTTCTTAAAAATTGGTAACGGGTAGCTGTAGTTGCTTTTTCCAGAGATTTTTCTACCCAGGCATTTGCTATTACTTTTAAAGAATCCTCATTTATATAGTCCTTGAAATCACTTTCTTCGCTAGCCGGATTTTCTACTTTAAACAGGCGCTCGTACAACCTTATTTCGGCAGGTATTGCATGGGTAACACTTACCCAATGTATAGTTCCTTTTACACTAATGCCGCTTGTATCGTTACCACTTTTTGATTCCGGTATATAAGAGCAAAGTATTGCTGTTATTTTTCCATCAGTATCTTTTGTAAAACCATCGCATTTTACAATGTATGCGCTTTTCAGGCGAACCATTGCTCCCGGTGCAAGCCTGAACCATTTTTTTGCAGCTTCTTCCATAAAGTCTTCCCGCTCTACCCATAGTTCCTTGCTAAAGGATAATATCCTTGTTCCATAGGCTTCATTGGGCCCATTCTCACTCACCAATTCTTCTGTTTGCGCATCGGGGTAATTGGTAATAATTAATTTTACCGGATCTAAAACACCCATCACCCTTAGGGCCGAGTTGTTAAGGTCTTCCCTTAAACAGAATTCCAGCAAACTAAAATCTATCATGTTTTCCCTTCGGGCCACGCCAATCTTTTCGCAAAAATTTCTAATGCTTTCTGCAGTAAAACCTCTGCGGCGCATACCGCTGATGGTTGGCATACGTGGATCGTCCCAGCTTTGTACATGCCCTTCTGTAACTAATTGTAATAATTTGCGTTTACTCATTACCGTGTAGGTCATGTTGAGCCTGGCAAATTCAAATTGCTGAGAAGGAAAAATATCCAGTTTTTCAATAAGCCAATTGTATAATTCACGATGGGGTATAAACTCTAATGTACAAATGCTATGGGTAATATTTTCAATACTGTCGCTTTGGCCATGTGCAAAATCATACATAGGGTAAATACACCAGGCATTACCGGTGCGATGGTGATGGGCATGTTTTATGCGGTAAAGCAAAGGGTCCCTCATGTGCATATTTGGCGAAGCCATATCAATTTTCGCCCTTAATACTTTTTCGCCATCTTTATATTTTCCTGCTTTCATTTCTTCAAACAGCAAAAGGCTTTCTTCTATGGGCCTGTTCCGGTTTGGACTATCCTTTCCGGGTTCGGTTGGTGTACCTTTTAATGTGGCAATTTCTTCAGCATTTAAATCATCTACATAAGCCAACCCTTTTTTTATTAATTTAACTGCAAGCAGGTAGAGTTGGTCAAAATAATCAGAGGCATATAACTCTTTTTCCCAGTTAAACCCCAGCCATTGAACATCTTCCTTAATGCTGTCTACGTATTCTGTATCTTCTTTAACAGGGTTGGTATCATCAAAACGAAGATTGGTTTTACCGCCATATTTTAACCCCAAACCAAAATTTAAGCAGATGCTTTTTGCATGGCCAATATGCAGGTAGCCATTTGGCTCCGGCGGAAAACGGGTAAGGATAGTTTTATATTTTCTATTCGCTAAATCCGTCTCTATAATTTCTTCAATAAAATTCAAACTCTTTTCTTCAGACATCTTTTATACTTTGTTGCGCAAATTTAAGGTATGATACTGTATAATGTTGGTTTGTAGTTATTTTATGTGAAGCGCATATTGCTCTTTTTTGGTATAGTATAGCCAGGCATTGCGTTTACGGAATTTATTAATTTAGCCAGGTCTTTAATACAATATAAAATCTATAAAGGGGCCGGCCTTTTTAATGTTTATTATTTTTCATTTCCTCCAATAAAGCAATAATCTTATCCAGTTTTTCTGTTTCAAGATATGTAAGCTGAATTTGTAATGCTTCTATTTCCAGTTTAGCGTCAATATTGGTTTGGTAATCATTCTGTGCCTGAACCCTGTCACGTTGTGTTTGCCGATTTTGCGACATCATTATAATCGGCGCTGCATAAGCTGCCTGTGTTGAAAAAATAAGATTTAATAAAATGAAAGGATAAACATCCCAATGATGCACGAGTCCAATTATATTAAGCACCATCCATATAATTACAAAAGCAGATTGAATAATAATAAAACGCCAGGAACCCATACCATTTGCTACTGAATCTGCAAGCCGGTCTCCAACGGTTAAAGATTTTTCATGTTTATCGTGCCAGGTTATTTTTTCCATATTGCTTTGTTTAAATAAATAAAAATTGAGATAAATAAAAAGCCTTTGCATATATAAATACAAAGGCTTTTTTATTCTTTAAATAAGTTATTAATCGGGCCTGCCCATTTTTCGTAAATAAGAAGTATGGGATGCAATGGCATGCCTCATTTTTGGATACTCCGAATATTTGATGCCGAAATCAATACAGGTTTGTTTTATTATTTTGCTGATAGCCGGGTAGTGGATATGAGAAATCTTCGGAAAAAGATGATGTTCTATCTGAAAGTTTAGCCCACCTACCAACCAGGAAATTAATTTATTTTTCGTTGCAAAATTAGCTGTCGTCTGCACCTGGTGTATCGCCCATTCATTTTCAATTCTGTTTGTATCTGCTGCTGGTAAAGGAAAGGTTGTTTCCTCAACCGTATGCGCCAATTGAAAAACGATACTTATAATAAAACCTGTAACCATACTGGTGATTAAAAAACCAACAAGCCATGGCACAAAACCTATCATGTAAATTGGTAAAACCATAAAAAAAATAGCATACCCAACCTTGGCTCCCCAAAAAGCAAAATGTTCCTTAACACTTAATTTATTAATTGGCACTGAGCCAATTCTTTTCTTAAAATATTTTTGATAGTCGGTTAAAAAAATCCAGATAATGTGTAATAAGGTATATAAAAACCAAACATAATAATGCTGAAAGCGATGTACTTTATATAGTTTTTGCGTAGCACACATCCGGAGGTATGGCTTAATTTCAATATCGTCGTCAACGCCATCAATATTTGTATACGTATGATGGATGATATTGTGTTTCTGGTTCCACATGATGCTGCTTGCTCCTAAAAAATTTACAGAAATAGCAGCCAGCCTGTTTACATTTTTATTTTTACTAAAGCTTCCATGCCCGCCATCGTGCATTACATTAAAACCGATGGCTGCAGTAAATCCGCCTAACAAAACACATTCAATAATGGCCACCCATGCTACGGGGGTAAAATAAACCAGGTGAATATACAGGGCAATATATGCAGCAAGGAAAAAAATGGCTTTCAAAAATAATTTAATATTACCCGTAGAAGGTTTTTTTACATCCGTAAAATACTTGTTCACCCGTTGTTTTAGTTCCTGGTGAAAATTGGTTGAATTGCCGATAAATTTTGGAGTTGCCATAAATGTAATTGTAGATTACAAAATTACAATGATAACATTCAAAATGTTGATTTGTTTTTACCCAAAGTCAGGTATTTGTCTTAATAAGGCTATCAAAACTGTTAAATCCTATCATTTTTTTGCTGATAAATCCTTCTGCATATTTTACACCTATCATTTTTCCATACATTTTACTCCGGTAGATAATACCATCTAAAAAATCAGGCGTAGAAATATAGGTCTGTGGTTCGCTTAAATCAGGGCTGTCAAACTGAGTGGTATAGGCCCGGATAGCTGCTATTTTTTGCTCCATTACTGCCGAAATATCGATAACAAAATTAGGATGCAGGTACCTGTCTTGTATAAAATTAAAAACATAGGTTGGCCGCCAAACTTCTTGCTGCAAGCCATTATCATCAGTTACAATTTTACGCAGGCCCGATAAAAAAACGGCATCTCCAACTAATTGAGCAGCCTTGCCATGATCAGGATGACGATCTTCCGGCGCATTGCATAAAATAATTTCGGGCTGGTATTTTCTGATTATCTTAATTACCTGACGTTGATGGGTTTCATCATTTTTAAAAAAACCGTCTGCCAATTCAAGATTTTCCCTTACATCTAACTGCAAAATTTTAGCAGCAGCAGCAGCTTCCTGTCTTCGTATTTCGGCACTGCCCCTTGTTCCTAACTCTCCCTGTGTAAGATCAATTACACCAATTTTTTTGCCATTGGCTTTTTCTGCCAATAATGTGCCGGCGCAATTAAGTTCTATATCATCGGGGTGTGCTCCAAAGGCAAGTATATCTAATTTCATATTTGTGTGTAGGAAGGGGTGAAAAGTATAAAAAGTAAATAGAGTATCAAGTAAATTGGCACATCGTTTTATTATTGAAAAAAGTCAATTTTTTAAGCCGGCATTTTTCAATGCTTTCCGTTTAGATAAAATTATCCATTAAAAAATTATCCATTATCAATTTGCCTTTAGCTCCTCAATCCATACATCCTCTCAACATCCTGCACAATTTTTTCTACCTCTTTATCATTACCATTTTTATCGTAAGGTTGCTTTAAACTACTGCCAACAAAAAAAGCCAGTGTTTGATAAAAACCTGCTGTAAAACCTCCTTTATATTCCTTTATTAATTCGTAACAATTGTTACCTGTTTCCCGGTTGATTAATTTCATTAAAACTTTTCCCTGGTAAACAGATAAATTAGTAAGCGGATCAGTAAATTGTTTTTTTAATTGTTTTTCCTGTGCCTTGATTATTTTTTCCCTGGCATTTTTATCAGCGATATTGGCAAGTTGTGCATTCAAAGCATTTATAACCTGTCCGGCACGCCTGGCATAGGGATAAGTAACATACACTGCATTTCGCAACCTTGTCCATTTTGCCTTTGCACTCATTTGGGCCTCATTGTACCAGGAACGTATCAATAGATCCTGCAAATTTTTTGCTTCAATGGTATCACCCTCATAAATAACAGCAACAGACACTATGGTATCATTTACAAATTGCTGTGCAAACGCCTGCTCATTTTTTGCTGAGAAAAAAGCTGTAATAAAAAGCAGTGCTACTATTTTATATGTAACCGTACGGCTCATTGATAAAGTAAATTTACAATATAAGCTTGGATGTGCAATTATTTGTGAATACCGAAATGACAAATTAAAAAACAGGAACGTTTAATAAGTGTAAAAGCTTATTTTCTTACCAGCAATTAATGGTACTTTAACAATTTTATATTTTAATTGGCTAATAAAAACATATAAAATAATCCTGCTGCAACAAGTATCAGCACAATGGCACCCGTTGCAGAAGATAGGTTTGCCCTGCGGATCATGCTAATAATTAGGCCAATTGCCATTACAACAAGCCCTATCCAAACCAGATTGATATAGGGAAATATATACGCTTTGATAGTTACAAAATCTATCATTTTATCTGATTCCTTTACGCCTATTTTTAACTTTTTTTGATCGGCAGTGATGCCTGCAAATTTTATGTATAAATTTTGTGCATACACTGTATCATCTATCTGGTTAATGCCCATGCTGTCTATCATTATCATGGGGGCGGCATTATATTTAGTACTGTCTTTACCGGTAATGGTAATATTAGCCACTACGGCCGGGCCAGTTAAGGCAATTTTAAATTTATTTTTTTCCGGATTTTTAGCAACATTATTTAACACCATAAACCCGTTCGAATAAAAAATAGTATCCCCTTCTGCAACTTCACTTATTTTATACTGTGTTGTGTCCTTATCCCTATCCGGGTTTAATGCATAAGAAATATAAGTAAATACATCGTGTGATAAATAGTTTTTTGTATCAGGGTTACTGCTCATGTTATTATTTTTCATGAGGTACACATCAGGGTTAAGTGTAAAAGATTCCTTTACCTGTTTGGTATCTGCATCTTTTCTTTCAAATAATAAATGATAAAACCTTTTGCCTGTTTCAAGCCCTGCACTATCATATAAATAAGTAACATCATAAGGCCCCATTTTTTTAGAAACCTGACGGATGAGGTTCATATTTTCGGCAGGATTATCCTGTTGTTTTGTTAGCGGATCAATCCCCATCGGGATATCAAAATCCTTAAATTTTTCGGTACTGATTACCTCTCTATTACCGGCAGATATCAGCATTCCGGCAATCATTAAAGTAAAACCAAGATGTGCAATAGAACCGCCGGCAGCTTTTAATTTGCCATTTAATCCACTCCATATATAACCGGCGTTTGCTGATACAGAATAAATTGAAGCAAATAATGCAAAATATAATGCACCTAAAAAACCAGGCCCTTGTTTATGATAGGTAAGTGGATAAAAAATGGCCAGTAAAACTGTAATTATTAGGGCCACTAAAGTTGGTACTGCTAATTTTTTGACTGTGTTTTTAATCGGAGTGTCTTTGTATTTTAAATATTGCGTAATGGCACTTAACAGCCCGATAATTACTGCAACCAGCACCATTACCTTATTATAAGAAAATTCAACATCTTCTGGTGGCGCAAGTTTGCTGCCGAATACAGAATTAATAACTGGTATAGATGTTTTAGCACTGATAAAAAGAGCCGATAAAAAGAAAACTAACGAGGCGATGAACATCCAGAATTCCCGGGAACTGGTAGTTTCTTCTTTATGTATTACCGGAATTTTTTTGAAATTGATAAAGAATAAAGCGAGCGATGTTATAGTAAATACGGCTAAAAACGATAGTATTAAAATATTCATTGCTTTTCCTGCTTCTGTAAAAGCATGCACCGATGTATCACCTAAAATACCTGTACGGGTTAAAAAAGTAGAATAAAGTATAAAAACAAAAGTAAGTATGGTAAATAAATAACTTGCCCTTAGCGAATGTCCGGTAGCCTTAAAAACCACCATGGTATGCAGTCCAGCAAGTAAAATTAACCAGGGAACCAATGAAGCATTTTCAACCGGGTCCCATGCCCAGTAACCACCAAACGATAAAGACTCATAAGCCCATTTGCCTCCCATCATAATTCCAACGCCCAATACGGCCGCACTAAATAAAGCATAAGGTATGGCAGGTTTTACCCAATCGCCAAAACGTTTGGTTTGTATGCCGGCGTAAGCAAATGCAAAAGGTATAATGGTAGAAGCAAAACCTAAAAACAAAACCGGCGGATGTATCACCATCCAGTAATTGCGCAATAAAACATTTAAGCCAACACCATCTTTTATTAAACTTAAATAATCTGTTCTTCCAAAAATAGGTCCGTTAATTTCATTTCTTGTTAATACAAAGGGGCTGTTACCAATTTTAATACCTGCAATATAAACACCCATTATCATCATTGCTAAAAATACCTGGGCAAAACTTACCACCGTCATTACCGGACCTTCCCATTCCTTTGCTTTTTTAATAAGAATAATGCCTAATACGCAGTGCCAGATGGTCCATAATAAAAAACTGCCACTCTGGTCTTCCCAGATACAGGCAAGCAGGTATTTAAATTCCAGTTCTTTTGAAGTGTGTTTGTAAGCGTATAGATATTCTAAATAATGATGGGAGCAAATATAAAAGATGCATCCAAAAACAGATAACACAGCGGCAACCTGTATGATGAAACACACCCTTGCATATTTTATCCAGGAATATTTTTCAGCTGCATCCTGTTTTTTTGAAGCGATAAAATAGGCAATCGTGGCAAGAAGCGAAGCCGTAAAAGCAATCAATATAAAACTATGTCCTAAAGCGCCTATCCACAGGTGTTCTCCTTCAAATTGCATCGTACTTTGTTTATGTAAATAATCCCTAAAAGAAGGAAAATAAAAAATAAAAATCCAAAAACTCACTACTCACCACTCACTACTCACAACTTGCTCTCCCCAACAGTTTTCTCCAATACCTTTTTATCGTCTTTATATTTACTGGGGCATTTTAATAAAATATCGCTGCATTCAAAAACATCACCCTGCATTTTACCTTTTAAAACAATCCTTTCACTTTGCTCCAGCTCGGCAGGTTTTGTATTGTGGTATACCACTTTGGTTGAAGCGCCTAAACTGTCTGTTGCAAAAAAGGAAAGATAATTTGGATTGGTTGCAGGATCATAATCCATAGGAATAGTTTTATCCAGCCTTGCAATAAGGTGAACAAATTTTCCCTGCTTTTTTCTTGCAGATGAGATGGTATCGTAAGTAGAAAAATCAACCGAAAGCATAATTAAAGCTCCTATTGCTATTGCGATAACTACTAAAATAACTATATGTGACCTTTTCATAACCGTAAAATTTAACGCCGTAAAGCTAACACAAACAAGGGGCATTTTTTATAATAAAATAACAGCCCGTTGCGTTTAACTGTATAGTCCTGAAATAGGTTGACTCCAAAAAAGTGGATAAGTCAACTAAAAACAGGACGCAAAATGAGTAAAAAACCAAGCTCTAATCGCAACGAAGC
>JAYTTI010000149.1:0-4508 GCA_043745405.1 Ferruginibacter sp. | reverse complement strand
TTGGCAAGAATAATGGTCAGGTTGCATCGAACAATAACCTGTCTGTCAAGTTTTTTAATTTCTTCAACAAACCATCTGAAGTTTGGGTTCATTTCCGGTGCTCCACCTGTAAGATCAACTATTTTTAATTGTGGATTATTTGTTAAAACTTCAATGCATTGCTGCATCGTTTCTTTGGTCATAATCTCTTCCCGATCGGGGCCTGCATCTACGTGACAGTGTCTGCAGGTTTGATTACACATTTTGCCAATGTTTACCTGGAATATTTCTATTTGAGCAGGATTTAAAGGATATAAATTGGACTGCTCCAGTTTTTGCTGAAAAGGAATTAATGCAAAATCTCCTCTTTTCCCGTGCTCTATTATTTCAACCTGTTCATGGGCATCGGCAAGAATATTATTTTGTGCTTTTAATGACTTCATAATTACATTGCTATTTCTTTCACTTTATTCATCATCTGCACTCCATGTACTAATGATGCACCGCCACGTATGGCACAAGCTACATGTACCGCTTCCATCATTTGCGCTTCACTCCACCCTTTTTCAAAGGCATCGCTGCTGTAAGCATCAATGCAATAAGGACATTGCACCGCATGAGCAACCGCTAAAGCAATTAAGGATTTTTCTCTTGCCGTTAATTCACTATCTTTAAAAACTTCGCCATAATAGGAAAAAAACTTTTCTCCCAATTCTTTCTGAAAGTCTGCTACGTTGCCAAACTTTGCCAGGTCCTTTGAATTGTAATAATGTTCGCTCATATTTTTAATTTTATATAGTAACAATTATGCCACAAAAACTGTGGCATAATTAGAATAGAGATGTTAACCGGTTTAATACATTACATTTTCTTATACATTGGACAATCAGTACCGCAAACATGTCCTTTCTGACCATGAGAGATCATTGCTACTTTGCCATTTTTGTCAATCGCATATCCGTTCATCAGTTTCATGGTAGAGCCATCCAGCTTTGTAACGGTACCCTCAGGGGAAACTTTGCATCCATCTTTACAGGTGTAAGTTTTAGTAAGTGGGGTGCATTTACTGCCATTGCACAACATCGTTTTATTGTCCATCATCATCACACCATCTTTCATTTTCATTTTAGAAGATGTTTGCGCAGTTGATGCGGTTGAAATGCCAATAATGATGGCAAGAGCTAAAATTACTTTTTTCATTTTTTTAATTTTATTGTTTATAAATTTTATTACAAACCATTAGTCGCTCAATTTAATGAAACCTGACAAAAACTTAAATACATTTTTACAGGAGTTTTGAAATTATGGCTTCTTCAAGGTCATCGGTATTTTTGATAATAGGGAGTGAGTCAAAATTTTTTTGAAGAAGCTGATTAATTAACCGGCTTTGCTTCACATAATTTCTGCAACCTGAACATATAGCCGTATGTATGCGCAGTTGCATTGTTTTTAATAAACCTAATGGAACATGTTCCTTCATTTCCATAAGTGATGTTGCCTTTACACAAGACAACATTATTACATTCATAATATTCATACAAAATATTTAAGCATGAGAAGTTCGTATATAATTTTCAGATTGCACTTGCGTATAAACAGGAACTACTAAAGCCATTACAATACCATATACCAGATACACCATTATTAGTCGCATAGTCAGGTAATTCCTGACAAACTATTTTTCATTCAATTTAAGCTCCAAACAATTTCTTAAAAGAAGTTTTGCCCTGTGGATGATCTGCCAAAAGTTAGAAGTGGTGATTTCCAGTTTTGAGCAAATGGTTTTACTATCATGTTCTTCCAAAAATTTTAACTGCACTGCGGACGACCATTTTTGAGGGAGTTTTTCAAAGCAATTATGTAACACTTTCGAAAATTCAGGATCATCGAGCAGCTCTTTTTCATCGCCCCAGTTCGTTGGTCTGTATTCCGGTTTCCAGCGATGATATTCATCAAAAAAGGTATCAATAAAATCAGGGCTAAGCTCAATATTTTGTTTATATTTTGAACGATAATAATCGGCAATCTTATGTTTTAGTATTGAAAACAGCCAGGTTTTTACATTGCTTTTCTCTTTATAATTTTCATAGGATTGATAAGCAGAAAGAAAAGTATCCTGCACTAAATCTTCTGCTAATTCTTTTTGATGCACTTTAGTAATAGCATAGCTAAATAAATCTTTAGTGTATATTTTTACACAGTATGGGATTTCTTCTTTTAAATTCATGTTTATTTATACAAAAAATAAAATTAAGGTTATTCGCTTCCTTTTACAAATCGCAGCCGTTGAATTTGTGTGTCAGCAGGTTTAGGTTCTTTTACAGGTTGGCTCTGGGTCATGACTTTGTGTGCTTATAAATATGCCAAAATGTGTGGTGGGCGTTGATGTCCTGATTATCTGCTAAAATGGAAACTGTCAGCTGGGAGGGTGACATACAACTAAATAACAGCTGCTCTTAAGTGCACTAATTTCTCCAATAAAGATTCAAGCAAATTCAGGTGAAGCATATTAGCACCGTCGCTTTTGGCTATGGAAGGATTGGGATGCGTTTCAATAAACAGCCCATCAGCACCTGTTGCTATTGCAGCTTTGGCAATAGTTTCAATTAATGTTGAATTGCCA
The DNA here is from genome assembly GCA_043745405.1 of Ferruginibacter sp. Classification (GTDB taxonomy): domain Bacteria; phylum Bacteroidota; class Bacteroidia; order Chitinophagales; family Chitinophagaceae; genus Ferruginibacter. The sequence goes on along the minus strand of JAYTTI010000149.1, from coordinate 1,906 downwards.
CCGGTAACACCGGAAGTTTGATTGGGCTGTTGTAAACTATGTGTACAATCCATTACCACCGGTACTGCATGTTCTTTCATTAAAGGAATATTACGATAGTCTACAATCATATCCTGGTAGCCAAATGAATTACCTCTTTCGGTAAGTATTACTTTTGGATTGCCGCTATTTTTAATTTTTTCTACCGCAAATTTCATAGAAGGCCCGCTTACAAATTGGCCCTTTTTTACATTTACAATTTTACCTGTTGCCGCTGCCGCAATCAACAGGTCTGTTTGCCTGCACAAAAATGCGGGTATCTGCAAAATATCAACATAACCTGCAGCCATGGCTGCTTCTTCGTGTGCATGAATATCTGTTGTGGTGGGTAAACCATATGTATCTCCAACTTTTTTTATTAATGACAGGGCAGCCGTATCTCCAATGCCTGTAAATGAATTGGCGCTGGTGCGATTTGCTTTACGGTAAGATGCTTTAAATACATAAGGTATGGCTAGTTTTTTACAGATAGCAGCAACTTTTTCTGCTACTTCCATTACCAGTTCCTCCCCTTCTACAACGCAGGGGCCGGCTATTAAAAAAAAATTATTTTCATCATATTGCTGGCCCGAAAACAGTTTGCCTAAGAATTTTTCCATGCTGCAAATATAAGCCCTTTATATTTTTCGGGTTAATATCCAATCGCTTTCATAAACTCTTCTTTTTTTCGGCGGGCCACATCGAGCGTTATGCCATTCTTCATTATTACATGGCCGCCATCTCCTTTTATGTATTTTTCCACAGCGTTTTTGTTGATGATATAGGAGTGATGAATGCGGATAAAAATAGTGGCCGGCAGCAACTCTTCAAAGTCTTTTAATGTTTTTGAAACAGTTAGTTTATAAGAATCATTTAAAAAGATGATGGTATAATTACTTTGGGCTTCCAGATAAATAATATCATTCATGTTAACAAACTGTAGGCCTTCCATAGATGGTATGGCAATACGCTGCTGTTCTTTTTTTTCAAGCATAAAATTTTGCAACAGTAGTTCCAGGCGATCATTGCGGTGGGCCTGATTTCTTCTTTGCACAACTTTTTCTACTGCTGACTTTAGATCGGCTACTTCAAAAGGTTTTACAAGATAATCAAGGGCGCTGAATTTTATTGCTTTTATAGCATAGTGATCGTAAGCGGTTATAAATATCAATTCAAAATTCCTGTTACGCAGTTGTTGTAACATGGTAAACCCGTTCATACGGGGCATTTCCACATCCAAAAAAATTATATCCGGATTTTTTTCTTCTATATTTTTTATGCCCTCTTCGCCATTTTCACATTCTGCAATAACAGTTATATCCGCACAATGATTGATAAGTTTTTGTCTCAATGCATTGCGGCTGCTACTTTCGTCGTCTATAATGATTGCTGTAAGCATTTTATTTTATGATTGATTAATAAGTTCCACTTCTACTTTTGTTCCTGCCGGTTGTTGATATTCATTTACAATATCTGTAATTTTTACAGCGCCATTCCTGCTTTGGTTAAATAAATTAATCCTGTCTGTTGTAATCTGCATACCCATGGACTCATGAGAAGGTTTATTTAATTGTTTGTAAGATTCGGCTTTTGCCCTGCCTACTCCATTATCTTCAATGGCATAGTGAATATAATTGCCTGTGACTGTTACATCAATTTTTAATTTCCTGTCGCTTTCTATTTTATTTAGTAAGCCATGATGGATGGCATTTTCAACAAAGGGCTGTATTACCAATGGAGGTACTTTATAATCACCATTCAGTATTTCATTGCAAATATTAATTTCATAGGTAAATTTTTTATCGCACCGCAATTCTTCCAGCTCTATATACAACTTTAGCGTTTCCATATCTTTCCAGCAGGGCACCACATTGTTTTTTGAATTTTC
>JAYTTI010000148.1:0-52928 GCA_043745405.1 Ferruginibacter sp. | reverse complement strand
ACGTAAATGTGACGGATGGCATTTTGAATATAGATTTTAGTGCCCTGGTAAGTGATGGTGGCATCAACAGGCCCAAAGTGTCGGCTATTGAAATTTTGCCTGCAGGATCAACAACCACTACGTATTACAGGGATGCAGATGGAGATGGCTATGGCAATGCAGCGGTCAGTACTACTGCCACTTCGCAACCTGTTGGTTATGTAACTAATCAAACGGATTGCAACGATAGCGACGCAACCGTTTATCCTGGTGCGCCTGAACTCTGTGATGGCAAGGACAATAATTGTAATGGGCTAATAGATGAAACATGCACTGTTTATTACAGGGATGCAGATGGAGATGGTTATGGCAATGCAGCGGTCAGCACTACTGCCACTTCGCAACCTGCCGGTTATGTAACTAATCAAACGGATTGCAACGATGCCGACGCTACCATTTATCCAGGTGCGCCTGAACTCTGCGATGGCAAAGACAATAATTGTAATGGGCTAATAGATGAAACATGCACTGTTTATTACAGAGATGCAGATAGAGATGGCTATGGCAATGCAGCCGTCAGCACCACTGCCACTTCGCAACCTGCCGGTTATGTAACTAATAAAACGGATTGCAACGATGCCGACGCTACCATTTACCCAGGAGCACCTGAACTCTGTGATGGCAAAGACAATAATTGTAATGGGCAAATAGATGAAACATGCGCTTTTTACCGGATCAATGCAGGTGGCCCGCAGCTCACCAATTCCATAGGTACTTTTAACGCGGATGCTTATTTTACGCCTACCCCAGGCTCTAGAGCTTCAACTACCACTGCTATTGCAGGAACCACCGATGATGCTATGTACCAAACAGTGCGAACTTCTACCAGCAATAACGGCACTTTCGGTTACGCCTTACCCGTTACCAATGGGCAGTACACCGTAGTATTACATTTTGCTGAAATCTCCGTTACAGCTGTTGGCAAACGTGTATTTGATGTTAGCATGGAGAGAATAAAAGTGTTGGATAATTATGATATATTTAAAAAAGCAGGTGCATTCACGGCTGTAAAAGAAACCTTTAACGTAAATGTGACGGATGGCATTTTGAATATAGATTTTAGTACCCTGGTAAGTGATGGCGGTATCAAAAAGCCTATAGTTTCAGCAATTGAGATTTTGAAACCGGTAGCTAGTCTAAGGGTGACTCCTGCTGTAACGATCATCAACAACGTTAAAACCCAAAATAATTTATTAAATGAATCAAACCTCCGGCAGCTCGATGTGAAGGTAAGTCCTAACCCGGCAAGCAGCTATTTTAACATCATTGTTCAAGGTAGTATTGCAAAGCCAGTTATGATAAGGGTAGTTGATCTTACAGGGAAGACCATTCAGAGCTTCCAACACGCACTATCAAATACATCATTAATGCTGGGGATAGATTATCGTCCAGGTATGTATATCCTGGAAGTGACACAAGGCGATGATAGAGTAATCAAAAAGCTGGTAAAAATATCTAAATAAGCTGCATAATTCTTCATAGCACCCAAAAGTTAGCATATTCACGCTCACTTTTGGATGCTTTATTTGTTGTAGCGAGCCTTAAATTTCGAAACAGTACCCAAACGTTTTATTGTCCCCCTGTTTTTTCAATGCATTGCAAGTGGCCTTTCTTATGTTTGGGCCATGTCTTTGATTATTTCAGTATAGTGCAAAACATCCGTTCTTTTGCATGGGGCCTGGAAGGAGAGGTTTCTGCAGAAAAAAATAGTAATCCTGTCAGCAAACCTGGATGATGAATGACCCTTTTTCTGATCCCTGGAGTGGTTACGCAGCGGGCAAGGGAGGATAAGTTTCCTCAACCCCGGCAGTTTTCACCTGCAGAAGTAAGTGCGGTAATTTTAAATGCGCCCTATGGCAGAGACCTAACAAGGCCCTATGAATTAAAGATACCTGTAAGCTCAAGGTTAAAAGAAACACGAAAGAAAAATATCCACAAGAACTGATCAACGGTTTAACTATGCCACTTTTCCGCTTCATGGGCAATAATGGGAGAATTCACTATTAAAGGGATAACTGCTTTTCAACATGTATTTCCCGAAGCTTTTAAAAATTAATTTGAAAACTGTTTTGTGTGGGTCACAAAGTCTTTTCTTAGTGCAAATGTTTTATTGTAACTAAATTGTAATTAAGAAATTCCATTTTCAGTCATTTGCCAAATTGATATTTATCATACAGTGCTTCCAAAACTTTAATTAATTTTAATCAATACATTCATAGCTATTAAAATGATAAAATCAATTATTTTTTTCCTTGCGGCACTGCTGCTGCTTTCCTGTAAAAAATCTGTAGAAAAAATAAATCCATCTGAGGAAAAGATTACAGAATCTGTTTATGCCTCCGGTATCATAAAAAGTAAAAGCCAATACCAAGTATTTTCTGCTGTAAATGGCCTTGTAAAAGATATACTGGTAACTGAAGGTGACCTGGTAAAAAAAGGAGACGCTATCATGCGTTTGTCTGATATATCGGCCCGCCTGAATAGTGAAAATGCAAAACTTGCGGTAGATTATTCTTCCTTAGCTGCCAATGCAGATAAACTGAATCAAATAAAAATTGATATTGATGTTGCCAAATCTAAAATGGATAACGATGCAGCCCTGCTTGAAAAACAACGCAACCTATGGGCACAGGGAATTGGTACGCACAATGAGCTTGATACAAGGGAACTGGTTTATAAAAATTCCGTCAATGCCTATAGCGCTTCAAAACTCAGGCTGAATGACCTGCAACAGCAATTGACATTCCAGGCAAAACAATCTCAAAAAAAATTGGAGATATCCAATAATACTACCGGTGATTATACCATTAAAAGCGAAGTGAATGGTAAGGTATATAACCTGCTTAAAGAAAAAGGTGAGATGGTAAATACACAGGCGCCGGTGGCGGTGTTGGGGGATGCAACAAGTTTTATATTGGAACTACAGGTAGATGAGTATGATATTACAAGGGTAAAAATCGGGCAAAAAGTTATAGTAAATATGGACAGTTATAAGGGCCAGGTATTTGAAGCGGTGCTGGAAAAAATTGACCCTATCATGAATGCACAATCCAAATCATTTACAGTGGAAGCTGCATTTAATGCTCTTCCACCTGCCTTATACCCAAACCTTACTGCAGAAGCAAATATTATTATAAATATAAAAGAAAAAGCGCTTACCATACCCCGAAACTATCTTATTGATGAAGCCTATGTATTATTATCAACCAAAGAAAAACGGAAAGTAACCACGGGTTTAAAGGACTATAAAAAAGTGGAGATACTAAGCGGGTTAACTGTTAACGACATCATTCTTAAACCAGTTCAATGAATCTAAAACTCATCATTAGTATTGCAAAAGCGCTTTTGCTGGCCCGGTGGAAACAGACAATGGTGGCTGCTATCGGAGTTACTTTTAGCATTACTATGTTTATTACTTTATTAAGTTTTATGACAGGATTGAATGATTTACTGGATGGTTTGATTCTTAATCGTACGCCTCATGTTCGTTTGTATAATGAAATAAGACCCAGTAAAGATCAACCCATAAATGTTTCTGAAGGGTATAAAAATTATTACAATTTTATCAGCTCCGTAAAATCGGGGGGCAGCCGGCAAAATATCCATAACAGTGGCCCAATAATGCAGGCATTGAAACAGGATGACAGGGTATTGGGCTTTTCTCCAAGATTAACTGCGCAGGTTTTTTTTAATGATGGCACAGTTGATTTAGCCGGAGTGATTAATGGTATAGACGTACAGTCAGAAAGCAGGCTGTTTCATTTTGGCGACTACGTTACCAGTGGTTCAGGGCTTGATATCAGCAAGGTACCTAACAGCATTGTTTTGGGAAAAGGATTGGCTGAAAAATTATTGGCAGATATTGGCGATGTGGTGCAGTTAACATCTGCAAAAGGTGTTCGGTTTCAATTAAAAGTGGTAGGGTATTTTCAATCGGGTATACTTGAAATTGATAAAGTACAGAGCTATGCTTCTATAAATACTGTGCAAAAAATACTGGCTAAACCTGGTGATTATATTACCGACATCCAGGTAAAATTGAAAGATATTACAACCGCCCCGGCATTGGCAAAAGAATTTAGTGTTTTGTTTGGTACGGATGCAGAAGATGTGCAGACGGCTAACTCACAGTTTGAAACCGGCAGTTCTATCCGCAGCCTGATATCCTATGCAGTGGGTATTACTTTACTGATAGTTGCAGGTTTTGGTATTTACAATATCCTCAACATGATGATCTACGAAAAAATGGATTCTATTGCAATATTGAAGGCAACCGGTTTTTCAGGGGCCGACGTAAAAAAAGTTTTTATTTTTATCGCCTTAACTATTGGATTTTTTGGCGGTATGTTAGGTTTGGTATTTGGTTTTTCTTTGTCTTCGGTAATAGACCAGATACCTTTTAATACAGCGGCGTTACCAACTATTAAAACTTATCCAATAAACTATAATCCTGTATTTTATTTTATTGGAATTTTCTTTTCTTTAATCACCACCTACTTCGCCGGCTGGTTTCCTGCACGAAAGGCCAGTAAAGTAGATCCTGTAATAATCATCAGAGGCAAATAATTATGAATGAAATAATACTGGAAGCAAAAAAAATCAATAAATACTTTCATGACCCGGTAACAGTAAAAGTTTTATCGGAAATCAATTTTTCAATTACCAAAGGCGAGTTTATTTCGGTAACTGGCAAATCAGGTTGCGGAAAATCTACCTTACTATATATTCTGTCTACAATGGATACCGATTACGAGGGCGAATTATTGATCGATAATATCTCGATGAGGAATAAGAAGGAAGCTGAGCTGGCACGTATACGAAACGAAAAGATTGGTTTTGTTTTTCAGTTCCATTACCTGTTAAATGAATTTAATGTTTTACGGAATGTTATGTTGCCCGGGCTAAAACTCAACAAATATTCTGCCGCGGAAATAGAACACAGGGCCATGGAAAAATTAAAAATGTTAGGGATAGAACATTTGGCATTAAAAAGAGCCAACCTTGTTTCAGGCGGCGAAAAACAAAGGGTGGCTATTGCACGTGCATTAATCAATGACCCTGATATTATTATGGGGGATGAGCCAACAGGTAATCTTGATAAAAAAAACAGCGAAATAGTTTTTGATATTTTTAAACTGCTTGCTACTGATTTCAATCAGACCTTAGTGATTGTTACGCACGACCAGGGTTTTGCAGAAAGAACAGCACGTACCCTTAACATGGAAGATGGTAAAATCGTTAGCCAATAATGCGAAACTGGGGATGTTTTTTAATTGGTTTTAGTTACATCCTGCAGTTTCATCTGTTTACAATAGCCATATCTAAAAAATTATATAAAAGTAGCTGGCTTTATAAAGTCAATAATCAATTTACCCAAAGCAACAGCGTTATCTACGCAAGGAATATGACCTGATCCTTCAATCACTTTAAACCTTGCTCCTTCAATTAAATCAGCCAGGTCTTTTACTTCTTCCGGCAATGTAGATTTATCTTCTGAACCCACCACACACAATGTCTTTATTGTTATTTGTGCTGCCTGCGCTGTTAAATCAGTATCTCTTATTGCTTCGCATGTTTGTATGTAACCAGATGCTGGTGTACGTTCCAGCATATTGGCGTAACCAGCTACCCTTATAGATTTTTCTTTTCTGAATTGCTCAGAAAACCATCTTTGCATTACCTCGTCTGAAATAGCAGCTATACCTTTTTCTTTTATTGCTCCAATCCGCTCGTTCCATGTTTGTTCGTTGCCAATCTTAAAACGGGTATCGCATAATACCAGTTTATCAACGATGGAAGGTTTTTGAAATGCTATCAACTGGGCTACCATTCCACCAACCGATAAACCAACCGGAATACATTTTCCAATTGAAAGATATTGCAGTAGACCAAGCAGATCCGTAGCAAAATCGTTTAAACCATTGATGGCTTGCACAACTGCCGATAAACCATGGCCACGTTTATCAAACAATAAAATATTTCCGTATTCTTTTAATAGCTCAACAACATCATCCCAGATTCTGAAATCAGTTCCCAATGCATTAATAAATACAAAAGTGGGAGCATCCTTTTTTTCAGCAGATGAATGCTGAATAAACTTATAGTGAATTAATACGCCATTTATTTCTACAAAATTCATCTTTATATTTTTACGTTCTGTTATAATTTACTTACTAACGGTTTCGGGTAAAGCAAATGCTACATACTGATCACCGGATTTGCTTCCTATTTTTCCACCACCACAGGCAATCACTACAAACTGTCTTCCGTCAATTACATAAGTAGCAGGTGTTGCATAGCCGGCAGCAGGTAGTTTGGCTTCCCATAAAACCTTGCCTGTTTTTTTATCAAAGGCCCTTATTTTTTCATCCTGTGTTGAGGCAATAAATATCAATCCACCTTTTGTTACAACCGGACCACCATAAACCTGTGTACCCGTTGCGGGGATGCCTTTCTTTTTTAATTCTTCAAATTCACCCAAAGGAACCTTCCACAATAATTTACCACTGTTCAGGTCGATCGCATTTAGAGTTCCCCATGGTGGCTTAACACCAGGGTATCCATCCTTATCCAAAAAGCGGTTGTAACCAGTCATTGTATAAGGCACCTCATCTAAAATACTTTTTTTAGCCACTACATTTGCAGTTGCCTGTGAGGCTGGTTCTTTAGGCATAACAGCACTTCTTCCACCTTGTGATACCCGTTCTTTCGATGGTGTATTTAATAAAAAAGCAATTAGGGCACTCTTTTCATTTTCTGGTATCTGTTTAAAAGCAGGCATCATATTGCCGCCGGTTTCCATTAATTTTTTTACCTGTTCTCCGCTATATTTTTTATCAATATTTACCAGGGAAGGAAACGCACTGCCATTTCCTTTTAATTCGGGTCCATGGCAGGCGATACAATATTTATTGTAGACACCATGCCCGATTCCTTTCGGTGATTGATCTTTTGCATCTGTCTTTGGTACATCAATCATGGTTAATGCCCAGGGTATTTCGCTGGCGTTTACATACAATATTCCAGACTCCGGGTCAACAGCCGCACCGCCCCATTCACCACCACCATCAAAACCCGGAAAAATCCAGCTCCCATCTTTTGATGGAGGTGCAAACATGGTTTGATATTTTACCATTTTATATTTCTCCATCATTTCCTGGTGTGTTTCAGGCGTTAAATCAGTAACGTCTTCCGGGCCAAATTTTTGACGTGCAAAAGGCTCGGGCAGGGTAGGGATTGGTTGGGTGGGCCAAAGTTCTTCGCCCGGCAATCCGATGGTAGGCACAGGTTTTTCTTCAATAGGAAAAATAGGTTTGCCATTGGTGCGGTCAAACAAAAATATGTAGCCATGTTTGGTAATTTGGGCCACGGCATCAATATCTTTTCCATCATGTTTAATTGTAACCAAGTTGGGATTGGCGGGAAGGTCACGGTCCCATAAGTCATGATGTACTACCTGGTAGTGCCAAATATATTTTCCTGTTGCTGCATCTAACGCAATTAAAGAATTAGCAAACAAATTTGTTCCTTTACGAAACCCTCCATAAAAATCTCCGCCGATGCTGCCTGTTGGCACATACACAATTCCCCGCTTTTCATCCAGCGACATGCCTGCCCAGTTATTGGCTCCTCCAAGTTTATTCCAGGCATCTTTATCGGGCCATGTATCATAACCAAATTCTCCGGGGTGTGGTATGGTATGAAATATCCAACGTCGTTCGCCTGTGCGTACATCAAATGCACGGATGTGGCCCGGGGCCGCATCTGCAGATTCTGCTACCCTTGACCCCACTATCAATAAATCTTTGAAAATAACTCCCGGAGTGGTGCCGGCTACAAAAGCATTAACCTCTACCTCACGGTCTAAATTTTCAGCAAGATTAATAAACCCTTTATTTCCGAAACTCCTTACAGGCTTACCATCCAATACATTAATGCAATAGGTTTTGGCGCCTACACTATATAATATACGCTGGTCATCGCCTTTTTCATCCCGCCAGTAAACCATACCCCGGCTTACTTTATAAAAAGCATAAGGGTCGTTTTTTGCAGAGGTATCTTCAACAGCCGGGTCAAATAACCATTGCTGTTTTCCGGTTGCCGCATTGATAGCAAATAATTTTAACCTGGGAGTAGTGCCATACAAAATGCCATCTACCATTATGGGATTGCATTGATTTTGGGTACGGTTTGCTGTGTCCCTGTCAAAAGAATTATAGGTCCAGGCAACCTGTAGTTGCGTTACATTTTCTGTTGTAATCTGGCTATTGGATGAATAGCGGATACCATCCTTTGAGCCTGCATAAGCACCCCAGGTACTGTATGCCATTGCCGCATCTTTAGTATTGCTTTTACAATTTGAAAGAATAACACAAACAATTAATAACTTTAAAAATAGAAATGTAACCGAAATTTTATTCATTTGTATTAGATTTAATTTAGAATTCAGTGAAAAAATATAAGCTTACAATTACTTTTTAAACCTACATAATTTTCTGCAATAGTTGTTGCATAAGTTTGAATAATCTAATATATTCAAATTTTGCTTTTTGTAGTTATCTTCATCATCGGTTTTTAAACATCATTGTTTGCTTTCTATAGCTATACTAATTCAGGCACTTTAGCAAACATTGCATATACCCAGGGAATCTATTGAACAATTAAAATCATAAAGTGACAGGGGCATTTATCCTGAAAGTTAAAATGTATGTTGAAAAATAAAAACATAGTAATCATCGGCGGCACCACGGGCTTAGGGCTTAGTGCAGCAAAAGCTTTTAGTGAAAAAGGTGCAAACCTGGTTTGTGTTGGGCGAACCGAAGAAAGTGTTGCCGAAGCAAAAAAACAATTAGGCAGTAACGCAATAACCATAGCTGGCGATGCAGTAACAGCATCTACTGCTGCAGAAGCAATTAATACCTGCATAGAAAGATTCGGAAGTTTTAATGGCTTGTATCATGTAGCCGGCGGCAGCGGTAGAAAAATGGGTGATGGCCCCTTGCATGAACTTACATTGGAAGGCTGGAACAGCACAATGGAATTAAATCTTACTTCACTCATGTTGTCGAACCAGGCAGCCGTGAAAAAATTTCTGGAGCAAAAAAGGGGCGGTACTATTTTAAATATGAGTTCTGTGCTGGGCTATTCACCGTCGCCACAATTTTTTTCTACACATGCTTATGCAGCATCAAAAGCAGCTATTATTGGGTTTAGTAAATCCATTGCGGCCTATTATGCAAAAGATAATATCACTGTAAACGTAATTGCTCCGGCACTTGTGGAAACACCGATGGCGCAAAGGGCAGCAAAGGATGAAACAATTTTGTCGTTTATCAAAACAAAACAACCTTTGGATGGAGGAAGAATTGGAAAGCCGGAAGATTTGGATGGACTGGCAATATATTTTATGAGCGACTTATCAAAATTTACAACAGGGCAGGTGGTGGGGGTTGATGGAGGATGGGCGGTAAGTGAAGGACAGAGCCCCTCCTGAACTACGTTCGTTCTCTTGCAGAGAACCCAGAAGGGGGGAGGAACAAGACCATACCTTAAAATTTTGGAGTGTTTGCTGAGTGATTTATTGTAAGAGTTGAATGAAGAAATTATGTAAAAGTGGGAGATAGGATGTTTAATAAAGATATGAAGCACCGCTCCCTTTCTTCGGGGAAGGGAGAAGGAGGGATGGGCTGCATTGGAATAGATTTAGGCGGCACCCGTATTAAAGGTGTGGTGATAGATGCAGAAGGAAACATGCTGCAGCAGATGTACACAGCTACCAATGATGGTGATGGCGAAGTATGGAAAGATGCTATTGCAAAAACCGTTGCTGCATTAAATGAAAAAATAAATGCTCCAAATACAATTGTAGGAATATCAGCACCGGGGCTGCCCAACAGCAATAATACGGTGATAGCATTTATGCCAGGCAGGTTAGGAGGATTAGAAAATTTTGTGTGGAAAGATTTTTTAAATACCACTGCGTATGTTTTAAATGATGGGGTGGCGGCAATGGTTGCTGAGGCCAAAACAGGTGCAGCAAAAAACAGTACCAATGCAGTTATGGTAACTTTAGGAACTGGTGTTGGCGGCGCATTGCTGATAAATAAGCAAGCTTTCCAGGGTTCGTTTAATAAAGCTGGGCATATAGGACATATGGTGATAGATAGCAGTGGAGAACCTGATGTAACAAATATGCCCGGCAGCTTAGAGAATTGTATAGGCAATTGTACTATTGAAAAAAGGAGCGGAGGAAAATTTACCTCTACACAAAACTTATTGATTGCTTACAGAAATGGTGATGCCTTTGCGAAAGATATCTGGATGACTTCTGTAAAAAAACTGGCAATTGGTTTGGCATCGTTAAGTAATATAATTTCACCGGATACTATAATTGTTGGTGGCGGCATAGCAGAAGCCAATGATGACTTATTTGTGCCACTCAATAAAATGATTGATGAATACGAATGGCAACCTGGCGGAATAAAAGCTACAATTGTAAAAGCAAAACATGGAGATTTGGCAGGGGCCATCGGGGCTGCATGTTTTGCAACGGAAAAATATAAAGAAGCAATAAAATAAAGGTATATGAATGTTATAGAACAATACATCAGCAAAGGCAAAGCGATTGCAGATACTGTTTTGCTACAGCAACAAAAAATTGAACAGGCGGCACAGTGGTTTTCTCAAACAATATTGGGTGGCGGGATGGTGCATGTATTTGGCAGCGGTCATAGCAGGATAATGGTGGAAGAAATGTGGCCACGATATGGGTCGTTCCCCGGTTTTAATCCTATTGTTGAATTGTCGCTATCATTTCACAATCTTGTGGTAGGAGCCAATGGACAAAGACAGGCGATGTTTTTAGAAAATGTGCCGGGGCTTGCAGACAGGATACTCAGGAATTTTGATTTAAAAGAAACAGATACTGCGTTGGTAATATCCTCAAGCGGTTGCAATGTAGTGCCGGTTGAGATGGCAGAAATTTTTCAGCAGAGAAAAATAAAAGTCGTGGCAGTTGTTACCGCTGCCCATTTGCAGGCAAGCTTCAGCAAACGAAGTGATGGAAAAAAATTAACTGACTTTGCAGATTTGGTTTTAGACACTGGCGCACCTGCAGGCGATTCTATGATTTATGTTGACGGTTTGGAAACTCCGGTGGCACCCGGCTCTACACTCGGGGGCGTATTTATTATCAATACCATCAAAGCAAGACTGGCCGAAATACTGACGCAACAAAATCAGCCGCCAAAAGTATTAACTGCTGGTTGTATTGTAGGAACAGAAAAAGCCACCGAGCTTTTTGAAGCAGCATACGACGAGCATGCACACCGTTTGGCAAAGCTGTATGAAAAAGTAGGGTACTCAAGTTATGTTTCTCAAAATAAATTTTAAGTGTGTTATACAAATCAAGTGTTTAGTATTTTTAATATTTCACAATTATTATTTGTAATAAATTTTATCTAACAAAACCGTTTAAAAATATGACATCGATGCCCATTCGCACTACAGTTGTTGGCAGTTATCCTTTTCCGGGATGGCTGGAATTTGCAACAAAAAATATGGATCAATTTGGTGCAGCCGATATTGAAGAAATGATAGAAGATGCCGTGATTGCTGCGATACACGACCAGGTTACTGCCGGCCTTGATGTAATTACAGATGGCGAACAAACAAGGCTTGATTTCAATTTGTCTTTTTATGGATACATAACCGGAATTGAAAATAATGAATCCGAAACAAGAAAGTTTGGGCCTCCGGCACATGACCAACGTGGTAAAAACAATATTATTGGGGAGTTGCTGGCGCCTAATGGTTTAGGTGCAGTTAAAGAATATCTGCGGTTAAAAAAGCTGGCACCTGCAGGTCCGGTATTAAAGGCAAGTATACCTGGCCCTTATACGTTAAGCGGGCGTTTATTGCCCAATGAAAAATATAAAACTCGTTTTGATATTACTGAAGTATTGTTACCTATGATAAGTAAAGAGCTGGAAGCATTGGTGGCAGCAGGTTGTACAGAGATAACAGTTGATGAACCATCCATGAGTTGTTATGCTTACAAAGAAGATACTAAAAGGTTTGTAGATATTTTTAACCGCACCGTAAAACCTGTTGTTGGTAAATGTAACCTCAGTACGCATTTATGCTTTGGCAATTTTAAGGGCCATCCTGTTGGCTACAGAAGTATTAAACCTATGCTGCCCGATTTTTTGGATATGACGGTGAATGAAATTCATATTGAGATGGCCAACCGTGAATTTTCGGAAATAGAATTGCTTGCAGCATTTGCAGAAAGCATGAATGTTGCGGTGGGAATTATTGATGTAAAAAATTATTATATAGAAACAGTAGACGATGTGGTGGAACGGATTAATAGATGTTTAAAATATGTACCTGCTGAAAAATTATCAGTGGCACCAGATTGCGGATTAAGCCAGACAGCAAGATGGGCCTCGAGGCAGAAGTTGATTAATATGGTAGCAGGAGCAAAAAAAGCAAGACAATCATTGTAATGAATTTAATACCCGCTGTTAAAAAAAATGAATCATTGATTTCCGAAATGGATTCCTTCATCAATGATGAAACACATTTCTATTTATGGTGGCTGGGGCAAAGCGGCTACCTGTTGCAATGGAAAGGGAAGCGGGTTTTAATTGACCCCTATCTTTCTGATTCATTAACAAAAAAATATTTAACAACAGATAAGCCACATACAAGAATGAGTGAGCTGGTGGTAGATCCGGAATTGCTGAAAGGGGTTTCAATTGTTACCTCAAGCCACAATCATACCGATCACCTCGATGCTGAAACACTGGTACATGTTTTAAAAAACAATCCCACAATAAAATTTATTATTCCGGAAGCCAATAGAAATTTTGTGGCTGAAAGAGTAAACTGTGCAGTTGATTTTCCTATTGGCCTAAATGATGGAAAGATGGTAACGGTTGATGAATTTATCTTTCACGGCATACCGGCAAAACACAATCAAATTGAGAGAGATGAAAAAGGTAACTGCAGGTTTATGGGCTTTGTAATTGAATTTGGCAATTATAAAATTTATCACAGCGGCGATACCCTTTGGTTTGATGAAATGATTGATTTGCTGGCACCCTTTAATATTGATGTGGCCATTCTTCCCATCAATGGCAATAAGCCGGAACGTAAAGTGGCAGGCAACCTGGATTGTAAAGAAGCTGCATCACTTGCAAAAGCCATTTATGCAAAAACAGTCATTCCCTGTCATTACGATATGTTTATTTTTAATACGGCCGATGCAAACGATTTTGCAAAAGAAGCTGTAGCAATAATGCAGCCGTATACAATTTTATGTGGAGGGGAATATTATTTGTCAAAATAACAAGTGCACGCAGAATTTTTTATTCAATTTTTATCTACATATTTTACCCACATACTATCATTGGCATAATTACCCAGGGTTGAATCAACAATTTTTAAACTCCGTGATGGTTTCAATTTTGATTTGACATTTTTATTGAAAGGTTTTGTTTTAACTGTAAGTTTATCTTCTTTAATAAAAGCCGAACTGTCTGCAAGGGGCATATTTATTACTTCATTTGAAGCTGCAAAATCATTATCGCTGCAGGACGCAATTGTTATTGTAATTGCAAGGAGTAATATAAGCTGCTTCATCATTTCATATTTTTAATGTATACAATAATCTTGTTAATGCTTTATTTATTCATTATTTCCATATCATTAATTTCATAATTTCCATTAGATACAGTGCAGTTAAAAGAACTAAAATAAGTGAGGATGGAGGATAGCGGCAGCTCCATGAGTTTAAATTTTTTAACAGGCAACCGGCCATCCTGTAATGTACTGTCTTCCTGCCTTATCTTGTCAACAGCATAAATGGTAATGATGGTTTCATTGGCAACAAATAGCCTGATGGCAAATGCTGCAAACCGGTCCCTGTTATAGTCTGCTATATGTTCTGTACAAAAATCATCCAGGGTTTGGTTGTTAACCAATTTGGCAGAAATAATGCCTTTCACTTCCTCATTTTGAATTACGTTTTCCATTATACAATTTATTACGAGTTTTATTCAACAGGGCTTTCATTTTGCAGCGGCTAACTTTAACAATTTAAAACCTATCGCCTTTTTATTTTTTTTGATGCCTCGTTATCTTTTTCTCCATCCTTATTGTCTATATCAGCAATTTTTCTTTCGGCCGAAGTAGATGGATTTATTATCTTTTCTACAGAATGGCCATGCGGAAAGCCCGGAAAATCCTGGTCAATTTTACTATCAGTATTTTTGGAGATATCATTTTTATCGAGTAAAGTTGCGGGCATGACTACTTTTACGGGGCTGGGTTTTCGAATTGCTTTTTTATTCATCCTGTTTAATTTTTATTATTATAATGACGAAGAATGACTGGTACAATAAGCCTGCCAGCAAATTTTTAAATGGAGATGCTTATAACTGAAAGGCACACATCCTGCCGCCCATATTACACTTAGTGGATAACCGTGCTGGTTACTTATTTATTTTCGATGGAAAAGGAATGAAAATTTGATATTTTTTGAGTGGTTAAATAGAATAGAGATTCAACGTGGACAGCCTGCGCTTAGCATGTGGGGGGGAGTTGTTAATTTGAGCATACATAGCTAAATCAGATTGAAAATGAGCATATATTCGTCATCCAGTATAGCAAAAAATCACGTATTGGCGGCGTCCATTATACGCCCATTAAAGTAAATACTAGTTTTTCTTCTACTTTTCATTTTATTAGAACTTATTCTAACAGTTCATTCCATACTTTCACTTAATAGTCGTAAAAGATGTTTGAAAAAACGATAAGGAGAACCAGTGACTATAAGTTTTACCATTTGTTTACCATTAATCCTTGATTTATATGATTGCTAACATACTTAAGCTAAAATAATTTAACAAGCTATTTCGTTTTCATACTTTGTTCATTCTTTAGTTTGGCAAAGAAATTGTTTATATAGTGCAAATCAAACCTAGTAATATGAAAGCATTCGATTTACACTTCAAAAAAACAGGCCTTACTGTATTATCCTCTCTTTTATTAATTGTTTCTTTTGATGTTATGGCCCAAGGAGGAGTTAATGATGTAATTCCAGGTTCTCAAAAACAGCAACCAAGCACTAATGGCGGTAAAGGAAAAAGTGTGTATGATGTAATTCCAGGCTCAGGCCCCAAAAAAACAACAGCCCCAGCACGAAAAAGTGTGTATGATGTGATTCCTGGCTCGGGCCCAAAAAGAACAGGCACCGACCGGCCCGACGGACGTGAAAGAGGACATTATGACAAGGTGTATTATGGAAAAAGAAGACATCTGCCTCCGGGACAAGCTAAAAAAATATATGGAGGTGCTGCAACAGACTATGCTCCGGGGCAGGTAAAGAAAAGAGACGGGAATGAAGATCATCACTGGCAGGGAAGAGATGATGATGACAAAAATGATAAGCACCATAAAAAACAAGGTAAACATAAAGATGATTAACAATAAGATAAAAAAATCCCGTGAGCAATCACGGGATTTTTTTATTATACATTATCTTTTAATTAAAAAAGTAGGCTAAACGAAAATTAACTAAGCCCACTGTTCCGTCTTTGCTGTACCCATCGTAAGAACCTCCCAATTCTACCTTAGGATTGATGGCATATCCCAGCCCAAATGAATAAGCGGTGGTAGTTACGCTGGAGCCACTATTCGAAATAAACCCTGCGCCAATTTTACCTGCAACAAAGAATTTTTCAGAAGGATAATAACGAAGGCCAGCCCTTAATGGTAATAAATTGGTGGTGGTTGCACCGTTTTTTCCAAACAATGCCGTGTAGCCAAAATCACCTGTAATAGCAGCCTGTGCTGAAAGATGGTAAAGTGCCATAATATCTACCCCTAATCCCAGGGAAGTGCCGTTTAAATTTTGAGCAGGGATACCAATATTGATGCCGCCGGAAAATTTAAGATCAGATTTTTGAGCATTGCTGCTGAATGCTGCCAACAGGATAACTGTTGCGAAGAATAGTTTTTTCATAGTTACGTTTTTTATAAGTGTATGTTGTTGTATAAAACAGCAATTTGACTAAAAAAGTATATATTAAAAATTATATTTTTTTCATAAGAAATTTTTATTGCCTTATTGCCGTTTTGTTGTTAAAAAATGACTTAAATGTAAAAATTTGTTTGCATTTCTGCCATCAGCTTTTAGCTTTTATTTACCGGCAGTTTTAAACACGCCTGCCAGCATTGTTTTAAGAATAACGTTAAAGAATGATTTATGTATATCCCTTGTGTAGGATACATTTTCAACCCTTGTTATTCCATCAGCACCGGGGTTAGATTTTTTTAGGATAAAACTATTTGCAATAAAAGAAATCAGTCCACGCTTTTTTTGTTCACCGCCCTCATTTCCTTTTTTGTAGATATCAATTTTCATGTCATTGTACAAAAATTTTACAGTACCGGTGCTTGATTGATTGTTTGCTTTCATAGAAAGTGTTAGCCCGTTTACTTTACCTTCTTTTATTTTAAATAAGCCAAGGGGTTCAAAAACTTTATTCAGCCTGTCTATGTTCATTGCACCAAATTCAGCATTCACAGTAAACACACCCTGCGTTGCTTTTGAAAGATCAAAACCAAAAATCACGTGCAGCGGCCCATCGTTCAACACCTTACAATTGGCTTCAATTTTCATAAATGGATGAACGGCAATTTTATTGCTGTCGTTGGTAACATTTATTGCGGAGCCGTTTATATTGGCAAACATAATTTTGCCCATCATATCCGATTTTGGATTTATTTCTTTATAAGTAACATCAAGATTGCTGATTTTAAGCGTATCAATAGTTATAGGAAAAGGAATTTTCATCAGTAATTGCTGCGGGTATTTTCCCACTTTTGATCCCGGGAAGGGAGGCAGGTTCCTGTCTTTGTACACTTCCAGTTTTCCATTTTTTACAAATGCTTCTTTTGCAGCAAACCCTTCATTGGATACAACGCTCCACCAGTCTATTTTCTTAAAAAAAACTTCTTTAAAAGTAATATTGTACCGCTCTTTCACATAAGGCAATTTTTTTGTAAAAGTATTTTTATCATCCCTTGGTATAACAGTAAAAGAATAAGCCGTAAGATCTTTTTGCAATGCGTTGATTGTGACAGAATCTATTCCCAGGTAATATAAGCTGTCGGCTGTGGGGAACTTTAAGTTGCCAACAGAAATATTTGCATTTTCAGCATACAAAAACCTGGTGGTGTCATATTGAGTCAATGAATCTACCAGTATTTTATCAAACTGCATATTTACTTTATTAAAGATCGATTGCTTTTCTTTTTTACTGTTTATAAATGTATGATGGATCACATACATATTATTAATGCTAAGCCTTTTTACCGATAAGCGGTTTAAGTGTGTTGAAATGCGCTGGTACAATGTCTGAATGCTGGCAGTATCTTTTTCAATGTTTATTGTCTTATTTTTTTTATGAAAAATTTCCAGGCTTGGGCTGTTAATATTTATAGTAGTAAGGTCTACCTGTTTGCCCGAAGAAAAATCGTTGATGTTAATTCCGTCTATGGCGATAGATGCTATGGAAATATTAAAAATATCTGCTGGTCTTTTTCCGGCACTGTCAAGTTTTGCCGCTAAAACAGTATCCGGTATTAGTCGTACATTGCTTAAAACAAGGGTTGAGTTAATTACATCAGCCTGAAGGGAATCAAAGTCGAGCCGGTAAAGGCCAGCCGATCCCTCATGAACCAATGTTTGCAATTTTTCCTTTATTATAGGATTAAAATCATCAAGTTTTTTAAAACTCAGGTAATAGTAAATGCCGCCGGAAAAAATAAGCAGTACCAGTAAAATAATGGGAATTATTTTTTTCATAAAGGCAAAGGTTCTAAAAACATACCATCAATTATTTCCTTGCTAACCTTTTCATTTTTAATGTATTGGCTATTTAAATGGGGCAAACTGTGGAATTTTTTACCCAGCCGGTTAGATAGGAATTATTTTAAAATTTATTATTGCTGATGTTGCTGCAACATAAAAATATGGCAATGTAAAGGCATGGTATTTGGTTCTTACTGTCATTCGAATTATTTGAAACATACCAGGAAAACTATTGTAAATTGTTAATCAGTTGTTTTTAAAAATATGTCCAATTTTTCAATTAAGAAGTTTTTCAATTTTCAGCAAAAAAAAATGTGGTTACATGAAGGAGTTTTTAAAAAAACCGGGCACAATGATCAATGCCACCACAAATACTATTGAAGATTTGCTGGGTCATTTGCGTGTATATTTTCAAAAAAATAGTATTTCAAGAAAAGATGCGGATGAAACTCCTCCCCTTCGTTCAGAACTTTTTACCAAACATCAAATGGAGCAGCATGCTGAAAGCCTTGCGGCATTGCACCAGTTAGATTACCAGCAGGCTGCTGAACAATTAATAAAAAGATTATCCGAAAATGAAGAAGTATTAACAAGGGTCATCAATCTTTTACAGGATGCTGTAAAAGAAAAAACCCGAATAAGCCCTGCCGGCGAATGGCTGCTGGATAATTTTTACCTTATTGAAGAGCAGGTACTCACCGGCAAACGTTATTTGCCAAAGGGCTATAGTAAAGGCTTGCCCAGGCTTATCAACACTTCTTCAGCAGGCCTGCCCAGGGTATATGATATTGCATTGGAAATAATTTCGCACAGCGACGGGCATGTAGATATTAACAGTCTCAGCAGCTTTATAGTGTCATATCAAAGAATAAATTACCTCACTATTGGCGAATTATGGGCCATCCCCATTATGTTGCGGCTTGCATTGCTTGAAAACCTTCGACGTGTAGCTGCAAGAATTGCCATCGACAGAATTGACGAAAACCTTGCTAATAACTGGGCCGATAAAATGATACAGGAGGCATTAACAAATCCTAAAAACCTTGTTTTAATTATTGCCGATATGGCACGTTCTAATCCCCCAATGGTGAGCGCATTCGTGGCGCCTTTTACACAAAAACTGCAATGGAAGGGGGCAGAACTTTCCTTAACACTCAGCTGGCTCGAACAGCATCTTGCTGAAAATGGCACCACTATCAGCGCCATGGTGCAAAATGAAAATCAACGGCAGGCGGCCGACCAGGTTTCGATGAGCAACAGTATTAACAGCCTTCGTTTTTTGGCAAAAATGGACTGGCGTGATTTTGTTGAAATGATGAGCGTTGTAGACCAAACACTGCGGCAGGATATTGACGGAACGTATACGCAGATGGATTTTTTTACCAGGGACAGTTACCGCCATGCAGTAGAAAAAATAGCAAAAGAAAGTGCGCTTACTGAAAATGAAGTTGCCCTTATTGCCATAGCACTTGCAAAAAAAAGCGCACAGCAGAATGAAGAGCTCCGCAAAACACATGTAGGTTATTACCTTACCGGCAAAGGCATTCGCCATACCAAAAAACTGGCGAAAATAAAATTGAAGGGCATACAGCTCATTCAGGAAAAAATACGTACAAATAAACGCATGCTGTATGTAGCAGGTTCTTTGATGCTAACCTTGTTAATTGCATTTTGCCTTTTTGTAAAAGTGTATAGCGATGGTATCCAACAAAAATACTGGGTGTTTGCGGGAATTCTTTTTTTGTTAACTGCTTCTCATCTCTCATTGGCCATTTCAAACTGGCTGGCAACTTTACTGGTAAGGCCAAGGCAATTACCAAGAATGAATTTTTATAACGGCATACCAGATAACTGCCGCACATTGGTGGTGGTTCCTTCAATATTGTATACGCCTGACCAGGTAGGCGAATTGGTGAAGGAACTGGAAGTGCGTTTTTTGGCCAACCGCGATAACAATGTGGTGTTTGGTTTATTAACCGATTATAAAGATGCCAATACGGAAATATTACCAGAAGACGAGGGGTTGCTAGCCATTGCCGTAAAAGAAATTAAGGAAATGAATAAAAAGTATAACCGGGAAAGTGACGATACTTTTTTTCTTTTTCACCGCCCCCGCAAATGGAACGCTAAGGATAAAATATGGATGGGGTGGGAGCGCAAGCGGGGTAAACTTACAGAATTAAATTATTTGCTGAGAGGAAATGCGGAAGATAGGTTTGCCGCTGTAATTGGCGACCAGCGAATTTATACTGCAGTAAAATATGTTATTACACTGGATGCAGATACACAACTGCCACGGGAGGCTGCCTGGAAATTAGTAGGCATGATGGCTCACCCGCTAAACCATCCTTTATACTGCCAAAAAAAGAAACGTGTGGTGGATGGGTATGGCATTATACAGCCGCGTATTGCCATCAGCCTGCATGGTGCAGTACGGTCGTGGTACACACGTATGCACGAAAATGATTCTGGTATTGATCCGTATACAAGGGTAACTTCAGATGTTTACCAGGATTTATTTTCAGAGGGCTCTTATATCGGAAAAGGTATTTATGAAGTAGATGTGTTTACTCAGGTACTCGAAAGCCGCTTTCCGGAAAACAGGATATTGAGCCACGATTTGCTGGAAGGCGCTTATACCCGTTGTGCTTTTGCCAGCGATGTACAGCTGTACGAAGAATATCCCTCACGCTATAGTGTTGATATGAACCGCCGTCACCGCTGGATAAGGGGCGATTGGCAAATTGCAAGCTGGTTTCTTCCTTATGTTCCTGGTGTAAGGGGCAGGCTCAATAAAAATCCATTATCGTCTTTATCCCGATGGAAAATATTTGATAACCTGCGCCGAAGCCTTATGCCTGTTGCACTTTTGGCCATGCTGTTGCTGGGGTGGAGCGTTTTACCGGCATCCTGGTTTTGGACACTTTGCGTTTCAGTAATAGTTGTGCTTCCATCGTTGATTATTTCTGCCTGGGATATTTTGCAAAAGCCCGATGATGTGTTGTTTCACCACCATGTTCAAAATTCTATCCAGGCTGTTTACAGAAATATTTTGCATGCAGCCTTTACAGTAATTTGTTTGCCGTACGAGGCATTCGTAAGTATTGATGCCATTATTCGCACTTTATGGAGGATGCTTATTTCCGGAAAAAAAATGCTGGAATGGAACCCTTCAGGTTTTAACCTGGGCCAGTATAAAAGTTTGTTTTCGGTTTATGTTACCATGTGGTTTGCTCCTTTTATTTCTGGCCTTGCCTTTATTTATCTTGCTTTATATTCGGGGCTTACTTTATTATTTGCTTTACCGTTTTTAATTGTATGGTCTTTATCGCCTGCAGTAGTATGGTGGTTGAGCCGCCCCTTCTCTGTTATAAAAACAAGACTGAATGCAAAGCAGCAAATTTTTCTGCACCGACTTTCACGCAAAACTTGGGCCTTTTTTGAAGATTTTGTGGGATCCGACGATAACTGGCTGCCACCGGATAATCTTCAGCTGCACCCCGTTGAAGTAATTGCACACCGTACTTCGCCCACCAATATGGGACTTTCATTGCTGGCTAATTTAAGTGCTTCCGACTTTGGCTATATAACCATTTCGCAATTTATTGAACGCACGGCAAGTACTTTGCGAAGCATGAAAATGCTGGAGCGGTATTGCGGCCATTTTTACAATTGGTACGATACAGAAACTTTAAAAACACTGAATCCAAAATATGTGTCTGCTGTCGACAGCGGCAATTTAGCCGGTCACTTACTTACATTAAAACAGGGCCTGCTGCAAATGCTTCATCAAAAAATTATTGATCAAAAAATATTTAATGGCTTACACGATACCACACTTTTGCTGGCAGAAAAATTTAAAAAAACAGCTAATACCCCTTTCCAGAAATTTCTGGATGATTTTGAAAATAATATTCATTCTAACCCAATTTCTGCGGCAGGTATAAAATCTAAGCTGGAAAATTTATTGGTACGGTTTTCAAATATCCTTCCATTACTCAATATGCAGCCAGGCAGTGAAATGTTTTACTGGGCGGGGTGCCTTGATAAACAAATTAAAAATGCCCTAAATGAAATATTGATATTTTATCCGTGGCTTTCGTCACCCGTTCCGCAAAAATTTAAAGAAAAGTCCGTTTTTTCAGGAAATTTTTCTTTACATGAATTATCTCTGCTGCAGGAAGAATGGCAACAGTCTATTAATGAAAAATATACCACGGAAAATACACCCGAAGAAAATAGCTGGCTTAAAAATTTTGAGGAAGAGCTATACAATATTTCCTGTTTTGCCAATGAACAAATCAGCACTTTAAAAATGCTTGCCAATGAATGTAACAGTTTGGCAGATATGGAATATGATTTTTTATATGACCCTACCCGCCATTTACTATCAATAGGTTATAATGTGGAAGATCATCGCCGCGACGGTGGCTTTTATGATTTGCTTGCATCAGAAGCAAGACTGGCTTCATTTGTGGCCATTGCGCAGGGTAAAATTCCGCAGGATAACTGGTTTGCACTCGGGCGCAGGCTTACCAATGTATCGGGCGCTACCACATTACTTTCCTGGAGCGGATCGATGTTTGAATATCTAATGCCCAACCTGGTAATGCCTTCTTACCAAAATACATTGCTTGACCAGACTACGGACGCTGTAATAAAAGTGCAAATTGATTATGGCAGTCAGCAGGGTGTACCATGGGGCATTTCAGAATCATGTTATAATATGGTTGATGCTGGGCTTAACTATCAGTATAAAGCATTTGGTGTGCCGGGGCTTGGGTTCAAGCGTGGATTGGGCGAAGATTTGGTAATAGCTCCCTATGCATCGGTGATGGCATTAATGATAGATCCTGCAGAAGCCTGCGAAAACCTTGAAAGACTTACCGGTGAAGGAAATGAGGGCCGGTATGGATTTTTTGAATCGATAGATTATACACCATCAAGGCTGCCGCGGGGTAAATCAAAAATAGTCATTCAAACGTTCATGGTTCACCACCAGGGAATGAGCCTTCTTTCGCTGGCACATTTACTGCTGGAACAACCCATGCAAAAAAGATTTGAGGCCGAACCACAGTTTCAAGCTACCTTATTATTATTGCAGGAGCAAGTGCCAAAGGCAACAGGGTTTTATGCATCTTCTGCCGATAGTATGGAGATTACTACCACTTCACCTGTTTCAGAAATGCGGGTAATAAAAACATCCAACACAGCCTTGCCAGAAGTACAATTATTATCGAATGGAAAATATCATGTAATGGTTTCCAATGCCGGGGGAGGCTATAGCCGCTGGAATGAATATGCCGTTACTAGGTGGCGTGAAGATACCACCTGCGATAACTGGGGCGCATTTTGTTACCTGCGTGATATAAGTTCGGGGCAGTACTGGTCTACAGCGCATCATCCTACATTAAAAGAAGCGAAAAGTTACGAAGCTGTTTTTTCGCAGGGACGTGCAGAGTTTCGCAGGCTGGATAATAATATAGAAACACATACCGAAATTATTGTTTCGCCTGAAGATGATATTGAAATAAGAAGGGTGCAGATAACCAACCGCAGTTCATCAAAAAAGGAAATTGAAATAACCAGTTATGCAGAAGTAGTGCTGGCGCCGCCTGCAGCAGATGATGCCCATACCTCATTCAGTAATCTTTTTGTGCAAACAGAAATTTTTCCTGCGCAGCAGGCAATCATTTGTACAAGAAGGCCACGCTCAAACGGCGAAGCCCAGCCATGGATGTTTCATATGATGCGGATAAATGCCGGTAAAATAAACCAGGTTTCTTATGAAACCGACAGAGAAAAATTTATCGGCCGCGGAAATACCGTGGTGAATCCGCAGGCTATGAATACGCCCGGCAATCTTTCCGGTTCGCAGGGTTCTGTACTTGACCCTATTGTAGCCATACGGTATACTATAACACTTAATGAAGATGAAACGCTTATTTTGGATATGGTTACCGGTATTTCGCTGGTAAGGGAAACCACACAGGCGCTGATAGATAAATACCAGGACCGTCATTTCAGGGACCGTGCCTTTGAATTATCATGGACGCATAGCCAGGTAACCCTGCGACAGATTAATGCTTCTGAATCGGACGCCCAATTGTATGGAAGGCTTGCAGGTTCTGTAATTTATGCCAATCCATTATTACGGGCCAATGCAAATATCATCAGGCAAAACTGGCGTGGCCAATCTGCCTTGTGGAGTTATTCTGTTTCAGGCGATTTACCTGTTGTATTGCTGGTAGTATCTGATACTGAAAACCTGGCACTGGTAAAGCAATTGATACAGGCAAAAGTATATTGGAAATTAAAAGGATTGATGGCGGATCTTATTATATTAAATGAAGATCAAAGCGGTTACAGGCAGGTGCTGCAGGAGCAAATTCAGAGCCTTGTTTCAGCAAGCACCGGTATACATACTTCCAATACAGAGGGCAATATTTTTGTAAGGCATGCAGACCAGGTATCACAAGAAGACCGTGTGTTATTACAAACAGTTTCCCGCGTTATTATTGCTGATACCCATGGAAGCCTGGAAGAACAGATGAATAAAAAAAATATTTCCAGGCCTTTAATTCCACTTTTAATTCCATCTCAGGTGGAGCAGGTAACACACGACAATGAATTTCCTCACAGGGATTTAATTTTCTTTAATGGCCATGGAGGATTTACTCCCGATGGAAAAGAATATATTATTACAACCACAAGAGAGCATACTACACCGGCCCCCTGGATAAATGTAATTGCCAATGAAAATTTTGGAACCATTATTTCAGAAACAGGGTCTTCTTATACATGGTTCGAAAACGCACATGAATTCAGGCTAACACCATGGAACAATGATTCAGTAAGCGATTTCGGGGGAGAAGCTTTTTATATCAGGGACGAAAAAACAGGAGTTTTTTGGTCGCCCATGCCATTTCCGGTACGGGGCAAATCAGCCTATATATCAAGACATGGTTTTGGGTACAGCGTTTTTGAGCATGTTGAAAATGGTATTGTCACCGAAACGAAGGTGTATACCGATACAGATGCGGCAATAAAATTTATTGTAATAAAAATACACAACCGTTCAGGAAGGTTACGCAAACTTTCTGTAACTGGTTATGTGCAATGGATACTGGCCGATTTGCATGCAAAATCTTTGCTGCATATTGTAACAGAAACTACGCCGGATAACAATACCATTTTTGCAAAAAATGCATACAGCGCCGAATTTGCAAACCGGGTGGCTTTTTTTGACACGGATGATGCTGATTATTTTTCGGCCGACCGCACAGAATTTATAGGGCGTAACGGTACACTGCAACATCCTGACGCAATGAAGTACGCCGGTCTTTCGTGTAAATATGGTGCAGCTTTTGACCCATGCGCAGCATTGCAAACCATTGTTGACCTTGAAGATGGAAAACAAAAAGAAATTATTTTTCGCATTGGAGCAGGAAAGGATATGATAGATGCTGAAAAAATGGTGAGTAATTTTAAAGGAGCTGATGCGGCATTTGCTGCATTGCAAAAAGTACACCGGTACTGGCAGCACACACTTACTCAAGTGCAGATTGACACGCCTGATACAGCATTAAATATTTTGGCAAACGGGTGGTTGCTTTACCAGGTAATAGCCTGCCGTTTATGGGGCCGAAGCGGGTTTTATCAAAGCGGCGGCGCTTTTGGTTTTAGAGATCAGCTGCAGGATGTGTCAGCTGTTTTACATGCCGATGCCTCATTGGCCCGTAAACAGATTTTGCTGGCTGCATCCAGGCAATTTAAAGAGGGCGATGCGCAGCATTGGTGGCATCCACCGGTTGGCAGGGGAGTAAGAACAAAATGTTCTGATGATTTTTTATGGCTGCCTTATGTTGTTTTAAAGTATTGCATTACTACCGGCGATAATGCAATACTGGATGAAGAAATTTCTTTTCTTGATGGAAGGCCATTGAATGGAAACGAAGAATCTTATTACGATCTTCCTGCTATTGCTGAAACAAAAGCAAGCCTTTACGAACATTGTAAAAGGGCCGTGCGACATGGTTTGCGTTTGGGTGTACATGGCCTGCCCTTGATGGGTTCCGGCGACTGGAATGACGGTATGAATTTAGTAGGGATTGAGGGCAAAGGAGAAAGCGTATGGCTTGCCTTTTTTTTAAATGACATCCTGAAAGATTTTAAAAAAATTGCGCACTTAAAGGATTACAGTTTTGCCAATGAATGCGATCAAAAAGCAGATGAAATACAAAAAGCAATTCATGCAAATGCATGGGATGGCGAGTGGTACCTGCGTGCATATTTTGACGATGGCAATTTGCTTGGCAGCGCAAAAAATGAAGAATGTAAAATTGATTCAATCACACAAAGCTGGGCAGCTATTTCTGGTGCCGGCGATGCCAACTATGTTGCAACAGCGCTTGATTCAGTAAATAAATATTTGGTTCACCGCAAAAATAAACTCATTCAATTATTAGATCCTCCATTCAGCCATTCCAGTCTTGATCCGGGGTATATAAAAGGATATGTACCTGGGGTCAGGGAAAACGGCGGACAATACACCCATGCGGCTATATGGGCGGTGATGGCTTTTGCAAAAATTGGTGACACAGAACGTACATGGGAATTGCTGCAAATGATCAACCCGATTGCACATGGAAATTCAGCAGCGCATATTGATATTTATAAAACTGAACCCTATGTAATGGCGGCAGATGTTTACGGTGTTGCACCGCATGAAGGCAGGGGAGGGTGGACATGGTATACAGGTTCCGCAGGGTGGATGTACCAGTTGATTACAGCATCTTTTCTTGGATTAAAACGCGTAGGAAATATTCTTTCATTTCAACCTTGCGTTCCGGCAGTATGGAAATCTTTTGCTCTCCAGTATAGGTATATTGATACGATTTACCACATACAGGTAGCCATAAATGATGATGCAGAAAAGGCACATGTGTATATTGATGATGACGAACAACCAGACAAATTTATCACCCTTCAGGATGATAAAAAAGAGCATACTGTTTTGATAAAAATTAATCAGAAGCATTTTTATACACAGCACTAAAAAGCGGCTGTCTCAAAAATAAGATTTCAAACAATGGGACAAAGAATACAAAGTTGGGGGCTTTGAAAAAAAGCATGGCTTTTGCCATGCTTAAATAAAATTGAATAGAATTATTTGGTTCTATATTAATTGATTAATTGTTATCAATTTAACCTCCTTCTCATTTCCAGAGAAGTACGTTGCTTTTTTTGACTATTCCACATATCAATTACACTAAATGTGCGGTTGAAACCGAATTGCTTTTCGTCTGTTGCAACTGTTTCTTTTAATAATTCCTTCAGTTCATCATTTTTGATAAGGGTACCAATACCCATTGTATCATTTTTCATATCTCTAATTTTAATTTACTAAATAATATCTCTTTATAACGTTTAAAGCTAATTCTGGAGATTTTTCTTAGCAAGCAATTGTTAGAGGGGCGGAAAGCAAGAATACTTTCCGTTTTGCGGCGCAAAGATACTCCATCTTGAACTAGCAGCAAAGAAGTTTAATGTTTAAACTTCAAAATTATTGTTAAATGAATGCGCAATACCTACTTAAGGATTGGTATTTAGTTGATTATTATATATTTATGTATATATTATTAGTTAGTACTGTTATAAATAGTATTGAGCAATAATATTAATAGGAAGTAGTTGATTTGGTAAAAAGGCTTTTTATTAGCGGTATTCTGTAATTTAGTTTGTATTAAATATGTTACTGAATGAAAACAATCGGGTTAATAGGGGGTACATCATGGTATTCAACCATTGATTATTACCGCGTCATCAATACAACTATCAATAAGAAGCTGGGCGATAATAACTCTGCAAAAATTTTATTATACTCTGTTAACTTCCAGGAAATTGTAACATTAACCCACGAGGGAGACTGGAAGGGTATTGAAACAATTATTTGTGCCGCTGCCCAAAATCTCCAAATTGCAGGTGCCGGTTGTATATTGCTTTGTGCCAATACCATGCATATTATTGCTGACAGGGTACAGTTATCTATTGATATTCCACTAATACATATCGCCAGTGTTATAGCAAAAGCTATTGAGGAAAAGAAAATTAAAAAAGTACTGTTGCTGGGCACAAAATATACTATGCAGGCCGATTTTTATTCAAGGCGGTTATTTCAAAATGATATTGCCGTAGTAATTCCGGATAGTAAGGAAATAGATTTTATCAATAACAGTATATATAATGAACTGGCTAAAGGGGTATTATTGCCTGATACAAAAAAAATGTACCTGGATATTATCAATAAACATATCGATTTAGGTGTGCAGGGCGTTATTTTGGGATGTACGGAAATTCCATTATTAATTAAGCAGGAAGATAGCTCGGTACGGCTGTTTGATACTTCTTTATTACATGCAATAGCTGCAACTGAATTTGCATGTAGCTAAAACGAAAATTATAGCTATCTATCGCTATTAAGTTAGAATAATCGGTACCTTTATAAGTACTGAATTCAAACTTAAGCGATGTTAAAATTTGGATTACCAAATGTTTTACTGTCATTCATTTTTTCTTTTTTTTCATCGATGCTAATAGCTCAGGAAATTAAAGAAAATAAGGACTCGTTTTATTTGCCTGATAAAAAACTGGAGCAAGCAGAATTAAAAAAAGGCTATACTGTAAATTCAACCTTACCAGATCCCGTTAAAATTGTAAACCCATTCTTAATTTACAGTGGCAAATCAATCCGCCATATCGAAATTGTACGCCTTGGTTTTGAACGTAATATTTATGATACCTCCATTATTAAAAACAATTTTGGTATCATTATGGCAAATGGCCTTCATAGAAGTACATTGGAAAAAGTAATAGAGCGAAATCTGTTTTTTAAAGAGGGTGATAAAGTAATGCCTTATTTATTAGCTGATGATGAACGTCATTTAAGAGATCAGGCATTTATACAAGATGCAAGAATATTAATTGATAGTATTCCCGGAAATATTGATTCAGTCGATATGGTAGTAATTACCAAAGATATTTTCCCCCTGAGTGCTGCATTAATTATTAGTAATCCTAATAACATGAGGTTGCTGGTAAGTAGTGAGAATGTTGCTGGTAGTGGTTCGCGGCTGATTGCCGGTACGTTGTATGACAAAGCCCGTAATCCACAATTTGGCTATGGTATTGATTTTCTAAACCGTAACATTTTGGGTTCTTTTATTAATTGGGGTGCCGGTTTTCAAACATACCATGGAGCTTTTAATAGCGGTCGCAGGGAAGAGACCTATATGTATACTTCTATTGAGAGGCCCCTTGTAACCCCATATATTCCATGGGTAGGCGGTTTAAATCTGGCATCAAACAAAACCAGTAATAATTATTTAAAAGACTCACTTTATAAAAGCGATTATAAATATAATTATCGCTTTGCAGATGCATGGGTTGGTTATAATTTTGGCAGCAAGCAGATGTTAATAAAAAATACGGTTTCAATAGTAAATAAACTGGTAACTCTGCGGGGCTTTTACCAACGATTTACAGACTTACCCGATAAGAATAGGGTATTTTATGATTATCATTTCGCAAATATTACCGGCATACTTGGGGCTTATAATATTTTTAAACAAGACGCATACAGAACAAATTTTATTTACAGTTTTGGCAAAAATGAGGATGTAATTGAAGGGTATAGTGCTTCTATTATTGGCGGCTGGTCAGTAAAAGAAAACAGGAGCCGCCCTTATTTAGGAACGCAAGCCATTCGAAGTCATTTTTCAAGCAAGGGCTATTACACTACATATATTTTTCGGGCAGGAGGTAATATATATAATAATCGATGGGAAGACGTAAACATTCTATTTAACGTAGAACATTTTACAAGATTAAGAAAAATAAATAATAATTGGTTTATCCGTAATTTTTTTAGTGCAGGCTTCTCACATCAGTTACGACCTGTTTTAGATCAGCCTCTGCAAATTAATAGTTTCTTTGGATTACCTTACTTCCGTGGCATACTTGGATATCCCGAAGCAAGAAGTACAGTGAAAGGCGAAACTGTTTTTTATAATATGCAAAAAATATGGGGATTTAGATTGGCACCTTTCCTTTTTGCGGATATGACAATGCTTACCCCAATAAAGGAACAATATTCTAAAAGCACTGTGTACAGTGCATTTGGTGGAGGTATTCGTACAGGAAATGATAACCTTAATTTTGGAACTTTTGAAGTAAGAGCGTACTATTTTCCAAAAACTTTACCTGGAATGAAGCATTTTAGAGCAGAAATAGGCACAAATATCCGGTTCCATTACAATGGGATATTTGTTCTAAAGCCCGATTTTGTAATTCCTAATTGAAAAAAGTTTTTTTTGAAAAACATAATAATAATTTGATTTGTAAGATAAAATGTGCTTACTTTACGCCACAAAAAAATAGTTCTTCCGTAGAAACGGAAGAACTTTAACGATTGCTTGCCATATGAAATTCTTATAAATATCTTTAAAACTGATAAGTCAGTTACTTGTCTTTATTTTGCAACTTACTAACGATTGGTTGCCAGCTTTTACGATTGCCTGCTATATCTTTCAACACATCTTCGCTTTCCTAACACGAAAGTAAGGTGTGTTTTTTTACGTTCATAATCAACTTATGAGTGTTTTAATTATGCTAAAAAGGGATTTTTTTTGCATAACCCTTATTGGTATTAGATTATAGTAAAAATTATTTATGATGCCCAACCGCTTTACAGATACATTATTTCAGCTGATTCAATCACTTGAAAAGGCAGAGAAAAGAAATTTCAAACTCTATATTAAAAGAAGTTCAGGTAATGAAGATTTAAAAATAATAGAATTGTTTGATGCATTAGATAAACTGGAGGAATATGATGAGACAATACTGCTGAAAAAACTGCCTTCCATTAAGAAACCACAGCTTTCAAATATAAAAGTTCATCTCTACAAACAATTACTTGCAAGCCTCCGGTTATTAAAAAGTACAGGTAGTATAGATATGCAATTGAATGAGCAGTTAGACTACGCCAGGATATTATATAACAAAGGACTCTATATACAGAGCCTTAAAATTTTAGAAAAACTAAAAGAGACAGCCAGGTTGTATAATAAATTTAACTTTTTAACCCAGGTAATATCGTGGGAAAAAAAGATTGAGACCTTACATATAACCCGGAGTATACAAAACAGGGGAGAGCAGTTATCAATTGAAGCAGTAGAAGTAAACGTACGAGTAGATAATGTGGCGAGACTGTCTAATTTGGCATTACAATTATATGGCTGGTATATTAAAAATGGCCATGCACGTAATGAAAAAGATGAAGAGAATGTAAAAAAATTCCTCGTAGATAATTTGCCACCGAATGCACATGCCCAAACTGGTTTTTATGAACGCTTATACCTGTATCAAAGTTATTGCTGGTATGCTTTTATACGTCAGGATTTTTTGATGTATTACCGTTATGCTCAAAAGTGGATAGATATTTTTAAGGAGCAGCCAATAATGATGCAGGTTGAGACAGGTTATTATATCAAGGGGATGCATAATTTATTAAATGCTCATTTTGATCTCAGAAATCACCAGGGATTTGAAAATACCCTAAAGGAATTTGAAGCCTTTTCTAAAACCGACCTGGCAAATCACCACGATAATCATCGCATTCAAACATTTGTTTACATAAGTGCATCAAAGCTTAATCAGCATTTTATGCTGGGTAATTTTGCCGAAGGTCTTCCGCTGGTGAATGGCATAGAAGAAAAACTGGCTGAATATGCTCATTATATTGACAATCATCGGATATTAGTTTTTAATTATAAGATTGCTAATTTGTATTTTGGCGCCGAAAAATATGATGTTTCTATCGATTATCTTCAAAAAATAATAAATGGCAATATTGAGAATAGAAATGACCTTCAGTGTTATGCACGTCTGTTGCACCTGATGGCGCATTACGAGTTGGGTAATTTTGATATTATTGAATCTTTGATAAAATCAGTGTACCGTTTCATGGCTAAAATGCAAAATTTGACAATTGTTGAAGAAGCCATGTTTAAATTTTTGCGTAACTCATTTCAATTATCGCGTCAAAAATTAAAGCCTGAATTAAAAAAGTTCTTAGGAAGTATAAAAGGGCTGGAGAAGAATCGTTTTCAAACCCGAAGTTTTGCTTATTTGGATATCATTTCATGGGTAGAGAGCAAAGTATATGAAAAACCTGTAGGCACAATTATTGGCGAAAAGTATCTGCAACAAAAGAAAAGGAATTATAATAGCCCAAGTAATGTTTCAAGGTAATGTAAGTTAATCCCAAAAAGGCTTTTTAAAGCAGCTACTTTATTTTGGAATATTTTTTTTGTTTCCTGCTCAATTTCTTTAATAGATTTTGTAGCCACAATCAATACATTTTTTGGAGTATGCTCAGTAGCAATAAATTCAAAAACTTTCGTTTTATAACCATAGGCTTCCAGCAACAAAGATCTAATAGCATCTGTTATTATTTCTGCCTGCCTTTCCAATAATATACCATGCTTTGTAACACTTTTTAATTCATTATTAGGTGCCATTTGCTTTCTTATTTGTTTATGACAACAGGGAGCACAAATAATAACTTTTGCATCAGCCTTTATACCACTGTAAATGGCTTCATCTGTTGCAGTATCACAGGCATGAAGTGCTATCAATAAGTCTGTATTTGCAACAACAGCATTTTGTATTGTTCCCGATTTAAATACAAGGTTGGCATAATCAGCAGCCAAAGCTATCCGGTTACACTTTGTAACCAGCTCCTCCCTTAATTCAATACCAGTAATATTAGCCGATAGATTAAGTTTATTAACAAGGTAATCATATAAAGCAAAAGTTAAATAGCCCTTGCCGCTACCCATGTCTATTACTTTTACATTTTCATTAAATTTCAGGTCTTTAATAATTCCCTCTATAATTTCGATATAACGGTTTATTTGTTTGTACTTGTCCTGCATGTCTTTTTTTACAAGACCATCAGCGGTTGTAATACCCAGTTCTTTTAAATAAATATTACCGGCAGGTTTTATTATGCGGATTTTTTCTTTATCGTGTTGATTTGATTGTGCGGGCGTAGTTAAAGAAGCAGGCCTGTTAACGATTTTTGAAACACCATTTTTTTGAATTGAAAAATGTAAATCTTTTTCTGCAGTAAAAATATCCGCATTGTTAAATTCACCCTGCATCATTTTTTCTATTAGTACAATACCTTCTTTTACATCAAAATTTTTGGTGATGTCGTTTGTTGGATACCTGTAAACAAAAGATAATTTTACTGCCTTTTTTAATAATACAGGTTTTATAAAAACATTTTTAAGATCAGCAGTTTTTAGTTTTCTATTGCCTAATGTAATTTTAATAAGCGTTTGCTTTTCAATAGTTTCAGTAAGCTGTTGAAGAAAGGATAGTAGCTCGTCGGCCATGTATTAATTATGGTTAAATATTTTAAGTACGCAAATGTAACAGGTACCTGCATAAATATGCCTACTGTGCAATATAAAAACTAAATCACCTTAAACTATATTTTTTTAAGGAAATAATAAAAATATACATCTTGCAAAAAAATAGTTAGCCCTTTAATTCTTCCTCAATACTTTCATGAAAATTACGCTCATTCTCCAATATCCAGGGGGGTAATTGTTGTTTAATGATTTTCCATTCAGTATCTTCTTTTTGCATTTCAAAAAGAATCCTGTTATCACGATTGTCTACTACATTAACAGAGAATATGCCAGGATGGGCACCGGAATTATATCTTCTGAAATTAAACTCCCTCAACCGGCCATCGGCTTTGATTAATTTGGTAAACTGTATGTTTTTTATAAATGATAGTTGCATAAGTTATTTTTAAAAGTTGAAAGAAAGCAATAAACATGCTAAATTCTATAAGTACTAAAATTTTAATTTGTTAATTTGAAAATTTTAAAACAGGAGAGTTATTTTGCGATTGAATTAATTTTGTTTTCTTTTAATTCGCAACAGTGGCTATTATACGACTGTATATATTAAATGATGCAGGTTCATGAGTTAAAAACTAGTTTGTGCCGGGGCAATTAATACTGCCTTGTTGGTAGAATTATAGGGATTATGTCAGATTTTGTCTGCCAAAACTTCCTCGCTTGGTAATGCCTCAATTAACCTGTCAATAAAAAAACTAAAAATCTATTTAAAAACAATGTAATAACCTATTTCCATACAAAGATAACAATGATAGAACTTGCAACACAGAATAACTATATGTTTGTTGAAAGTTCTTAACCTGCTTCAAAAGTTGGAGTGTAAAAAAATCAATTAATTTAGCAGGTAATGAAATTTATGGCAAAAATATTTTTTTAAATTTAATAATGGGAAAAACAAGACTAGAGGCATTTAGTGTTGGGGTACTTGTCATCATACTTACTCTATGGTTTAGAAATGAGAGTTCCACATAGTTGTGAGATATCGGATTTAGAACCAGTAATACCCGTTTTTTTAAGCTATATCCTTAGTTTTTATATATATGTATCTATTGGAATAACCACCATCAGTTGTTCCATATTGTGCAGCAAATAAACGGTAAAGTGCTTTGGGCTGATAAGCATTTGCTTTTTTGGTTGTCACTATTTCTATTTGCAACGGGTTGGATGGGTGAAAATCACTTTTCCACTTGGGCAGTAGCTATTTATGGAGTGATATTGTTAATGGCCAGTACAGTATATTGTATTTTAGTAAGAGTATTGGTTGATCATGATGGTAATAACGCCGGGCTTTCTAAAGCTGTTGGTAAGGATAATAAAGTGATGGTATCTGTTTATTTATATTAGTTCAATTCCGCAGTGTTTTCTACATGCTTATATTGCCTGTATTCTATATTGATGTTGCTTTAATTTGACTTATACCCGATAAAAGAATTGAAAAAGAAATTAAATAGAAAGGCCAGAAATCCTGAGGGATATTTTTGTTGACTTGTAAGGTTTATTATTAAAAAAAGAGTTTTGGTTGATCACCAAAACTCTTATCCCTCTGCTTCTCTGCCTGTACCTTACGGTTATATGGTATGGTGCATTGGATATGTTCTCAGTTAAACTTTACACTATCTCTGAGGAGAAGCGATCGATTAAACCCCACAAGAAAAATTATTTAAAATTAAAAAATCAGCTTAAAAAAGTATAAGTC
The DNA here is from genome assembly GCA_043745405.1 of Ferruginibacter sp. GTDB lineage: Bacteria > Bacteroidota > Bacteroidia > Chitinophagales > Chitinophagaceae > Ferruginibacter. The sequence goes on along the minus strand of JAYTTI010000148.1, from coordinate 17,812 downwards.
AATTAATTAAAATAGTCAAACAAAAATTGGTAAAATAAAGATCTTAATTTCTCTGTAAAAATAAATATTTTTTTCCATTATTCATATGCAATTGATGAATTTTAACAATCTGTTTTTCATTTTGTGATAACCTTACTGGTTATCAATTTTTTAACTTTTTATTTATTTAATTTTCTTATTCCATTCTGTTAATTCTCCGCGACAGTATTCAAAATTTGCTAAAGGCAAATCGTATGTAAAGCTTATTGATCCACTACTCGCATTAACAGCTTTATTTTTTTTATTTTGTCCATCAATTAACATTTTTAATTCATCTATCAATGGTCTTTTTTTTGTGTCTTTTAAATGGCTAAATGAAAATAATATTTTGTATTCACCTTCTCTGCCGCATCCATCCAGCAGCCAGCCATTAACGGTGTCTTTATTTTTACAGTTATAATTTTTTATATATTTTTTCAAAAAATCATCCGAAGCTGTTCCGCAACACATACTTCCAAAAGATACAATCACATCATATTTTACTGGCTCAGTATTTTTTTTATTTTGCGCATATAAGGTTGTACAAAATAGTAAAGAGGAGAAAACAATCATTTTATATTGCATCATGGAAATTTTATAATACGCCTATGTTAGATCCATCTTATATAATTTAAACCATCATAATAAACCCAACCAATTTTTTTAACTGGCATGAGGTGATCTTAGTTTGAAATATTGAACTACTTCATTTAATCCTTTGCAGCTACAAATTTTAAAGAAAGAGAGTTAACACAATGCCTGGTATTTTTTGCAGTTAAATGTTCTCCTGCAAATACATGCCCCAGATGAGCATCGCAGTTAGCACAAACAATTTCTATCCTGCTTCCATCGGCATCTCTGATTTTTTTTATTGCGCCGGGTATTTCATCGTCAAAGCTTGGCCATCCGCAGTGCGAATCAAACTTATCTTTTGAATTGTACAAAGGGCTGTTGCAGCGCCTGCAGAAATAAGTGCCCGTTGACTTATTATTATTGTACTCTCCGCTAAACGGCCTTTCAGTGCCTTTGTGTACTATCACATATTCTTCTTCAGGAGTTAATTTGTTATATTCCATTATGTAAATTTTAGGTAAAAATTGTACGGTTAAATAAAGATTAACTGTTGCAAAGTTAAATGGTAAATTTTCAATGATGTGTTTATTGCACCATTTATAACAATTTAATATATAAATTGGTTTGTTTTAATATCTTTTATCTTTCAAATCAAATATTTTTTTCAAATTCCATAATGATTGATACATTTGCATATATCAATATGTTGTAAATGGAGTTAAAGCAAATTGAGAAAATAGCCAAGGCCTTGGGTGACATCAATCGGTTAAAGATATTAGAACATATGTCTGGCCAGGGTGGTTTTATTCAATGTGCGCAAATTATGAGCCTTACAGAACTGGCACAGCCTTCTGTGAGCCACCATGTTAAAACACTTACAGAAGCTGGTTTAATCAACCCGGAAAAAGAAGGCCGGAGTCACAGTTATATTCTTAATAAAGGATTGCTTAAAGAATATGTAAAAGAAATAGCTGCATTTGCCACAAAATAAATTGATTGTTTTTTAACGATAGCCTGCCAGCAAAAACTTAATATCTTAAAGTCTGCATCCGCATACAATAATAAAATTGATTGTTAATGGATCATAATTAATCTGCATCAATTTTAATTGTAAAAATTAATGCCAAACAATAAACAATAAAATGACCAAAAATATAACTGCAACTTTCTTAAAGTTATTAACTGATATAGAGACCATTATTTTTAAAGGAAATAAAACAAAAAAACGATACACTGCAAAATTGGTATTATTTGCCTTGTACCTGTTTTGCCCTTTTTCCCTGTTATCGCAAACTGTAGAAAAAGATAGCTTGTTGCCTGAAGTAACATTAAAAAATGCGATCAGTTATGCTATCATACATCAGCCACAAATACAACAATCGCTGATTGATGAGCAGATTTTGGAAACTACTATTAAAAGTAAATTGGCAGACTGGTATCCGCAGATTAATTTCAATTATATTCAGCAGGAAAATTTTCAATTACCTTCCACAACCATCAATGGTAACTTAATAAAGCTTGGTGTTAATCATTCAACTGCCGGCCAGTTTACAGCATCACAAACCATTTTTAACAGGGATGTACTATTGGCAACTCAGTCAAAAAATGATATTAGGCTTCAGGCCAAACAAGCTACCAGCAATAATAAAATTGATCTTGTTGTAGAAGTATCAAAAGCCTGGTACGATGTTCTTGCAACACTTCAGCAAATAAAAATATCCGAAACCAATATTTTACGTGTAGAACAAAGTTTAAAAGATGCATACAATCAATATAAAGCTGGTGTTGTAGATAAAATTGATTATAAAAGAGCCACTATATCGCTGAATAATTCAAGTGCAAATAAAAGAAGTGGCGAAGAGTTGCTAAAAGCAAAACTGGAATATTTGAAATCGTTGATGGGATATCCGGTAACCGCTAATTTAAATATTGTGTTTGACAGCCTTCAAATGGAAAATGACATTATGCTGGATACATTGCAGGCAGCAGATTACAATGCCAGGATTGAATCAAAAATACTTTTAACACAAAGAAGATTGTTGGAGTATAATTTAAAATATAATAAATGGAGTTACCTGCCAACTGTTACTGCCAATGGTGCCTATAACCTTAATTTTCAGAGCAACAGTTTTAATCAATTGTATTCCAGTAGTTTCCCCAGTTCTTTTGCAGCTATAAATGTAGGAATTCCAATTTTTCAGGGTGGAAAACGAATGGCTAAGGTTCAGGCTGCTGAGTTGGAGTTACAAAGAAATGAACTGGATTATGCAAATTTTAAAAGCGTTGTCAACGCCCGTTATGCGCAGGCTTTAGCAATATATAAAACCAACCTGCTTAATTATACTGCTTTAAAAGACAACCTGGGTGTAGCAAAAGAAGTATATGATATCATTCAACTGCAATATCGTTCCGGTATTAAAACATACCTTGAAGTTATAGCATCCGAAACAGATCTTCGTACATCAGAAATTAGTTATTCTACTGCCCTTTACCAGTTGCTGGCTAGTAAGGTAGATGTGCAAAAAGAACTGGGACAAATAAATTACTAAAGAAAACTTACTAAAAGACATAAATTTAAAATTACTCACTATATGTACTTAAAACAACTTATAAAATATACAAGCTTTGCGGCTCTTTTTTTGACAGTATCCTGTACGGGTAATAAATCACCCGTTACACCAGCAGCACCACCGCCTGTTAAAGTAACTGTTGAACCTGTAAAATTAGCAAATGCTGTTTATTATGACGAATACCCCGCTACAGTTAATCCATTAAACCAGGTAGATTTACGACCACAGGTAAGTGGTTTTATTACCGGCGTTTATTTCAAAGATGGAGAAAGCGTAAAAAAAGGGCAGCTCCTTTATTCAATAGATGCACAATTGTATGCAGCAAATTACCAGCAGGCAGTTGCTGGTTTAAGCGTACAGGAAGCTAATTTAAACAAAGCTCAAAAAGACGCCAACCGTTTTCATGAGCTGGATAAAAATGATGCAGTTGCAAAGCAACTGGTAGATAATGCAGACGCCGCCCTGGAAGTGGCACGCAAACAGGTAGATGCTTCAAAAGCCAATATTGCGGCAGTACAAACCAATGTAAAATATACAAAAGTATATGCCCCTTTTGACGGCGTTATTGGTATATCTCTGGTTAAAACAGGCGCTGCAGTTACTGCCGGCCAAACCTTATTAAATACTATATCGTCTGTTAAAGAAATAGCCCTTGATTTCAATGTCGATCAAAAGGAAATATATCGTTTTACAACATTGATGAATGAAAAGCATAAAACTACAGACTCTACTTTTATACTTGCATTTGGTAAAGATGTGTATCCATTTTCAGGTAAAATTTCTTTACTCGACAGGGCAGTTAATCCACAAACAGGTACCATTAAAACAAGATTAATATTCCCCAACAATAATAACTTATTGATAGCAGGTATGAATGGTACAGTAAGGGTTAAGGTTAGTACAGCTGCTCAATCTATTCTTATTCCTTTTAAAGCAGTAACTGAACAGCTTGGAGAATTTTTTGTGTATGTACCAGCCGATAGTAACGAAGTTTCTCAACGCAGGGTAGTGTTAGGCAAACAGATAGGAAAAGATATAATAGTAAAAGATGGGTTGAAGGATAATGAAAAAATTGTTGTAGAAGGTGTGCAGAATTTGAGAGAGGGATCAGTAATTAATTCCACCAAATAATTATAATGGCTAATTAAAAATTATAACGGTATATAATATGGTAGGGTGTGTGTACCGGAGTTTTTCCATTGGGTTATTTAAATTAATGCAAATGCATTTTAAGTAAATCAAAAAAATATTACCGGGAATGCGGTTAAAAGTATAAAATAATGATAGCAGAAACTTTTATTAAAAGGCCTGTAACAGCCATTGTCATATCTATCGTAATTGTTTTGGTAGGCATCATAGCAATGTCTATCCTGCCTATTGCCCAGTATCCGGATATCACGCCACCATCTGTATCTGTGTCGGCTAATTTTATTGGGGCCGATGCCCAAACGGTAGAACAGACAACTACTACACCCATCGAAACACAGATTAACGGAACGCCGGGTATGACCTATCTATCAAGTACCAGCAGTAGCAGCGGTTCCAGTGGTGTTAGTGTGAATTTTGATATTGGCACCAACATTGACATCGCCGCTTTAGACGTACAGAACAGGGTAAGTGTTGCTCAACCATCGTTACCTGATGCTGTAAAGCGTTTAGGCATTACCGTACGTAAACGTGTTCCCAGCATCATGGTGGCACTAGCATTGTATTCGCCTAATGGCACACATAATGCAACATTTATTGGCAACTATGCCAATATTTATTTAAAGGAGGCATTGCAGCGGGTGAAGGGAGTGGGTGATATTGTATCCCGTGCAGATGATTTCGGTATGCGTATTTGGCTAAACCCGGAAAAATTAGCCGCTCTTGGTATGACGCCTGCAGACATCATTGCATCATTATCAGAACAAAATCTACAGGTTGCCGCAGGTACAATTGGGGGTAATCCCCAACCAAGTGTGCAGAGTTTTGAATACAGCGTTCTGACCAACAGCCGTGTTAATCGAAAAGAGCAGTTTGAAAATATTGTAGTCCGCACAATACCGTCGACAGGTACAATTGTTTATCTAAAAGATGTAGCGAGGGTGGAGTTAGGAAAATTTGATTATGGCAGCAATGCTTATGTAGATGGAAAGCCGGCTGCGTTTGTATTAATATACCAGGCACCAGGTGCAAACGCACTTGAAACTTATGAAGGGATAACTCAAGCCCTTGTGAGAATAAAAAAAACCTTTCCTAAAGACATCGATTATTCTATTCCATTAGAAACAGTGTCAGTTGTAAAAGTCTCTATCAATGAAGTTGTACACACATTGGTGGAAGCATTGTTGCTGGTGACGCTAGTAGTGTTCCTTTTTCTTCAAAGCTGGCGGGCAACCTTAATTCCGGTTTTGGCAATCCCGGTTTCTTTGATTGGTACATTTATTTTTTTTATACCCTTTGGCTTTACTATAAATACCCTCACGCTTTTTGCTTTCGTGCTGGCAATTGGTATAGTGGTTGATGATGCTATCATTGTAGTAGAGGCTGTGCAACATTATATAGACCACGAAAAAATATCTGCAAAAGAAGCTACACGAAAAGCCATGAATGATATTTCGGGGCCTGTTATTGCCATTGCATTAATATTGGCAGCTGTGTTTGTGCCGGTAGGTTTTATACCCGGAATTGTAGGCCGTTTGTATCAGCAGTTTGCTATCACAATCGCTGTATCTGTTATGATATCTGCATTTGTGGCATTGTCACTTACACCCGCCTTGTGTTCCCTGATGCTTAAGCCCTCAAAAGATGCTGTAGCAAGAAAGAATTTGCTGGAAAAATTCTTTTCCTCGTTTAATAAAGGTTTTGGAAAAATGAATAATGGCTATACCTTGGGAGTGGGTAAGTGGATAAAAGCTACTCCAATGGTGTTGATCATGCTTGTTTGTCTTTTTGTCGGCCTGTTTTTTTTGTTTAAAAACAAGCCAACCGGTTTTGTGCCTTCTGAAGATGAAGGCCGTGTGTTTGTAACATATGAAATGCCTGAAGGAACGTCCACGGAGCGGAGTAAGGAAATGTTATTGAATATATTGAAAAAAGTCAAGATAATTCCGGGGGTGAGAACAGTGGGAGGATTGGCAGGATTAAATATTATAAGTTTTTCTTTTAAATCAAATGCGGGAACCTTATTTGTATTGCTTAAACCATGGGAAGACAGAAAAAGCAAAGAACTCCAGTTGCAAAGCATAATGGACGAAATTCAAAAGCAAACCGCTGATATAAAAGAAGCACGGGTACTGGCGATAGCGCCCCCGGCTATTCCGGGCTTAGGTGCAACGTCGGGATTTACTTTTGAGTTGCAGCAGACCACAAGTACTGATGACATTAAGCAATTTGAGGTAGTTGCAAAAAAGTTTATCGAAGTAGTAAATAAACAGCCAGCGATAGGAAGGGCTTATACTTTTTTTACAACACGCACACCAAGTGTCCAGATAGATGTAGATAAAGAAAAGGCAAAAACGCTGGGCGTAAATGTGGCCGACGTTTTTAGCACCATGTCTACCCTCTTAGGCAGCAGTTATGTGAATGATTTTAATTTGTATGGCCGAAATTTCAGGGTAGTAGCTCAGGCCGACAGTAGCTATCGTTCGTCGGTAAGTGAATTGGGTAAATACTATGTGCGTAATAGCCAGGGTGGTATGGTGCCACTTGCTTCCCTTATTACTACCACCATAATTGAAAGTCCCTCATTGATTTCTCATTATAATATTTATCGTTCTATTGAAGTAAATGGTACAGCCAAACCCGGGTTCAGCAGTGGGCAGGCAATTGACGCATTAATAGAAGCGGCTAAAACATTACCTGAAGGCTATGGGTACGAATTTAGCGGGCTTAGTCGTGAAGAAATTAAAGCGGGTGGAAGCACCGGAACTATTTTTGCTATCTCTATTGTTTTTGTATTTCTCTTTCTCGCAGCATTGTACGAAAGCTGGTCGGTGCCTTTTTCTGTTTTATTTGCAGTACCCATTGGCGCATTTGGTTCAATACTTACCTTAACCTTTATTCCAAGTCTTTCCAATAATGTGTATGCACAAATTGGGCTGATAACATTAATAGGCCTCGCCGCAAAAAATGCTATTTTGATTGTGGAATTTGCCAAAGAAAGGGTAGATAAGGGAATAGATATCACACATGCTACCCTGCAGGCTGTACATCTTCGTCTACGCCCAATTGTTATGACGTCACTGGCGTTTATTTTAGGCGTATTGCCCCTTGCATTTGCAAGCGGGGCAGCAGCAGAATCCCGTAAAACTATTGGCTGGACGGTGTTTGGAGGCATGCTATCGGCTACCACATTGGCCATATTTGTAGTGCCTGTTTTATTTGTGCTGATTACAAAATTATCTTATGGAAAAAACCTAAAACAATTAGGTAAGGACAAGGAAAATGAAGATAATATGGACCAATCAATTTTTGACAGCAATATTGGGTAGCATATTTCCCACCATAGTAAAAAAATAGCAATTGTATGATTACAAATAACGATATACTTAAAAAATTAAGAGTAGCACTTTCTCTGCGCAATGATGATATTATTGAAATACTCAGCCTTGTAGATTTTGAAATTTCAAAAGGAGCCCTGGGCGATCTTTTTCGAAACGAAGATCATCCCGGCTATATTGAAGCGGGTGACCAGATTTTACGTAATTTTTTAAACGGCCTTATCATATACAAGCGTGGTAAATTACCTGAACCTAAAACAGGAATAAAGGAAGAAAGCGATGATGATAAAAAATAGGTTTGTATAAATAATTCTTTATTCTTGCAAAAAGAAAAAGAGAGAAAATAATTTAATATCTGTTTCTGTCCCTGTTAAACCCACCGCTATTATTGCCACCACCTCGTGGCGAATTAGCACCGCCGCCCTGCCTTGAGGGATTTTCTTCAGCCTTTTTTACAACAAGAGGTTTTTTACCCAGTGATATATCATTCAGGCTTTCAATAGCATCTAATGCTTCTTCATCGTTTTGCATTTCGATGAAACCAAAGCCCTTACTTTTTCCTGTTTCTTTATCCATGGCAACTTTAGCCGAAATAATAGTACCAAATTTTTCAAAAATTTCCACTAATTCATCATCATCAAGGTCGTATGGAAGCCCGGCAACAAAAATTTTCATTAGGTTATTTTTTGTAAATGTACAAAACTTATACGGGTTATCTTTTTTCGTAATTAATCTTCTGTCATTTTATTGCAAAAATGGCAGTTTTCTATATGAAATTGGCTGTTTTTTGTAAAAAATCCTCAAAAAAAGAAGGAAAATAAACAGGCTGAATCACAATAAATTATTCATTTATCTGTTAAATACTCATCTGAAACCCTAAATCATTACCCAATGAGCAATTATTCATCTAACGCTTCAATGCTGTTAAACCTCACCCTCATCGTTTCTGTAGCTGCACTAGTTTACTTCTCAGTAAAACTGGCTAAGCATGCTCCCAAAAGGATATAAAGAAACTTGAGAAAGGCAATGATTATTTAATGGAGTACTTTTAAGTACTCCATTTTTTATATACAGGGTTTTATCATTAGTTTCCAATTTTTTAAGTATAAAACTATTTTGAACTAAAAACATTTATAAATCTTTACTTTAGTTAGTAAAAATATTGATATGATAAGAAAGAATCCGAATGTAGATGTGATTAACGATGTGTTGAAATTAACTTTAGAAGCATACCCGGAATCAAATTTTATAAAAAGCTTATTGTTTCAATACCAGGAAAGAGGAGGGCTTAGTAAAAAGCAATTGCAGGATCTTTATGCAAAAGCTTTAAAAGTAAATACAATCCCTGTGGGTAAATTGGCTACCCTGGAGGCGGTGATATTAAAAAAGCCAACAAGGTATAAATCTCCCATGCCAGTGGCTGCTCCTGTATTCACAAAAAACGAAAGAACGGGGCAATTGATAAATGATATTCTTGTCAAATACCCTCAACATAAAATGGTAGTATTTCTTAAAATAAAATACGATAACAACGAACCGCTTTCTGTAGCAGACACTGCCGAAATTGAACGGTTTTATAAAATACTGATATCAAAAAAATAAATTTGCTTCCCTAAATTTCTTTGAAAATTTTTACAATTTCTAACGTTTTCGGATGCTTAGTTTATTTTGCAGTGTAATTGTTTGCAATTACCTCAAATACTATGTTACCATTTTTACATTTTAAAAAAAATATAGATAGTTTATTGGCTGCAGCCGTCGGCTTCTATATTATTTTTTTGTTTACAAGGCATGGGGGAATTGGTATTGAACCTGACAGTATAGTTTATTTTACAGCTGCCGAAAACCTGCATACCCATGGTATATTTACAGACTTTATGAATAGGCCAGTTGTGGATTTTCCTGCATTTTATCCTTTTTTTCTTTATGGCATTCTGTTGTTTACTGGGTTGAAACCAATATTATTTGCCCCTGTAATAAATGCTCTACTGTTTGCACTTGTTATCTATTTATCTGGCTGCATAATGGAGTGTTTTTCATTTAGGTCAAAATGGCGTAAAATTGCTGTGCTTGTTTGCATTGTATTAAGCCCAGGCCTACTGGAAGTATATTCGATGTTGTGGTCAGAAACACTTTTTATATTGCTGCTGCTGTTTTTTATGATAGCCCTTTTCCACTATTTTAAGTCACACTCAAAAAAGGGTTTAATTGCCGCGGCATTGATTGCAGCATTGGCTTCAGTAACACGTTACGCAGGTATTACCATCATAGCAACCGGCGGCTTATTGCTGTTATTAGATATACAAATGCCAGTACGAAAAAAAATTATTGACCTGCTATTGTACTCGTTAATAAGTGTATCATTATTAATTATCAATCTTGCCAGGAACAATACTGTCAGCAGTACGTTAACGGGTAACCGTGAAAAATCTATTACTGCATTAAGTAAAAACCTGCACGATGCTGGTTCTGTATTGTATGATTGGCTTTCTTTCTTACATATGCATTATTCCGGGGCTGGATTATTGGCTGTTTTTGTATTGACAGGTCTTGTGTGGATTTGCTTTGCAACTTATATCCGAAACGGCCGTTTGGCAACTTATGAAGATATTGCCGCAGTATTTTCACTGATATATATATTGTTTATTGTTACAATGGCCAGCATATCAAGATTTGAAACTTTGAACAGCAGGTTATTTGCACCGGCTTTTATTCCATTGGTATGGACCGGCAGCAGCCAGGTAGTTTTAGTATATAGAAATACCAGCAAAATAAAAAAGAAGTGGGTAACGGTATTGTGTTCAATTGTATTTTTTTGTTTTCTTTATGGGGAACTTGCAGCAGATTATGAAACATGGGATGGAGTTAAAGATGCAGGCATTCCGGGCTATACAGAAGATCCATGGAAATATTCAGAAACAGTACAGTTTATTCAAAAAGATTCCCTGCCTTTTCAACAAGGTTATACTATCTATTCAAATGCAATTGACGCTGTTTACTTTTTTACAAAAAGAGCAGGCAAATTTTTGCCTCATAAGGAAATTAATGTGGAAGTGCAGGATTTCATTAACGACCATCATTGCTATGTGGTAATGTTTAGTGACGGAGATAACCCAGACTTAGTCGGTGTTGACTTTATAATTAATACAAAAAAAATGAAGCTGTTGAAACAATTTATGGATGGGGCCATTTATGGGTTTGATAAATAACTTCCTTTCCTGTTATAAGCCTATCTCCAACCTTCTTCGCCTTTTATAAGAATTACAATTTTGTTCTCAAATTTTTCTTTGTCACCAGACTTAAGTGAGTGGGTAAATTCATCGCATCCATCTTTCCAGACAACTTCGCCGCTTACCGTATACTCAAAACCTTTACCCCCTATAAAAGAAACAGTTTCTTTTACACCGGTAATCTGCAGAGCACTTACCTCTACAGTTTCAGGGCATGGATAATCTATTACAATTTTTCTTTTAATATCTTCTGCTACCGGCCTGCTGGCGCAACTGTACAAAAAAAAAATGCAAACACCACACAATATAAATTGCTTAGGCATAATAATTTTATTAAATAGATTGCAATAAAAAACTTAGGCTAAAATACTTTTTTAAATTGAAATTAAGGGCAGAAAAATATTTTGAAAAAAAATGAAGCAATTGTTTTTTTCAAATAACCTTTACCATTGTACAACTACCTTTCCAATGCTTTTCCTGTTTTCAAGAAAATGATGTGCTTCAGCAATTTCATTTGCGTTAAATACTTTCGCAATTTCCGGTACAAATATACCCGCTTCATACAACTTCATTACTGAACTTAGGCATCGTTCAATAGTTGCCGGCTGGTAATCTGCAATAGCCAGCATATTAATGCCAATAATAGATTTGGAAGGCATCATCAGCATGGCTGGATGGTAGAAACCAAATTGCAGTGCTGTTTTTATTTTACCGAATATGTTTTTGTTACTTAATGCAGCAGCGCCATAACAAACCATCCGCCCGCCGCGAGCCAGTAAGCGCATTCCTTTTTTTACACTCTTTCCGCCAACGGCATCAAAAATTACATCCAAACCTTTTTGTTCTGTAATTTTTTTAATAACTGTTTCAAAATCTTCTGCATTGTAATTGATAGCATGGTATACACCTAATTGTTGTAAATACTTTATTTTGTCTTCACTGCCGGCAGTAGCAAATACCTCACATTGTTTATGCTTTGCAAATTGTATCAATGCAGTACCCACGCCACCGGCACCAGATTGGATCAATACCTTATCACCTTTGTGTAAATTCACCATTTCTGATGCGGCGTATAAAGCAGTACAATATTGTGTTGTTAATGCAGTGGCTGTTGCGGCATCTAATTTATCCGGAATAATGGCTACCGCACTTGCATTAGTAACGGCATATGCTGCATATCCTCCAAACCTCGTCATTGCTGTAACCCGGTCTCCCTTTTTTACATTTTGCACTTCATCACCAATTTCTTCTATCGTTCCGGCTACATCATAGCCAAGAATAGAGGGCAGGGGCGGAGCTTCTTTATACATTCCATTACGGGCCATCACGTCTGCAAAGTTTAATCCAAAGGCGGCTACTTTTATAAGTACTTCGCCCTGTTTAACTGAAGGCTTTGGCACCTCTCTTATTTCGAATGCATTAAATGCGGGACCATTTTTTATTAAAACTGCTGCTTTCATACAATGTATATTAACTTAAGATAGTAAGACTTCTTAAATAAATTTATTTGAAAGCAAAATATAGTAAATGATACCCGCTGATCTTAGGGTATAATATGTATCTGCCGGGCATAAAAAATATTAATCTTCTGGTAATACAGCTCAGCTTATTTAAAAATCTGTTTATTTAATTGCCTCCTGCCGGAAGTGGAGGTAATACGGATAATTTCACTTTATCTTCTGCTATTTTCTCTTTAAGAGATTCGATTTCTTTTTGTAACTGCTCAACTTCCTTTGTTGCATTCCTGGCTTTTTTTGCGTCACTCTTCGCTGTTTTTGCTGCTTTACTGGCTTTATTCGCTAACTTTTCATCCTGTGCATCCCCGGTTAATTTGTTTGCTGCATCTCCATTATTGTTGGCAGATTCCTGTGCATCCTGGGCAGTATTTTGCTGATTCTGGGTTTTCTTTTCTACAGTATTTTCCAGTTTGGCTAATTCTATACTCTTATCATTTAAATCTTTACTTATTTTTAGCGCTTCTTTTTGTTGGTTGAGCGTAGCAATAGAATCTTTTGTTACTGGCTGTGCAGTTGTTGATGCTGCTAAACTAAGTATAAAAACTGTTGTAATCATCCATTTGATATTCATAAACTATATTTTAGTGTATAATATATAGTACAAATGACGTGCCCCTATAGAACAAAATTAATAAGTTCGTGTTTTGTAATCAGCGATTATGTAATTTTTTATGGCTTTCAATCAGCTTTTTTACCATTGTCTCCCAACCATAACAAACAGTCAAAAATAAGCTTGTCCTGGATTTTATTATTAAATGTATAGGATAATGTTTTATTAGTATGATTTTCATAATCAATGTCATTATGGCCCATATTAAAATACACCATTTTATACTTTTTATTGGTCCACACAACAGGATAGTAGCCACTATGCCATATCTCTTCTAATTTAGGGCCGGTGCCCAAAGGAAAGCTTGTAGAATCTATCGATAACAATATTTTTATATCTGGATTTTTTCGCAGATCATTCTCCCAGCGATACCATTCGCATGCTGAAGATTTAAAAGTTTTCGGCAAATTTTTTGTTGCAGGGTGGGTGCTATCCTCCACCCTTAAAATGGCAGAGGTAGGCCTCCATGTATTACTTATATAACTGCCCGCTCCTAAAAAATGAATATGGTACCAGTCCCAATCCTGCGGAAAATCTGATGGAGTTAAGGCAAACCCGGCAAAATGAAATCCCATCCATCCACCGCCATGCTCCATATATTTTTCAAAGGCCGCTCTTTGTGCGGGCGCATCCGGACGAGTATCCAAAAAAATTACTACCTGGTACTGTTTAAGAAATTCATCGTTCATATTATTCCAGTTGGTGGTAGTATCATAGCTAAAATTATATTTGGCCGCCATTGCAGGAAACCATTTGTTAGCTTCTTCAGCAAAGCTAATATGAGCCTGGTCGCTTTTGGCAGTAAAAAAGGTAATCACATTAAATGTAGCATTATTTTGTGCTGTAGCATTGACAAAACCACAAAACAGCAAACAAAATGCAATCAGTTTTTTTTGCATTTGCAACAATTTAAAGTATGAATAAAATGTGTATGGCAAGTCTTGAAACTATTAACAATTGTAAAACGAAAGGTTGTTTAATTTTACCTGCTAAAATATAAATAATGAAAAAGACTTATTGTTGGAAATGTGTAGCGTTATTGGCGAGCCTGTATCCCGTTGCCCATATATTTTTAAGCTGATTCTTTTTATTAAGACATTTAGTATTAAGTTAGCCAGCCTGTTCCTGTTGCTGTGCTTTATACCTTGCGATGGTATTTTGCGCTTCTAATAACTGCAGTTTAAGATTATGCAATGCAGGCTGGCTTTTTTTTAATAAAGCTTCTGTTTCTTCATTGCTTTTTTGCAGTAGCAATATATCGCTGTCTAATATTTTATTTTGCAGAAGGGCTTCTTCCAGCTTTTGCCGGTAATCCATCTCTCCAGCCTCTTTCATCTGGTGTAACTGTGTTATTTCTTTTTGCAATACTACTTTCTTCAACGTTTCACTTTCAAGATAGCCCTGTGTACTCTTCAGCGTTTTTTTTAATTTTTCCATTACAAATGAAAAGATTAACCATGTTATTATAAAACCTATAATAAAAGCCCCCCCTGCGTAAATATAAATCTGTGTCAATATGGTTAATTTTAAATTGCAGTAATTTCATTTGAAATTATCATGCAGTGATAAATAGTTGTTTTATAAAATATAACTGCCTAACTATTTCTGCAAAGTTAATTTTTACAAGTTGTATACCTGCTGTTTTTTAAAAAATTATAAAAAATATATAAAAAAAAAGGCTGCAGGTATTTTCCCTGCAGCCCGTATTAAGTTTTAGCCTTCCTGAAACTATAAAACTTTAATCATCATATTTTTAAAATACGCTTTATGTCCATGATCCTGTAAAGCAATTAACCCTTTTTTTGCCATGCCATAGTCAGGATAATCTTTCCATTTCCCATTTTGTTTTTCCTTTAACCATTTTGCATCCCAGGCCTGGAATTCTACAATTTTTTCTCCATTTAACCAATGCTCTACATGGCCCTTTTTGAAAACAATTTTACTGGTGTTCCATTCGCCCACCGGTTGTATTTTTTTCTTATCATTAGGCACTGTCATTGCATAATCTGCACCGGTTTTTTGCCATTCTTCCAGTTTTTGTGGAAAACCAGTGTCATCAATCATCTGATATTCTGGTCCGGTCTCGTAAGGCGCATGGTATTTTTCTCCTTCCACAACATGGTACATAAGTCCGCTGTTACCTTCTTTAGTTATTTTCCATTCCCACTTTAATTCAAAGTTTTCATAGGCCATATCAGTAACAATATCGCCTCCATGCGCATCCGGAGCGGCACCAAGACAAACCATGGCACCATCTTCAATGGTCCAGTTGTCAATAGCACCGGTTTTGTTATATCCGTGCCAGCCCTTAAAACTTTTACCATCAAAAAGGGGAATCCATTTTTCTTTATCAATCGAATATTTATTAAGCGTAACAAAAAAAACACACCCAATTAATAACAATACCAATCCTGTTGATTTTAAAAAATATTTTTTCATTTTGATCAATTTATTTTTTTACGGGTTGCATAGTTTCCGGGTTCCATAACATAGCGGTATCCTGGTTGTAACTGTCATTGCATAACAACGCTGGAGCTGCGGCCCGGTAGGCAAATACGGCATCTTCTGTAATTTTTCCACCATTGCGGATAGCAGTAAAAAAATTTACAAAATGATCGTATGGCCCTCCTGAATAATCCTTTTCTGCTGCAAAAGTATATTCTTCGGGAGGCAAAATTCTTTTGCGGTCACTTACGGGTGTACCAGCTTTTTTCATTTGCTCAATGTAAAAAGGATCGTCCGATTCGATGGTTTTATTTCTTTTTAAAGTAACACTGTCCCAGGTTACATCCATTGAACCTTCGCTGCCAACCAGTTTTAGGTAAGTGGTTCCACTGGTACCATCAACAAAATTACAGCGTAAAGAAAGATTAAAAGGAGCGTGGGCAACGCTTTGAGGATAATCGAATGTGCCTAACAAAACATCTGGTACTTCCCGTCCATCTTTCCAATACCGAAGGCCTCCGGCAGCATATATTTTATTGGGTCCGTAAGAGTTGGTAATAAAATGCAGGCTGCTAAAAAGATGTACAAAAAGATCACCTGCCATACCTGTGCCATAGTCCCTGTAATTTCTCCACCTAAAAAAACGGGTGGCATCAAACGGTCGCTTGTTGGTGTTACTGATAAAGGTTTCCCAGTCAACCGTATCTACAGAGGCATCAGCCGGAATGGGGTATTGCCATGCACCAGTGGGCGAATGTCTTGCCCAAAAACCTTCAGCATAATTCAGTACCCCAATGGCGCCATCCTTTAATAATTGTTTGGCTTTTTCATTACCTAAAGAAGAAACACCCTGGCTGCCTACCTGGAAAATTTTGCCGGTTTCGTTCTGTGCTTTAATTACGGCAGGTCCTTCTGTAATAGCGTGTACCATTGGTTTTTCGCAATACACATGTTTGCCTGCCCGCATTGCATCAATAGATATTTGCTGGTGCCAATGATCGGGTGTTGCAATAATTACCGCATCAACATCTTTACGGTTTAAAATTTCTTTGTATTGCTGGGTTAAAAAAAGATCCGCACCCCACTTCGTGGCAGCATCTTTTAAACGGCCCTTGTACAAGTCGCAAACAGCCACCAGTTTTACATTGGGTGTCTTCAGTGCGGTAATAGTATCCTGCGTGCCCATGCCACCAGCACCGATCAATGCAAAATTTATTTTATCATTTGCGCTAAACGGGGTACGGTGTAATTTTTCAAAAAAAATGTTTTTACTTTCCGTAGCAAATGCAGCATTGCCAACAGCAACAGCAGCCGAAGCTGCAGCTATTTTTTTAATAAAATTTCTACGGGATGATTCAGAAATATTTCTCATAAAACAAAAATTATTATTGGTGAAGTAATTATAAAATGAACAATTTTTTGATGTTAACCTGTAAATAAGCTAAACCGTTACAGTTCTTTAATTTTTATATTTTTCCATCTCACTTTTATACCACCGCCATCATGAATTTGCAGTGCAATAAAACCCACTCCTTTTCCAATTGTTTCATCTTTAAGATAAACCATTTGATGGCCATTTAACCAACTGGTAATTTCATCCCCATTTACTAAAATCTTCATAGTATTCCAGCTTCCCATTTTTAACCATTTTTCATCTTCTGGTTTTGGCTGTATCAGCCAGCCACGGCCGTAAGATTCATAAATACCGCCTGTATATAAATTTTCAGGAGCAACTTCTACCTGCCAGCCACTTATTTTTGTGCCTTCAATAGAGGAGCGGATAAACACACCGCTGTTACCATTGGCTTCCTGTTTAAAGTCTAATGTAAGTTCGAAATTTTTATAGTTTTTTGTAGTAGAAAGATAGCCATACTGTTTATCCGGGCCACTTTCACAAACCAGTTCCCTATTGTCAACATACCATTTTTCGGTACCGTTGTTGGTCCAGCCAGTTAAATCTTTACCATTAAAAAGGGGTTTAAAACTTTGGGCGGTAATGCCCGATGATAGTAACCCAAAAACATACAGTAACAGCAATCGTTTCATCAAACAAAATTTTATGGTGAATAATTAATTTGTATAAATGCTGGTGTTTTATCAGCATTTACTGGGCTATAAATGTAAGCATGTTTTTATTATAATTTAATGTTTGCTTTTTAGTTTTATCAGCGGGCCATTGAACATTTATTTTGTGTATAGAGCAAGAATTGACGAAATATGCACTTCTTATTTTTATCCAATTACATTTTCTGTCCTATATTTGCATCGGCAAGTCTTATACGGCCAGCTCCTGTTGAACTCCCCCAGGACCGGAAGGTAGCAAGGGTAAATGGTTGAGCGGTGCGATGTAAGTAACTTGCCATTT
>JAYTTI010000147.1:0-53015 GCA_043745405.1 Ferruginibacter sp. | reverse complement strand
TGGTGCCTGTTGTGCATATCTGGTATTTTAAATCTTTGCCAAATAAAATTGGTTACCTGTTAGGCATGAGTTCAAAGAAATTAGAAACCATTGTTTACTACGAACGTTTTGTAGTAATTCAATCTGGTATCCGTGCTGATAAGGGACAAAACTTTGGTGATTTGTTGACTGAAGAAGAATACCTTGATATATTGGATACTTTGCCAAAAGACAACCAGTTTCTGTCTGATGAAGATCCAAATAAATTCATCGCTAAGATGGGTGCTGAAGCGGTACATGATCTGTTGCGGCGTATCGATCTTGATCAGTTGAGTTTTGATCTGCGTCACTCAGCAGCAAACGAAACTTCTCAGCAACGTAAGGCAGATGCTTTAAAGCGTCTATCCGTAGTAGAAAGTTTCCGTGATGCCAATACAAGAATCAACAATCGCCCTGAATGGATGGTGATGCAGTATATACCGGTTATTCCACCGGAATTACGTCCATTGGTTCCACTGGATGGTGGTCGTTTTGCATCATCAGATTTGAATGATTTGTACCGTCGTGTTATTATCCGTAATAACCGTTTAAAAAGATTATTAGAAATTAAAGCTCCTGAAGTTATCCTGCGTAATGAAAAACGTATGTTACAGGAAGCGATAGATTCATTGTTTGATAACAGCCGTAAATCAAATGCTGTAAAAGCAGAAGGTGGACGTGCATTGAAATCATTAAGCGATGTATTGAAAGGTAAGCAGGGACGTTTCCGTCAGAACTTATTAGGTAAACGTGTGGATTATTCAGGTCGTTCTGTAATTGTAGTAGGACCGGAATTGAAAATGCATGAGTGTGGTTTACCAAAAGATATGGCGGCTGAATTGTTCAAGCCATTTATTATTAGAAAATTAATTGAAAGAGGTATTGTAAAAACAGTAAAATCTGCCCGTAAACTGGTAGATAAAAAAGAAGCTGTTATTTGGGATATCTTAGAAAATATTTTGAAAGGTCACCCTATCATGTTGAACAGGGCCCCAACATTGCACCGTTTGTCAATACAGGCTTTTCAGCCAAAATTGATAGAAGGTAAAGCTATACAATTGCATCCTTTGGTTACCACAGCATTCAATGCGGATTTCGATGGTGATCAGATGGCGGTACACGTACCATTAAGCAATGCAGCAGTATTGGAAGCACAGATGCTGATGTTATCTTCTCACAACATTTTGAACCCACAGAATGGTACGCCAATCACCCTTCCTTCACAGGACATGGTACTTGGTTTGTATTACATCACCAAGGGTAAAAGATCAACTGAAAAAGAAAAAGTAAAAGGCGAAGGAAAAGCTTTCTACTCTGCTGAAGAAGTAATTATTGCTTACAATGAGCAACAACTGGATTTACATGCACACATAAGGGTAAGAGCCAACTACAGGAATGACGATGGTAGTTTAACTTATAAATTAATTGAAACAACTGTTGGTAGAGTAATTTTTAACCAGCATGTTCCAAAAAGCGTAGGTTTCATTAATGCTTTGTTAACCAAAAAATCTTTAAGGGAAATTATTGGTGACATCATTAAATGGACCAACGTTCCAATCACTGCTAAATTTTTGGATGATATTAAAACATTGGGATACCGTATGGCATTCCGTGGTGGTTTATCATTTAATATTAATGATTTGATCATTCCTGAAATTAAGCAGCAACTGATTGACAATGCTACTGTTGAAGTAGATGAGGTTTGGGATAACTACAATATGGGTTTAATTACCAATAACGAACGTTATAACCAAACGGTAGATATCTGGAGCAGGGTAGATACAAGAATTACTGAAACATTGATTCGTGAACTGGCAGCAGATAAACAAGGGTTCAACTCTGTTTATATGATGCTTGATTCAGGTGCACGTGGTAGTAAGCAACAGATTAAACAGCTTGCTGGTATCAGAGGATTGATGGCTAAGCCACGTAAATCTGGCTCATCTGGTAGTGAGATTATTGAAAACCCAATCTTATCAAACTTTAAAGATGGCTTGAATGTATTGGAATACTTTATCAGTACCCACGGTGCAAGAAAAGGTTTGGCGGATACCGCTTTGAAAACAGCAGATGCCGGTTACTTAACCCGTCGTTTGGTGGATGTGGCGCAGGATGTTGTTATTAAAGATGAAGATTGCGGAACATTGCGTGGTATTGCAACAAGTGCTTTAAAAGATAATGAAGATATTATTGAACCATTGAGCGACAGGATAGAAGGACGTACTTCTTTACATGATGTAATTGACCCTATTACTGATAAATTACTGGTAAGCGCCAATGAAGAAATAACACACGAAATTGCACAATTGATTGAACACAGCAGCATCGAAACTGTGGAAATACGTTCGGTATTGACCTGCGAAAGTAAGCGTGGTGTTTGTGTTAAATGTTATGGTAAAAACCTGGCAACAGGATATACCACTCAAAGAGGTGATGCTGTAGGTATCATCGCTGCACAAAGTATTGGTGAGCCAGGTACTCAGTTAACCTTACGTACTTTCCACGTGGGTGGTGTGGCCGGTTCTGCCTCGGTAGAATCTACAATGCCTGCACGTTTTGACGGCACTATCCAGTTTGATGGATTGCGTACAGTAGCAACACATGATGCAGAAGGTAAAAAGATAAATGTGGTTATTGGCCGTACTGGTGAAGTGCGTATCATGGATTTAAAGAACGATCGTTTACTTATTACTAATAACGTTCCTTACGGTGCTACACTGAATGTAAAAGACGGACAGAAAGTTACCAAGGGAGAAGTTATCTGTACATGGGATCCGTTCAATAATGTAATTGTTTCTGAAATTGTGGGAACCATTAAGTTTGAAGCAGTTATTGAAGGTGTTACTGTTCGTGAAGAAGCGGATGAACAAACAGGCCACAAAGAAAAAGTAGTAATTGAAACAAAAGATAAAACCAAATTACCTTCTATCATCATTGAAGGTAAAGAACACAAATCTTATAACTTACCTGTAGGCAGCCATATTGTTTTGGAAGAAGGCGATACAGTGAGAGCAGGACAGGTGTTGGTTAAAATTCCAAGGGTATTAAGTAAACTGAAAGATATTACGGGTGGTTTGCCTCGTGTAACAGAATTGTTTGAGGCACGTAATCCGGGTAACCCTGCAGTAGTTTGTGAAATTGATGGTGTAGTTGCTTTTGGTAATATCAAGCGTGGTAACAGGGAAATTATTGTTGAAGCAAAAGATGGTGTGGTTAGAAAATACCTTGTACCATTAACCCGTCAGATTTTGGTTCAGGATGGTGACTTTGTAAAAGCAGGTGCCGCATTAAGTGATGGACAAACCGCACCGGCAGATATTCTTGCTATCAAGGGCCCGTTTGCTGTACAGGAATATGTGGTAAACGAAATTCAGGAAGTATACCGTTTGCAGGGTGTGAAGATCAACGATAAACACGTTGAAGTAATTGTTCGCCAGATGATGCGTAAAGTAACCATCGAAGATGCTGGTGATACCATATTCTTAGAAGGAGATACAGAAGATAAATTAGACTTTAATACAGAGAACGATAACATTTTTGATAAAAAGGTTGTTACTGATCATGGTGAAAGTACTAAAATACGCACTGGCCAGATTGTTACCTTGCGTGATGTAAGGGAAGAAAACTCTATCCTTAGAAGAGCAGATAAAAAACTTGTTGAATTCCGTGATGCAAAACCAGCCACTTCTTCACCGTTGTTGCTGGGTATTACCAAAGCATCATTGGGTACACAAAGCTGGATATCTGCCGCTTCGTTTCAGGAAACTACCAAGGTATTAAGCAGTGCTGCCATCAATGGCAAGCTGGATTTGATGCAGGGCCTGAAAGAGAACGTTATCACCGGTCATCCAATACCGGCAGGTACAGGTTTACGTGAGTTTGAAAATATGATTGTGGGCAGTAAGGAAGAATACGAATTGCTGATGACAACCAAAGAAGCGATGAGCTTTGATGATGACGAGTAATTGTTAATCAGTTGATAATATAATTGGAGGAGCAGGATTAATTTCCTGCTCCTTTTTTTATTGCTTTTAATCATTACACGGATTAACAAATGACCTATAACTCTCTCTATTTACAAGCTGCCTCCGTATTTATAAAAGTTGTATCACTATTTTTTATATTTTCATTTCACCAATGAGGATTTACCCTGGAGACAGTTGCATTGCAGTTATTTGGATTAGAGACCTAACAAGCAAAATCACTATCTTGTAATAAAAAATTGTATTTTACAACTCTAAAAAACTTGCTAATGTTAAAACGTTTATTCCTTGCTTCATCAATACTATTCTTTGCTATAACAATACTGCCAGCACAAAGGCAAAGAGTTACTACGTGCGGATACATCGTACCCCCACGGTCGTCCAAAATTTCATTTCAATCTGTGTATGAAGCTAAAAAGGTTGTAGATAATATGTTGGATACAATTCAATGGAAACAGAATTTCAATTTAGTGGAACAGAATGGTATTCAAAATGCATATGCTACTATTTCCGGGGGTCAAAGATTTATAGTGTATGATAATAATTTTTTAGAAGATATAGATGCATATGCAAAAACAAAATGGGCAAGTATGAGCATTATGGCTCATGAAATGGGACACCATTATTACAACCATATAGTAAACGGACAGGGAAGTACTGTACCCAAAGAAATTGAAGCAGATGCCTTTTCCGGCTATATGATGGAAAAAATGGGGGCAACTTTAGAGCAGGCTATGGCAGCAATGAATGCAATCGGCGCTCCTCAGCAAACAAGTACCCATACTGCAAAAGCAGATAGGCTCACCGCAATTACAAAGGGATGGAATGTTGCAAGAGCAAATTCTACATCCGGCACAGTAAATACCGAAAACAATAATCCTGCACCACCGCAGGCACCGATACCGGTACCTTCCACAGGTAATACAAATCCTAATAAACCACCTGTTGGCACGGGTACACAAACCGATCCACAAAATGATCCTTCATGGATAGCACTTTCTATTCAAAGCAACAAAGACGAAACGGTGCAGTTAAGCGACGATGGCAAAACGTACCAGCCTGGTACCATAAAGGCAGGGCAGGCTTTTATATTTAAGTTTGAAGTTTACCAGTGGGGATGGGTAAGGTTGCCCTATTACAATGGCTATCGTACCTTTAAACTTATACATGGAAAAGATTATAGTATTCTTTATAACCGGAGAAATAAGAACTGGACAGTAGTGGAAGTTCCGGAATAAGGGACACCATAATGTTTCTGTCCGGGCAGTTTATATGTTTGCATAACTTTAAGCTTTAGACTGTTAATCTAAACAACTTGAAGCCTTTTTCAAACATATAAACTACCGGAACAAAAAACTTAAATCAAAACAATAAAAATGAGAAATCTAATTGGTACACTTTTAATTACAATTTGCATTTGGTCATGCAATCAATCACCTAAAGCTGTTAACAATACCTCAGTGTCAAATATAAAGGACACAAACTATGTAGTGAAAACAGGTGGTTGTAAAATGATACAAGTTGATGGCAAGTACAATGTTTGGACAAAGAAAATTGGCGATGGAAAAATTAAGGTCTTGCTTTTACACGGTGGGCCAGGTTTTACCCACGATTATTTTGAATGCTTTGAAGACTTTTTGCCAAAAGAAGGAATTGAATTTTACTATTACGACCAATTGGGCGTTGGAAATTCTGATATTCCTCCAGACACTTCTCTATGGAATATTCCACGTTATGTAGAGGAAGTAGAGCAAGTGAGAAAAGGTCTTAGCTTAGAAAATTTTTATTTGTTGGGACATTCGTGGGGAAGTATGTTGGCAATGGAGTATTTACAGAAATATCAAAGCCATGTAAAAGCTGCCGTACTATCTAATATGACCGAAGGATTAAGAGCTACGTAAGTTATAGCTATAAGCAAAAGAATGAGTTTCTGTCAAAAAAGGAATTGGCAACTTTTGATTCATTACACAAACGTAAACTTTATGACTCACCCGAATACCAAAATTATTGATGAATAAACTTTACACTCGCAATGTTTGCCGAATGCCAGTTGAAAATTGGCCCGAGCCATTAATGAGAGCATTCAAGAAAGCAAATCATTCAATCTATATACAAATGCAAGGTGTGGACGAATTTCATGTTACAGGCAATTTTAAAGATTGGGAAATGTGGAATAGATTGCCCAATATCAAAGTTCCAACGCTTGTGCTTGGAGGCATGTATGATGAAATGAACCTAGAGGACATGAAAAGAGAAGGACAGCTTATTCCAAACAGTAGAACTTACTTATGTCCAAATGGAGGCTTTGTGACCGATATAACAAATTGAACTAAAAGACTCTAAAACATAAAAAACGTTAGTCAGAATTTGCGGACACTTAAAGAGTGACATCAAAATTTGATATAAATTTCTATAGCAACCAACTAATTAAAATGGATTCAGAAATAAAAAATACAGGAAAACAACTTCTCAATAAAGTTCCTCAAGTAACTCTATTCTTTTGGATTATAAAAGTATTGTGCACAACAGTAGGAGAAACTTTTGCTGATTTCCTAAATGTAAACTTAGCTTTTGGATTAACAGGAACTTCAATAACAATGGGTATATTATTAGCCATTGCTTTATTTTTCCAATTCAAAGCAAAAAAATATATCCCCTTCATTTATTGGATTACTGTAGTGTTTATCAGTGTTTTTGGTACGTTAGTTACAGATAATCTTACTGATAAAATGAGTGTCCGTTTAGAAACAAGTACTATCATCTTTAGCCTCCTCTTGCTTTTAACTTTTTGTATTTGGTACACAAAAGAAAAAACACTTTCTATTCATTCCATTTTTACTAAAAGGAGAGAAGTATTTTATTGGCTTACAATACTTTTTACTTTTGCATTAGGTACTGCAGCAGGAGATTTAATGGCAGAAGGTTTGGGAATGGGGTATTTAAACACAGGTGTTATTGTGGCTGCCATAATTGTATTTTTTATAATGGCGCAAAGGCTAAAACTAAATTCTGTACTTTGCTTTTGGGTTATTTATATAATGACAAGACCATTAGGAGCATCTATTGGAGACTATCTTTCTCAACCAACTAAATTTGGTGGTTTGGGCTTTGGAGCTACGCTCACAAGTGTAATATTTTTACTTGGAATTTTAGCAATAATATTATATTTCACATTTACTAAACGAGATGTTATTGCAAATACTGTTATTGAAGAAAAACAAAATAACGAGGATAAAGGACTTGTTATTCAAAGCTTAATAACAGTATTAGTATTTATAATAGTTGGTGTATCAGCATATTTTTGGCGACAAAGTCAATTACAAAAAGAAACTGTTCAGCCGCCTGTTTCCAATGGATCGCCAAATAATATTTTGTCCTTAACACCACTTGGCGATTTATCTGAATTCAAAAAAATATCGCAGGATACCAAGGATTTGGTTGTATCAAATAGTATTGAAGGTGCTAAAAACAGAATTACTGATTTGGAACATGAATGGGATATTGCCCAAGCTAAACTTAAACCAATGGACAGTAAAAAATGGACTGAAATAGACAATGCTATTGATAAAGCACTAAGACAACTGCGTGCAGTAAATCCAGTTGAAAAGGATTGTCAATCATCCTTAGATGCGTTGCTAAAAGTTCTTGAATAAAAAACTCTTATACCGGTTTAACTGAAATTTGATACCTAAGTGTTTAAATAAAACTGCCACTAACAAATAAGACTTCGTCGGGAGTGGAAGTTCCGGAATAAGGTACACAATAATGTTTCTGTACGGGCAGTTTTCGCCTGAATATTTTAATTTTAAAAAGCACACATCGGCAAAACCCCGACCTTGAAAATGCTTCGCATCGAATATGCTCACCCCAGCTACCTCGCAAATTAAAAAGGGTATGTACGAAAGTCGTTTTGAAATAGCTGAATTAAAGATTAAAGACCATCATAATACCTTAACCTCATATCTCTAATTATTTTAGATCGCTCCCCGCCTAGATTCGTCGTACAAGAATCATTTTCGCACCAATCAATCTCTCTCAAGGAGCGGGCTGCTACTATTCTTCAAATAAACTATACTTCATTTTACCAGTATATACCAATGGCCTGAAATACGCAACAGGCTTTGCAGGATTCCATAAGGCGCTATGTAACATGTCAACAACGGCGGGGGTGTATTGGCTGTGATGACAAGTCCAGCCGGCTTTGCCTTTCGCCAGGTCCTGTGCGCTTAATGATATACGCACCGTAAGAAAAGATGAGTCAACAGTTTCAAATATCAGCTTGTCTTTGGGCATGCTGCCTGTGGGCATTTCTTCAAAATACATTTTGGGGTTATTCTGCCACCGGCGTGTCATAAATATTTCTGTAACAACATCACCCACTAACCTATGATCAGGATGCCCAGTCCAGCCAGATGGCCCCCACGTTATAACTACATCAGGTTTTAGGGTAAGCATAGCTGTTACAAAAGCTTTGTGTACACTGTCTAAGCTTTGCCACACGCCGCCATAATATTTGCTTTCAACGCCCAACTGGTCTGGCAGGCCAAGCAATATGGGTGGGTGTATTCCTAACTGTTCGGCAGCACAAATTATTTCTAACTTACGTGCGGCCACAAGGCTGTCGCCCGCGGGTATATGGGCGTGCTCTGCTGTGCCGTACCTGCCATCGGTAGCAACCATCAAATATACGTTGGCACCTTCTGCGGCGTATTTTGCCAGTACAGGCCCTACGGTTTCTTCATCATCCGGGTGTGCAAAAACAGCCAGTATAACCTTGCCTTTTTGGGCATACATACAGTTGGTTAATAGTGCAGCGAATAATAGTGTAAAAGTTTTCAGCATGGCATTTTGATTTTGAGGTTTAAATGTACAAATAATGTAGTAAGGTTTGTACTTCTTTACCCCTATCAGGTGCTGAGTAGACTAAATAAATAATCTACCTTATCTTCACCAGGCGCAATACTCTATAAATCAGGCGAATGAGGGGCCAGTGATGAGTATTTGCTTCCTGTACTATCAATCCCATCAATAAAAAAAATCAAAAATAAATTTGCTAAATCAAAAAATGTTTATAGCTTTACATCACACAAGAACACCCCTTACAATTTATTACCTCAATCTCCTATTAGATAATTCATTCAATTTTGGTTTTTTTATTTGAATTTCCAATTCATTGAATTACTGCTAAACCATTCCTAGTTTTTATTTACTATTGCATTATGCAGTTATGCATATCTGTAAACCTATACTTATCTCCAATTTTGTGAATTTCCGACCTTAAAAATCTTTATTTCCTTACGTACCGGAATAAATATTTTCAACCTCAAAAATTACAAAATGAAAACTTTTACATTCTTCCTTTCCATGCTATTAATAAACATGGTATGTTTTTCCCAATCTGTTTGTCCCAATTATTTCAAGCGTAACAACGGCAATGGTGCCTGCCCCGATGGCCAGTTAAAATTGTATTACAGTACCTGTCCATCTATTCTTCCGTTTATTGATTCAGTATATTCGGACGGTATAAAATCGAATGTTATTTTTGCTTCCCCTGATGCATCCAAATGTAACTCTTTGGGTTATGTCAGTTATTGCATTACAGGAGGCAACATGCCACCCGCAAGTACCTGGCAAATTTATTTTCACAATTCCGGTTCTATTAATGCATTTGGTTGCTTGGTTGTTGAAGGCCGTGTTTTACCAATCGGCATAAAAAGTTTTACCGCTACAAGAAGTAATGGCGTAATAGCACTCAATTGGCAAACTGCTTTTGAATTGAATGCAAAGCTATTTGAAGTACAAAAAAAATCAGGCAGCAGTTTTGTAACCATCAGCACTGTTTCGGCTACCAACAAGGAAACCGGTAGTAATTATTTTTACACAGACAATGCTAACATAAAAGGAACTTCAGAATATCGTTTAAAACTGGTTGACAAAGACGGGGAAGCCACCTTTAGTGAAATCAGGAGTTTAAAGGGCAATGCAACAACATTTGACTTTGCAATTTTCCC
The DNA here is from genome assembly GCA_043745405.1 of Ferruginibacter sp. Taxonomy (GTDB): domain Bacteria; phylum Bacteroidota; class Bacteroidia; order Chitinophagales; family Chitinophagaceae; genus Ferruginibacter. The sequence continues at coordinate 43,003 of JAYTTI010000147.1, read as the reverse complement.
TAACCCTGCTTCAAGAAATGCAAAAATTTCTGTAACAGATATTACTGTTCCATCTACCATCCAGGTGATTGATAATTCAGGAAGGCTGCTAAAAACAATCAGTGTTAAATGCAGCACAACAATGGCATTAAATGACCTGCAAACTGGTATTTACCGGGTGCGCCTTATAACAAATAATTCAGGCGAGGTCATTACAAAAACACTAACGGTTATACAATAAAAACTACACGCTAAACACTATATTCCAAAGCTGCCTTAACAAGGCAGCTTTCGGCTTTGTGGGTGTTCCGCTCCACATCCTAAACACAACATCTAATTTTGTGAGACGCCGTGTGTTCCGTTCCTCATCCTAAACACTCGCCTGAAAACGTAAGAACAATCAAGGAAGAAAATGCATCGGATATAGAAAGAAAAGATTTACTTTAGATGACAGATGTATTGACATTGAGATGAAAGAAGCCTTTTACAAATCCCACCTTGTGACTGCAAAAAATACAATCACTATTAAAATTATTTCAGATGAAAAAATCGACTTTCTTCTTTTTGATGCTACTACCATTGTTTGTTCCGTTTTGTTTATTAGCACAAACACCTACCAGCGCTAAAAACTGTATTCCATGTGAGCAGCTAATGAATTTGCGGCTTCCTGACGTGACGATACTGGAAGCGAAACCAATGCAGACTGCCACCATTGAAGGCCAGGTAATAAAAGTTCCGTTCTGCCACTTATTGGGAAGAGTAAGCAAGGAAATTAATTTTGAATTGCTTTTACCAAACCAGTGGAATGAGCGTTTTGTGATGTCGGGTGGCGGAGGTTTCGTGGGCAATATCCAAAATAGTTTTAGGGACAAGCTGAACGCTGGTTACGCAACTGCTGGTACTGATGCTGGCCACAAAGGAACAGGCATTGATGCAAGCTGGGGCCTCAATAATATGGAAAGGCAATTGGATTTCGGCAAACTCGCTATTCATTTAACTGCCGTTGTATCGAAGTCGATCATTAACGCTTACTATTGTAAAGATCCTGCCTATTCTTATTTTATGGGTTGTTCCAGGGGTGGCGGACAGGCAATGGTAGAAGCAGAATTTTATCCCGAAGATTTTCAGGGTATTGTTTGTGGGGCACCTGCCTTTAACTGGCCTGCTATAGGTGCAAAATTTACACAAATCAGCCAGAAGAATTATCCTGACCCCGGAAATTTGACAACACCTGTAATCACCAAAGAAAATTTACGCTTACTTCAGGATGAAGTTTTAAAGCAATGTGATACACTCGATGGAATTAAAGATGGCATTATAAGTGACCCAAGTGCATGCAAATTTGATTTTTCCCATCTGCCCGTTTGCACTGATGGTGGGGCAACAACCAGTTGCTTTACGGCAAAGCAATTAGATGCAATAAAAACTGTGTACACTCCGCTCACAAATAAGCAAGGCATCATTTACCCGGGTTTTCCGTTTGGGGCAGAAAATGAAGAGGGCAGTTGGGATAGCTGGATAGCAGGAAACAATCCAACTATGAAGATGCCGAGCCTGCATTATTTCTTTGCTACCGGCATGTTTAAATACCTTGTTTTTAATGACCCGGCATGGGATTACAGCAAGTATGATTTTTCTGAATTTTATAAAGAAACAAAATACGCATCGGCTTACCTTGATGCTACTCAAACAGACTACACCGACTTTAAAAAACTCCACCGAAAAATGATCATGTTCCATGGCTGGAATGACCCTGCATTGTCGGCTTTGTCCACCATTTCTTATTACGAAGATGTTGAGAAAAAAGATAAAGATGTACAATCTTATATTCGTCTTTTCTTACTTCCCGGTGTGTTGCATTGCAACGGAGGCCCTGGCCCCGACCAGGTAGAATGGCTAAACTTAATAAGCGATTGGGTGGAAAACGGTAAAGCGCCTGAGCGGGTTATTATGTCGAAAAAGAAAGATGGAAAGACAGTAATGACAAGACCTGTTTTTCCGTATCCGAAAGCGGCTGTTTATAACGGCAAAGGTAATACGAACATTGAAACAAGTTTTACGGAAAAAAAATGATACCCGTTTAGTTCACAGATTTCGCCCTTGATTTTAATGACTGAAGATTTAAGTAAATAATCAACTGATCATGCATAAAAAATTCAGAACAACAATTGTATTTTATGCAATTACTTTCTCAAATAACGATTCCGCAAAAAGCTGGTGACGCAACAATACAATTATTGCAGGGCGATCTTGCCGCCATACCAAAAGAGCATGCAGTAGATATTCTTGTCATCTCCGCATATCCAAACAATTACGAAGTTGTTGATAAGGCAACACTGATGGCAGCATTGTATGCCAAAGGAATTATTGTAGCAAATCTTGCAAAGGATAAAGAAGCTGACCTACTTGGTAACCTTAACTGCTGGCTATCGAAACCATTATCACAAGAACAGCAGCAACAATTTAATTTTAAAAAGATACTTTGTTTTGAACCACCGCCTGGCAGCGAAAAAGAAAAACTCGTAGCAAATATTTTCAGGTGCATCAACAATTTTGCATTCGACATACAAAATAATATCATCGCCATGCCGGTGTTGGCAAGCGGCAATCAAAAAGTGCCGATGGAAAAAATGCTGCCCGCAATTTTAGATGCCGCCATCTTTTGGTTAGAAAGCGGCTTACCGCTCAGTTGTATAAAACTGGTGTTGCGCAGTGAAACACAGGTTGCCGCAGCATTGCCCATTTTTATACAAGCCAAAGAACAATACGAATTAAAAAAATCAGCAAAGGCCGGTGATATCAGTGCAACAGCCGCATGGAAAATGTTTGACCAGAAAACACAAACACAAATGCCCGGTACAGCAACCATGCTGATTGTTGAAAATGAAATGAAAGAACTTGCCCAAAAAGAATCCGTCATCATTACTCCGGCACCTCCATCAATGCCCGTACCTGCACCAATGCCGGCACCTGCATCAATGCCTTCTCCTTCACCTGCATCCACAGCAAAGTCACCGCAAGCAGTACCCGAAACAAAAGCTGCAAAAAAAATACCTTCCACAAAGAACACGTCAAAAGAATATGATTTTTTTATCAGCTACTCGCATAAACAAATACCTGAAGTAAAACTTTTTGTTGAAGCCTTATTGCAGCAGCAGCCGGGATTAAACATTTTTTACGATAAAACATCCATTCCGACAGGTGGCTTATGGATAAAATTGATATCAGAAGCAATACAAAATTCAAAGGCTGTCATCTGCATTCTTTCACCCGACTACACTGCATCGGGCCCTTGCTGGGATGAATTTCAGTGCGCCAAAGTAAAAGAGTACCGCAGCAACCAGGGGGTAATTAAAACCATCAATTTTTTCAACGACCCCAATCTGCCACTCATTATGGCCATGTACAGTTATATCGATTGTACCCAGGGCGATATACAAAAATTAAAAGACTGTGTACAACAGCTATTTTAATTTTTTGTCCGGGCTAAGAAAAAATGAGGAATATCGTTGCGTTACTTATCCCGATAGCGCAGCGAATCGGGACGGCCTTTTATACTGCATATCAATAGGCAAAAAAATTATCGCACTGGTATTGACGATTTTGATATGCTTACAAATTGTTATGTGTATATTTGAGTATGCCTTTGTCTATTGGTAAATAACAGCCGCTTTCTAAAATTGACAATAAAATAAAACCATGAACCGATTAATCATTTCCCTGCTACTTTGCGCAGCAGCAACACCTGCCTACACACAGGGGTATTTTAAAAAAATAAAAGAAAAAGTAAACACTACTGTTGGTAAAACAGTAACCGCTAATGTGGCGGGCAATCTGTTAAAAAAAGATGATCCCATAACCACCAGCTTTAATGATGTGGACACCTCTAACTCCTTATCTCCGGAATTTAGAAATAATGAAAAATATGAATCTTTGGATTCGCTGGACTTTGGGCCACAGGGATATATTTTAAAACCAGGTTTTTTTGAAGCGGAATTATTAAGCTATTGCATTATGCCCGGCACCCCATCACCACCAGAGGGGATGGGTATATGAATGCCCCGCTAAAAGGGCCAATGGCAGATATTGTAAACCATATTGTATGGAACTCCATGTTTTACCCCAAAGTAACACAGCGGGAAGTGCAGGTATTGCTGTGGGCCATTATTGCTAAAACCAAATTCAGCGATTTTTCTGATGCCATAAAATTAACGGCCACCACTTTATTAACCCCTAAAGACCTTTTAAAATTAAACGGTGGCCTTTCTGCAACTATTACAGATGAAATGTTTAAAAATGAAATTATAAAAATGCCTGCTGCCATGCAGCAAATATTAACTGCCGAAAATGAAATAAGAAAATTAGTAAAGAATGGCGAAAACAAATATGATGCCTATGAACATTGGGCTGTACCTGCGGGCATGGCCGCAGGGGAAGAAAAAGTATTGAAGGGCAGGTGGACTTATGTTGCCGATGGCGGTTATTATGTAAGGTATTTTCCATGGGGGTACAGGCAAAATAAGGTGCAGGTGTACATGGCTGATAATATAATAACAGATAAGGAGGGTAAGGGTGGCGGCCCATTTAATGATGGCTATTATGAAGAACCAAACTTCGCAAGTTCCAGTTTTGACCCCACTGCAAATGTGAGCCAGCCTGTTAAATCCAGTGCACAAAGATTAATACAGTCGTCAATGTCAAAACAATTAAAAGATGCTTTAGATAAATCACCCTATTTCTTCAGATGGAATTTTAGATGGGAGTCGCGACGTGATTTTTTGAAAGCATTTGATGATAATGATCCCGAAAATAAAAGACTCGATGAATTTTATGAGAAGCATAAAAATGATTATTGGTGGCCAAACATCAATGCAACACGACTTCCAATTGGTGTTAGAGGTTAAGTAAAAAAAATAAAAACAATCATAATTCAAAAATTTAAAAGATGGTACGAATAATTATTGGTTTAAAATAAGTTGTTGAAATAATCGAGTTTTTTTTTAAATAACACTCAAAATTCTCAAATGAAAAAATTATTTGTTCTTGTGTTTGTTTGTATTTGTACAACAACTATGCAAGCCCAACTTTTAAAAAAATTAAAAAACTTCGCCTTGGTTCGTGTCCCCACGAACCATTTCCTTCGGTTATCTCACCAACGATTTCCTGGATTTCTTAATATTTCTTAATTTCAGTTATGGCTATTATCGATCCAAACTATAAAAGAAAGTCTTACCTGGAAATTGGCGAGGTTTACTTTTGGACAGCAACCATCACCAACTGGAATCATTTATTAAAAGAGGATGTTTATAAAGAAATCATCATAGGCTCCTTGCGTACCCTCAGTGAAAGAGAATTGATTGATGTATTTGCCTTTGTAATAATGCCCAATCACATACACCTTATTTGGCGCACCAATAAATTAAATGGAAAAGAAACAGCAAAGGCTTCCTTTTTAAAATTTACTGCGCATGAGTTTAAAAAGATGCTCCGAAAGTATACTGATGAATTGTCAAGTTATAGAGTCAATGCTCACAACAAAGAATATGAATTTTGGCAAAGGGATTCCCTGGCGATACATTTATACAGCCGGCATGTGATGTTGCAAAAATTAAATTACATACACTTGAATCCGTTGGCGCCGCACTGGCTCCTGGTTGCTGACCCTTGTCAATACAAATATTCTTCAGCTGGATTTTATGAATGCAACAGAAAAAATTTTTATTTTTTGAAAGATGTAAGAGAAGAGTTTTAAGGGCAGGTGTGGAAGAATGAAGAAATGGTTCGTGGGGACACGAACCAATGCGGAGGAATAACTAAATTTAAAAACATAAATAAAATAAAACTATGAACCGATTCATTATCACTGCACTGTTTTTTGCGTATATGGTGCCGCCGACTACAACAGGAACAGAAAAGAATACAAACGCCCACGCAATTAAAATCAATGACCAAACGGTAAAAGATTGCGATGGCAACGTATATCATACTGTAACTATTGGCACACAGATATGGATGCTGGAAAATTTAAAAACAACCAAATACAGGGATTGTACCCCTATTGCAAATGTAAAAGATGATGCAGCCTGGGCTGTACTTACCACCGGGGGTTATTGCGAATATAAAAATGATGAAAAAAATTCTGTTACTTACGGCAGGTTATACAATTGGCATGTAATAGGTGATAAACGAGGTATAGCTCCTGCCGGTTGGCATGTACCTACCAATGATGAATTTAAAACCCTGGTTACTTACCTCGGTGGTGAAGCAGTGGCCGGCGGAAAATTAAAAGAAGCCGGATTTGCGCATTGGCCTTCTCCTAATAAAGATGCAAGCAACAGCAGCGGCTTTACTGCATTACCGGGTGGAGACCGGGCCAAAGGCGGTTCGTTTTATGCAATTACCCAGTATGGCTATCTCTGGACGGCAACAGAACAGGGAAAGGATAATAAAAGCGCCTATAACCGGCATATTTTATTATATAGTGGAGCATTAGAAGATAATTATATGGATACGAAGTGCAGGTTTTTCTATCCGTTGCATAAAAGATTAAACAATAAACTTTGGTTGCCATGTTTTTGGTGTATGTTGGTGATAATTAATTTCACAATTACAGTTTAAAAAATCAATGCAAAAAATACTTTCCCTTTTACTGGCTCTTACAATCTCATTAAACATGTTCTCTCAATGCGATCCGGCAACTATAAAAGACATGCCAACTGTTTATACCAAAGGCTATTCAACCAGTTATAAACCTACACCCGAGCAGGAAAAATATATGGCCACTATTTTTACATCCGTTGTAGAACCCGCATTAAAAAATACCAAAGGATTAAAAGGCAGTTGGGATCCCATGGGAGAATTTAAGGCAACACCGGAAGGTTTAACCCCATCTGATATTGAAATATATATGCCGGTAATGGGTTGCTCAAAAGATAAAAAAATTTATGAAAAACATGAATCTGGCCTGGTTATCAATTTTACACTGAATGACTTTACAGTTTTTTTTAAAAGTGAAATTGCTACAGCATGTAAACAGGATGTAGATACATACATAAAAGCAAAAGACACATATCAGAAAGAGATTCAATATTGCAAATCGGATGGCAAACAAATATATCGCCTGGAACCAAAATCAGGTTCTGATAAATACAATTCGCTGGCTTTTTATCGCCAGACAAATGACGGAAAATATTTTATTATTACAAAATCCGATATTCCATTTTTTATACCTGTTACTATAAAAGAGGCACTGGAAGTAAATAAGAAAAATACGGAAATGGTTATTGTAAATTACCAGGAACATTTAAAATCGCCCAGCCTTTTACCAGAAACAAGAACCACTTATGAGAAGAAGAATCCAAAAGATATAGAGGCCCTTAAATCACTCCCTGATCCAGAGAAACAAATTGCTGAAATGTATAAATTCAGTGAGGAAGCAAAAAAATCGACTCTGTTAAATGATCATAAAATGATTGATTTTTTCACAACATCATTAACCATTATTAATAATTACTTGAAAATAACACCGGTAAAAAATCTTGAAAAACCTGCTTATAATGATGCTTTAGTAGGTAATAATTTTCAGACGACAGAAGAATTGAATGATTTTTTAGATGACTATAATTCAAAAAATGGCAGTTGTGTATTTCTCAATCCTGCTTATTTTAACCGCGCTGTTTCTAAAACTGCACCTCAGTTTATTTGTATTGAACTTAGAGTACAAACGAGTGATGCAATTACACTAAAAGCATTTACCAATTTTGAAGCCGCGATAGATTTTAAAAAGTTACAGTCATTGCTGGTAAAATAATTTTACCGGAGCAAACTGTTTACAGTCAGTAGCTATTTTTAGTGCATTATTTTCCTTCCCTGCAACGTTTTCTTTCAACGAACTTTATTTCAGGCAATGCCTTTCAGCGAGCCGAGAGCGAGCCGGGGACTGTGCTCGGAAGAGAACAAATAAATCAACAATAAAAAAGGTGGCTCGTTATCCAGCCACCTCTTTACAATTATATAATGCAACCTTCAAATCAAACCAGGTCAAATCTATCAAGATTCATCACTTTGTTCCATGCTGCTACAAAGTCCTGCACAAATTGCTCTTTGGAATCTTCACATCCATATACTTCAGCAATGCCCCTTAGTTCTGAATTAGAACCAAAGATTAGATCAACACGGGTTCCCGTCCATTTAAGTTCACCCGTTGTACGGTCATGGCCCCAAAACAATTGTTGGGTGTCTGAAGCAGCCTTCCATGTGGTACTCATATCAAGCAGGTTTACAAAAAAGTCGTTGGTAAGTGCTTCCGGGCGTTTTGTAAACACGCCATATTTTGACTGATCAAAATTCGTATTCAGCACACGCATGCCACCAACAAGCACGGTCATCTCAGGTGCGGTCAATGTAAGCAGTTGCGATTTGTCAACCAGCATTTCCTCTGCGGAAACAGTGTGTTTGTTCTTAAGGTAATTTCGGAAACCATCTGCAGCCGGCTCCAGTACTTCAAACGATTCTACATCAGTTTGTTCCTGCGATGCATCTGCACGTCCCGGTGTAAAGGGTACTGTTACAGTATGGCCGGCATTTTTTGCCGCCTGCTCAATGCCAGCACAACCACCTAAAACAATCAGGTCTGCAAGAGAAACATTTTTATCACCAACGCTAAATTCTTTTTGAATGCCTTCTAATGTACTTAACACTTTTACCAGTTGAACAGGGTTGTTTACTTCCCAATCTTTTTGTGGCGCAAGGCGAATGCGTGCCCCGTTGGCACCACCCCGTTTATCAGAGCCACGAAAGGTGGATGCAGATGCCCAGGCAGTTGATACCAATTGAGCAACCGACAAACCTGCCGCCAATATTTTACCTTTCAATGCTGCAATATCATTATCATTAATTAGTGTATGCGTAACAGCTGGGATCGGGTCTTGCCATATCAGCTCTTCAGCAGGAACCTCTTTACCGAGGTAGCGCACACGTGGCCCCATATCACGATGAGTAAGCTTAAACCATGCACGGGCAAAGGCATCTGCAAGCTTATCCGGATTCTCGAAAAAATGTCTTGAAATTTTTTCGTAAGCAGGGTCTGCTTTTAAAGCGATGTCAGTTGTAAGCATCATGGGTGCATGGCGTTTTGAAGCATCATGCGCATCCGGCACTGTACCTGCACCTGCGTCACCTGTTGGTTTCCACTGATGGGCACCTGCAGGGCTCTTTGTCAATTCCCACTCGTACCCAAAAAGATTTTCGAAATAGTTGTTGCTCCATTTTGTTGGCGTTGTGGTCCACGTAACCTCAAGGCCACTGGTGATAGTATCGCCTGCATTACCACTGCCAAAAGTGTTTTTCCATCCAAGACTCAGCTCTTCAATACCTGCACCTGCAGGTTCTTTACCAACATATTTACCGGGGTCAGCAGCACCATGGGTTTTGCCGAAAGTATGGCCACCTGCAATCAGTGCCACAGTTTCATAATCATTCATCGCCATCCTGCCAAAGGTTTCCCTAATGTCACGGGCAGATTTAAGCGGATCAGGATTTCCATTAGGACCTTCAGGGTTAACATAAATGAGTCCCATCTGAACAGCACCAAGAGGGTTCTCTAATTCACGGTCACCAGTATATCTATCATCGCCTAACCACTCCTTTTCGTTACCCCAATAAACATCTTCCGCAGGTTCCCAAACATCGGCACGACCGCCGCCAAAACCAAAGGTCTTTAAGCCCATAGATTCCAAAGCACAATTACCGGTAAGAATCATCAGATCGGCCCATGAAAGTTTTCTGCCATATTTCTGTTTGATGGGCCAGAGTAACAAGCGGGCCTTGTCAAGATTCACATTGTCGGGCCAGCTATTGAGTGGCGCAAAACGCTGTGTACCAAAGCCACCACCACCACGGCCATCTGAGATACGATAAGTGCCTGCGCTATGCCAGGCCATACGGATAAAGAAAGGCCCATAGTGACCAAAGTCGGCTGGCCACCAGTCTTGCGATGTGGTCATCAAATCGAAGATGTCTTTCTTTACTGCGTCAAGATCAAGTGTTTTGAACTCCTCAGCATAATTAAATGCCTCACCCATTGGATTGGAAAGGGAAGAGTGTTGACGGAGGATGTTTAACTTCAACTGGTTTGGCCACCAGTCACGGTTTCTTGTACCACCACCTGCTGTTTGCTTTAGGCCTCCACCCAAAAAAGGGCATTTGGCCGCATTGCCCGGTTCGTTAACATGGGCTAATACACTCTGAGTGTCTTTATTTTCCATTCTTATTGTTTTTTATAATTAATAATATTATTGAGACCTTAAAATTACGATAATCCATGTTGTGTAAATTGCTAAAAAATATAAAAATATGAAAAAAAAATTTGTTATGAAATTGTTTTGACAGATAATACAATTTCATAACAAAACAATAATGTGGCAAAAGAAAAAACTGTTGGAATTGAATTTATTTAAATGTTATCCGCATATTTTGAACCTGTTTGAGTTATTATGAATTTTTAGTTTATGAAATCGTGCTTAAGCCCCCCAATACCATTTTAGTATTAACCCCGGCATTAATGCCGGGGTTAATACTAAAATCAAATGCCTGGGCTGTTGCCCACCTGCCGGAAGACAAGTTTGGGATTTTTGTTATCTTCATTACTAATTTTCAATCGGCTGCAGTTACAGGAACACAGGAACAATTTCTTACTGAAATAAAAACCATGCATGTTGGCGATAATTTTAACACAAGTATTCAATGACAAAAAAGACAATAATCTTAATTTGCTTTATTATCTTAAAGTTTCTTTTACAGTACTTTTTAATAAGCCCTGAATACGATTTACAAAGAGATGAATACCTGCATCTTGACCAGGCAAATCATTTAGCCTGGGGTTATCAATCAGTTCCGCCTGTTACTTCCTGGATTGCTTGTATCACACAATTGCTTGGTAATAGTGTATTTTGGATTAGGTTCTTTCCTGCTTTGTTTGGTGCCCTTACAATGGTAATGGTTTGGAAAACTATTGAAGAACTAAAAGGCAATTTATTTGCACTAATAGCAGGGTCAATATGTGTACTGCTTTCAGTTCTTTTGAGATTAAACTTTCTGTTTCAGCCAAACTCATTGGATGTTTTATGCTGGACAGGTTTTTATTTTATTCTTATTAAGTATATCAATTCAGAAAATGGAAAATGGCTTTATGCTGCTGGCTTTGTTTTCGCTATCGGTTTTTTAAATAAGTACAATATTGCATTTTTATTAATCGGGCTTTTACCAGCTATTTTATTAACTGAAAAACGTAATTTTTTTCAGCGAAGGGATGTATACATTGCAATTCTATTTGCGCTGATATTAATTTCTCCCAACCTGGTTTGGCAATACAACAACAAATTTCCTGTTATTCATCACATGAAAGAATTGGCAGAGACCCAACTGGTAAATGTTAACCGATGGGATTTTTTAAAAGAACAGCTTTATTATTTTATTGGCTCCTTACCTGTTATTTTTGCCGCACTCTACGCATTGCTGTTTTATAAACCTTTTAAAAAATACAGGTTATTCTTTTTTGCAATAATTTTTATACTGGCAGTTTTTATTTATTTCAAAGCAAAAAGTTATTATGCCATCGGGATTTATCCGATTTATATTTCTTTTGGTGCCGCCTTTTTGGGTAATATTTTACATACCGGTTGGAGAAAATATTTACAACCAGTTATTGTAGCGCTTCCGGTTGTATTTTATATTCTTTTGTACAATATCGTTTTTTCAATAAAAAGTCCCGAATATATTTTAAAAAATCAACCTGTTTATAAAAAATATGGATTACTGAGATGGGAAGATGGTAAAGATCATGCTTTGCCACAGGATTTTGCAGACATGATTGGATGGAAAGAATTAGCTGAAAAAGTTGATTCAACTATTAGTAAGTTACCAAACGCAGGCCAAACATTAATTCTTTGCGACAATTATGGACAGGCGGGTGCAATAAATTATTATTCAACAAATAAAAAAATAAATGCAGTTTCATTTAATGCCGACTATATCAACTGGTTTAAGTTAGACTCAAAAATTAATAACATTATAAGAGTTAAAGAATTGGAGGGCAGTGAAAATGAGCTAGAACAAACGGGCCCTTATTTTGAGAAAGCTGTTGTTGCTGACTCTATAACTAATCCGTTGGCCAGGGAATACAAAACAATGATTTTTGTTTTTTCCAATCCAAAAATTGATGTTAACCAAAGACTAAAAATAGAAATTGACAAAAAGAAAAACTATCGCTAAAAATTTCAGACTTCTCAAATCCTTCCCAAAAGTATAACGAAAGATTTTTTAAGTTACGCACGCATCACCAGTGCATATCCCCTTAACGACCAGGAGAATTGGGTTTGATGCCATAACGATTTAAAACCAGACAACATTATTTTCGAAGGTGAACGTCCCTGGCTGGTAGATTAGGAAGCGGTATTTTAAATGACAGATATGTTGATCTTGCCGCAATGGCAAATTTTGAAGTGAGCAGTAATGGGGAGAAACAATAAGCACTTTTATTAACGTGGATGCCTATGAATTTTTAGTTATAAATTTACCAGCGGGTATAAACAAGCAGAACTCGTTTACTCCCTGAATATGATGCTTATCAATAAGTATAACCAACGATTTGTAAAATATAAAAAGCTGTCATGAAAAAAAGAACCTTTTTAAAAACAACTTCTATCATTGCGGGTGGGGCTGTATTAAGCCGTATGGCATCCTGTAGTACCAATGCATCTGCACCACATTTAAAAAACTGGGCGGGTAATTTAGAGTATAGTACAGGCAATGTACATTATCCAAAAACAGTAGCAGCCGTTCAGGAAACAGTGAAGAAGTGTAATAAACTTACTGCGCTTGGCTCAAGACATTCATTTAATACTATTGCCGACAATACCGAAAACCAGCTATCTCTGCAGGAATTTAATAAAGTGGTATCGCTTGATAAAACCGCCAATACTGTTACTGTAGAAGCGGGTATGCGTTATGGTGACCTGGCACCTTATCTTCATCAAAACGGGTATGCATTGCACAACCTTGCTTCGTTACCTCATATTACCATTGCCGGTTCCTGCGCTACAGCCACCCATGGATCGGGTGTAAATAATGGTAATCTTGCAACAGGTATTGCTGCCATTGAATTTGTAAATGCAGCCGGCGACCTGGTAAATTTATCAAAGAAAGATGGGGAACAGTTTGAAGGCGCTGTAGTTGGGCTGGGTGCATTGGGTGTTGTTACAAAAGTTACCCTTGACCTTTTGCCGACTTTTGATATGAAACAACATGTTTACCTTAATCTGCCGATGGGTGAACTGGAAAAGAATTTTGATGCCATTGTTTCAAGTGGGTACAGTGTTAGCCTTTTTACTGACTGGAAAAATAAAAACATCAATGAAGTATGGGTTAAAAGCAAAGCAGTTGCAGGCGATACGCCACCGCCAACTGAATTATTTGGTGCAAAGCTGGCCACAAAAAATATGCACCCGGTACAAGACCAGGATGCAATCAATTGTACCGAACAATTAGGCGTACCAGGGCCTTGGTTTGAAAGAATGCCGCATTTTAAAATGGGCTTTAAACCCAGTACCGGTAAGGAACTACAGGCGGAATATTTTGTTCCGATTGAACATGCTTACGAAGCCATGATGGCGATGGAAAAATTGAGCGAAAAAATTTCACCACACTTATTTATTTCTGAAATCCGTACCATTCGTGCAGATAATTTATGGATGAGCCCCTGTTATAAAAAAACCTGTGTGGCATTGCACACCACCTGGAAACAGGAAGTTGAAACGGTAATGAATTTACTGCCATTGGTAGAGGCGCAACTGGCTCCTTTTAATGCAAGGCCACATTGGGCCAAAGTGTTTACATTGCCCCCCGCAGTACTGCAATCAAGAATTGAAAAGCTTGCCGATTTTAAAGCACTTGTAAAGCAATATGATCCTAATGGAAAATTCAGAAATAATTTTTTAAACAAAAATTTGTATACCAGTTAAATTTATTTCTCCTTACCTGCAACTTGTACTGTCTGGCTTATCTATTGGCAAAGGGCGTTGCACAATAACTTTTGCTACGCAAATATCTCTTTACCTTTTTCAGATTCCATCATTTGCCAGGCAATATAATAACCAAGTTCACGATAGGCTTCAAACTGTTTTTCATCAAAAAACTGGTCGGAAGTAGATTGATGTGGAAAGGAGGGGTTAACTCCCTTATAACTGAATACATCAGTCGACATATCTTCAATCATTGCTAATTTCAGGTAAACCAATGTGCCGGTTGTATTATCGGCATAGAAAATTTTGGCAATTGCAAATCCATTTTTTGCGATATCATATTTTCTTTGAAAAAGGCTGTCACCGGCTGTTCCCTGCAAAATATTGCCGATTTCGTATCCCTCAATAAATGAAATCTTAGCGCCGAAATCTACTCTTGCTTTTTCAACTGCATTAGCAAGGTCATCAAAATTAAACTGTGGATCAGCGCCCCCATCCGAAACAATAATCAGGTCAAGTTTTCTGCGAATCAATTCATACAATGCCAGGTTTTCATAATGCCCCCCATCAGAAAGTTGAATATTTTTGTTTGTTTCTGATAATCCCATTCTTAATATTTCACTGGTTAGTCCGGGAATAAAAAAGTTTGGGGTCCCCACAGTAGTTGTCAACCCCGGGTTACTTGTCCAAAACCCCAATCGCAAATTTAGCATGGATAATAAAATAGAAACAACCACATTTCTTGTAATTCCTTCGCCTGAAACACCAGCTCTGGGGTTTAACGCTGCGGCAGATGCCGCCATTGCTGTAGCCAGAGTTATGCCCCTGGTGTTTTTATTTTTTTGAAACACCCTCGTTGATTTCCACCCAGTGGCATCACTACCACAATACAGAGGTGAAATAATAAAGTTATCGCCACCACGACCGCGGTAATCAACTTTTGGCGAATTGCTTAAAATAATATTTGTATTGATGATATGATAGGGCCTTGGATTATTTTCATCACACATATCTTCCATAAGCGCCGAATCGGCTTCTGTTGCAGGTTGCCAGCTATTTTTTTCTACAGCACTTTTGTTTGGCAAAAACGCTTCCATTAACCTGTTGCGCCACATGTGATGTGGGCCAATTAAATTTAAATTTACAAACCACCCAAATAGTATGGAAGCTGCAATAAGAATAAAAAAATAAACAGGGTGACCCATTGTTAAAGATTCACGATTTAAAAATAATGTTGTAGTAGCTAAGTAAGCAAAAAGAAGAACTCCATAAAACAAAGCAAATGCTCCAGCATAAATTATAATATCAGATTTGATACCGTTATTTTCCTGCTTGATGCGGGCTTTTTTGTATTGCCACAAACCCACCAGTGTACCAAATAAAGTAGAACCTGTAGGTATCACATATTTTGAAACACCTGCCACGAATGTTGTAAAATAAGGTAACGACCCAAATACAAAACAGGTTAAACTTAATTTTAGCAATAACCCTATCAGCTTTTGCCCTTTTAAAAAATTTACATACCTGTTCTGGATTGCTTTCCGATTATTTGAGAAAGTTTTTAAAGAGTACCAGAATCCTTTTAAAAAAATTACAAGCAGTAATAACAGTCCTACAAAAATCATTGCGCCTTTTGACAAATTTTCAGGCAAGCCATTTGCATCCTTTTGCGTAAACCATAAGATAATTTTATATTGAATAATATATGGCATAATATAAGGCCATACAGCATTGGTTACTTTATACAAAAGCCATAATGATGTCGTCATGGCCACTGTTAAAAAACTAAAATATGCGAACAATGACATTACTATACTACGAATAATAACAGCAACAAAAGAAACCATATCCAGGCTCTCTGTAGGAGCAAGATATGAGCCATGAAGCCTTATAAAATCAAGCAGTTTATTATCATCCTCATTAACCGTATTTTCTTTTAAAACAGTATCTTTATCACGGTGCTTGCCACGTTTCCCCAATGGAAAATTTTCAGCTGTGGTTCCTGCATTTTTTCCACCTTGTTTAAGTGCCCATGTTAGTGCCGAGCCTAAATAGCCCCCGCCTGAAACTGTGGACATATAGTCTATCTTACTTAATTGATTATTGGCTACAAGTGCCTGCATAACACCAAGGCCAAAAGACGAAGAGCGAATACCTCCGCCTGAAATTGCAAGCCCTGAAACTTTTTCATCATTGTTTAATTTCAGGTGAATGCGTTCCATTTCAATTACCGTGTCCGGGCGGAAAGTTTGATCGGGGTTATGATTTAATTTTTCAGGCATGGGGTCAACGGTTTTTATTATGAAATAAAGTTTAATTACAATTGCCGCAACCCATATTGTTTAGCACTTAATACAAATAAGAATTGCGCTGAGATTATTTTACTTCAAAGAAACAATTGCAGAAAGATAAAGCTTTTAAAATATGAAAGCAACCGCTGATAGAGAAAACAAGAATAAGGCTTTACACAACCATAAAAAATATAAGCTAAACAAGATGGGCTACATTTTTTGTAGAAATCAATCATAGTTTTTTGAATAAAGTACAAAACTGCCAACCAAATAATGATGTAAATATTATCAATTCAGTGTAGAAAAATATTCCAAAAAATACCGTTGGTAAATGCTAAAAAAAACTAACAATAAAATACCCTGCTAAGATTGGATTTTCGGTTTTTGTTTATTAATTTTAAAATATATTTATTAATTTTTTAATATTTATTTTATGATCCCTCCCGAATGGTTAAAATTTGCCCCCAAACCGAATGCCCTCAAAGATGATCAAAAGTGGAATGTGTTTCTTTCTTATCGGTCTGTAAACCGTGGATGGGTTTTGAATTTGTATGATGTATTGACAGAATTAGGCTTTAAAGTATTTCTTGATCAATATGTATTAAAGCCGGGAGACTCACTTGTAAGGGTATTGGAAAACGGCCTTGAGCAAAGCCAGGCAGGCGTGCTAATATGGTCAAATGCAGCGAAAGATTCCGAGTGGGTAAGAAATGAATATGACACCATTTTAAGCAAATCAACAAACGATAAGAATTTTTATTTTGTACCGGTAAAAATTGAAAAAGCACCACTGCCCACTTTTGCAAATACCAAGTTATTTATAGATTTTGGCGACTACCCAGACGGACCTAATGGCGGTGATTTATTAAGGCTTGTGCACGGCATCGTTGGCAAGTCACTGGATGATGGTGCTGTGCATTTTGCCTGGGAACAGGATGAAGCAGCTGGTATTGAAGCAGCAAAAATTACGGCTGCAATAAAAAATGGAAGGCCACAAAAGTTATTGCAATTATTTCAGCAAGGAGGCTTACCCTGGAAAACGACTGCATCATTAGCCAGCAAAGCTGCAGAAGGATTAATAAAATTAGGGAACGAAGATGATGCGATAGAAATACTCAGGCTAATTGAGAAAGACTTTCCAAAATCTATAAGGCTAAAACAATTAAAGGCACTGGCCTTGGCCCGTCGGGGAAAAGATAATGACCTCGATGAGGCACAGGATATATTGGGGGAATTATATGCGCTTAACCATCTTGACCCCGAAACGATGGGCATTTACGGCCGCACCTGGATGGACCGCTACAAATTATCTGGTAAAATAGCTGACCTGAGACAGTCGAGAAATTACTATGCCGAAGCTTTTGGAAGAGCGCCGGATGATTATTATACTGGTATTAATGCCGCATCAAAAAGTATTTTATTGGATGAAACAGATAAAGGAAAAACATTTGCAGAAAAAGTTGAACAGGTAGTAGGAAACAAAGCGGTGCCCGACGATTATTGGCGAACAGCCACTATTGCTGAAGTGCTGTTGATTCAAAAAAAGTATAAGGAAGCTGCTGATATGTACCAGCAGGCAATAGACATAGCACCAACTGAAATTAAATCACATGAATCTTCATGGAAACAGGCAAAATTATTGTTGGAAAAATTAAAGCCGTCCGATGATGAAAGAAAGCTGTTGGAAGATACTTTCAAAAACTTGCAATAATAGGTTTTGTAATAAAGCTTCTTAGATAAAAAACTAAATATATCTAAATGAATATTTTTATTTGTTTTGGCTATAACAATGATGATAAGTGGATAAAAGAACTTGTATTTCCACTGGTAGAATCATTTGATGCAGTGGTTTCAACTGGTGAAGATTTGCATGGAGAGCTACTTTCACAGGGCGTGACGGATCGTATCAAAAAAGCTGACGGCGTCCTGGCTTTTCTTACCAGAAGAGATGCTTTACCTTCCGGACGATTTACATCACATCGCTGGGTTTATGACGAATTATCAACTTCTATTGCCAACAACATTCCTGCTGTTGAAATACGGGAGAAATTGATTGATATCCAAGGTGGTTTACCAGGAGACAGACAGCGGGTTGAATTTGATTTGGATGATAAAGCAAAGCTTTTATTAGAACTTGCAAAGCTTCTGTCAGCCTGGCGCAGAAATCTGAAACCAAGGCGTTTGTTTCTACTTCCAAAAGATATAGTGCAGGATGCAAGGCCGCTTATTAACACAGACAGATTGAAATGTACGTACCAATTTATGAACGGCAGCAAAGAATCCCTGGTATATAATGGTAGGCCTTTTAAATATGGACAAGGTTTATGTGTAGATATTTATAATGTGCCTTCTGAAGAAGCTTTAGTTCAGGTTTCAATAAAAGGAGAAGGATTTGAATGGTCGTCAGACTATGAATCTGTACAATTATTATCTATCAATCTTCAAAAAAATTAGTTATGTCAGTTGAAAATAATAAATACAAAATTGAGCAGGGTTTTAAATTCGAAGGGGATGACTGGTGGAGTTGGTGGGTATGGATTGAAGGGGAAAGTGCTGACCTTGATAATATTTCTTATGTGATTTTTACACTTCATTCAACATTTCACAACCCGGTAAGAAAAATTGATGACAGGAACTCAAAGTTTACGCTAAAGACGGAAGGATGGGGAACCTTCCCGATTTATGCAAAACTGGTGTTGAAAGATAATAAGGAAATAGCCCTCACACACGAATTATATCTTGATTATCCAGATGGCAGCAGCAATGTTGAGTAATTGCCTGGTATTAAAAATATGTAACCGTTATTTTTCACAAATAAAAATCAACCATTATGGGACTACCAAATCAATTCAACGACATCATCCATTCAAATTTAAAAGTAAGTGCAGCATGGCTGCCAATTACCAACAACTACTTGTTGGGGGATTACGGAGTTATTTCTGAAGGAGTATTTACAAAGATGGGCAACATAAAAGAATACAATGTTTCTTTTGATGCAGCCCAGGGACCTGATGCAACAATCGATTTTACATCTGCAGATACCAAAGTAATAAAATTTGTTGCCGGAGCACAAGTAGATGTAATTCCGGAAGGAGCAATCGATGCAAAAATTACTATCTCATTTAAAAAAGAGGGCTCATTTATCGTAAAGGCACCAACCATTTCCGTTAACGAAATTCAAAATGTAAACCAGCTTGCCAACCAACTTAAAAATGCAAATGGCTGGCGGCGCATGTGGAAAGTTGTTTATCAAACTTACCAGGCTTTAGAACCGGTAGTTATATCTACCATTTCGGCAGATACAGAAATTAGTTTCAGCGGTGACGCTACGGCCCTAAAAAGTATGAAGTTCGGAAATGCCGGATTGGAGCTATCATCCAATAAGGAAGTAGGGCTTAATGTACACGGAAAGCAGGGTATAATTGGCCTTGGTTTATTTAAACTTAAGTTAATAGGCGGGGGCGTTAATATACTTAGTGTTTCAGAAAAACAAAAAGATGTAACAGCCGAATTGCTCAATGGCGACAAAGCCCCTGCCAATGATTTTTAGTTTAAAAAAGTAATCCGTAATAAGCATGCAAACAATTGTCATAGAAATATTACGCAATGGTAAGGCATACAATAAACTGCTTGATCCTGATATAAAGTATATTGCTTTATGCGGAGCAAATCCCGGAATTGATTTCAACATTCAGTGTGAGCAGCAGGAATTTTTTGAACAATCAAGTTTACTCAGGTATGATAATACCGACAAGGACTCAGTTCAAAAGGCAATTGATTTTTTTAAACAGCTGGTTACAAAAATATTAAATGATATAGGATCAATAAAAAAAGAAGTAAAAATTGATGATAATTTCTTGCATCTAAGGCTGGTAATGACACCTATAGAATTGGCTCAATTGCCTTTTGAACTATCCTTAACACCAGATGGATTGGCTGGTGAAAAAGAAAATTTTTTTCTTCGTAACCCCTTATTAAAAACTGTTATTACCCGTGAAGTCAGACAGGTATCGTTTATTGGATATAACTGGCCGGTTAAACCAAAAATACTTTTTGCCTGGGCCCAGCCAATTAACACAGTACCCTATAAATTGCATTGGAATGCTTTGATAGAAATTCTTAAACCATTGGCTTTGCCTTTTGCCGAAATACCCGAGCCCATACCTGACCTGGAGAAACTAATCAAAGAGATTAAGCAGGCAAGCCTTCAATCTATAAAAGATGAAATTGCAAAAGCTGCCATGTTAAATGAGCCCTACACACATGTTCACTTACTGGCGCATGGTGGAAATGAAAATAATTTTGGCGGCGTTCAGTGGCGGCTTGTACTTTGTGATAATAACGATAATAGCAAAGCATACTTTGCATCTGGTGAAGAACTGCAACATGCACTCATTCCCGAAACTGGTAATACCAATGCTATACCGGTAATTGTTTCTATAATCGCCTGTGATAGCGGAAACGAAGGAAGCCCCGTTTTACCCGGCGGCAGCCTTGCTCATCAATTACATGTTGCGGGTATTCCCTGCGTATATGCTTCACAATTTCCATTAACGCAGGACGGGTCTGTAAAACTGGTCTCCTCTTTATACTCAGAACTTATCGGCGCCAAAGATCCAAGGATGACACTTTACCGTACAAGAGAAGTGTTGGACGATGGCGAAATGCATGACTGGGCAAGCTTTGTAGCGTATGCAAGGTTTCCGGCAGATATAAATACTCAACTGTCCGAAACAAGGCTCAAGCAACAGTTTGAGCCCATGAAAATTACTGCCAAATGGGCCGATCATGTTTTATATAACTTGGATAAAATTGCAGCAGATAAAATACACCAGGTTTTAAAAGATATTTATGCCCGCCTGAATAAATCAATAACTGATCTCGAGGATCAATTAGACGCAAATGGGAATAGTACTTTTGCATCGGCAGCACTAAAAGCGGAACACTTTGGTTTGCTTGGAAGTGCCTGCAAAAGAAAGGCAGAACATCTGTTCAATATGTCGAAAATAGAAAAACAGGATAAAGAGATGCTGCTGCAAGAATCAATTGAAGCGCTCCGAAATGCAGGCTCGTATTATAAAAAAGGATTCGATGCAGATACCTCCAGTCATTGGAATGCTATGCAATATTTAACGTTGAAAGCTGTATCAGGAGAATCATTAACGGATGATATTACTGTATGCACTGTTATACGTTTTATGGCAGAACGGGATATAAGGGAAGCCAAAAAGGAAGTAGATAAAATTTGGGCGTGGGGTACATTGGCTGAATTGAATTTGTTGCAATCACTTACAGTGCCCATTGATCAACAGAAAAAAGTAAATAAAGAAGCTATGCTAAAAGCAAATGACTATTTGAGCGAAATAAAAAAGTCCAACCAGGATTTTCAAATTGAATCAACTACCCGCCAGTTAGACCGCTATATCAGCTGGTGGCCCGTAATGCTTCCATCTGCACAAATGAAACAATTAAAAAATTGGGCAGTGGAATTAAGAAAGGTGATGTAGAAAAAGCAAATAATGATTTTTGAAAGTTTAATTTTTATGCTTGCCATTCGAATAAATCAAAAGAAACAAAATAATAACACATTCAATAATGATCGTTTATATTTTATGTTTTTCTATTAAATAACTTAATTGGCCAATAAAAATATTGAAGAAATGAAAAGGACTTTCTCACAACATCTCGACCCCGGTATAACTCCAAAAAGAATTCTCTCATTAGACGGAGGCGGCATCCGTGGCGCTTTAACACTGGGCTATTTAAAACAAATAGAAACAATTCTTCGTAAAAAAGAAAATGATCCCGGGCTTTTGCTTTGTGATTATTTTGATTTAATAGGTGGTACTTCTACGGGCTCTATTATTGCAGCATGCCTTGCCACAGGAATGGATGTTGATACAGTGGTGCAAAGCTATATGAATTTGGGTGGCAAAATATTTGGCAAAAAACGTAGCTTTTGGAATCCACTTGAAACGTGGAAATTCCTAAAAGCCGAATATGATTATACAGCATTGGAGCAAAGTTTAAAAGATGTTTTTGGAATTATTACTTTAGGAAGCGATAATATTAAAACGGGACTTTGCATTGTTGCAAAACGGGCAGACACCAATAGTGTGTGGCCGCTGATAAATCACCCAAAAGGAAAATTTTACGATACTGGAATTGGCAAAAATAAAGATATTCCATTATGGCAGGCTGTTAGGGCAAGCAGCGCAGCACCTACTTATTTTGCGCCACAAATGATAGATGTAGGCAACGGGCAAAGAGCCGCCTTTGTTGATGGTGGTGTAAGTATGGCAAATAATCCCGCCCTTACTTTATTGATGGTAGCTACACTAAAAGGGTTTCCATTTCACTGGCAAATGGAAGAAGATAAAATAACCGTTGTATCAGTAGGCACGGGTTATAGCATATTTAAAAAGCAAACCGGCGAAATAGAAGAAGCATGGATGAAAACATGGGCACAAAGTGTACCGGATATGCTGATGCAGGATGCCAGTTGGCAGAATCAAATAATATTACAATGGCTTTCCAACTCACCAACGAGACAGTATGTTGATATGGAAATTGAAAATTTATATGATGATTATATTGCGGGTAAGCCAATGATAAAATACCTGAGGTACAATTTTCCAATAACCGAAAATGATTTAAATGGTTTAGGTTTAGGAAAAATATTTACACCTGCAGATGTGGCGAGTTTGGTGGAAATGAGTAATGCTGAAAACAGGCAATTGTTGTATACTATTGGAACAGCAGCAGCAGCTAAGATGGAGGCGGTTCACTTTTAAAATAGTAGATTGATGAGGCCATAATTTTCAAACCATCAATTAGTAATTTTAAAATCAAATTATTCAAAATATTTATTTATAAAAATTCTTTTACAATGAAAGGAACTCCAATTTTATATAAAATACTAATTGTTGTATGTTTAGTATCCTGCGCACAAAAAAAGGATAATCAAATGGAAAAGCAAAAGCAGCTTCAGGAACAATTAGGCAAATTAAATTCATTGTTACGTGATTCAGTATTTGCAATAGCTTTTGCAAAGGACCAGGATTCTACCTATTATTCTTCTCAAAAACAGGCTATACCTGCTTTTGAAGATGTTAATCAAAAAACTAAAAAAAATTTTAAAGAAGAAAAAATTGCTATTAACCTTGCAGGTTTTTATGCCGTGGAATGTGGTATTGGTGTTTTTATAAATCAAAAAGATGGAACACCTGTACACTGGCTTCAGAAAATTGTAAATAAAAAAACCGACTCTGGCGAATTGTTAATACTTAACCGCTTTGCTAATGCCACATGGAAAACGGGCCAGCCATTCAGAAACTTAAGTAGAATTAAAAGAGATAATTTTATTGTAGCCAATTATCTTAGCGAAGCTGAAACAAAAAAAGATTATGATCAGGTTATGGCGGCAGCTTCAAAACTGCTTGATTCACTAAAGGAATACGAAAGCAGCTCGAAAGAAGAACAGTTTAAAGAGATAAGCCGCCTTATGAAAAATAAGCAATATGCACTGGAAATGGCTCAGCATATGGAAGCTGCTTATTATACAGCAGAAAATAAACCCATACCTCCCTTTGTTTCACCGGCAGAAGATACTGCAACAATTGAAAAAAATGCTTTCGACGAAAAGCTGGCCACTAATTTGGCAGGGTTTTATGCTTTGGAATGTGGGTTAAGTTATCTCGCTGCTTCTAATAATGAACTTCCTTCAGATGTTTTACAATCAATCATCAATGGAAGTATTGCTGAAAAAGATAAACAGTTATTAGAGCGTTTTGCTAATGCAACCTGGAAAGCAAGCCAATCATTTCGCAGTCTTGATCGAATATCCAAAGATAATTTTACTCCATTCTATTTTTTATCTGCTGAAGAAATTGAAAAAGATTGGGTACAGATTAAAACAGCAGCAATTATGCTGAAAAAAATGCTATAAGTAAATCACTCGTGCATATTTGAAAATAAGCTGATATTTTAAAAATTAATTTTGTAAATTGTATTAATATTTTTTACAGAAGTATTGAAAATTCTTTTCAATGCCGACAATACCCGCATATCCCCGATCCACTTACAATTTATTTACCAGTTATGTGCATGTTGATAGCTTGAAGCTGCTATGACAAAAGGAAGGCCAGATAAACCTTTTCATAAAAGATTCAAAATAACTCTTTATGGAATTCGATTGGGTGTCATTTAATTTCGATGTAAATACAAATAATGTTGTGCCGATATTAGGTAACGATTTGTCAACAATCAGGTTGGTTAAAACGAGTATATCGCAAAACAAGTATTATAGTACTATTTTAAAATCCGGGAAAGATGAAGGTGAGAATCTCCGCATAAGCCTCTACAAGTACCTGGCTATTAAATTATGGGAAATTTTTGGAAAAGGCGACCCTTTAAATCATCCTGTCAATTTCAATAGCATTGTATTACAATTACTATCAAAAGAAACAAGACCTGATACCATCAAGAATGCAATCCGAACTGAAACCATCAAGCTAACGGATGAACAGATTGTTCTGGATCCTTACCGTAAATTAATCAAAATAAAAGGGTTTGAAAATTTTGTTACGGTTAATATTGACAATTTTCTTGAAAGGGCATTTGAAGCTGAAGGAAAAAAAGTGAATAAGTCAATGAATTTTTCTATACAGGATGCTGAGTCTGATCCAGATGAAAAAACTGATAAGGCACTTCAAAATATTTTTAACCTTATGGGGAATATTAAATGGGGCAAATTTGTTGACTCGGATGAAGAAGCATTGGAATGCCTGTACATGATTAAAAACGATTCATCGTATAAGGCTAAAGCCTTATATGATATGCTGGAGGGTAAAAGTTTACTGTTTATTGGCTGCAATTTCCCGGATTGGTTTATGAGGTTTTTTATCCGCATTATCGCTAATGAAAGATTTGCAGATAGCCAACGTGCTATTTATGTAGCCGGCTATCATATTTTTAAAGATGATGATCTAAAATTTTTCCTGAAAAACAATAAAACCTTAGTTATACCCTTTGGTGGTATTAAAGAATTACAACTTGAAAATTCAATTGAATTTGTAAATAAAATATTTGATCAATTTCCTCCACCTCCACCGCCTTCGGAACCGAAATACAAAGAGCTTATTTTTTTAAGCTATAGCAGAGATGATTCCTTTATTGCAGAAAAATTAAAAAACGAATTTGACAGAAATGGTGTTAGCGTTTTCTATGATAAAGATAGCCTTAAAACGGGTGGCGATTATGATACAATTCTGATAAAAACCATTAAAGAGTGTGATTATTTTATCGCATTGGTTTCAAAGAATTCAATTGGAGATAAAAACAGGTATGTGTATGATACGGAATGGAGTTTTGCCATTGCTTTCGATTCAGACAAAAATTATTTCAGGCCATACATTATTGACGATACAAGTCCTACGGATGATAAAATCCCTAAGCGGATCAGGGAAAAGAATATTAGCACGATGACAAATTTTGATGATTTTGGTGAAATGGTGCGTAAATTTATTAAGGATAATAATTTAATACCGGTAGCTCAGGAAACCAAACCGAATCCTTCAATTTAATGATATGCAAGAAAATAATATCATAATTAATTCAGGTGAAGTTGATTTACAAAGGCCCTTTCCAGGCCTTCGGTCGTTTGAAGAAAAAAACGAATCGCAATTTGGTGGCCGTGATGTGGAAATTGATGAGTTGTTTTTATTAACAAAGCGGAATTCGCCAACCATTGTTTTCGGAAAATCGGGCATAGGCAAAACCTCTCTTCTTAAGGCAGGACTGATACCAAGACTGAAAACCAGTAATTTTTATCCTGTATATTTTAGAATTGATTATGCCGCAACAAAATCCCCGCTCAACCAGTTAAAAGATTTTGTGTCTGAAAAATTCAAAATGGCAAATCCAGGAGATTCAGGAATTGGCGACCGTACACTCTGGCAATATTTTCATGATGTAGAATTGTCAAACGGGAAAGAAAAACTAATCCCTGTTTTGATTCTTGATCAGTTTGAAGAAACATTTACCATCGGAAAAGATAAAAACCATGAAGTTTTTGAACTGTTTACAGAACTATCTGATCTTGCAGAAAACCGTGTTCCTTTCTTGGTACATAAGCAATATCAGGAAAAGGATGAATTGATTCCCTCTGAATATGAAAGGCTGAATTATCGTGTACTTATCAGCCTTCGTGAAGACTATCTTGCTCAATTGGAAAGCCTAAAGAAATATATGCCCTCACTGAATAAAAGCCGTTACCGCGTTGTTCAGATGACTGTTATCCAGGCGATGGAAGCTGTTACAAAATCAGCAAAGGGCTTAATTGATAGTGAAGCTGCAGCGGGTATTATAAAAAAAATGCCAGGCATTACCGACCGTGATTTTGATGCCATTGCAGATGACAATGACAATGTTAAACGATTGCTGGTAGAACCCTTTTTGTTAAGCCTTATCTGTTTCCAGATCAATGAAAAAAGAATTCAACGCAGGCTTGATAAGTTTACGCCTGAATTGATTTCAGACTTTAAGATTGAAGATGTTATCAAATCATTTTACAATAATACCCTGGAACCTTTTGGCGATAATGTAAGTGAAGGCATTGAAGATAGCCTTTTAACCGAAGGTGGTTATAGAAAATTAGAAGTATTGGAACAACTACAAACTGATTATAAGATTGACCGTACTACCATTGCAGCATTAATTAACAACCGCATTATACGCCAGGAAGACCGTGATGGGGTTGAATATGTCGAATTGATACACGATGTATTGGTGCCCGTTATCAAGCAACGACGGGATGAAAGGCTGAATAAAATACGTGAAAAAGAAAAAAGTGAATCTATAAGACGTGCCATACAATTAGACCGGGCAGAAAGGGTAAAATACAGAAATTATGGTATTGTTTTTTTGATCTTTCTTCTTTCAATAGCAGGAATACTTGCTCATTTTTTGAAAAAAAATAAAAAGGAACTTAACAAATTAAGTAAAAAAGAATTTGCTCAAAAGTTATTAATCAGGGCCGAAAATATTGATAGAAATTATACCGATTATAAAAATGCTGCACTCATCTCAAGAACTGCTTATCTTATTTATAAAGAAAATGGAGGGGATAATTATAGTGCCTATTATATGGATATGAGGGATAGATTACAGGATCTTGGGTATAATTTTCAATATCTTAAATATGAAGCACAGGTTAGATCTATAGCCGCTGTCAGCGACAATATTTATGTTGGATATAGGGATGGGAAAATATGGAAAAAAAACATAAATAATCCTAAAGATACAGGTACTCTTTTTTATGATTGTAAACAAAATGTAACCAGTATTGCTTTTAGCCCCGATAAAAAACTGATGGCAGTCGCTGGCACTTTTAATAATGTAAAGCTTTTTGATCTAAGCAAATCACCAGCTAATCCAATTGAATTAGATAGTATGCTTAAAAATGAAAATGGAAAAACTGTCGCTTTTGTTGCCAATGGCAACCTGGTATTGCAAACAGATGAAGGAATAATAACATGGGATGCTGTTGCTTCCTACAAGCAAGTAATAAATTGGAAGCAACGAAATCAATTAAAAATAATGAATGGTGTAAAATCTTTTTTAACAGATACAAATGTTTGGGATGAAGAAGTTCTTAAGATGCCCGGTATGCAGTTCAACTGTTTGGCAACATACGGCAATAAAATTGCTATAGGTTCCGACTCATCTTTTGTAATAGTGTCAAAAGATTCGTTAACAAAATTTACGAACCCTGCATTAGGTACTGTGTCAAGCATTCTGTTTGACAATAACGGCGATTATCTGTATATAGGAAATGGAGTCGGTACAATATTCAGGGTTTCCCTATCTGACTATACAATTGAAAACAACTGGAACCAAAGTGGCCGGATCAACAGTCTTGCCTACAGCACCAACGGAGAATACCTTGTATCCGGTTCTTTTGATGGAACTGTAGCAATCTATGAAGGCGATACTAAAAATCTGGAGTGGAAAAATGCAAAACCATTGGCACTATCACTAAATACATGTAGTCCCCCATATTGTTTTAACATTAATTTTAGTGCAGATAACAATTACTTACTGGCAGGTTACCAGGACGGATCAGTTCAAAAATGGCCAGTAAAAACAGCAATGTTGGCAGCCTATATATGCGATTCAGTTTCAGAGCAAAATTTACACTTAGATTCCATCCTGACTAAATACGGCATTGATAAAAACTTAACTCCGGAGGAACTAGATAGATACGATTGTAAACCAATTAAACATTAATCATTAAACCGCTGTCATTATGAAAAGTTTTACAGTTAATTCTATATCATTTGTTTCAATATTCTTTACATTTTTTCTGACAAATGTAAATACCGTTCATGCTCAGAATTGTGTGAATAGCCTCAATTCAATGAATAGTAACCCAACTGGTATTCCCGCAACAAGAATTATGGAATATGAAAATTGTGTAGCAAGTTTAGATGCAACCGAGACAGGTAAAAATAATAATAAAGAACTACTTACAACAAGTTATAATAAATTGATTAGTTATTATGAAGCATTGAATAAGGAAACAAAAGCTAATGATTACAAAACAAAACTTAAAAATCTTACAACGCCTCCTCCATCCGTTTCAGACAGACCTATTCATAACTCCAATGGGGATACAAATTCAATCAGGCCAAGAAATGATACATCACATAATAGAATTAACTAAAAAATTATTTAATAAGACTTTAAAAAAAATTAAGATGAAAAACATAATTATAAAATTCTGGCTATTTTATTTATTCATATCCTCTTTTTGCATTTTATTCTCAATAGATTTATATGCATCTTCTCTCCATAGTTTTAAATTAAAAGTGCCCCAAATTTCATCATTGCTTTCTTCTATACTATTAAATTCACAGCAAGACACATACAATTATGCACTTGACTATTATAAAAAAGGCAATCCTGAGGCTGCGATAAATTTATTAAACACAAATTATTATATTACCAGTATTGTCCCTGACAATGCTTTAATTTACAAAGCATATAAATTGATTATAGCATGCTATAAAAGTATTGACAAGGACGGAAATGCGCAGGCAAGCTTTGAAACCCTTTGTGCTGCTGTAAAAAAAGATCAAAAAACTGTTCAGCAAATACTTGACAATACTGCTTTATAAAGCCAAAATCTACAGTGGAATTGACTCATACTTTAGACATTTAAAACTAAACTTCAACGTAAACAGTTGATTAACGTATGAGCATCCCAGAAAATTTATATTCTGGTATTTACATCTTAGAGCAACATCTAAATGAGTTTTTTAATAATAAAGCTACCCGATAAAATAAAAAGGAGCTGAGAAAACCCAACCCCTTTTTTATCGTTTAGCATCAATATTATTACTGGCAGGTTGCTCGCCAGCAGGGCCCTGCCTCTTGTTAAAGTTGACGTCGCAATTATAATAAATGGAAATGGGAAAATCGCCAACCATTTTTTTGCACTTTACCTTATTTTTTATGAAACTGATAAAAAACGCAATTCCTTAAAATCCTTACCCATAATATTTTTATTACGGTTGTTAAAAAAATACAGACAAATGATTGCCATAATGT
Organism: Ferruginibacter sp.; assembly: GCA_043745405.1. GTDB lineage: Bacteria > Bacteroidota > Bacteroidia > Chitinophagales > Chitinophagaceae > Ferruginibacter. The sequence continues at coordinate 13,104 of JAYTTI010000147.1, read as the reverse complement.
ACGATCCTATAAATTCAGCAATTTCGGGTCCAGCCATATAAACTCTCCAATAATGACTGGTATCTTTTTCCAATGGAACTTCTGATAAAGATAACTTCAGGCCAATCCAGGAAACAAGAAAAAATACACCTATTGAAATGGGGGGAACTGGCACTTTAAATTTTTGTGTTAGGGATGAAATGAATTTTAAATGATAAACACAAAATGGCAAAACCAATCCAAAAACGATTGTAAATATTTTAAACAGCAAGTCCATTTCCAGAAACCTTGCAAGGCCTCGTTTAGGACCTTTATTCATAGTTTTACCATCAAAAATAACCAGGTTATGAATATTAAATTCATGCTGTACATTGAGCTTATTAATTTCTTCGGGTGTTGCAAATCCAAAAATCCGCTGTCCCCAACTTATTTCTTCTCCAGCTCCAAAAAAAAGTACTACAGCTAACAGCAATAAAAAAATATTCCTGTTCTTTTTAAAAGTCAGTACAAGTAAAACAGCCGCTATAAAGTAAAACAAGGCGGTAAGCCATTCAAAAAAGCTGTCCTCTTTGCCCCATCTTATTACCGTATTACCATTAGCAAAATTGTAAAATAAATAACTTAGTAATAGTACAATAGGTATGGTGATAATATATGTGCTTAAAGATTTTATTTCGTACACATAAGCATTTTGCATCTTATCGAAATGAACTTGTTCTGCCATAGTCGTACTTTTTTGCTTTGGTTTGTTTAACCTGTAAATAACAGGATCAATTAATTTTAAATTGAAAATATGTCTTTTTATCGTCGCATTTGAATAAAAATTGCTCAATTATTAAATAAACGGTTGAAAATTTTATTCCTTCATAAGGATTTTCTATAATTTTCAGCCATTATGGATGCGTTGGGCATTACTACTAACAACGAGTCGTTAAAATCTCTATAGTTTTTTTCTAATTATTCACATACGCTAAAGGCATTTTGAACTATAATATTATTTCAGGCAAGAGCTTCTTTATAAATTACAATTCATCGAAAACATTTTTATAGGTATGCTTTTTTAGGTTACGCTTACAAATATTATTTTGTTCTCCCAGAATTTTATTCCCGCCATCCAACTTATTTTTGTTTTACATATTTTGATTACGATAACAGGCAGATACAAATTATTACAACACCAGTTGCGTATATAACCTCATAAGCGTTTCTTGTGGATTGGTACAAAAGCCAGGATGTACTTTTGAGGTTTGAACAATCGTACTGCGGGTGGCAGTAAGCCAGCGGAAACGAGCAGGAAAATCCAGTTTTGCAATCGGCCCGGCATTACTATCTCCCTTGCATATACGCTCAAAAGCTTCAAGGTTTTGCAGCAGTTCGCTACTGTCGGCTACTGAACAGAAGGCACGCAGGCGTTCCTCATCCAGGTTATACATGGTCTGTAAAAAATTATGTTTGCCGCAATAAATAATCACGCCCGCATTCAGGAATTCTTCCCGCTCTACTTTTGGTACAATGCGGATAACGGCGTATTCAAATAAGTGATTTTGCTGCATACTTGGCTTCTTTTACAAAATTACTGGAATGTGCTAAACGAGTTTCTAAAAACTGAACGTATGCCTGCCGGTGCAGGCCGGTTGATTTAAAAAAACTATCAGCTGTAAGCCATTCATTGGGTATTAAAGCAACAATTGATTGGATAAGTCCGCTGATTAACACAGTATGAAATAATTTGTTAACTGCTTCCAGTTCTGTAGCCTGTTGCAGCAATACGTGATCTTTTATTAAAACAAAGGGACGCATTGCCTGCTCTTCTATATTTTGCCAGTTATGATGAAAGTAGAGGCAGGCTCCATGATCTATCAGCCATAATTCTTTGTGCCACCATAACATATTTGTATTGCGAACAGTACGGTCCATATTGGTAAGCAGGCAATCAAGCCATACTATTTTTGAAGCCAGCACAGGATCAATTGCAGTAACCGCGGGATCATAAGTTATTGACCCGGAAAGATAGTGCAGAGCCAGGTTTAAGCCTGTACTTGCTTTTAGCAAATCCTGTATCTCCTCATCAGGTTCTGTTCTGCCAAACGCCTCGTCAATATTGGCAAAAACAACTTCAGGCACCCGCAAACCTGCGGCACGGGCAATTTCGCCGCCAATCAATTCTGCAATCAACGCTTTTACACCTTGCCCTGCTCCACGAAATTTTAGTACATATAAAAACCCATCATCAGCTTCCACAATGGCGGGTAAAGAGCCACCCTCCCGCAAGGGCGTAACATACCGGGTAACATTAACACTTCTTAATTGAAGCTGATTATTATTCATCCTGCATTATTAAAAATTAAATCAATTGAAAAGCACGTAGATAAATTTTTACATAAAGAAAGGCATAATTTTTTTTACCACAATATTGCAGGCATAAAATAGATAATTTTAAAAGATAATTTGCTTTTCAGTAACTTGAATTTCTAAATTACATAAAGATGAAAATAGCTTTCCATGGTGCAGCCCGAACAGTAACCGGTTCTAAACACTTACTTACTTTAAAAAATGGTAAAAAAATATTGCTCGATTGCGGCATGTTCCAGGGAATGGGCAATGACACTGATGAGCTTAATGCCAGTTTTGGTTTTAATGCTCAGGAAGTAGATTACCTGATTTTATCTCATGCCCACATTGATCACTGTGGGTTGATACCAAAGCTTGTAAAGGATGGATTTAATGGAAAAATATTTGCAACACCTGCCACCAAAGACCTTGCTGCTGTATTAATGGAAGATTCGGCTGGCATACAAGAGAGTGACCTGAAGTTTATAAACAAACGCAGAGCTGCCGAAGGTTTACAATACCTGCTGCCATTATACACTACGACTGATGCGTTAAAAGCCGTGGAGTTTTTTGAAACAGTAGAATACGATACATGGTTTACCATTGAAGAGGGCATTGAATTTTGTTACACAGATGTGGGACATATTATTGGCAGTACTGCAGTACATTTAAAAATTACGGAGAATGGAAAATTAATACGCCTCACTTTTAGCGGTGATGTTGGCCGCTACCGGGATGTGATTTTAAAAGCACCGGAAACATTTCCACAGGCAGATTATATTTTAATTGAAAGTACCTATGGCAATAGTTTGCATGACGAACATAACCCTACACCAGATGCGCTGTTACAATGGATAAACCATACCTGTATTTCAAAAAAAGGCAAGCTGATTATGCCTGCATTTAGTGTTGGCCGCACACAGGAAATTTTATATGCCCTCAACCAGCTGGAACTGGAAAACCGATTGCCCCCATTGGCCTATTTTGTAGATAGCCCGTTAAGCATGAAAGCTACCAGCATCATAAAAAGTTACCCCCAGTATTTTAATGACCGTATCAGAAAGATAATAGAAAGTGACGATGATCCGTTTGGATTTAAAGGATTAAAATTTGTAGAGTCGGTAGAGGAATCCAAGAATCTGAATTTTTATAAAGGGCCCTGTGTTATTATTTCAGCCAGCGGTATGGCTGATGCAGGCAGGATAAAACACCATATTAGCAACAATATTGAAAACAGTCGTAATACTATTTTGATGACCGGGTATTGCGAGCCAGGCTCGCTGGGCGGCAGGCTGATGAAGCACCCCAAGGAAGTAAATATTTTCGGACAGCCGCATGAAGTAAATGCAGAGATAGGTGAAATGCGCAGTATGAGTGCCCATGGCGATTATGAAGACTTGTGCCAGTTTTTGGCCTGCCAGGATGCAACACAGGTTAAAAAACTATTTTTGGTGCACGGGGAATACGCCGTACAAATCGATTTCAGGCAAAGGCTTATAAGAAAGGGTTTTACTGATGTGGAGATACCTGAACTGCACTCTGAACTGGAATTGAGCTGATTGTTGTATTATTAAAAAAACTTTTTATCAATTGATATTTGCTTTTGAAATAAAATAGATATTTAAAGCAACATACATTATCATTAGAATTTGTCCTGCAATCATATCAAACCTGTTAGCCTGTTTTACTTTATTTTCTTTTACTAGTTTAAGAGCATAAACACTACAGGTAATTACAGAAAAAATAAAAACAAGTGTAAGGCCATGAAGTGTGTCTACCAGAGTGAATGTTGTAGATTCGGGCAGTGAGGAATCAATGATATATTTGTTGCCAATTACCGCAAACAACGAACCAACGCTTAACCCAAACCTTGAATCGATACTGTCGGCATGAATGTAAAAACAAACATAGGCAATCAGGAAAGCAACATACATTCCAAGAAATATTTTCCAGAACAAACCCATCGCATCCCTGTCAATTACCATATTTACTTTAAAGGCGCTGTATTCTGTATGTGGCTTTGCAAGGCTGGCATCGCCAAAACCTGTTTCATAAATTTTTGTTCCTGTGGTAATATTGAAACTCTCAATTATCCATCCGTTTATAGTGAATTGCGGATCAAAATGTTTACCCAAAGTATCTGCTGCAAAAATTAATGATTCAGAATCAAACTGCGAATTTTCTATTGAAAGGTTCAATCTTTGCTGGTCAAATGGAAAGTTTGTAATCTTCCAGGAATCTTTCATTACACATTGCAATTTCATCAAAATATATACCCCACCGTCGCTGGTATCTATGGTGGAGTAAGATTTTGTAAAGGTTTTTGCCTGGGGTATTTCAAGGTTTTGTACAAAATCAAAGTCTTTGTTTTTATACTTAAGCCATAGCCACAAATTGACTGTATATTCTTTTTGTCTAAAATCAATGTCATGAACGCTGGTAACATAAATACCTGTATATACCGTATCAGGTTTATCATCCCTGGCAAAACTTTTTAAACTAAAGCAGACTAAAGTGGTAATAAGAAAGCCAACCAGAAGAATATTGTTTTTCATTTATGGAATGTTTGTTTAAAAATCATGTCAATGATAAGGAATTAATAAAGAAAACGTTCAAAAGAAAGAAATATTTCAGGTTTGCCGGGATAATATCAGGTAGTTAGTTTCAAGCCTAAAGCGGTTCATTACGCTATACCAATACCAGAACCCTGCGCCAGTGGTTTCGCCACAACAGCTCACATGGCGGCGACATGCGCCACAAACGGTGAAAGAAGATGTACATAATGCAGGCATTCCGGGCCTGCTTTTTTAACCAACGGCAGCCAGAGAAAATTATTAAAATATGCTTGCATTTAAAAAAAATGGAATTACATTTATAACAATATTTATCCTTTCAATACCCCACTTACTTTTTGGTGTTTTCGATTCCAATCTCTTTAGAAATTCTTTATAAAAGGTTTTTTATTGTCCTTTGTGCCACTTCACTTGTAGAACATGGTTTTTGGGTAATTGTACAATTACCCGCCACTGTATTTATCTATCTAAGGTCACCGCCGCATACTGATAATACTAACGTTAATTAAAATCTGAATACCTATACTTCTATTAACTATTTAAAACAAAATTTATGCAAACATTTATCAAAGTCAATTATTTTCAGTTTCTTCTGCTGTGCTTTATTGTTGCTTTTACCTCCTGCAATAAAGAAATAAAGTATACAGAACCTGACAACGCGTTAAAAGCAGACAATAGTGCGCTTGGCAAAAAACTTAACACCACATCAGCTACTGCCTGGGTTATTACACATGGTCTCAATCATCCAAGAGGGTTGAAATTTGGGCCTGATGGAAATTTATACGTTGCCGAGGCAGGCACGGGGCCAACTGCGGGTTGTCGCAGGCAAAGTTGTGTTGAACTTCAACCGGCTGTTTTCTCGCCTTATTTTGGTTGTCCAACCGGGGGGCGTATATCTAAAATTGATCCATCATCAGGTAGCCGTGCAACTGTAGTTGATAATCTGCCTACAAGCGTTGGAACTAATCCGGACAGAACTAATGCTGACGTATTCGGGCCGGCAAATGTTGCGTTTATCGGTAATACACTGTATGTACTTCAGTCAGGAGCAGGTTGCGGCCATGGAGTTCCATCTTCAACCAACGGCATATACCGGATTAATTCAGATGGGGGCCATACCATGATTGCAGATTTAGGCACATGGTCAGTGGGGCATCCAGGTGCACACAATGAACCTGATGATTATACACCTGATGGTAATTGGTACAGCATGACAGTTGCGCAACAATTTCTATGCATTAGAACCAAATCATGGCAACTTTGTAAAAGTTAGTTTGGATGGAAGCATCAAGGAAGTGGTTGATATCTCTGCAACTGAAGGACATATTGTTCCAACGGCTATCGCTTATAAAGGCAATTTTTATGTAGGCGATCTGGGTGTTTTTCCCATTACCGGTATCTCCAGCGTTTTTAAGATTACACCAGCTGGTACAAGCCACCGGGTTTAGTGCCATTTTAGGACTTGTGCTGGATAAAAACTCAAATATCTATGTGCTTGAAATGACTGCCAATAATGCTTTCCCTACGCCTGGGGCAGGCAGAATAAGAAAAATAAACCCTAATGGAACTGTAGAAGATGTAATATCAGGATTAAACTTTCCTACCGCAATGACAATGGGGCCTGATGGAAATTTGTATGTATCTGGTTGGGGATTTGGACCTCCATTGGGTGAGATAGTAAAAGTAACATTGAACAATTAAATAAAACGTTCGCTTAAAATTTTCAGGTAAGCTTCGCAACAATCTAGATATTGTAATAGGGCAACAAGAAATTGTTTCCCTATTATTTTATAGAAAAATATACCAGGGCAAAATTCGTTCAATATTTAACTTATTAATGACTTCTACTTGACATAAACTGATGGAACTGAACGAACAAAATATATAATACTAATATAGCGAAAATCAATTGCTGAAAATTGGCAGCATTGCATCTTATATGATATATTTACGTTTTACCTGCGACCCTGGCACTAACATCGACGGACACATCAAAAAGCGATACTAACAATAACCAAATTAAACAACATGAGCAACTCAAACAATTTTTCAACAGTACTTGTAGCAGGTGCTACAGGATTTTTAGGCAGTGAAATTTGCCGTCAATTAATCGGAAAAAATAAAAAAGTAAAAGGTTTAGTGCGTGCCACATCAGATGCAAATAAAGTAGCTCAGTTAAAAGCATCAGGTGTTGAAATAATTGAAGGCGATTTGAAAGATGGGGTTTCATTGAAAAACGCATTGCAGGGTTTTTCAGCAATCATTTCAACCGTTTCTTCAACCTTATCAAGACAGGAAGGCGATTCCATTCAAACTGTAGATGATGAAGGACAAATTAACCTGATAGATGCAGCTATAAACGCAGGCATAAACCAATTTATATATATATCATTTTGTGAACTGGGTGAATGCCCCCTTCAAACAGCTAAGCGAAAAGTAGAAAAACATCTTGCAGAAAGCGGTTTGAATTATACCATTTTACAGCCCACTTTTTTTATGGAAGTATGGCTAAGCCCTGTATTGGGCTTCGACTATCCCAATGCCAAAGCTACCATTTATGGAGAAGGAAATAACAGGATTTCCTGGATAGCAATAAAAGACGTAGCGTCATTTGCAGTAGCCGCATTAGATAATCCTGTTGCTGCAAATAAAATTATTGAGCTGGGTGGACCCGAAGCGCTAAGCCCAATTGAAGCAGTGAATATTTTTGAGACAGCCAAAGGAACAAAGTTTGTTCTTCAGTTTGTGCCGGAGGAAGCACTAAAAGCACAAAGAGATGCTGCGCAGGATCCCTTGAGTGAATCTTTTGCCACTTTAATGTTAGGGTTAGTAAACGGAAGTAAAATTGATATGAAAAACACCCTTGATGATTTTCCAATTAAACTGACTTCTGTATTTGATTATGCAAATGCTGAGTGACAAATATTTATTTCATTGGCATAGACCAAAACATAAGGCTATGCAGGTAACACAGGTTGCAATAGGCTGTCAGACGGAAGACCATTGGCTGCAATTGAATATCAGCAATAGTTACAGCGGGATATTATAAATTAAGTTATAGTTATTATCTTCATCTCGCTAAGCGCTACCGTTAGCAGCAAGTGCATATAAACTGCCGGGACTGAAAACAATCTTATTTTACATTATTACTCCATTCAAAAAAACTATCTACATCTTTTTTAAATTGTATCAAAGATGGTTTGTTGATGTAATACATGTGTCCTGCTTCATAATAATAATGGCGTAGATTTTTTCTTAGTTCCGGCTGTAAAAACATATGGGCAACATCAAAGTTGGCCGTAAAATAAGGCGTGGCAAAATCATAATAACCGCTGCCGATATAAACTTTTAAGTTGGTATTTTTTGTCATGGCATCGCGTAAACTTTCAGCAACATTAAGGTACTGGTTTTGAACATTGTTATAATTCCAGGGATACACATTACCAAAAATATTATAGGCCCGGTCTTCTTTAAAATTAAGTTCTCTTTCAAAATAATCGTTCATGGTACTGGTAAAGGGCCCGTCTATATTGGTAAAAGAAGGATCAAAGTCTGGCCCTTCACCTGCATCGTCAAAATTATGACCGGTAAAGCGGCTGTCTAAACGACCAATAGATAAACCATCTTTTCTTCTCAGTTCTTTATAAAAACGACCGTCTGAAACGCGTAAGTTGGCCTGCAAAATATAGGCTTTGCTTAGCCCGGTATAGTAGCTTAACTTTTCAGCAATCTTATCTTTTTCAGCGTCGCCAAGTAATTCGCCTTTTAGTAACGCGGGTGCGTATTCATTCATGGCAAAGGCCTCGCTTTCTTTCAGCGTTTTTTGTAAATCGGCCTGCAAAGGAGCAGCTAATTTTTTATGGTACCATGCTGCTGCCGTGTAACTGGGCAAGTACAATACAAAGGGAAGATCGTTGCCAATGGCAAATTCAATTGTACCAAAATTAAGTACGGGCGAAATAAGGAAAATGCCATTGATATAAATGCGGTAATTATCCGTAAGGTATTTTGAAAGACCCGCAGCCCGGGTGGTTCCATAGCTTTCGCCTGCCAGGTATTTAGGAGATGCCCAACGTTCATACTTTGATAAAAAACTACGGATAAAAGCCGCTATACTTTGCACATCTTCCACAAATCCATGAAATTGTTCAGCTTTCTCCCCGCTTGCTGCATAACTAAACCCCGTTGATACAGGGTCAATAAATACCAGGTCTGTTTTATCGAGCCAGGTATATTCATTGTTTACAACCTGGTAAGGAGGTGGTGGTGCAGTGCCATCGTCTTGTAATAATACCCTCTTTGGCCCAAGGCCACCTATATGCAGCCAAACAGAAGAAGATCCGGGGCCACCATTAAAAGTAAAACAGATAGGCCGCTTTGCTACATCTTCTGCATCTTTTTTATAGTAGGTAAAAAATACTTTGGCAATCAGTTTTCCTGTATCATTTTGCAGACTTAAAAACCCGGAGTAAGCTGTATACTCTATTTTTTTCCCTCCGGATACAACCACGGTATTTTTAGTAATTGTTGCTGTAATGCCTGCAGGAAAAGGTTCATTTTTAGCATCGGGTACAGCGGCATTTTTTTGAGCGAAAATTGAAAGGGACAATAAAACAAAAAAAGGAACAAGGATAACTCTCATGATTGTATTTTTATGCTGTAATATAAGTTAAAGAGGGCATCAAATTCCAGTAAAAATTTGCAAAATCCCGTCGTTTACCTAAGATGCTGATATTATTATAAGTGAATTCGTATCCGGACGGTGTACATCCGCTTTATTGGTACGCATAAACAGTATGATAAAATTAATTGTAAAACTATTTAACCATGAAAAAGGAAATACCAAATACAGCATTTAAGGTTGCAGAAAATAAGTTGAATAAAATTATATCGATTGCTACTTCCAAAGGGGGCTTTGATAAACTTACCGCTGCTGAAGCTAAAGCTCTTGCAAAACAAACCAAAATTGTAGAAGGGTATGAAGCGGTACATTACACTATACCAATGCCGGAATCTGAAGGGCTTATTGCTCTAAAAATGTATGAAAAAAATTAAAGCAAAAAGACTTAACCAAACTTTTAGAAGTTACCGATACTAAACTATCTGAAATACTTAATCATAAAAGAAAGCCCAGTCTTTCATTTTTAAAAGCAATGAATGAAAAATTGGGCATTGATGGCAATTTACTTTTGAGGGCCTCATAATTTGCAACACGGGTAATAATTAGAAACAGGGCGTGCATTATGTATGTTTGATTTTAAAAAAGTTGCAAGATTTTATTACTAAGGAATGTTTAAGCAAACGGCAAGTGGAGTAACGATTGGCAACAGGGCTGGAGCCCTGCGCCTGTTGGGTACCTGCGAAGCCCCCGACGAATCATAGACAGGCCGCCTTGTGTAAGCATTGGCTGATAGAATGAAAAAGATCAAACAGATTTATACAGGCGTTGCCATACTTGACTTTTATATGTTGAATGTATCTTGTCTTCCAAATCTGAAACAATTTTTTTTCTTTCCGTTGGATTATTAATTTTTTGTTTTAAATCTGCTTTGAATTTTACTAATTCAACTCCATCTTTACTATTAGGTTTTAACTCAGGCAAAATAAGATTAAAAAAGTCAATATGCATCTGATATCCTTTTACAACGTCAAGACAAAGTTCATTGATGAAAGCTTTATTTTCATTAAATAAATTTAGGCGATTATTAAATTTTGTTGTTATCAATTTTGACACTTCAATGACCAATGAAAGAAACGCTGATTTTAATTCAATTTCTTTTAATTCAATTTCTTTTAATTCAATTTCGATCTTTTTCTTTCTAATTTTCTTTTGTGAAAGAAGTACTCTTCCGTTTTCACTATACTTTAAAAGCTGATTTTCATTCTCCAGAATATTAATTGCTTCTTTAAAAGTATTGCAGTCAATATTATGCATGAATTGATTTCTTAATTCCATAATAAGCAGACATTTTTGATATTCATCCTTATTCAAGACTTCTAGATCAAACAACAAATCTATTTGACTTTTGAAACTAAGTCGACCGCTTTTATTAGATAATGTTTTAACTTTTTCGCCGTAAATATTAAAAAAGAATTTCACTAAATTTTTTACATTGTCTTCCAAGATCAATGAATTTTCTAAAACAACGACCCGGGTATGCATATCCATATAATTAAGTTTGGTGATTGCGTAGTCAAGACACAAAATTAAGTTGTTAAGGTCGAGGTATATTGTTATTATTTTTTTAATAAAATAACAATATAATGGAAGGTAAAATAGCAGAAAAGAAAGTACTGTATTTTATTACAATATACAGATACTAACATTAGAGCAGCTTCAGGAGTGTTTAAAAAGAAGTGCTCTTCTTCCCAGGCGAGTCTGGCCTTAGCCGACTCGCCGTGCTACGGAGCCTAAATAATAGTAACTTTATCGTATGCCTGTTAAACGGGAAATACCATACGACAGCGGCCATTTCTTTATCACTTTTACGTGCTTCAATTGGCTACATTTATTTGAAATTACCAAAAGTTATGATGCAGTATATCATTGGTTTGAGTACTTAAAATCAACGGGGGCATTTCATAACTGGATATGTCATCATGCCCAATCATGTACATGCAACGATAGGATTTACAAAAACAAAAAAGAGCATTAATAAAATTATTGGCGATGGTAAAAGATTTATTGGGTATGAAATAATAAAAAGACTGGAACAGCAAGGTGCATATGATATTTTGAAGCGGTTACAAGATGCAGTAAATAGTAGTGATAAAAAGAAAGCTAAGTTGCATAAACTTTAGGAAGATAGTTTTGACTGGAAGGAATGTGATGGCAACACATTCATTCTGCAAAAGTTGAATTACATGCATAACAATCCTTTTGCAGGTAAGTGGCGGCTTTTTTTATAAATGCAATTGAATACCCTGATAGTTCAGCTAAGTTTTATATTTGTGGAGAGCAGGGGAAATATCCTGTAATGAATTTTCGTGAGTTGGATGATATTGATTTAAACAGTAATTTTAAAAAATAACATTGCGCTACGTAGAACGGTGAGTCCTGCTGCCAAAACACAGGCCATTGCAGAGACTCACCTGTGAAGGTTTGTGAAATTAAGACTTGCTCCGGAAGTAATAGGGGAGACTCGCCTTGAAAAAGTATATTCCAAAGTGTTCAAGTTATAAAGATTTTGTCCCGAGGTTGAATTTAATGACTTAAAACTTGGAATCATGGCATCTTATATCATATATTTATCATTAGCTGTAATATCATAAGTGTTCACGTTTGCAAGGGCACCGGCAGGCAGGATTGTTCGCTTTTACTTTGTAGCTAAGAGTATTACTATGAAATTTTAAAAGAGTACTTTATTTTGGTTTTTTTTTACTAAAGAAAGTTATGGCAAGTATAACAATATTTTGGACTTCATATGAACCTATAATCCCGGATATTATTACACCTGAAATATTTAATAAAATTAGATGTTCAGATACTAAGAAATTAATTACAGTTAAGTTTGTTTATTGGAGCCTATTTAGGTTCAAAATTATTTGGGTTTCTTTTGCAATACTTCTTTTATTAGGGGATACATATAGTTGGTTCCCTAAACTTGGCTGGAAGGCAGAGCTATTAGATATTTTATTTGTGATAGTTTTCCTCACAGCATTTTTTGTTTTAATAGACTTAATACTTTCATCAATTTCTTACATTAATAGTTTTATAGAAAGTAAGCAATATGAAAAGAAACTAAATAGTTTTTTATCTGAATGCAGCACTTATAAATTATTCTGTAATTCAATGACTATTGTTGATAAACGTTATGTCATGCATATTCAAAGAATGATTAATGAAGATAAAATTGGTTGATAGACTTGCTGCAACTCCAAATATGCAGTTCTCCAGTTCTGTAGCCTAGTGTTACTCTTCACATCAGCATGGTCATTCCAAAATAACTACATTCACAAACCCTTTTGCTTCTGTAAAATAATCTATTGCACTGCTATATTTCCAATGCAATGGACAAAAAACATTTCACGCTTATTCGAAAAAATTAAGGCAAGCAATTTTATCGTAATAAGATTTAGTAAATAAAAAAACCTCTCATTACTGAAAGGCTTTTAAAGCTTTGTACCACGTACGGGACTCGAACCCGTGATTCCTCCGTGAAAGGGAGGCGTCTTAACCTCTTGACCAACGCGGCTTATTGCTAAAGGACGGCAAAGATAA
>JAYTTI010000146.1:0-17409 GCA_043745405.1 Ferruginibacter sp. | reverse complement strand
TGAGGGGGCAAACGCACCTGGAAGAAATGCTGAAGCGGAGCGATGTGGAAATCATCGCCATGGCTGATCCTGATAAAGGCATGATGGCACTGGCACAGGCACTGGTAAAAAAATATGGAAAGAAAGCGCCGATTGAATACAGCAATGGCAAATTTGATTATCAAAATTTATTAAAGCGGGATGATATAGATGCAGTTTTTATCGCATCGCCGTGGGAGTGGCATGCACCGCAGGGTATTGATGCGATGAATGCTGGAAAAATTGTGGGCATGGAAGTATGCGGTGCGGTTAAGCTGCAGGATTGCTGGGACTTTGTGGATACCCATGAAAAAACAAAAGTACCCATCATGCCATTAGAAAATGTTTGCTACCGCAGGGATATTATGGCGGTACACAATATGGTAAGGAAAGGTTTGTTTGGAGAACTGCTGCACCTGCAGGGTGGCTACCAGCACGACTTACGGGGGGTGTTGTTCAACGATGGTATTACGGCTTACGACAGCGGCGTGGAGTTTGGCGACAAAGGGTACAGCGAAGCCAAATGGAGAACCCAGCATTATGTTGACCGTAACGGAGAGAATTATCCAACGCATGGTTTGGGTCCTGTTAGTACAATGATTGACATCAACCGTGGTAATCGTTTAACAGCTTTGTCATCAATTGCAACAAAATCAAGAGGGTTGAACCGTTATATTAAGAATCATCCCAAAGGTGGGCCTAATCACCCCAATGCAAATATTAAATTTAAGCAGGGCGACATTGTAACCACACAGATACAAACTGCCAACGGCGAAACCATTGTATTAACGCTCGATACTTCTTCGCCAAGACCATACAATCTTGGTTTTCGTGTACAGGGCACGGACGGTATCTGGCAGGAATACCATGACGGCGATTTTAAAACCGGCATGATACACATTGATGCCGTAAGTGAAAAACATCACTGGGATAACACGGAAATATTTTTAAATAGCAATGATCATCCTTTATGGAAGCGCTATGAAAAAGATGCTTCCAATTCAGGCCACGGAGGAATGGATTTTTTTGTGGACAATGCTTTTATCGAAAGCATCAAACGTGGTGTAGAATTTCCATTAGATGTTTATGACCTTGCCACCTGGTATGCTATCACGCCACTGAGTGAACAAAGCATTGCCGCAGGCGGTGCATTGCAGCAAATACCAGATTTTACCAGGGGCAAATGGCAAACAAAAAAATCAATATTTGGATCATCGGCAGAATATTAAACAGTTTTTAATTTTGGGTAAAGGAACAACTATCATCAGGGTTGTTCCAAAAACTGAAAACTATTGATTTTACCAGACGGAACAATTACTCAACAGGCACCAGTTAAGCTTCCGGCAATTATTTTCCGGAGGTTTTTTATCGCCGGTTCTTTTTGACATATAGAAGGAAAAAAATTTACAATTTATTTAAAATTAAAAAGAGTTGCAGTAAATACTCCCCTTTCCCGTTTTTTAAAAATGGCTTTCCAATTACCATTGTAACGTATTAATTCAGGTACAAGATAAGGTCCCGAATGTGTCATTTGTACTTCCATTAACACTTTAAAATCATATACACCCGCATCATAGCTTAGCATATAATTACGGGCTACCACTTCAAAAGTTTTATCATCAAACCAGGTAGTCATTTCATCCACCACTACACTACTTTCCTTGCCTGGCTTTACTTTTTGTTTAAAAATATAGCAACTTGTTTTATTATATTCATCCATATCAACACTCATATCATACAGGTCCGCCATATCATCATCATAAATAGAAGTTTTGCCTGAAATAAAAGGAATACCGTTTATCTTTTTACCAGGGTTAAAAAACAATATCTTTAATTGTTCTTTATGTTTTTCCAGCCCAGTTTTTCCATTTGTGCTAAAAGTTGTTCCGGCAACAATATTATCTTCATTGCAAATAACACCAACAGTAAAAAAAAGAGAGGCGTACATTTGTGCTGTATAATAATTGTATTGATGATTGGCTGTGTAAAAATCTCCTGAACTTTGCTCTTCAATTATATTCATCCTGCGGCAATTACTGTCTCTTACCTGTTTGGTTTTCCGGAAAAGTGTCGCCTGGTTATTGCCTTCTTTATCAAGCATGCGAATATCATTTATTGCGGAGTAATCGAGCATGTGCAGGTTAAGGAAAGCTTTATAAAAACTGCTGTCATTCTTAATGCGTTCGATAAATGCGGGCACATTTAGCTTATTATTTAAAACTACTTCACTTAATGTGATTGTTTTTTTTCCAATAAGTACAGCACTATCCTGGGCACTGCTCCAATTACTTAACAACAGCATAAAAAAAACAGCCATGATTATTTTTATCATGACTGCAAATTATTACAATTACATTAAATAATTATTGATTGATGTTTGTGCGTTGGATTGATATGGGGGCAGGGTAATACTATTTATTTGGGGAATACCATCCGGTAGTCAACCTCTACTTTTCCTTTTGAAATATCACTCAATTTTCTTTTTAGCAAGGTCCTTTTAAGTGGCTTAATGTGGTCAATAAATAACTTACCTTCTATATGGTCATACTCATGTAAAATAACCCTTGCAGTTATGCCGTTAAATGTTTTGGTATGAGGCACAAAGTTTTCATCAACGTAATTTAACGTTACCGATTCTTTACGGGAAACATCTTCCCGTATTTTAGGGATACTCAGACAACCTTCTGTATAACTCCATTCTTCACCATCCAGTTCTGCAATATGCGCATTTATAAAAACTCCTTTAAAGCCGGGTTCATCAGGATAATCATCTTCATCATCTTCCTCCATATTTTTAAATATCTGTTCGCTATCAATTAAAAACAAACGGATTTTTTTATTGACCTGTGGTGCTGCAATACCAACGCCGTTACTGGCATACATGGTTTCCCACATATCTGCTACCAGTTTTTGAAGACCGGAATAATCAGTTTTTATGTCATCGCAAACTTTTCTTAAAATTGGTGCCCCGTATGCTACTATTGGTAAAATCATAAACTATTTTGTAAAAGATACTATTTATTCTTTCTATTAATAAACAACCATAAAAATTCTAATAGCACCAGCTGTGTTCTAATTAGTAATTATTATTTATGCTTTTCACAAAGCAAAATTACAATTATTTATTTTATTGAATGGTTTGCAGATACTCCTGTAATATAATGGTAGCAGCTATTATATCTACATTTCCTTTTATGCGGCGGTCTTTCTTTTTCATACCCATATCCAGCATGGCATCTTTTGCCATCTTTGAAGTATACCGTTCATCTACTGTTTTAAGCGGCATTTGTGGGAACTCTTTTTGTAATTTTTTTATGGCAGATTGTACCAGAGGTGTACCATGCGTATCGCTTTCGTCCCAGTTTTTTGGCAAGCCGATAATGATGAGTTCTACTGCTTCTGTTAAAAAATACTTTTTAAGATACGTAATCAGTTCTTTAGAATCAATCGTAACAAGCCCGGTTGCTATAATCTGTAGCGGGTCGGTTACTGCCAATCCAGTTCTTTTTCCGCCATAATCTATTGCCAGTATTCTTGCCATGCCTTTTTAAAAATTTGGGTTGGAATAGTTATGATGTAAAAAAATATCCAGTAAAACAAAAACAGCAAACACAACAGAAGCAATGCCATTGGCCGTCATAAAAGCAATATTTACTTTACTAAGGTCATTTGGTTCTACAATAGAGTGCTGGTAAATTAACATGCCTATAAATACTGCAATACCAATCCAATACCACCAACCAAAATTTCCGTAAATACCTGCAAATACAACACAGGCTGCAGAAAAAACATGCAGCAGTTCAGATACCCGCAGCGCCTTTTTTTTACCCAGCCATGCAGGCATTGAATATAATTTTTGCCACTGATCAAACTCTACATCCTGTAAAGCATAAATAATATCAAAACCACTTACCCAAAAAATAACAGCCATTGAAAAAAGAATAGGCAAAAAAGCAAAAGTGCCGGTAACTGCCAAATAAGCGCCAATGGGAGCAAGGCTTAAACCAATACCCAATACCAAATGGCAAAGTGGTGTAAAACGTTTTGTATAACTGTAAAATAAAATGACAAACAAAGCAACCGGTGCTAATAAAAAACATATCCTGTTAATGAAATAAGTAGTAGCTACAAACAACAGGCAATTGATAATTACAAAACGTAAGGCACTTTCTTTGGATATAATACCTGTAGGAATTTCGCGGATAGCAGTACGTGGATTTTTTGCGTCAAAGCTTCTATCCAGGTAGCGGTTAAAAGCCATGGCTGAGCTTCTTGCGAAAATCATACAAAGAATTACAAGAATAAATAATTTCAAAATTATTTTAATAGAGGTTGGTGCAAACGATATTGTATGCCAACGTGGTACAATCGAAATAGTTGAACTAAACACTCCTAAAAAAAATCCAATAATTGCAAAAGGCATTGCAAATATGGTATGACTAAATTTTATTAAACTTAAATACTTCTTTATATTAATCATTCAACTAAATATTAAATTCAAAATTATAATTCCACTTACTGCCCTGCTTCAGAAGGTTGTGGCAAAACATTTCTGACAATCTCCCACAGTACAACACCTGCTGCAGTTGCAATGTTTAAGGAATGTTTCATCCCTAACTGCGGTATTTCAATACAACCTGCACATTGCTGAATGGTGCTTTGCTCCACGCCAGTAACTTCATTACCAAAAATTACTGCTATTTTATCCCCGGTTCTGTATTGCAATTTATTTAACATTGTACTGCCTTGGGCCTGCTCTACTGCATATATTTTATAACCTAATTCCTGTAATTCTAGCATGGCCAAATTTGTGTTATCAAAATGCTTCCATGTTACCGTATCTTCTGCGCCAAGAGCAGTCTTTTTAATTTCCTTATGTGGAGGTGTACAGGTATAACCACATATATAAATAGCTTCCAGTAAAAAGGCATCGGCAGTCCTGAAAACACTACCTACATTATAAGCACTGCGTATATTTTCCAATACAGCAATAACCGAAATTTTTTCAGATTGCTTAAAGTCACTTACCGTCAACCGGTTCAATTCCTCCATGCTCAGTTTTCTCATCCCAAAAAATTATTTGCAAAAGTAATTCACATTCAGCATAAACATTGCCATAAACTAAGTAAAGCCCTATTTTTGCGCCTGTTATTCAAGTAAAGTAAATGGAATAATAAACAGTCATGGCCAAAGCTATTATAGAAACACCACTTATGCAGCAACACAATGCCATCAAGGCCCGCTACCCTGATGCCATTTTGCTATTCAGGGTAGGTGATTTTTATGAAACCTTTGGGCAGGACGCCGTTACAACATCTGCAGTATTAGGTATTACATTGACCAAAAGAAATAATGGTGATGCCAATTCATCACAACTGGCAGGCTTTCCTCACCATGCACTTGATACCTATTTGCACAAACTGGTAAAAGCCGGTTACAGGGTGGCCATCTGCGATCAATTGGAAGATCCAAAACAGGCAAAGGGCATTGTAAAACGCGGCGTTACAGAACTGGTAACACCAGGCGTAGCCACCAATGATAAATTATTGGAACATAACAGTAATAATTTTTTAGCCGCCATTCATTTTGAAGAAAATAAAATTGGCATTGCTTTTTTAGACATCAGTACCGGTGAATTTTTTATTGCAGAAGGTGATAAAGAATATGCAGATAAATTATTGCAAAGCCTTAAACCTGCTGAAGTCGTCTTTCAACGTAACAGGCAGAAATTTTTTAAAGAATATTTTGGCACCAAATTTTTTACATATGCTTTAGATGAATGGGTATTTGCGGAAGCATACGCCCAGGAAAGTTTATTAAAACATTTCGGCACCCACAGCCTTAAAGGATTTGGTATTGAAAGCTTGCACGAAGGCATTATTGCAGCCGGTGCCATCCTGCATTATTTAAAAGATACAGAACACCCTAACCTCGGGCATATAACTTCCATACAACGTATCGACAGGGAAGAACATTTATGGATGGACCGTTTTACCATTCGTAATTTAGAATTGTTTGGCGGTGCATACGGTAGTAATACTTTATTAAAGGTATTGGATAATACGGTTAGCCCCATGGGTGCCCGTATGCTAAAACGCTGGATGGTGCTACCTTTGAACGACCTTTCAAAAATTCAGGAACGGCTGGATACAGTAGAGTTTTTTATAAAAGAAACTGATATAAGAAATAAAATTACCCAACACGTAAAGCAGGCCGGCGATGTAGAAAGACTGGTG
Organism: Ferruginibacter sp.; assembly: GCA_043745405.1. GTDB lineage: Bacteria > Bacteroidota > Bacteroidia > Chitinophagales > Chitinophagaceae > Ferruginibacter. The sequence goes on along the minus strand of JAYTTI010000146.1, from coordinate 11,155 downwards.
AGTAAGGTGCCGCTGAAAAAAGTTAACCCCAGGGAAGTACTGCAAATTGCCAAAGGGCTGCACCAGGTACAAGCTATTAAAACCATCTGCAGCACTCTTACCAACAGTTACCTGCAACGGCTGGGAGATTCTTTAAACCCCTGCAATTTTATTGTTGGTAAAATTGTTCGTGAAATCAGTGAAAATCCGCCAGCACTTGCATCAAAAGGAAATATGATTGCCAGCGGTATTGATGAAGAACTGGATGCTTTAAGAAAAATTTCCAGCGGAGGAAAAGAATACCTGATAGAACTGCAACAGAAAGAAGCATTGGCAACCGGCATCTCATCTTTAAAAATAAGTTTCAACAATGTATTTGGCTATTATTTAGAAGTAACCAACCTCCATAAAACCAAAGTGCCTGATACCTGGATACGCAAACAAACGCTGGCCAATGCTGAGCGATATATAACTCCAGAATTAAAAGAATACGAAGAAAAAATTGTAGGTGCAGAAGATAAAATTTTGCTGATAGAAATGCAGCTCTTTGAAAAACTATTAAATGAGTTGCAGGATTATATAGCGCCCATGCAGGTAAATGGGCATGTGATGGCAATATTGGATTGTATAAGCTGTTTTGCAAATAACGCTCTTCAATTCAATTACAAAAAACCTACGCTTAATAACAGCTATATTTTAGATATTAAAGACAGCCGGCACCCCGTAATAGAACGGCACTTACCCGTTGGCGATAGTTACATAGCAAACGATATTTTTCTGGACCCAGCCACACAGCAGATTATTATTTTAACCGGCCCCAACATGAGTGGTAAAAGTGCTATCCTGCGGCAGACTGCCTTGATTACACTGATGGCCCATATAGGAAGTTTTGTGCCGGCAAGTGATGCAAAAATACCATTGACAGATAAGATATTTACCAGGGTTGGTGCCAGTGATAATTTGAGTGGTGGCGAAAGTACCTTTATGGTTGAGATGAATGAAACTGCAAGTATCATCAATAACATTACTTCCAGAAGTTTGATCTTACTTGATGAAATAGGAAGAGGCACTTCTACTTATGATGGCATTTCTATTGCATGGAGCATTGTAGAATATTTACAAAAAAGTGTTCATCAACCTAAAACACTATTTGCCACACATTACCACGAACTGAATGAACTGGAGAATAAATTGCCAGGAGTAAAAAATTACCATGTTACCAATAAAGAAGTAGGCAACAAAATTGTTTTTTTACGCAAGCTGGCACCGGGTGGCAGTATCCATAGTTTTGGTATTCATGTAGCCCGTATGGCAGGTATGCCGCCATTGCTCATTGACAGGGCAAATGAAGTTTTGGCGCAGTTAGAAAAAAGCAGGAATAGTAGTGAAGATGGTCAAGCTAACAATCTTGGGCAAACAGTAAAAAATTTAAATAACCCAAAAATGCAATTGAGTATTTTTGATGCACACTCTGTTACTTTTGAAGAAATACGTTCATTGCTGAATGCTGTTGATATTAACCGGCTTACTCCTGTAGAAGCTTTATTAAAATTGCAGGAAATAAAAGCTAAAATAAAATAGTTACTGCAATTTTCCCTGCCGCTCGCTTGTTACTGATTTTTGTTTTTGGATAATTTAATGGCTCCCATCACAATAAGATATTGAGCAAGGCAATATGTAAACATAATAAAAAGACCAGGCTGTGGAATTGGATGGTAAAATTTGTTGATAGCCAGCAAACTGTCAGATACAACAAAACTTGCCGCGCCAGTAATAAAAAGCAAGGCTATATTAAAATCAATTTTTTTATACTGCCACAAAGCCATGCTGAGCATACATCCCAGCACCATCGCATATAGCGTAACGGGTATCTTAAGTTCACCTAATGATGGGTATAAAATGGACAATAAACCAAATACAAATATTACCACGGGTAACAATATCAATAATTTTTGTAGCGGTATTTTTGTAGACTTACTGGGAATTTTTGTAAAGTAAAGAATGTAAAAAATATGGCCCAGTAAAAAACTGGCCAATCCAAAAATAAAAAATAAAGAGTTGCTGCTTTCAAACAGCAGTAGTACATCACCTAACCAGCAAAACAGTAAACCAGTTACCATTAACCTGTTACGATTTTTATTTGCATTACGGGTTTCATTTACAAACAAATATACCAGGCAAGGTAATAACAAAGGCTTTGCTGTCCATTGCAATATGGTATAATTATATGTAGCAGCAACAATATCTGCAATACAAAGTATCCAGAAAATGTAAATAATCATTTTGTTTTTCATCTGTACAAGGTATAATTAAAATTAATTGGCAAAAAATTTACACCGTCATATTATACTTAAATGGCAAAAGAAAGAATTTTTTTATTATGAATATTTCACACTTGTTAAATCAGTTTAACTGGCATAGAAAAATACACTTGTAATGGATGCTTTATTTAACTTTGAAACTTAATGACTAAAATTAAAATAGTAATTATTATATTACTCTGTTTTGCTGCAAGAAATGGATTTGCTCAAACCTGCAATGCTCTTGGGCAAAATCCGGGTTCTGCTTTTCCTGTTTGTGGAACGGCAACTTTCACTATTGCTTCTGTTCCTATTTGTGGCAACAGGCAGGTACCAGGCCCTTGTACTGCAGTACCTCTTACCGATAAAAATCCATTTTGGTATAAATTTACCTGCTTTACACCCGGCACACTTGGTTTTGTAATTACGCCCAATACTTTGTCAGATGACTATGACTGGCAAATTTTTGACATAACCAATCACAACCCAGATGAAGTATATATCAATGCCAGTCTTTTTGTAGCGTGCAACTGGTCTGGTGAAGGTGGTTTAACCGGAGCAAGCAGCACAGGCACAGGATTAGCATTTTGTGACGGATACGGTGTTCCAACATTCAGCAGCATGCCCAACCTTACGATGGGGCATGAATACATTTTATTGGTAAGCCATTTTAGTGACTCTCAAAGCGGTTATGCATTGTCATTTGGCGGTGGCACCGCTGTTATCACCGACCCGGTAAACCCAGTTCTACTAAAAGCAAGAGCTGCCTGCGATGGCACAAAAATTTCAATAAAGCTCAATAAGAAAATGAAATGCAGCAGCCTTGCAGCAGACGGAAGCGACTTTAGTATAACGCCTGCCATTGCACCAATAATAAGTGCTGCTGGTATTGGCTGCAATAATGGCTTTGATATGGATTCTGTGGTAATTAGTTTGGGGGGGCCATTACCTGCCGGTAATTATACTGTACAAATTAAAACCGGAACCGATGGCAATAATTTATTGGATAATTGTGGTCGCAGTATTCCTGACGGGCAATCATTGCCTGTTACTGTTTTTCCATTAATTGAAACACTCATGGACAGCCTTAGTAAAGTTGGCTGTGCGCCTAACATTTTATATTTGGTATTTAAAGACCCGATTAAATGCAGTTCTATTGCTGCAAATGGCAGTGATTTTTTTGTAACAGGCAACACTGCGGTAACTATTGCAGCGGCGTCAGGTACCTGTAATAGTGATGACTTAACAAATACTATCCAGATAAAACTATCCGCCCCTATACAAACAGCAGGTAGTTTTAAAATACAATTAATGACTGGCTCTGATGGCAATACCATTATTAATGAATGCGGAAAAGAAACTACAGCTGGTGCTGCATTATTGTTTAATGCAAAAGATACGGTATCTGCAGCGTTTAAAGCAGATATTCAATATGGCTGTGTTACTGATACCATTTTATACACGCATAATGGGAACAATGGGGTAAACACATGGCATTGGAATTTTGACAACTCTATTAACAGTTCAACAAAAGATACTATTATTACTTATCCTTTATTCGGGCAAAAACAAGCTACATTAATTGTAAGCAACGGCATATGCAGTGATACAGTTACTACTACGCTGTTTTTGGACAATGCAATAAATGCTTTGTTTGAATCAACATCAATTGTTTGCCCCGGAGACCCTGCTATTTTTGTTGACAAAAGTACCGGAAGCCTTAACAATGCCTGGTTCTGGAACTTTGGTAACGGTAATACAAGTACACAGCAAAATCCGCCAAATCAATTATATCCTTCCTCCACAACTATCCATGATGTGCTTGTGCAGTTAATTGTAACCAATAGTATTGGTTGCACAGATACTGCAACAAATACTATCAGAGTTGCAGGTAATTGTTATGTAGCTGTACCAAAGGCCTTTACCCCAAATGGCGATGGCCTTAATGACTACCTCTATCCTACCAATGCTTATAAAGCCAAAGATCTTTTATTTGCAGTTTATAACCGGCTCGGTCAAAAAATATTTGAAACCCGTGACTGGACCAATAAATGGGATGGTACATTTAAAGGAAACCCGCAGGATACGGGTACTTATGTATGGCTATTAAATTACACCAATATTGATACCGGGCAAAAAGTTCAGCTAAAGGGGTCAACTGTGCTGATAAGATAAATCATGTCTATTCTTATTAAATGTTTTCAATCGTTACAAAAAAATAGTTATGTCATGTAAAACAGTTCATTATGGAGACTATCTTCATTTGGATAAAATATTAGGTGCCCAGGAGCCAGAAAGTTTTAAGCCAGGCAATTTACCGGCGCATGATGAAATGTTATTTATCATTATTCACCAGGCTTATGAATTATGGTTTAAACAGATTCAATTTGAAATTGATGCTGTACTGGACACAATGCGTAAACCTTTATTAAATGATAACTCTGCAGATCTGCAAACTGTTGTACACCGTTTACAAAGAGTTGTTACTATATTAAAAGTGCTGGTGCAACAGATAGATATTATTGAAACGATGACGCCAATGGACTTCCTTGATTTCAGGGATATGTTGCGGCCTGCCTCAGGTTTTCAAAGCTGGCAGTTTAAAAAACTGGAAGCAAAGCTGGGTCTTAAATTTGAGAAACGCCATGGACAGAAATACTATACTTCTCAATTAAAAGACGATGAAGTAGCCTTTATTAAAGAAGCAGAACAAGCAGATTCTGTAATCAAACTCATTAACACCTGGTTAGAGCGAATGCCTTTTATTGCAGAAAATATTTTTACTGAAAATTATGAAACTGATACTGGCAACGATAAAAAGTTTAATTTTTTTATAGATTATGAACAGGTTTATGTAAATAGTTTAGCAGATGCAGAAAAAAATAACCAGGATTTTTTTAAACTTGTTTTTTATGAGGATGCAGAAAATACCAACAGGCAATTATCTGCCAAAGCCTCCAGAAGTGCTTTATTCATTATGCTATATCGTGGCTATCCAATGCTGGAATTACCCTTTCAATTATTAGAAACATTACTGGAAATCGATAACAAGTTAGGTAATTGGCGCTATCGTCATATAAATATGGTACAACGGATGATTGGTACCCGAATTGGCACTGGCGGCAGTAGTGGTGCAGGCTATCTTAAAGCGGCCATGGACAAGCATTATATTTTTAAAGAAATAGCGCAACTAAATAGCTTCTTAATTGACAGAAGAAAACTGCCTGTATTGCCAAAAGAATTAACAGAGAAATTAGGTTATAGCTTTTAGATACTTTGGGCTTTAAGGTGTGTTGGTTGTAACTTCCATTTTCTTAAGCAAAAAGAAAGTTTTACATTTTCGTGCAAAATCCAGCAATTGTTGATTGGGTAAAAATAGTCCGTAAATTAAAATAAAAACAATTTGAAAGCCATAAATCATTAAGAAAATATAAATACACAGGTGAAACAATAAACCCGTTATCAGTAAAGGTTTTCGTAATTTTTTTATCCATATTAGTAATGGAAAAAGCAATTCAAAAGATAACGTTGCATAATTGCTAACATAATCAATCCACTTATATTGTACAATGTATTTATTAAAAGTAGTTCCTACAAATCTTTCCATTGATAACGCATAATAAGTAGCTTCGCCGTGCAACCAAAAAAAGTTGCCTGCCTTTGCCACACCCGATTGAAAATAAGCCAGACAAAGCTGTAGCATCATAGAAAATGCAGCCAAATTACTTAACAGGTTTTGCAATTTATGGGTATCATTTTTATCCCGCTTTTGCCTAAACAAAGTAAAATATTGGTAAGAATCTGCAAAAATAAGATAAAGCAATAGTACCATTGCCATTTTATCACCCCCATTAAGCATTGTCATATTCATTTTTTGAAGTACCGTAAACATTCCAAAAAGTAGCATAGCCGTAAACCATTTTCCAACTCCGAGTATACTCATAAAAATAACTGCCACATAGCCTAATATAAACCATATGTAATAATTTTTAACTAATAAAAATCCGCCTCCTGGTAACCGGCTGATTAAATTTTTTGCAGGTACAACAAGTGCTGAGTTGCCATACAGTATTTCCATACTGCTCAAATTAATGCAAACTTCTTTCAACAACCATATACCAATAGCCACTCTTAGAAAAGCCAGGTAGAAAGATTTATAGTTTTTGAGTTGCAGCTTGTCAACATACTGCTTTATATGTTGTTGTATCATGGAGTAACTGGCTTATAAGTAGTTTCGAAAACAAGTATTTCTTTCTGTAAATAACTGGCATCACCTATCTGTTTAAAAGGGCGGATCTCTTTTTCTTTAATTACAATTTTTACTTCTTTACCAATTAGATCAATGTTTTTTTGCTGCAATACTATTTTACAGTAATTGGTTAAGGTAGCCAGGTACCTTTTATAGTTGTTATTACCTTCTGCATTGCTTATTGCCTGGGCGATAGTAAGGGAATCTGATTTATTTATTGCAAGTGAATCGGTTGTTATTTTATAAGACCGGACAACCCTTTTAAGGCCTGCCACACTGTTGTTAACCAGATGATCAATAATATTTTCTCTTTGATTAAACGGCACCATTATTTGCTTTTTAAGAGAAATATTTGCTAACACTTCAATAGTGTCTTGTTTATTACCACTGGTTTTACTATCCCGTACAATAAAATATAACCTGTTGTGGTAAATAAATGGGGGCGTAAAAAAATTCCAGGAACTGAACATGGTTTGATACCGGGGGGCATGATTTGCTACAGTTTGCTTTACATAATTTGCGGGCATTGCTAAAATAAAAGCAACGGCCCAATGCAATAAAAAAATAAATATAGCCAGGTAAGATAGTATCCTGACAAAAGAATTTTTCATATGTTATTATAAGTAAAAATATTTACCCAAAAATGACTGGACAAAATACCCGAAACATACCAACGCCAATAATTATTACATGCACTCAATTATGTAGTCACTGCTGTAACGCAATCTTTTTTTTAAACCATTTCTTTTAAAGCAGCCACAACTGCATCTACCTCTGCGGTGGTATTGTGTTTACTAAAACTAAAACGAACTGTTACCTGGTTGGGATTATTGTTGATGGCACGGATTACATGGCTCCCTTGTTCTACGCCGCTGGTGCAGGCACTGCCGCCACTGGCACAAATATTATTGATATCCAGATTAAACAGTAACAGTTCTGACTTTTCTGTTTTAGGAAAACTTACACTTAAAACGGTATATAAACTTTCTCCAAATACGTCGCCATTAAACCCTACTTCTGCAATATTTTTTAATAGAGCATCGTGCATGTACTCCTTAATGCTGCCAATATAAACGGCATCTTCTTTGTGCGTGCTTGTGGCCAATTCCAAAGCTTTTGCAAAACCAATTATGCCATACAAATTCTCTGTACCAGCACGCATATTACGCTCCTGACCTCCCCCATGCAAAAAAGGCCGTATACGTACATTTTCATTAATATATAAAATGCCTGCACCTTTTGGGCCATGAAATTTATGAGCGGCTCCTGTAATAAAATGCACGGGGGTGTTCCTGCAATCAAAAGGGAAATGGCCAACCGTTTGCACCGTATCGCAATGAAAAATGGCATTGTATAATTTACATAAATTACCAACAGCATGTATATCCAGCATATTACCTATTTCATTGTTGGCATGCAATAAGCTTACCAATGTTTTCTCTTCAACAGATGCCAGTAATTTTTCCAAATTATCAAGATCAATGTGTCCGTTGGGCAATAATTTTACATAGCTTATTGTAGCAATATCAAGGCTATGTAAATACTCCACAGTATGTAAGGTTGCATGATGTTCAATCGGTGAAGTGATAATATGTTTGCAGCCAAGATCCTTTACTGCAGCGGTAATGGCGGTATTACTGCTTTCTGTTCCGCCACTAGTAAAAAATATTTCTGCCGGATGTGCGTTTAAAATTTTTGCTACAGTTTTCCTTGCCTGTTCAATAGCCATTTTTGTTTCACGCCCGTAAGAATAAATTGAAGAAGGATTGCCAAATTTTTCTGTAAAGAATGGCATCATTGTATCCAACACTATGGGGTCAAGTGAAGTAGTAGCTGCGTTATCAAAGTAAATTCTTTTCATATAAGGTGAATTGTGAATGGTCAATAGTCAATATTGAATACTATATGAATGAATTAATTACTATCAGTGATTTGTGAACAATGGATTAAGAGGAACAGTTTAAAAACCTATTCACTATTGACTATTGACCATTGACTAAATAACCTCATGGATATCCTTCATCAATCTTTTGGCAATATTATCAGCAGTTGTTTCAAAATTACTTTCAGCATAAATACGGATAATTGGTTCTGTGTTGCTGGTACGTAAATGCACCCAGTCATTATCAAACTCAATCTTCAATCCATCTTCCGCATTAATAGGCTGGTTTTTATATTTATCTTGTATTTTTTTAAATACAGCCTGTACATTAATATCTTTTTCTAATGTGATTTTATTTTTGCTGATGAAATAGCCCGGGTAAGTATTGCGTAATTGTTTGATACTTTTTTTACTGTTTGCCAAGTGCGTTAAAAACAGGGCAATGCCAATTAGAGCATCCCTGCCATAATGCAGATCAGGAACAATAATACCTCCATTGCCTTCACCCCCAATAACCGCATTTACTTCTTTCATTTTATTAACCACATTCACTTCACCTACTGCACTGGGAAAATATTCACCGCCATATTTTAAAGTTACATCTTTTAATGCCCTTGTTGATGACATATTAGAAACCGTATTGCCCTTCTTTTTACTTAATAAATAATCGGCCACTGCCACCAATGTGTATTCTTCCCCAAACATACTGCCATCCTCACATACAAAGCATAAGCGGTCAACATCAGGGTCTACTGCAATACCCAGGCTGGCATTATGTTTTACTACTTCATTACTTAATTCCGTCAGGTGTTCTGGTAAAGGTTCCGGGTTGTGGGCAAACTTTCCATTTACCTCTCCGTTTAATACAACAATATCTTTAACACCCAATGCCTTTAACAAAGCGGGCACGGCAATGGCACCTGTACTATTTACTGCATCAAGCACTACCTTAAATTTTGCTTTTTTTATGGCAGCAACATCTACCAATTCATAATTAATAACAGCATCAATATGTTTTTGCAACGATGAATCACTGGTAATTGTATGGCCAAGTTTATCTACACTGACAAAATCAAAATCTTCGGCTGCGGCTATTGTCAATACTTTCATCCCTTCTTTAGCATTAATAAATTCGCCTTTGTTATTTAATAATTTTAATGCGTTCCATTCTTTAGGATTATGGCTTGCCGTTAATATGATACCACCAGCCGCATTTTCAAAAACCACCGCCATTTCAACAGTAGGTGTAGTGCTGTAATCCAAATCTATCACATCAAACCCCAATGCGTTAAGCGTACTGATTACCAGGCTTTTTACCATGGCTCCGCTAATCCTTCCATCCCTGCCCAACACAATTTTCCTATTCGCACTTTCCTTCATTAAAAGAGTTCCGTAGGCTGCAGTAAATTTTACTATATCCAATGGGGTAAGGTTATCATTTGTTTTGCCTCCAATTGTGCCCCTTATACCTGATATACTTTTTATTAATGCCATCGCTGCTAAAGGTTTTGTGAACTACAAAGATAAGAAATACATTTCTCCCGTCTTCCAAACAAGGGATATGAAAAATTAATATTAGGTGATTTTTGGTAGAATTAGCTAACGGTGGGTATTAAAACAAAAGCTATCCGGTGTAATGGATAGCTTTTATAATTTATTAGTGTTGAACCTGATCTTTAAACTTACTGTATCTTAAAAGTTTCCAAAAACTTAGTAGTAAAATTTCCTTTTCTAAAATCTTCGTTTTTCATCAGTTGCAAATGAAAGGGAATGGTTGTTTTTACCCCCTCAATAATATATTCACTTAATGCCCTGTGCATAGTATCAATGGCTTCTTCCCTGGTTTGTGCAACGGTAATCAGTTTACCAATCATACTATCGTAATACGGAGGAATTACATAACCTGCATATACATGGCTATCTACCCTTACGCCATGTCCACCGGGGGTATGCAGTACAGTTATTTTACCGGGACTTGGGCGAAAATCATTGTATGGGTCTTCGGCATTGATACGGCACTCAATGGCGTGCATTTGCGGATAATAGTTTTTACCGCTTACCTTATGGCCAGCGGCTATTTTTATTTGTTCTTTTATTAAATCGTAATTCACTACTTCTTCAGTAACACAATGCTCTACCTGAATACGGGTATTCATTTCCATGAAGTAGAATTTTCGGTTCTTATCAACCAAAAATTCGATGGTGCCTACACTTTCATAACTGATGGCGCTAGCTGCTTTAATGGCGGCATCACCCATTTCTTCTCTTAATTCGGGTGTCATAAAAGGCGAAGGCGATTCTTCTACTAATTTTTGATGGCGCCGCTGTATAGAACAGTCCCTTTCACTTAAATGGCATACATTACCAAACTGGTCGCCTGCAATTTGTATTTCAATATGGCGTGGTTCTTCCACAAATTTTTCCATATAAATACCGTCATTTTTAAAAGATGCTGCTGCTTCTGTTTTGGCATTTTCAAAAGCTTTTTCCATTTCACTTTCCTGCCATACTACCCTCATACCTTTACCGCCACCACCTGCTGTTGCTTTTAATATAACTGGATAACCTACTTCATTTTTAGCCAGGCCTTTTGCCTGCTCTACACTTTCCAGCAAACCGCCACTACCAGGCACCACGGGTACACCGGCTTTTATCATTGTTTCTTTTGCAGTTATTTTATCGCCCATTGCATTGATCATATCAGGCGTTGGACCAATAAATTTTATTCCATGATCGGTGCATATC
>JAYTTI010000145.1:0-53752 GCA_043745405.1 Ferruginibacter sp. | reverse complement strand
TTAAGCCCCTTATGGCCGATGGTACTGGTATTCCAACCGGGAGAGTAGGTAGCTGCCATATTTATTGATAGCCCCCCGATTTATCGGGGGGCTTTTTTGTGCGCTTACTTTTTTATCTCATGGTCTTTAATCTCCGCCAACAGAAATTGATAATTCAATTATCCCTCGTATCTCTAAATAGCATAGTTTTATTAAGGTGAATATTAACCCAAGAGGATATTTTTAAGGGGAAGTAACAAAGTAAAAAACTTAACTCTCGAATTTAAATTTATAATACCTTTATTTTCAATACCCTTTTAGCTGCCTTTTGAATTTTTATTGGATTTAACCCTTATAATTTATCATTTATGTATAATATTTATTTGCCCAGCAAAAGAGTAAATATCATTGTTAAGTTTAAATCATTTGGTTTTATAGCAGCCTTATTTTATAATACATGTTGTTTTGCACAGCCAGTAATTAATTCTTTTTTCCCCTCTTCAGGCAATGTCGGTACAATAGTAACAATTAGCGGGTCAAATTTTAGCCCTACTCCAACAAATAATATTGTTTATTTTGGGTCAGTTAAGGCAGTTGTGGGGTCTGCAACATCAACTTCTCTTACTGTAATTGTACCATCAGGCGCAACATATCAACCGGTTTCTGTTACTACTAATAATCTTACCGCATTTTCATCCAGACGGTTTATACTAACATTTGCTGGTGGAGGAGCAATTACTGATTATTCTTTTGAGGATAAAATCGATAAAAGTATTGAAGAAAACAGTAACCCAGTTGATATTTCAAATGCAGACTTTGACGGTGATGGTAAAATAGATTTCGTAGTAGTAAACAATTATGAACCTTACTCAATTTCAATATATAGAAATACCAGTACTGTTGGGGCAATTTCATTTGCACCTAAAGTAGATTACCCTACTGGAATTAGGCCGGAATATGTTGCTATAGGTGATATAGATGGTGATGGGAAAAAGGATATTGTGGTATCAACTCAATTTTCGATCTCAATTTCTGTTTTTAGAAATACAAGTACTATTGGCCATATTTCACTTGATGTTAGAGTTGACCTGCCCGCAAGTAATGCAGATTATGTTGCCATAGGTGATCTGGATAAAGATGGAAAGCCTGATATTGTTGTAAGTAATTTGGCTGCTAATACGATATCTATTTTTAAGAATACCGGAAATGTAGGAACAATTTCTTTTAATCCTTTCATTGATTATCCATCAGGTAACTTTCCTACAGGTGTTGCAATCGGTGATTTGGATGGAGATAGTTATCCTGATTTGGCGATAATTAACAAGTTATCTAATGATATAACAATTTATAAAAATGATGGAATCAGGGGCATAATTTCATTTACTCAAGCCCCTGATAACATTACGGTAGAAAGACCAGAAAAAATAATTCTTGCTGATATTGATGATGATGGAAAACCTGATATGAATATAGCGGGCGCCAATTCAGTATCAGTTTACAGAAACACAGGTAATATTGGATACATTAATTTTGATTATCCTGTTAATTATTCAAATACATCTTTTCTCGGGTTGGACATGGCAGACATTGACGGGGATGGAAAACCAGATTTTGTAGCAATAAACAGTGAAGTTGATTTATTATCTGGTCAAGTTGATTCATTATCGATAATAAGAAATATAAGTACGGTGGGTACAATATCTTTTGCCCCCGCAGCAAATGTAAAGGTAGGTGATAATCCGAATGGCGTTTCAATAGCAGATATGGATGGGGATAATCTGCCCGATTTAACTACAGTAAATCAAACTGATAATACTATTTCAATTATCCGGAATAAAGTGAATGGCCCTAATATTATTAGCTTTGCCCCTGCTGCGGCCCCGGAAGGCGCAACTGTAATTATTACTGGTACTAATTTTACTGGTGTAACTCTTGTTAGTTTTGGTGGAGTAGCTCAGAGTTTTTCTGTACTTTCTCCCACAAGTATTTCAGTAATTTTAGCAAATGCTGCTACTGGCGAAGTTGCTGTAACTTCAGCAATTGGAACGGCGAAGCGAAACGGTTTTGTACTTATTTATTATCCTGAGATAGATTCATTCACACCACTATCTGGTACCGCCGGCACAATTGTATCAATAAAAGGAAAAGGATTTGATAGTACAACTTCTGTAAAATTTGGAGGAGTTGCAGCTCAATCTTATTCGATTTTGTCAGACACATTGATTAGTGCTGTTATAGGTTCTGGTAGTTCAGGAGATATAAGTATTACAACTATAATTGGAAATGCGACAAAGGGCATTTTTACTTTTTTATCAATTCCTGTTCCAAAAGTTACTTCATTTATTCCTGATTCTGGACCTATTGGAACTGTAGTAACAATAAGCGGAATAAATTTTAATGTTTCCCCTTCAGATAACATTGTTTACTTTGGTGCTACAAAAGCAAACGTGCTTTCAGCTTCAGAAAATTCACTGACAGTAGCTGTTCCGTCAGGCGCAACATACCAACCTATTACTGTCGCATGTAATAAACTGGTTACTTCATCAACAAAACCTTTTATTGTAACTTATCTAACTAATCCCTCCTTTACACCTGGTAGTTTTACCAATGTTATAAGGCAAGACTTGTTTGGTGGTGTAAGAGCTCCAATTAAGGGAGGTGATTTAGATGGGGATGGTAAAACAGATTTAGTTTTCGGATATGGAGCAGATTATCAATTAAACTATATTTCTTTAATGCTTAACAATAGCACTGCTGGTAATTTTTCACTTGCAGATGAAATAAAAATCAACTCACCTTACTATCCATATAATATAGCAATAGGAGATATTAATGGCGATGGCAAACTGGATTTAATAACGGCAAATGTATTTTCTTTTTCAGTCATAAAAAATACAAGTGTTATTGGTTCTCTATCTTTTGAGACAAGTATAGAAATTAATACTGGTACTGGTTCGAAAAATGATATATTTATAAGTGATATTGATCTGGATGGTAAACAGGATGTAATAGTTGCAAATAGTACAGATGATAATATTTTGATTTTTAGGAACACTACTGTTGGGGATGTTATTAGTTTTGCACCTGTAGTAACATATTTGGCAGGTGACGGCCCTATATCATTAGTAGTAGACGATTTAAATAATGATGGCAAACCTGAGATAATTACAGCAAATCGAAACTCAGAAACATTTTCAATTTTTAAAAACAAATGCACTCCCGGATTAATTTCGTTTGCTAATAAATTAGATATATCATCTGGTGGTTTGGCTGAATGTGTTCGTACAGGGGACCTTGATAATGACGGAAGAAAGGATATAATAATTGCTAACGGGGGATCTGGAACAATGTCATTATTTAGAAATTCTACTGTTGACTCTACAATAGCTTTCAGTCCCGGATTAGATTTCATTGTTTCGGAAAGGTTCAACGACTGTGTGGCTATTGGAGATTTAAATGGAGACGGTATGTTGGATATTGTGGCTTCAGATTCATATTTGCATGATCTTGGAGTTTTTAGAAACAAGAGTACACCAGGAAATTTTTCATTTTCAAATATGGTAAGGTATCGAGTAGAACCTTATGCTGCACCTAGTGTTTTTCTTGGAGATATTGATGGGGATAATAAAACAGATATTGTAGGTGGAGCTGTAGCAGGATATGCATTTTTCGGAAATATGGTAGGTGAACCTAAAACTATTCCTTCTGGAATTAATCCTGTAACTGGTAAAATAATTAGCCGGGTAACTATTGACCCAGTTGTAAATACTTATAACGGTTTTCCTTATGTTCAAAGACATTATGATATAGAACCTGAAGAAAACCCTTCTACTGCTACAGCGTTTGTATCACTTTATTTTACTCAGGAAGAATTCAATAATTATAATTCATTTATTGGGCACGGCGCTGACTTACCTACAAGTTCGCTTGATACTATCAAAAGAGCAAATATCAGAATCTTTCAATATCATGGTTTTAGTGCAACTAGTTTGCCAGGTAGCTACCCAGGAGGTAGTGTAGAAATTGATCCTGTTGATAGTAATATTATATGGAACTCTTCTGCAGACTGTTGGGAAGTAAAATTTGAAGTAGATGGATTCAGTGGGTTCTTTATATCAAGTGCAGGAAACAATATTTTACCATTAACGCTTATAAATTTTACTGGTACTTTATCAGGAAATACAGCCAAATTATTTTGGAGTACAACAAATGAAGTGAATTTTAATCATTTTGAGTTGGAGCGAAGCTATGATGGAATAGGATTCAGTCGAATTGGTATAATTCCTGGCATTGAATCCGGTTCAGGCAATCACTATTATCATTTTGATGATTTGTTAAATACTACTGGAATTTACTATTATCGACTTTTGATTTTAGATAATGATGGGCATAGTAAATATAGCCAAATCATAACTATAACTTCTTCAAGTAAATTAAATGCAGCTATTCGTATTTCTCCTAATCCAGCACAAGAATTTATAACAATAAATTTTCCAAAAGTTGCATCAAAGGCAGATTTAAGAATAATTAATTCACAAGGCCAGGTTGTTAAGTCTATTATACTATCTGCAAATAGTACCCAATCAGTATTAGAAATAAGAGGGCTACCAGCAGGCTTGTATACTTTATTGTGGACATTTAAGGATGATAGACTATCTCAATTGTTTTTAAAAAAATAAAACCACGAACTGAATTTATTCTGGCTATGGTAGCAGTAATGAAATCATTAACTCTTGCCTTACCGAAAGAGGGATTGAATATCAAAAGTGGTAACGATTTATTATAAATCGAAAAGATAAAAAAAGAAATTAGAACAATTTTATCGTGAAATAAAGCAACTTAAATTGTTTCAAAAAATATTTTAAATCCTATGGATTATCTTTATAAAAAATATTTATGAGCATAGAATGGAAAGGCGTTTTTCCGGCACTTACAACAAAATTTACTGATGATGATAAATTAGACTTTTCTCTTTTTGAGAAAAATTTACAGGCACAACTGGCAGCAGGCGTAAATGGAATTATTTTAGGCGGAACATTGGGCGAAGCAAGCGTTTTAACAACAGTTGAAAAGGAACAATTAGTAAAATTCACTGTAGAAAAATGCGAGGGTAAAGTTCCTGTTCTTTTAAATATTGCGGAAGGATCTACCAAAGAAGCGCTTCAACAGGCTGCCTATGCCGTTGCCTGGGGCGCAAAAGGTTTGATGATATTGCCTCCCATGCGATATAAAAGCGATCATCGGGAAACAGTAACTTATTTTAAAACCGTAGCTGATGCAACGGAACTTCCCATAATGATTTATAATAATCCTGTAGATTATAAAATTGATGTAACCCTTGAAATGTTTGCCGAATTAACGGAATGCAAAAATATACAGGCAGTAAAAGAATCTACAAGAGATGTAACAAATGTTACAAGAATGAGAAACCGTTTTGGTGCCAGGTATAAAATTTTATGCGGTGTAGATACTCTGGCAATGGAAGAATTATGTTTGGGTGCAGATGGATGGGTTGCAGGATTGGTTTGTGCTTTTCCAAAAGAAACTGTTACTATATTTAATTTGGTAAAAGCAGGAAAAATAGAAGAAGCTATAAAAATTTATCGTTGGTTTATGCCATTACTGGAGCTGGATATTCACCCAAAATTAGTACAGTATATAAAACTGGCTGAAACACAAACCGGCCTTGGATCAGAAAATGTAAGAGCCCCAAGATTAGTACTGGAAGGAAAAGAAAGAGCCGAAATTTTAAAGATTATTGACGAGGGAATTGCAACCAGGCCAACATTAAAATAATTTAATAAATACTAAACACTCTCTTTCGCAGTGCACCATAATTAAGTAATATGTTTATAGACTCAACCTCAGAAGAAATTGAAAAAATCATGCAGGATGCATGGAATGCCTTTCATGTTTACAGGAAACTTTCTCTTAAAAAAAGAGCAGAATTTATGAGAGCCATTGCGGTGGAATTGGAAAGCTGCGGCGATACATTGATTCAAACTGCAATGAGTGAAACCAATTTATCCGAAGCAAGGCTTCGTGGCGAAAGAGCAAGAACTATATTTCAATTAAACAGTTACGGTACAGCTTGTGAAAAAGGGGAATGGTTAGGTGTGTGTATTGATACTGCTATTCCGGATAAAACACCTCCTAAACCTGATATCAGAAAAACATTGGTGCCTCTAGGCCCTGTTATAGTGTTTGGTGCAAGCAATTTCCCTTTTGCATATTCAACTGCAGGTGGCGATACAGCTTGTGCTTTTGCTGCAGGGTGCCCTGTGATTGTAAAAGCACATCCGGCGCATGCAGCAACTTCCGATATGGTTGCCAATGCAATATTATTGGCAGCAAATAAATGCAACATGCCTAAAGGAATTTTTGCGCATGTGCATGGAGCTGGTTTTGAAACAGGCAAGGCACTGGTAACACACCGATATACAAAGGCTGTTGGTTTTACAGGTTCATATGCCGGGGGTAAACAGTTATTCGATTGGGGTAATCAGCGCAAGGAACCAATTCCTGTTTTTGCAGAAATGGGCAGTATTAATCCTGTTTTTTTATTGCCGGAAAAATTAAAGATATCTGCTGCTGATATTGCACAACTATGTACCGGTTCTATAACTTTAGGAGCAGGCCAGTTTTGTACAAATCCAGGATTAATTATTGGCATTGAAAGCGATGCCTTGCAAACCTTTATTCATGATTTAAGTAAAGCCATTCAAAAAATTTTACCGGCACCGATGTTGCACCCAGGAATTTTGAGCGCTTATAAGAAAAATAAAAACAATGCTTTATTACAAGAGGAAGTACACCTTATTGCAGAATCAGAAACAAGCGTAAAAGAAAACGAAGGCTTACCAACAGTGGCCACGGCGAGTGGAAAAACATTTTTAACCAACCCTGTATTACACCAGGAAGTATTTGGGCCCTATTCAATTGTTATCCGATGCAAAGACATAAATGAAATGGTTGAGGTAGCAAAAAACCTGGAAGGGCAATTAACATCAACGCTGATTGCAACAGATGCTGATATTATTGAAAATGATGAATTGGTAGAAGCTGTAAAAAATATTTGCGGGCGCTTTATTTTAAATAATGTACCTACTGGTGTAGAAGTTTGTTTAAGCATGCATCATGGCGGCCCGTTTCCTTCATCCACTGATTCAAGATTTACTTCTGTTGGGGCTGATGGTATAAAACGTTTTGCAAGGCCGATTGCTTTTCAAAACTGGAGCAATGATCTGTTGCCCGATGAATTGAAAAATGAAAATCCCTTGGGGATATGGCGGACTGTAAATAATGAATTGACGAAAGAAGCTGTATGATTTTTATTCAGTTGCAACAGAAAATGTGCTGGTCTCGTTATTGGTAGAAAAAGCAAGCCAGGCCGATACTGCTATTGATAAAAGAAAGTAGGCAATCAATATATTGCTGATGCCAGGATAAAATTTATTGGAACCAAACCAATCTCCTGAGGACATAATTATATAAATGCCTAAAACAGCTTTTAAAATTTCCCAAACTATTGCATATTTATTTCTGTCCATTAACTCGGTAAAAGCGTAAACGAATATAAAAATAAAACCGCCGTACAGAAAAATATTAGGGCTGCCAATTGTAGCAATATTTCCAAATAAATAACTCACAAATAATAATAATAGTATAGTCTGGATCCAGATCCATGTTGCAAATACTGTTGAGCTTTTAGTATCATATTTTTCAAAATTATAAACATCTTCAATTTTATATACCGGAAATTTTAGAGCTACATCTGCCGGGCGCCATCCTGTTGGCATAAACCATATCCGAAATTTATCTTTCCACCTTTGTGTGTTCCATGCATCTTTTATCAATAACCACATGTGCAAAAAATTTATTTTAATGGGATTCCATGTTCTTACAGGTCTTGAAACACCATATACGGCAGTTACTTCTTTCATCTCCTCCTGAAAAGTACCAAACAATTTATCCCACACAATAAAAATCTGGCCATAATTTTTATCCATGTATTCAGGATTGATGGCATGATGTACCCTATGATGAGACGGGGTTACAATTATTTTTTCAAGCCAACCCATTTTATCAATATGTCTTGTGTGATACCAAAACTGTGCAAATAAATGCAGCGGTGCCACAACTGCTATAACCTGTGCCGGAACACCTAATACAGCTGCGGGCAATAAAAGAATTACAAATAATCGTACAAAAACAGAAACGCTTTGTCGCAACGCACAAGCAAGGTTAAACTCCTCACTGCTGTGATGTACAATATGACTGTTCCAGAAAAAATTAATTCGATGGTCTAAGGCATGCACGGCGTAACCGGCAAAATCCAATACAATAAAGGCAATAACATAAGTTAACCACGTTGCCTTAATAGATGTAATTGCAAGATAAGTTAACAACCATTCGTAACTGATAAGTGCTATACTTAACCCTAATACATCCTTGGTAACATTGGTTACGCCGCTGCTAAGGCTGCTGATCATATCCATATTGCGGACTGTATCAAGACCCTTGCGCCAGCCATACCATTTTTCAAATAACACAAGCAGCAAAAAAATGGGCATGGCAATCAATAATATTTTTCCATATGCTTCCATCGTGTAAATAATTACTACAAAATTAAATTATTATTCCTCAATTTTGAAAAGATAAAAATTAAACTGTATGATTAATAGTTTTACTTGTATAGATGCCCATACCTGTGGTAACCCCGTTAGGCTTGTAAAAGAAGGCGGCCCGCAATTACATGGAAATAACATGAGTGAAAAGCGCCAGCATTTTTTAAAAGAATATGATTGGATAAGAAAGGGTTTGATGTTTGAACCGCGGGGCCACGATATGATGAGTGGCAGCATCCTCTATCCGCCACACGATCCGCAAAATGACATAGCCGTTTTATTTATTGAAACCAGCGGCTGCCTGCCCATGTGCGGCCATGGTACCATTGGCACTATCACTATTGCAATTGAAGAAGGATTAATTAAACCTAAAACAAAAGGTATAGTAAGAATGGAAGCGCCTGCAGGATTGGTATTAATTTCTTATAAAGAAGATCCTTCGACTCCGCTCAGAACTAAGGTGAAATCTGTAAAACTGACCAATGTTCCTTCGTACTTGGCAGCTACAGAATTAACAGTTGATTGTCCTGGCATGGGAGAGTTGATAATTGATGTTTCTTATGGAGGTAATTTTTACGCCATTGTAGATACACAAAAAAATTTTAAAGGGTTAGAAAATTATACAGCAGGCAATTTAATAAACTGGTCAGGAGAATTAAGAAAACGAATTAATGAGAAATATGAATTTGTTCATCCGGAAAATGCAACAATAAATGGGTGTAGCCATATTTTATGGACCGGCGCTGTAATAGATAAAACTTCTACAGCAAGAAATGCGGTCTTTTATGGAGATAAGGCTATCGATCGCAGCCCTTGTGGAACAGGTACATCTGCCCGTATGGCACAATGGTATGCAAAAGGAAAATTAAAAAAAGGTGATATTTTTATTCACGAGAGCATTATTGGAAGTAAATTCACTGGCTCAATTGAAGAAGAATTATTGGTGGCGGGTAATATAGCTATCAGGCCGGGCATTGAAGGGTGGGCAAAAATTTATGGACATAATACAATTATTATTGACGACGAAGATGACCCATATGCCCATGGTTTTCAGGTATTGTAAAATGAAGAAAATTGAAGGATTAATTGTAAACAAAAACTAAAAAAATAATATGAAAAAATTTTTATTTTTCCTGATCACTAATTGCTTTTTACTGACAGCTTTTGCTCAGTCCACCACATGGCCGAAAGACAAAGCAAACGGATGGTATCAACAACAGGGCTGGTTGGTTGGAGCAGACTTTTTACCAAGCACAGCTATCAATCAACTGGAAATGTGGCAGGCTGAAACTTTTGACACCGCTACCATTAATAGAGAGTTAGGCTGGGCGGCCAATATCGGTATGAATGTGATGAGGGCTTATGTACATGACCTTGCCTGGAAAGCTGATCCTTCAGGCTTTAAAAAGCGAATGGATATTTTTTTATCTATTGCAGCCGCACATAAAATAAAAATACTCTTTTGCATTTTTGATGACTGCTGGAACCCAAATGCAAAAATTGGAAAACAGCCAGAACCAAAACCCGGTGTGCATAATAGCGGCTGGGTTCGCAGCCCCACAATGGCTGTTCACAACGACTCTACACAATGGGGTTATCTTGAACAATACATAAAGGATATTCTTACAACATTTAAAGATGATAATAGAATATTAATGTGGGATTTATACAATGAACCTGCTAACAGCAACTATGGCTTAACATCGCTCCCCTTATTGAAAAAAGCATTCGAATGGGCATGGAGCGTAAGGCCCTCACAACCTTTAACTGCAGGCGTATGGTTTATGGAATTTCAGATGATCAATAAATACCAGTTGGATAATTCTGATGTGATAACATTTCATAATTATTCTGATACGGCATCTATGAAACAGGCAATTGATAGTTTACAAAAAAAAGGAAGACCGGTTATTTGTACTGAGTATATGGCCAGAAGCAACAACAGCAAATTTGAAACCCATTTGCCCATTTTAAAAAGGTATAATGTTGGTGCTATAAACTGGGGGCTTGTAAGTGGAAAAAGCAATACTATTTTTCCGTGGGGAAGCAAAGAAGGCAGCCCCGAACCCAATCCATGGTTTCATGATATTTTTAGAAAAGACGGAACACCTTATAGTAAAAAGGAAGTAGAATTAATTAAACAATTAACAGGCACAAAATAAAAAATTAAATAGTTAGTACTTTTGAAAGGAATAATAACTACTTGCTAGCAAATAATTACAAATGAAAAATATTACGGTTATTGGTGGGGGTGTTATTGGTTTATGCAGCGCATATTATTTACAAAAAGAAGGGTATAGTGTAACTATTATTGAGCAGGGTGATATTACCAATGGCTGCTCCTTTGGAAATATGGGATATATATCGCCCAGCCATTTTATACCATTGGCAAGCCCGGGGATTATTTCACAGGGGCTAAAATGGATGCTGAGTTCTACATCACCGTTCTATATAAAACCAAGACTTAGTATGGATTTGATGCAATGGGGTTATCACTTCTGGAAGAACAGTACGGCTGAAACAGTTGAAAAAAATGCCCCCCATTTAAATAATATTTTACAACTAAGCCGGGTATTAACAATAGAATTACGCGATGATATTGGCGATATATTTGAGATGGAGACGAAGGGTTGTTTAATGATGTGCAAGCAACAAAAAACATTGGACCATGAATTTCACTTAGCAGATGAAGCTGAAAAATTTGGATTAAAAGTAGAGCGTTTAAAAAGGCATGATGTACAACAATTGGAGCCGGAAATAGAAATGGATGTTGAGGGTGCTGTATTATTTAAAGATGACTGCCATTTAAACCCGGGTAAAATGATGGAAGCATTAAAAATTTATCTTGAAACAAAGGGTATAAAATTTTATCTAAATACAAAGGTCACTGGTTTTGAAAAACAGGACAATAAAATTTCGGCAGTTATTACTGATAAAGGAAAATTTGATTGTGATGAAATAGTGTTGGCAGCAGGCAGCTGGTTACCAGTTGTTGCAAAAATGATGGGCATTAAATTATTATTACAGGCTGGCAAAGGGTATAGCCATACTTATCCAAATGTTGAAAATAATATTACCTACCCTGCAATACTGGTTGATGGAAGATGCGCTATGACGCCATGGGGAAAACAGCTAAGGATTGGCGGCACTATGGAGATAAGCGGCATCAATGATAACATATTGGTAAAACGCATGAAGGGTATTTATGATTCAGCAAAAGCTTTTTACCCAGGATTAAAAATAGATTTTCCTGCTACTGATAAAATATGGAGTGGGCTAAGGCCGGTAACGCCTGATGGACTTCCTTATATTGACCGGACGGCTGGTGTTGAGAATGTAGTGATAGCTGGGGGACATGCCATGTTAGGTGTATCCCTGGCAACTGCAACCGGGAAATTAGTAACAGAATTGGTTCAGCATAAAAAAAGTAAAATTGATATAAGTGCATTTAAGGCAAAACGGTTTTCATAGGGGTTTGCAAATAATTATTATTAAACAATAACTAAAAAAATTTTATGATGCGTCAAAAACGGATAACAGCTATTTGCATTTTAGCACTGTTGTCATTCGGCAATAGTCTTCTGGCACAGTCAAATAATAAAGTGATGAATGAAATGTACAGACCGCAGGTTCATTTTTCGCCAAAAGAACATTGGATAAATGATCCTAATGGGATGGTATATTATAAAGGTACATACCATTTATTTTTCCAGTATCATCCATATAGCTCGGTTTGGGGGCCAATGCATTGGGGGCATGCAACAAGCAAAGACCTCATTCACTGGATGCAACAGCCTATTGCAATTTACCCAGATAGCCTTGGTACTATTTTTTCTGGCAGTGCAGTGGTTGATAAAAATAATACATCAGGTTTTGGTAAAAACGGGCAACCGCCATTGGTAGCTATTTTTACGCAACATGATACTATTGGAGAAAAAGCCGGAAGAAATAATTTTCAAAATCAAAGCATTGCTTATAGTGTCGATGATGGAAAAACATGGATTAAGTATGCCGCCAATCCTGTTGTTAAAAACCCAGGGCTCAGGGATTTTCGTGACCCGAAAGTAATGTGGTACGAGCCGCAAAAAAAATGGATTATGTCATTGGCTGTAAAAGATAATATCACCTTCTATTCTTCGCCTGATTTAAAAAACTGGATAAGAGAAAGTGATTTTGGCTATGGCAGAGGTGCCCATGGAGGAGGCTGGGAATGCCCGGATTTATTTGTAGTAGATGATAATGGGAAACAACGATGGGTCTTGCTTGTAAACCTTAATCCTGGGGGGCCTAACATTGGCTCTGGTACACAATATTTTGTGGGTAACTTTGATGGAAAAACCTTTACATCTGATCAAAAAGATACACATTGGTTAGATTATGGGCCGGATAATTATGCAGGGGTTACCTGGTCTAATACAGGAAAAAGAAAAATTTTAATTGGCTGGATGGCCAACTGGATGTATGCCAACCAAGTTCCTACAGATAAGTGGAAAAATGCAATGACAATACCACGGGAATTAAAACTAAAACATGTTGGCAAGGATATTTTTTTAACATCGGAACCGGTAGCAGAACTTAATGCCATTGAGAAAAAGCCGGTATTGCTTAATAATGTAATGGTTGATAAGGACATGGACCTTTCTAAAAAAACAGGGGAAATAGTTTTACCCTTCAGGCTGGATATTTCATTCAAAAAAACAAATTATTTCACATTGGAATTATCAAATGAGATGGGAGAAAAATTATTGATTGGGTACGATAAAAAAACGAACCAATATTTTATCGACCGCACGGCATCAGGAAAAGTTGATTTTCAAAATGGGTTTGCTGCAAAACATATGGCACCTCGTTTAACTGATAATGCTATAATAAATATCTCCATAATTGCTGATGAAAGTTCGGTAGAATTATTTGCTGATGATGGTTTAACCTTAATGACAGAAATCTTTTTTCCGGCTAAACCCTATAATCAAATCCATTTATTGAGCAATGAAAAAGTTTTGGTCACAAAATTAAGATACACGGCTTTGAAACGTATTTGGTAGAAAAAGTTTTGCCTCAATGTATCTCATGAACCTGTACAAAAATAAATTATTTAGTTATAAATTTGAAATAAGCAAATAGGCTACCAACTAATTTACAGTTATCAGGTATACAAAATGTTGATATCAATACCGTAACTGTTATATTTGGACACATGAAATACTTGATACCATTCATTTTTATTATTCAGAGTTCTGTTCTATTTGCTCAGGCAAATTATGAAATACAGGTATATGCTTCTCCTACTCAAGCTAAAAATTCCACGATATTTGAGTCGCATACCAATTTTACTTTTTTGGGTGAAAACAAAATTATGGGTGGGGTACTTCCATCAAACCACAGTATTCATGAAACAATAGAAATAACCACAGGTATTGCGAACAATTTTGAATTGGGGGTATACCTGTTTACCAACTACACACCCGGTTATGGCTACCAGGTGGTGGGTACACATATCAGGCCCCGTGTAACTGCTCCTGCCGATTGGGGTTTGCCTTTCGGATTAAGCCTTTCTCTGGAAGTAGGATATCAAAAAGCCGCTTATTCAGAAGATATATGGAGTGTTGAGATAAGGCCGATTATTGATAAAAACTGGGATAAATTCTATGCTTCCTTTAATCCAACTTTTGGAATTGCACTGGCTGGTATTAATGATAACCATACGCCTGTTTTTCAGCCTAATATAAAACTATCATACCAGTTTTTTAAAAAGGCCAGTTTTGGATTGGAATATTATGGGAGTATGGGCTATGTTAGTCATTTTGAAAATATCATTAATCAAAGCCATTCACTGTACGCTGTATACGATTTAGCAGGAAACAATCTTTGGGAGGTTAATATTGGAGTAGGTTATGGGCTAACCGACGCTACAGATAAATGGCTTGGAAAATTAATTTTGGGAAGAAGAATTAATTGGAAAAAATAAGTTTGCGATGATGATTTAACGCTAAGTGCAGGCATCAAATAGGAGTATACAGAAAATAAAAAAGGGGTAATGGAGGGGCTAGGTTTTCGATACAATCTATTTTAAGTATTAAAAATGAGTTGAAACAAAAAGAGATAAAATTGTTGCTATAAAAGAGTTGTCACTAACTGAAAACTGGAGGTTGATATGGTTAAAGCAAAAAAAATGTCTGAAGTAGCAATGGCTTTCCTGATTTTTATACAAAAAATTAAACAGGTAATTTATCAAAAAACTTTGCGTGGATAGAGCGGAATGATAGATAGTATTTAAAACAAAAATGGAGTTGTTAATCTACATCAACGGTACACTTAAAGAATGATTAAACATTAATTAGTTTATAAAGAGTTTAGATTGGTAAAAGCCATAAATCTTTTATAGTAAACACTGGCAACATTAAAACGTGAATAAAGTATTTTATTTATTTTAGATTATGCTTCATTTTGAATTTGGCTTTTACAGTTCGCTCCTGCTGATTTTTTTTATTCACGGTTTGGTATATGCCATACTACTATATCGCAAAGGCATCAAAAACGAAAGCAACGCCGATAAATGGCTTGGTATATTTTTGCTGCTCTGCATTCTGTACATCACACCCTGGATGGTGGGCTTTGCAGGCTGGTACGATAACCAGCCTTACAGGGACTTTCTGTTTTATTTTCCGTTTCAGCATTTGTTTTTCATAGGCCCGATTATATTTTTTTATGTGCAAAGCCTGCTTAACCCTGCTTTTAAATTTGGCAAGAAAGAGTGGGTTCATCTGATACCAGGTATATTATATGTATTGTTTAGCCTCACCATGTATGTTACAGATAACATTATTTTAAAAAAATATTTTTTTCTCGCTGGTGAAACCGACCCTGATTTTGACAGTTGGTATCAGTATGCCGGTTTTGTGTCTATGCTGTTTTATTTTTTATTGAGCCTTCGTTATTATAGGATATACCGGAAAATGATTATACAGGTGATTAGCTATGCAGATATCGTTTTGTTTCAGTGGGTACAAAAGTTTTTGATTGCCTTTTTATGTATGCTGCTGCTAAGGCTGATTTTTTTTGCAGGCATGCAAATACCTGCATTTAAAAGGCTGGCTTATACAGGACCATGGTGGGAATATTTTTCTTTTGCTATTGTTTTCTATTATATCGCCATCACTGGCTATTCCAATTCAATTGAGGTAAAAATTTCTTTTAAAATAAATCTGTTACAGGATAAGAAAGCGACTTTACTGCTGCCTCCTGTTTCATATAATGAAAACAATAATTTTATTGATGAAGCGGAACTCATTGAAATTGATATAGAAGAAAGTAAAAAAGAAAATATTAATAATAGCCCCTTATTTACAAACGAATGGCGGCCAAAAATTCTTCAGTTGATACATACTGAAAAAATTTATGAAGATGCTGAACTATCACTGACACAAATGGCAAAGCAGTTGCAAACCAATGCCAGCATACTTTCCAAAGCCATCAACCAGGGGTTTGATATGTGCTTTAATGATTTTATAAATCAATACCGTATTGAAGCTGTAAAAGAAAAGCTGATAGCTGGTGAGCAAAAAACACAAACACTATTGGGTATTGCTTACGATTGCGGCTTTAATTCAAAAGCTACTTTTAACAGGGCCTTTAAAAAGGCCACCGGGCAAAGCCCGAAGGATTGGATAAAACAGCAAATTATTAAGTAACAAAAACCTGCGGGATGAATTTATTTTTAGGCATAGTATTAAAATGCGGAGAAGCAGGAAATCAATACAGCTTCTCCACAAAAAATAAAAATAGAAACATTGTTATGCTCTATGACTAATTCATTTTTTGTATTAGCTGCTTTGCAAATTCCACTTCTGTATCCACGCCTTGTATTTTATCCTGTATGGTTGGTATCACTTTGTAATCAAGCACAACGGGTAATTTTTTTGCATAAGGTTTATCCCCGCTGCCGGTAACCGGCACATGTAAAATAAGTTTGCTATTGGGTAATGCAAGTTCTACACCCCAGCCGCCACTGCCCACACCAGCCTGTTCATCATCTCCATTTTGTTCGCCAATTACTTTTAAGTTGTTGCCATCTTTATCCATCAGGTAATTGAGTTTACCAGCGAAAGCAAAGCCGGCAGAAAAAGTAAGCCCGTTTTGTAACAAATAAACCTTGCCATTATAAGCATTCTTTTGCAGTGCTCTTCCCTTTGTATCATGTTCGGTATATTCCGGCTTTAGTTTAAACCTTCCATCGGGTGTTTTATCCATAAGTGCGTAAGGGTTGTATTGAAATGCCATCAGCAACTGTTTGTTCTCTTCTGTTTGCACTACATGTTTTATATGTGTGTACTTATCACTTTGCAGATATGCCAGCCCTGCATTTGTATCAGCAGGAATGGCACGTAAATAACTAATGGCTGTCATCCAGGTGTCATCACCTCCTTCGTTATTACGCACATCAACAATTAAATTTTTAACGCTATCATTTTTTATCTGTGTAAACATTTTTCCTAAAATACTATCAAACTTTTCGCCACCTTGCTCAATACGGTAAGTAGAGAAGGTTTCTAATTTTAAATACCCGGTTTTTTGTTTTGCATCCAGCAGTTTATAATCAACCAATTTACTCCAATAATTAATGTCTTTGCCATTTTGCTTTTTGTATTCATCCGCTATTGTTTGCGGCAGCACAGCATCCACCTTTACAACTATTTTCTTTTTTTGGTTGAAGGGTATTATTTCAATTGTATAAGTGAGTGGGTTACCAAACAGCATTTGGTACAGGTAATGAAATTGGTAGTATTCTCCCATTACTGCATACTTAAAAGTTTCATTATTGCCATTGGCAAAAATATATTGCTTTAATACATTCGTTATTTGCTGTATTGTGTTGCCATTAATCTGCAGTACTTCGCTGCCATTGGTGATGGTTTTATTACTGCTGCAGTTATTGATGATGTACAATCTGTTACCTAAAAATTTCAATGCAAAAGGCAGGTATCTGCTGCTTTTGTGCAGTGTGCTGATGCGGTAAGCAATACCCGGCTCGCCTTTATAATCCACACCATCATGCCCGTGCTTTAACGCTGCCATGCAATAGCGTATTTTTAAATAAAACTGTTCCGGGTCTTCGCCATCTTTTAAAATACTATACACAGAATCGTACAGTGCTGTAAACCGCTGCGGGGTAATAAACCAATATACACCAGCATGCATTTGCTGCATGCTGGTTTTAAAGATGGTAAAATCTTCCTGCTGCTGTGCAAGTGTGAGCGGCTGCGCCTTTATGTTACCGTTGGTGATTAATAGTAATAATAAGAAAATACTTTGCCGCATACTTCTAAAAAAACATTTCATTATTCTGCTATTTTATAAGTGATGGTAAAAGTATTGCTATTAAAATTCTTAATAAATAGGTGACCGTCTGCCGGTATGGTTACATCAAGGCTGCTGTTAGCAAGCAAAGAAGGACTCACCCATTTTTCGTTACCATCGCTTTTTACCTGGTATAATTCCACCGATTGATTGGGCGATGCATTGGTAAGCGTAACGGTAAAGCTGCCATGTTGTACATTTTGCCACATCCTGTACTCCCCCTTTGCAGGAATTTCGATAGAACCGTTTTTAGGCTCAATATTAGTAATGCTGTGTGAGGAAGAACAACCGATAAATACACTGCTGCAAAGCAGTAAAATTGCAAATAACTGTTTCATGTTTTTTAGTTTTTTAAAATTGATTAATATTTATTGAGCTAAGTTGAATACTGCATTATAATAAGTGGTGTCTTTATCACTAAACACCAGTCTGCGGTTTGGCTGTTCTTTCAATTCAAAGTCGCCATTAACCGTAAATTTTATTTCAGCGAATTTGTAGCCGGTAACGGTCGTTGCTGTCGCGGTGTATATGGAATCCTTTACGATTGGCGTCATTTCAAAATCTGTATCCCAGCTTAGTGGTTTGCCATTGCCACGGATGCCAACGGTTTTAATATCTTTTATGTTTTGTACGGTTAAAGTAATTACAATCGTCTTTTTGTATGCTTTCTGCACGCAACTGCTGGCTGATAAAACCAGCAGGCTTATAATAATGAGTTGATACTTTTTCATGATTTCAATTTTTTAGAGATGAGATAATCGATGCCAAAACGGCCGCTACCCAGTATCATTGTAAACAGGCTTATCCATGCAAAGCCCAATGCGGGCAGCATATTCCAGGCGCCGTTGCCCTACTGTTGTAAAAAGACTGCTACTAACATGGTGCAAAGAATTAGAAAAGAGAAAACCCTTGTTTGCAAACCCAGCAATAAAAAAATACCCCCCACTGCTTCGCTAAAAGCGCCCATCCAGGCAAAAAATACCGGGAATATTTTAAAGATGCCGCCGTACTGAGCCACATCATTGGGAAACCAGAAAGCCACTTCAAAAAATCCGAGGTTATTGTCTGCTGGACTCCACGGCAGCCCAAATTTTGCAGCGCCAAAATCCGATGTCAACAGGTAGCCACAAACCAATCTCGGTATCAGCAAAAGGGCATCCTGCCACCAGGCAGGCATTATTATCGGGTGGGTGAGGCGGTGAAAAATTTTCATGTCTTTATTTTTTGTGATTATTGATGATGCGAGATTAAAGCAGTGAAAAGCCGCCACCGCCTCATATCATTTTTTGAGACATTAATAAGTGGTCTCAAAAAATGAAAATCTTTACTGTATTGCGTTTTAGTTGCAAATTTTTTTTACACAAACTGATTTGATACCTGAAAGGGGCTTTTTTTCTAAAACTTAACACCACGGAAAGTATATGGTAAGGGACGGCAGGTGAATTCAGTGTTATTTTTCCTATCCAGTTATTTGAACTGTATCTGTGGCAATTGTAGCGGTTTAGCAATACACTTTAAACTGTTCAATAAAGTTGTAGAGCTTTGTTATAAATGGTCTTTTAGATAGGTTTACTTTTAATTTATAAGCCGGGTAAACTTCTGATACAATTTTTACCAGTTGTACTTTCATTAACTGTTTCATAAGTCAATATATAAACCAAATTTTTTAAAATAAGATTTACCCATTCACCTAAAATTCCTCCCGCTATAAAAAACTCTTTCTTCCTTTTTACCCTTTAATTTCGGCTTATTATTTTGTGCATGTGGCGGAACAGATTTTTCATCAGCATAAGCTAAGGTTAAAACCTGTGGATTATCTTTTTTGGATGCTGTTAATTGTCTTAACATTTTTGAAAAATCATAACAGTATTTTACAATCACATGAATTACTTCCCCTTCAATTTGCACTTTGCCTTCCACCATTATCAGTTTTGCTTGTAAAATTTCTTTTCTGAATTGGTCAAATAGTTTTTCAAAAACTACCAGGTTGGCAAAACCGGTTTCATCTTCAATGGTCATAAAACAAATGCCTTTGGCGGTGCCGGGGTGCTGACGTACCAATACTAGCCCCGCTACTTTTACAACAGCACCATCTTTAAGTGTAGCTAATTGATTGGTTGGCGTAATGCTAAGCTGGTTTAACTTTTCTCTTACAAAACTTACAGGATGTGCTTTTAAGGAAAGTGATGTGGCCGCATAATCACGTACTACATGTTCAGATGCTGACATAATGGGCAAAGATATATTTTCAACTGCTGCATCTGCTGCTGCCTGTCCAGCAAACATGTTCACCGGCCTGTCCTTGGTGGATACTTCCCATAGTGCCTGCCGCCTATCCAATCCAATAGAACGAAATGCATCCGCATCAGCCAATTTCTCCAATGCTGCTTCTGGCACAGCAATGTCACGGAGTGCATTGATACTGCTATAAGGTTGCTTTCTGTTTTCTACTAAAATTTCTACATCTTCTTGTCGAAAGCCTTTCACCTGTCGGAAGCCTAACCGGAGAATGGCCTCACCCCCTGCCCCCTCTCCTGAAAGAGAGGGGGTTCTTTCCAGTTTATTATCCCAGAAGGAATGATTTATATCAACCGGCTTTACTTTCACACCATGCTTTATTGCATCACCAATTAATTGTGCAGGCTGGTAAAACCCCATGGGCATACTGTTGAGTATAGCAGAGGCAAACACATCCGGATAAAAACATTTTATCCAACTGCTGACATAGACCAGCAAGGCAAAACTGGCGGCATGGCTTTCTGGAAAACCATAGCTGCCAAAACCTTCCAGTTGTTTAAAAACACGTTTGGCATATTCTAATTGATAACCTCTTTCCATCATCCCTTTAGTCAGCTTTTCTTCAAACTTTGTTACCAATCCTTTTGCTTTAAAAGTGGCCATGCTGCGGCGCAATTCATCTGCTTCGGCTGGTGTAAATCCTGCCGCAACAATTGCAATCTTCATCGCCTGTTCCTGAAATAACGGCACACCCAATGTGCGGCCCAATATTTCTTTCAATTCCGGTGAAGGATATTCTACCGGTTCTTCGCCATTGCGCCTTCTCAAATAAGGATGTACCATATCGCCCTGTATGGGTCCGGGTCTTACGATGGCTACTTCAATCACCAGGTCGTAAAAGCAGCGTGGTTTCAGCCTTGGTAACATGCTTTGTTGGGCACGGCTTTCAATCTGAAAAACACCGATTGTATCTGCATGGCAAATCATTTCATATACCGCCGGGTCGTCCTGTGGTATATTCGCCAGCGTTAGGTGAAGCCCATAATTTTCTTTGGCAATATCAAAAGCTTTGCGGATGCAGGTGAGCATACCCAATGCCAGCACATCTATTTTCATGAAACCGAGTGCATCAATATCATCTTTGTTCCATTCAATACAGGTGCGGTCAATCATTCGTGCATTCATTATGGGGCAGAGGTCAGATAGCTTACCATTGGTAATTACAAAGCCGCCGGTGTGCTGGCCAAGCTGGCGTGGAAAACCCATAAATTCCTTAGTGAGTTGAAGTACTTTATGCAGGTGTTTATCAGCAGGATTAAAACCCTGCTCCGTTAATTGTTTGCCTTCAAACCAGTCATCTGTAAACTCCCAAAGAGAACCTGATAATTTGCTGATGGTATCTACTGATAAACCCATGGCCTTGCCCACATCACGGATAGAACCTTTTTGGTGCTGCTGCGTAACTGTGGCTACAATGGCTGCCCTGTCACGCCCATACTTTTTAAACACATATTGCATTACTTCTTCCCGGCGCTCATGTTCAAAATCCACATCAATATCCGGCGGCTCATTTCGGGCTGAAGAAATAAAACGTTCAAACAACAAATCGAATTTGGTAGGGTTAACAGAAGTAATGCCCAGACAAAAACAAATGGTGGAGTTGGCAGCAGAGCCACGTCCCTGGCACAGGATATTCTGCTGCCTGGCAAAGCGCACAATATCATACACTGTAAGAAAGTAGGCCGCATAATTCATCTCCGCAATAAACACCAGTTCATGTTTGATAGCGTTACTTATTTTTTCAGGCAACACTTCTCCAAAAATTTCTTTGGCACCTTGCCACACTAAAAAAGTAATTTCTTCATTAGGTGTGCGGCCATCGGTTGTTAACTCTACAGGATATTCATATTTTAATTCGTCCAGGGAAAACTGGCAAGCTTCCGCAATCTCCTCTGTGCGAAGGATTGCATCCGGGTATTGCCTGAACAACCGGAACATTTCTGATGCTGGTTTTAAATATCTTTCTGCATTGGGGTGCAATAAATAACCTGCTGAATGGATGGTGCATTTTTCCCGAATGCAGGTTACAATATCCTGTAATTGCCTGCGTGCAGGTTCATGATAATGCACATCGTTGGTGGCCACCATTGGTATGTTTAATTCGTTTGATATTTGTGCAAGCCGGTATAAATATTTACTGTCATCACCCTGGTAACGGCGGGTTGCCGCGATGTACAAATCATCTCCCAAAGCCTGCTTGTATTCTTTTGCAACAATTGAAAAAGTAGCATCAAACTCAAACAATTCATTCAATGCTTAAGGAGGCAACAAAATAAACTTTACCCCTTTTGCATATTGGTAAACATCTTTTTTATAGAGATGACATTCACCCTTTTCCGCACGGCGGTTTCCCAATGTTAGCAGGTTAGATAATTGCGAATAGGCTTTGATGGTAGTGGGATATGCAAGCAAGGAAATACCATCCAATAAATCGAGCCGGCAACCAACAATAATACGGATACCGTTTTTTTTAGCTGCTACATGGGCACGGACGATACCTGCAAAACTATTTCGGTCAGTGATGACTATTGATTTGTATCCCAACGCTACCGCTTGTTCTACGAGTTCTTCGGGATGAGATGCCCCACGGAGAAAACTAAAATTGGAGGTTACCTGTAATTCTGTATAATTCATAGCACTTATCTTTTACGCAAAAAATCCATGAATAAACCATTGATAGGATTTGGCAACATCATAATGCCCCGAGCGGAAAAGCCAGTAACGGTATCCCTTTTCATCTTCCACATAATAATAATCCCGGTGCTGACCTTGCTGCAGCCACCATTCCTGTTCAATCCTTTCTGGCCCATCTGCTTTTTTAATTGTATGCAATTTTCCTTTGTACCTGAAATTCATCGGTGGGTAATCCGGCACTGGTGCAGTCACATCAATTGGTTCAGGCTTTGGTAATACTTGTAAGGGCCTTGGTCTTTCCACTTTCCAGTCAGTAACTATTTTTTCATGCAGCGTAGCAGCCTTTTTAAAAGAAAGTTCAGGCCAGTAGTGTTCATTTGGCACATAGCGATGGATATGATGGGTACCAAGCTTTCCACCAATCCTGTCAAGCAGTTCGGCTAAACCAACATCATCCAAACCGGCATTGCTTTGAAAAAGTGTTGACTGTACCGGTGAAAGTTCTTCCACAATGGGCGCTTCGAGAATAAATAATTCTATGCCCAATGCAGGTTCAATAGTAGCAATCTTATCTTCAAACAATTTGAATAAATGTTTGCTGTTGCAGCAAGGACGATTGGTGCCAATCTCAATTGTTTTTATTTTTCCATCTACCCGGTAGCATTTTAATACCGCTTTACGAAGCCCCTTTTCTTCTTTTAAAAAACGCTGGCATAAAGCATCCAGTAATCTTTGTAAGGCAATCTCAATGCCTGTTGCTGTTACGATTGGTTCAAGGCAGGGCAATCTTTCCTGGTACAATACCAGCGGTACAACTGGTTCAATAATTTCTTCTTCACCCCCCATTGCCTGGTCTAACCGAACCAATAATTCTTTTCCAAAACGCCTGCGCAATGCAGTACGGGGCATACTGATAAAATGTTGTATTTGTCTTAACCCAAGTTTTTCTAAACGTTCTGTTATTACAGGTTCCAGTCGAAGTGCTGATGGGGGCAATGAAAGCAATGCTGCTGTTTGCTGCCTGGTTTCAATAATTAAATTATTGCTTCCATAACGGGCGATGGCCCAGGCAGCACCAACCGTATCTGCTATTGCACAACGGTTATGATAACCGAAATTGTTTAAACGTTTGGTGATGTCTGCCAGGTAAGCTTGTTCGCTTCCCCAAAGATGAGTACAGCCTGTAACATCAAGCAGCAGCCCATCAGGTAAATCGATGGCTACGGCAGGCGTATAGCGAATGCACCATTCAGCAAGGGAGGTGAGCAATTTTGCAGGCTGTTCGGGTTCTTCATCAAAATATTGCAGGTGAGGAATGAAAGCCCTTGCATCTGCCAATGCCATATTAGTATCTACTCCCTGTTGTTGTGCCAATTTATTTGCTGCTGTTATAATTACTCGTCCGTGGTCTTTTGTAATAATAACAAAGGGCAAATTTTTTAAATCTGGTTGGCGACGGAGCAGCCAATCCGTGGTAAGATGACGGAACCATATTGATACAAAACGTTTTCGCATATCATCCCGTTTTTTGTTTTAGTTGTTTGGGGATAACAGCAGTTTTATAAATATGCCTGAAGCTTCCAGCACTATATTCTATTGGCCAGTTACCCGGCTTTCCGTTTCTTACTTTCAATAAATCTACATTCCACCGGGGGAAACCTACGCCGGGTAAATCATCTTCCAATTGGCTGGATAAAGCAGTAATCTTCCATCGGGTAACACAGGCAGTTGTGGTTATAGTTTGCGGATTATTGCGAATGATAAAACCTGTAACCCGGCTTTGTTCAACGGCTAATTGCAACCGTCTGGATGCTGTAAAACTCAGATCTTTTATTTCTGCAATAACGGCTGCCAGTCCTTCACACTTTAATGCTTCTTCCATAGCCCAGAGCATTTCTTTTTCTTTTTGCAAATTGATAAAAATGATTTTATCTGGTACAATTCCAAATAATTTTAAGGCAGGTGGAAAGATGGTATGGGCTGAACCAATCCAAATAACTGCGCCACCATTTTGCATTAAGGTAGTAAGGATGCCTGCTATAAAACCAGATGTTGTCGCCGCATCTTCCATACCAGCAGCAATAAATTCATGTATGGCACCTACAGGAAAGGTATTGCCGGGAAAAACATTTTTTAAAGAGCCAATCGTTTTATCAAGGGCAGTATTATTCAGGGTAATTTTAATTCCCTGCAAGGGTAAAATCTCCCTTTGCAACCTTGCGATAATAGCTGCTTTTGATACGGTCATTGATATAATTGATACTTAATAATTAGTAAAATTACTAAATATTTTAGTATAAATACAAATTTTATCATTTATAAATAGTTCAAATAGCCTTCGCTGGTCATAAGTCTAAAAACTTCCAAACCTCATAAATTTTCTTATTAAGGCTTCGTCAGCATGCCTGGGTTTAAGATTTCCAGATGCATAATTAAGATATACAAACACTTTGTTGCAGATTAGCAATAAAGTTTAAATTTATAAAGCAAGTTTTTTTATTCTTTTTGGCGTCTTCACCTTCACATCTGAGCCTTTGGCAAGAAATACAGAAACTGGTTGTACATTTTCAATAAAGGGAACAAAGTCTGCACCATATAATTTTTCAACATCGCAGGTAAGTTTGTACTCTTTAACCGGATATACCTGCCAGCGTGGATGTTCTAAAGAATACTCAATGGTAGTTTTGCTGTTTAGTTTATTATAACCATAGTAATGTTCAAAAATAAATTCTTCTTCCGAACCGGGTGCTATATCTTGCAATACAGTATCGGCTTTTAGCCACATAGAATTCCATTGCTGCCTTT
This sequence comes from Ferruginibacter sp., assembly GCA_043745405.1. Classification (GTDB taxonomy): domain Bacteria; phylum Bacteroidota; class Bacteroidia; order Chitinophagales; family Chitinophagaceae; genus Ferruginibacter. Next base: position 28,052 of record JAYTTI010000145.1, on the reverse strand, counting down.
TCTTTTTCCAGCTATAATCCACTTCCAGTTGTTCATTTACCTGGCTGATGATATGGTACATTTTGGCTGTACTGTAATGTTCGTTATAAAAGAGATTGGCCATACCAGCCACTAAAAACTGTGGCACTATTTCAGAAATAAAACCAACGCCTCTTCGCCAGCTTTTACCATTAAAATATTTGATATAGTAGCGCAGGTTTACTTCTTCAAAATTTATATATCCCGGCCACTTTATGCCCATTACTTTAGTATTGTTAAATAAAAAACCAACCACACTCACAATAGCTTTATCCTTAAATAAATCTATTTCAGTGTAAGGTGGCAAATGTGGTTTTAATATCGCAGCATCCACTTCATAATTAAACATTGCAAGCCACTCCCAGCGGGCTGATAAAAATATTTTTGAAGACATACTAACTTATTTTTTATGGTTGCATACCAGGCTTTGCATACGAATAACGTTTAATCAATCCTGTTGTATAATATCCGTCAACGCCATTGCTGCAGATCGAAGCTGCTTTATCCAGGTGAAGAAAACCATCTTCAGATACAATGTCATTGTCAATTTGTATGGAAATAATTTTTCCAATCACCAAAAAGGTATCGTTTAATTCGATGGGAATGATTTGTTGCAGCGATAATGCATATTTTATACTGCTTTCTTTTACAAATGGCGCGGTAATATTTTCCTGAAACTCCGGTGTCAACCCCACTTCGGTGAACTCACTTATTCCGGCTTCATACTTTGCACTTGTTTGATGTGCCTGCTGCACGAAAGAAGGATGGATATGATTGATGGTGTAAACCTTCGTTGCCTGAATATTAGCCAGCGTATGCGGCGCTGCTTTTACAGGCCGGTTGATATAGCCAACCAACGGCGGATTGGAACCTATGTGTACAATACTGCTGAAAATGCCAAGGTTAGTTTGCCCCAGCTCATTTACAGTGCCAATAAGGTTTACAGACTTAAAGCCCGTAAGGCTGTTGATAAAATTAGCCCTGTAAAAACGTTCCCATGATTCTATTTCCTTATTGTTGTACGATGCCATTCTAATAATTTATAAACAGTTAAACATTCCTTACACAAAATTGTTTTATAGCGATATGAATTCAATCAGCCTGATTTTTCCACACCAGCTTTTTAAAGAACACCCTGCCTTGCAAAAAAAAAGGCAGGTGTTCCTGGTGGAAGAATGGCTTTTCTTTCGTCAATATCATTTTCATCAACAAAAAATAATACTGCATCGCTCCGGCATGAAGTTTTATGAAGCATATCTCAAAGAACAAAATTATACCGTTAAATATATTGACACCACCGATGAACGAAATAATGTAACAAAATTGATTACATTTTTAGCTCAACAAAAAGTTACCAATATTCATATTGCAGATGTTGTGGATTATTGGTTAACTAAACGCATCGGGGCTGCCTGTAAAAAACATTCAATCAAATTAACCGTTTATGCACCGCCATCTTTTCTAAATACAATGGATGAAGTGGCTGATTATTTCAGTAAAAAGAAAACTTATTTTCAAACAGATTTTTATGTTCAACAGCGAAAGCAGCGTAAAATATTATTGGAATCCAACGGCAAACCAACCGGCGGCAAATGGACTTTTGATGCAGATAATAGGATGAAGTTTCCTAAAAAGGAAGTAGTGCCTGCAGTTAATTTTCCTATACCAAACAGCTACATCACAGAGGCAACCCAATATGTGCAGCAACATTTTCCTCAAAATTATGGAAGTGCGGATGCTCCTCATTTTTTTGTAGCCACTTTTAAAGATGGAGAAGAGTGGCTGAGTGATTTTTTGAAAAACCGGTTTGAAAAATTCGGGATGTATGAAGATGCGATTGTTGCTGATGAAAGTATTTTACATCACTCGGTACTTACGCCCTTGCTCAACACCGGCTTATTAACGCCGCAACAAATACTGGATGCTGTAATGCAGCATGCAGCCCAAAACAATATTCCCTTAAATTCATTGGAAGGGTTTATCCGTCAAATTATTGGCTGGCGGGAATTTATCCGCATTGTATATGAACGGCAAGGCAGTAAACAACGCACCACTAACTACTGGAAGTTTACACGAAAAATTCCAAAAAGTTTTTGGACAGCAACCACCGGAATTGCTCCCATTGATATTACCATCAGGAAAGTTTTACAAACCGGCTATTGCCATCATATTGAAAGGCTGATGGTATTGGGGAATTTTATGCTGCTCTGTGAGTTTGACCCGGATGAAGTGTATCGCTGGTTTATGGAAATGTTTATTGATGCGTATGATTGGGTGATGGTGCCAAATGTGTATGGTATGACACAGTTTGCCGATGGCGGATTGATGACAACCAAACCCTACATAAGTGGCAGTAATTATTTAATGAAGATGAGTAACTACGAAAAAGGAGGTTGGCATCAGGTGTGGGATGGATTGTTTTGGCGTTTTATGCATATACATAGGGATTTCTTTTTGCAAAATCCAAGGTTGGGTATGCTGGTAGGCACATTTGATAAAATGACGGATGAAAAAAGAAATACACATTTAGCAAATGCAGAAAAATATTTAACCAGCTTATGATAAGAAAGAGACCATGGAACAGGGTAAACCTGCCAGTGTATAGCATTAGCAGCAAAATGGGTGACAACTGCAACATGCACATCATCACTTATGCTTCGCAGATAAGTATGAAGCCAAAGCGTTTTATCTGCGGCATTTATAATGGCTCACAAACTTTATTAAATATAGAAGCATCTGGTGAATTTGTATTGCAATTGCTTGCAGATACCCAATACAGGTTGGTTGATTTGCTGGGCAAAAAATCGGGAAAAACCATTGATAAAATAAGTCGTCTGCAAAAACGAAATGAACTAACAACATGGAATGATTTTTATGTTCTAAAAAACTCTTTGGCTGTTATGCAGTTAAAAGTAATCAGCCATTTTGAAGGGGGTGACCATAAAGGTTTTTTATGTAACGTGGTGGCATATAAAAATCTGAATGAAGGAAATGAGCTTACGCTGGATACCTTGAGAGAAAAAAAACTCATTCGCATTTAACATGAAAACGGTAAAAAAAAACCTGCCAGTAAAAATATGTGTAGTATGTAACAAACCATTTAGCTGGCGAAGAAAATGGGAGAGGGTTTGGGAGGAAGTAAAATATTGCAGTGATAAATGCAGGATGAATAAAAATAAACAATAAACTCGCAATGACAATAGCAGCTAATTTAAGTGTGGCAGACATTGACCGCATTATAGAAATGGCCTGGGAAGACCGGACAAGTTTTGAGGCAATTGAAATGCAATTTGGCTTAAAACAGCAGGATGTAATAAAACTGATGCGGAAGGAAATGAAGCCTGGCAGTTTTAAACTGTGGAGAGAAAGAACAAAGGGCCGCAGCACCAAACATGAAGCATTAAGAACTGATGAAATAGACAGGTTTAAATGCAGCCGCCAGAAAACAATTACTCATAATAAAATCAGCAAGCGATAATATGAACCTGAATTTATTTTCTGAAACGCCGGATGATATTGCGGATGATTTTCCTACTTCTTATCAGCAGATTATTGAGCGGATAAACCATATCAATCCCATTCAATATAGCAAGACAAGAAATTTTATCAATGGAGCTGTCACTTATTTATCACCATATATTTCAAGAGGTGTTATTTCTGTAAAACAGGTGATGGATGCTATTTTGCAAAAGGGCCACAAACCTTACCAGGTAGAAAAATTTTTGCAGGAGCTGGCATGGCGGGAATATTATCAACGGGTATGGCAACATTCCGGTGATGGTATCTGGAAAGATATTAAACAGCCACAGCCTGATGTATTGCATCATCAAATGATTAAAGCTGTTGAACATGCAGCAACTGGTATTGATGTAATTGATGAACAGATAAAAAAATTGTACGGCAGCGGTTACATGCATAATCATGTGCGTATGTACACTGCATCGCTGGTTTGCAATATGGCCAAAGCACACTGGCTGCAGCCATCAAAATGGATGTATTATCATTTACTTGATAATGATATTGCCAGCAACAATTGTAGCTGGCAATGGGTGGCAGCAGCATTTGCTTCAAAAAAATATTATTTCAACCAGGAGAATGTAAACAAATACAGCTTTGGTAATCAGCAAAATACTTTTATAAATAAACGGTATGAAGAAATAATATCCATGCCTGTTCCCGATACATTAAAGCCAACTACTGATTTATCATTACAAACAAAACTACCGGCTACTGAAATTCCTGCATTGGATATCAACAAACCAACACTCATTTATAATTCGTATAATCTGGATGTGGAGTGGAGAAAAGACGAAGACGTAAACCGGGTTTTATTATTGGAGCCATCCCATTTTGAAAAATATCCAGTAAGCGAAAAGGTAATACAGTTTATCATTGACTTGTCAAAAAATATTGACGGCATTAAACTGTGTACCGCAGAAATTGCTGATATTTTTAGTCAGTATAAAAATTCTTCTTCATTGGATACCGGTTGGATTATTTCAAAAGAACATCCCGCCTTTACTTATTATCCCGGTATCAAAGACAGCAGGGACTGGATGTTTTCTGAAGTAAATAGTTACTACAACTCCTTTTTTTCATATTGGAAAAAATGTGAAAAGTTTTTGAGATAAATCCGCATCCAACAACTAACTGCCTTCTGTCTGGAATTTCTTCCATTCTTCCCCAATTGTTTTTTCCAACAAGAACTTTAGCTCAACAATTAAAAAATATTTGTTCACAGCATTTAAGGGTATTGTTTATGAAATCCCACTGTTTTTAATGACAACGTTCTACTAAGTAGAATGCAGGTAGCAGATGTGTTCTGAACTAAACTGAATTTTCAATAATTTTTCAAATTTGTAAACTTTTTAAAAAAAATTCTGTTTATAGTTTAAACGAAATAATTAAACAAAATAATATTGCTCATTACAAGCCTGTAAAGATTTTTTTTATAAATTAAACCATATGTATATGCATTTAACACTACTGGGGATTCTCCCAATCGCAACTAACAATTACGTGGCCTTCACATTTTTTGTAGGCACTATGGCCATGATGGCTGCTTGTGTTTTCTTTTTCTTTGAGCTGAACAATGTACCGCAAAAGTGGCGCACATCTGTTCTTGTTTCTGGTCTTATCACTTTTATTGCTGCAGTACATTATTATTACATGAGGGGTTACAACCTGGAAACAGGTGAGTCGCCAGTATTCTTTCGTTATGTTGACTGGATATTGACCGTGCCGCTAATGTGTGTTGAGTTTTATTTGATTACCAAAAAAGCTGGTGCCAAAGCAGGACTGTTGTGGCAACTCATTTTTGCATCTGTTGTAATGCTGGTAACCGGCTACATTGGTGAAGCTATTTATGGCAAAGAAACACAAAGCTGGATTTGGGGACTGATCAGCGGATTGGCTTATTTCTATATTGTATATCTCGTTTGGTTTGGAGATGTAGCTAAACTTGCTGGTAATGCTGGCCCTGCTGTTGCAAAGGCAGTAAAAACTTTGGGCTGGTTTGTACTAGTAGGTTGGGCTATATATCCAATTGGCTACATAGCTGGAACAGCTGGTGGTTTATTCGGTGTAAGAATGTTTGAGGGACTCTCCATGGATATTGTATATAATATTGGTGATGCCATCAATAAAATTGGATTTGGTTTAGTGATATATGCACTGGCACAATCTGATAAGGCGACTTCACCTGCCTATGCTTAGCCGATAATAAAAAGTGCAATACAATCTGTATTGCACTTTTTATTTTAAAAATGATTTTTAAAAATTCGAGTATGTTAAGGATTGCGCTATTACTGTTGGGTTGTATACTGTTGCTTTTTCAGCAATTTATTTTACCAGTTAATACCAATACTCAATTCTTCATTTTTTTAATAGGAATTCTTTTACTCGGCGTACCTCATGGCGCCGCTGATTTGCTGGTAGCCACACAAAATGCAAACAGTAGTAAAAAAGTATTCTCCAAATTTCGATTTTTAGCAGTCTATATTTCACGGCTTTTTGCCTTTGCAGCAATTTTGCGGTTTTTTCCGTTGGCAGGTAATTTTTTGTTCATCCTTTTTGCTGCCTATCATTTTGGAGAAACAGATTTATACCAGTTCAAAACCAACACACTGTTAGGTAAATTATTTGTTATCTTTTACGGCTTGCTAATTCTTTCTGTCATCCTGCTGCATCATTTTGAAGAAGTGAAACCTCTGTTTCAGATGTTTCAGTCGGGTAAAGAAAATGCTGCTTTTATTAACTGGCTTGACATGCATCGTTATAATATCATTTCTGTTTCAGGAATACTATTTTTTACAACAACATTCATATACTTCCTCCGGAATAACAATGCAGACAAAAAGGACAAAGGCCAGTTCTTAATCCGATTTGCTGTAATTTTGTTCATCCTGTTCAACCTGCCCATGCTGCTTGGTTTTACATTCTATTTTGTTGTATGGCATTCTGTTTTATCCCTCAATAATATAATTACTTATTTAAAAAAGAATAATTTGTATACTCAACATAGCATTAAGAGGGAAATTATACTGTATAGTGTCTTGGCAATTGGCGGAATCGCCTTATTTGGTTTAACTGGTTTTATGTTTATCAGCAGTAATGCCATAGTGGGTTATCTGTTTTTAAGCCTGGCAGTGCTTACTGCACCGCACATGCAAATAATGCATGACATGTACAATAGCTTACGGCAAATAAAACCAGTAGAAAATTAATCATTTATGAAAAAGTTCAGCAATCATTGTGTAAAAAAAATATCCAGAAGGGCCAAGTTGCTTAACCTATGAACTTATCAGATGCCATACTGCGTTATACTTACCTTCCATTAGAACTTTTCTGGCAGGGTAAAAAAATTGCAAAGTTGCAAAGCATATTACTAATTGCGATTTTTATTTTAAGCATGGGGCTTGCTCTCATAAACCACACTAGTTTTATTTTTATGCCCCGCCTGTTTGGCCATATTCATTTTTTACAGGCAATAGAAATATCCTTTACGCTGCTGTTGTTTTTTGAAATGATAAGTCTGGTGTTCGTTATCCCGCAGTCCATTGCCAACTCTATAGGAAAGCAAATTGAAATTTTAAGTTTGGTGCTGTTGCGTTCCTCTTTCAAAGAGTTTTCACATTTTGATTTTCATATTCCCGTACAAAATCAGTTACAGTCTGTTTATAAAATGATTTCAGATGGTGTGGGTTCGTCAATCCTATTCTTTCTGCTGTCAGTTTATTACAACATTCAGCAACACCGGTCAGTAACTGCATTAACAGATAAGGTACAGTTTATAATCCTTAAACAATACATAGCTCTTCTTGTATTCATTTCACTTTTTTTTCTTGAGACAAATGATGTATACAATTTTATAAATACTGGCGTATGGGTACAGTCAATAGACCAGTTTTATATGATACTGATTTTTGCTGATTTACTTTTTATGCTGGTAGCATTCAGATATACGCTGCATTACCCGGATGTTTTTAGATATGCGGCATTTGTACTGGTTACTGTTTTTATAAGGCTTTCGTTGACGGCGCCTGTTTACTACAATGCCTTGCTGGCACTTTTTGCCGTGCTTTTTGCTATCGCTGTTGCTCATGCCCACAATATATTTACGCAGGGCAGATTAAATTACATCACAAAGAAAAATAATTCTTCACAATAAAACTCTACTCAATGTTAAAGAAATTTAAGGCATCAGAATTATTAATTGTAGCAATGGTAATCATTCTGATTTTTGTATCAGAATATGACTATGTGATACTAAAAAACCCCGACCGGGCCATCTTCATTGGACTTTGGCCACCAACCATCATGGGATTACTCATCTTTTTCAATATGAAAAACCAAAAATAAACTATTATGGAAAACAATACGGATATCATCGTTTTAACGAGTGTTATTATTGTACTCTTTATTGTATTCATCATTGCTACAGTAAGAGAGTTTAACACTATGAGCACCACAGAATTTGTGGAGAAAAAAGAAGGTGGGCCAAGGGCGGAAATGATGCGTTTCATCGGTAACCTTTTTACAGACGACAGGATTGATGCAGGTAAAAGAATTACATTCATGAATGCAGTTAAACCTATTATTGAAGATTTAATGCCGGAAGAAGAAATTAAGAAAGAATGAAAAATACGAACCTGTCTAAGCTCTTGTAATAACTCAAGAGATGGAAACAACAAATGGTGTTTTTCATGTAATTGATTCTGTAATTATTGCCAAGTAAAAGGTTGAATAGATTATCAAAAATTTATGGCTATGTCAATTTGATATGGTTATATTTTTTTGGTATCCGTTAACTGAAAGAAATGCTGCCAATCTTTTACGAAAAAAGTGTCTGTATGTCTTGACATATAATTTTTTTAGATGATTGAATCTTGTAACTGGGATATAAAATAAATTATTGCTTCCTCAGCAAATTATCAATCATACCATTAAAAATAAAATAATGAAATGGAAGCAGGCTGTACCAGTACAACCTACCCCACAAACCTTTAGGGCGAAAAGTGGCTGTTTGCCGCAGGTGCAGTTGGTTTTCAACTTCAAGGATTTTAAATTCCAGCCATGCTTCGCCTGGCAGTTTCATTTCTGCATATAGCAATAATCTTTTATCCTCTTTGTCAGCAATCAGCACACGCCAAAAATCCAGCGCATCACCTGAATTAATAATGTTGTTATTGGTTCGTCCACGGCGCAGGCCAACACCACCCACCATTTTATCAGCCATGCCACGGATACGCCATAAAGAATTTCCATAGTACCATCCTTTTTCTCCACCGATGCTCCATACATTTTTCAACACTTCATCTTCGTATTCTTTAATAGGCCGTAATTTTAAATCTTTAAAACAACCAAAGCTGGGCACATTGATGTACTGCATCATTTGCTGGGGAGTGTTGCTGCTTACAAAAGCATCTTTCCAACTGGAGCATACAAGGTTCTGTTCTATTTTTTCAAACGCCAGTTGCACTGCAGAATTATAAGGCAGCAATTCAATATTCAATTGCGTTGCCAAATCATTTGGCCTGCACACCACATCTACCTTCATACTGTTTACCAAATTGATGGCAAGCGCATAGGAAGTGGCGGTTACAAAATATAACCAGTAAGAGGACAGCCTTGGTGTCATTACAGGTATGATGATTATGCGGCGTTTTAATCCCCTCACTTTTGCAAACTTCAGCAGCATTTCCTTATAAGTGAGTATTTCGGGGCCGCCGATATCAAAAGTTTTTCCGTAAGTATTTTCTTTTAGTAATACGCCTGTTAAAAACTGCACCACATTCCGCACTGCAATGGGCTGGCATTTTGTGTTGAGCCATTTTGGGGTAACCATCACAGGAAGCTTCTCCACTAAATCACGGATAATTTCAAACGAAGCACTGCCGGAACCCACTATAATGCCCGCCCGTAAAATGCTGATTGGTATGTTGCTTTTTGCCAGTATCTCTTCCACCTGCAATCTTGATGACAGGTGTTTTGATAATTTATTGGCATTGCTGATGCCACTGAGGTAAATGATTTGTTGTGTATTTGTTGGTGCCAGTAACTGAATAAAATTTTCAGCACAGGCGGCTTCTGCTTCATCAAATTTTTTTATGCCTCCGCTCATAGAATGAATGAGGTAATAAGCAGCATCAATATTCTTTGGCAAGGCTGCATTCGCAGTTGGCTGCAAAAAATCTATCTCCACAATTTTTACCTGCTCATGCAAATGCTCTGCTTCAAAACGGATTTTGTTCCGCACACAGCAATACAAAGTGTGCCCCTGCTCCAGCAAAACGGGGATGAGCCGCTGGCCGATATAACCATTTGCACCTGTGAGCAGAATATTCATTGGCTAAAACTTATTTCTATTGTAAACAATACATAAGGTCTATTGTTTAAACAAATAAACACACATGTATGGAATCAGTAAAAGATAAAAATATATTGATTATCGGGGCCACCGGCGGCATTGGCAGCAAAACGGCAAAACTGCTGGCAGGCAGCGGCGCCAATCTTTTTCTTGCCGCAAGAAATAAAGAAAAACTGCAGTCGCTTGCAGATGAAATAAAACTCAGCAGCGATAAAATTTTTGCGCTGGACATCAGCAAGCCTGAGGAGGTGGCAACATTAAAAGAGAACTTCTTCACCCAATATGCAACGATTGATGTATTGCTGAATGCAGCAGGCATCGGCATCATCAAACAAAGCGAAGCATTAAGCGAAACAGAATTTTTACAGACGTTGAATTATAATTTGTATGGGCCTTTTCTTTTAGTGAAAGCTTTTCTGCCAAAGATGAAAGAAACAAAAAAAGGTTTGATAATAAATATCCCGGGTATACTGGGTAAAGTGCCCATGGCAGGTGCTGCTGCTTACAGCGCTTCCAAATATGGCTTGGTGGGGATGATGCAAAGCATACGGGAAGAAATAAAACGTACCGAAATACGTATCACCAATTTATTTTTGGGTGGTGTGGATACGCCTTTTTGGGATACGATTGATTTAAGGGTTCAGCGTGATAAAATGGTGATGGCAGAAGAAGCTGCAAAAGCTATTTGGTTTTTATGCCAGCAACCAACTAGTGGTGTGGTGAGTGAAATGGTAATACAGCCCTTTAATCATCAGGCTATTTAGCCTGATAACTTTAATTGTAAACCAGTTTTTTCATACTTGTGTTGTGAAATTGAAGCGGCTGGGCACGTTTCAATTTGTGGCAAGTTCTTGCATTGTAATTGAAGGGCGTCTATTTTTTATACATCTTAAGCAGCTTTGTTAAATTCCAATGAATTTAATTGTACGCCTTTCCACTTACCAAATAATTCCTCTACTTTCTTAAAACGGAATTCAAAAATTTGTTGAAGTTGGTTTCTAATAAATAAACCATGCGCAATATTACCTAGAAAACCAAGAGGGTTTCTGTAATGTACAATATCTGTCATTTCCACACCACCTTCAATTATTTTAAAATGATGTTGATGATGCCAGAGCTGGTAAGGGCCAAATCGTTGTTCATCTACAAAATATTTTTTATCCTGTACATGTGTTATTTCCGTCATCCAGTAAATGGGGATACCCAAAACTGGTCTTACTCTGTATTCAATAACCTGCCCCGGATACATGCTGCTGCCATGATGTTTGGATAAAATCTGAAAACCCAGGTTGTCAGGCGTTATGGTTTTAAGGTTGGCAGGGCTGCTAAAAAATTCCCATGCTATATCTAAATCAGCAGGAATGCATTGTACTGTTTTTAACGAAAAAGTAGCCATTGGTTATTTGTATAAATTATTAGCTATTATAATTTGTAAATGTTCATTTACCTCAGCTGCCCACTTGTGTACCACAACTCACTTTTAATGGGTTCGTAAATATCTTTCCGGCTGGTTTCAGTGGGCGGTTCCATTAAAGGAACAAGCAATAAATAATAAGGTTCAACATAATCGGAGTGCTTATCAATTGTAAGCCCTTTTACCCTTACAAATTTGTATCATTTGTTCGGCAGGCTGATTAATGCATTCACGTTGAAAGGTATTATTCCGGCCATTCCATCTGCTATTTCTTTTTGTACGGGTAAATTGTTTATACTAAACAATAAAGGAAGCATTATGTTTAAAAATTATAGAAATATTTAATGGTATTGGCAGATACAAAAGAGAAATAATAGGGTTGAGGTAACCCGAAAAACTGATTTTTTATGGATTGAGTTATAGAACCGCTTTGCTCAGGGAGGCCGTTGAGCTACTATATAAACTGGAAAAGAGTTTAGTAAAAATAAAAAAAGGACAAATCAGTAGTAAAACCAATTTGTCCTCACTGGTTGGGTTACTAGGATTCGAACCTAGACGGACAGAATCAAAATCTGTAGTGCTACCATTACACTATAACCCAATCATTTTCCCAAATTTTGGTTTGGGACTGCAAATGTAGGGGATGGGGGCAAAACAGCCAAAAGCATTTTAAAAAACTGTCAACTCTTTGATATGGTTTACACGTAAATATTACAAACAATTCTATTATTTATTACCTGTTTATTTTCTACATTTTATCTTCAGCTTCCTTCAACCCTTTTATCATATCCAGCGCTTCTGCCACCACATCGCACATTACTGTTATTAATGAACCCGGCTTTGCTGTATTATAGGCATGCATGATGGCTTCCTTTTCGTTATAAATAATCGTTACAGGGATGTCTTTTGTTTTTGTATCGTTGATACCTTCTACCAAAAGCTGTACAATTGCTTCTGCAGTACGGCCACGTAAATTTTTATCTTGGCGAATAATGATCTCATCAAAACAACTGGCTGATATTCTTCCAAGGTCACGGATATCTTCATCTCTTCTGTCGCCGGTGCCACTGATGATACCTACTTTTGGGGAGCCCTCCAATTTGCTTACAAAGTCTGTCAGTAATTGCAGGCCTGCCTGGTTATGGGCAAAGTCAACTAAAAAATCAAAGTGTTTAAATTTAAAAAAATTTAGCCTGCCCGGTGTCTGTGTGGGCGAGGGTACAAACTTTTCCAATGCATCTTTAATATCATCGACTTTAATGTCCCTGTATAAATAAGTGGCCAATACAGCCGGCAAAGTATTCATAATATTATGAATGGCTTTACCTCCATAAGTGATAGGGATGTCTGCTACTTTCGCTACCCTTATTTTCCAGTTACCTTTCATAATGGTAACATATCCATTCTCAAATACAGTTGCCAATCCGCCTTTATTGCAATGTTCTTTTATGCGTGTATTATTTTCATCCATGCTGAATAATCCAATATTGCAATCAAGACCATTTTTTATTTCGTATACTAAATCATCATCAGCATTTAAGATGGCATAACCATGCTTAAAAACTGTCTCTGCTACTACGGCTTTTACCTTGGCCATCTGCTCAAGGGTGTCAATTCCGCCGAGGCCGATATGGTCTGTACTTACGTTGGTGATGATAGCGATATCACAATTTTGAAAGGCAAGACCACTCTTTAAAATACCACCTCTTGCACATTCCAATACTGCAAAATCTACAGTAGGGTCACGCAGCACAAAGGTGGAACTTACCGGCCCGGTACAGTCGCCTTTCATCATTAGTTGGTTTTGAATATATACACCGTCGCTGGTGGTATAGCCCACTTTATACCCCGCGCTTTTTGCAATATGAGCAGTTAATCTTGTAGTAGTTGTTTTACCATTAGTACCTGTAATAGCAATGATGGGAATGCGGCCTGCACTGCCTTTTGGAAATAGCATATCAATTACAGGTTCTGCTACATTTCGGCCAATGCCTACTGCTGGGTCTATATGCATACGAAAACCTGGAGCTGCATTTACTTCCAGCACGGCACCGCCATTTTCGCTGATGGGTAACCGTAAGTCGGGTGCCATAATATCAATACCACAAATGTCAAGACCAATAATTTTAGAAATGCGTTCACACATAAAAATATTGGCTGGGTGTACTTCATCAGTAACATCCTCTGAAGTACCACCGGTTGATAAATTGGCAGTTGGTTTCAGTAAAACAAGTTCACTTTTTGGTGGAATAGTTTCTAATGTATATCCTTTTTCATCCAGCATCTGCTGACTGAAATTATCCAGTTTTATAGACGTTAAAACTTTTTCGTGGCCATAACCCCGGCGTGGGTCTTTATTGGTTTCATCTACCAGCCATTGAATGGTATGTTGCCCATCCCCGGTAACGGCGGCGGGTGTACGTAAAGCAGCACAGATAAATTTATTGTTTATTACCAATACCCTAAAATCAAAACCGGTAATAAACCGTTCGCAAATAATGGTTCGGCCATAAACCTGTGCTGCGGCCAATGCCCTTACAGCCATATCCCAGTCAACAATATTGGTGGTGGCGCCTTTTCCATGATTACCATCCACAGGTTTTAATACCAACGGATAACCCAGGCTTTCAACTGCATCTTTCAATCCTTCTTCACTTCTTATAATAACACCTTTGGGTACGGAAATTTCGGCAGCACCTAATAGGTTTTTAGTTTCTTCCTTATCGCAGGCAATATCTACGGCAATATTGCTGGTAGTGCTGGCAATAGTAGCCCTTATTCTTTTTTGATGGATGCCATAACCCAACTGAACCAAACTATGTTTATTCAATCGAATAAAAGGAATATTTCTTTTGGCTGCCTCATCTACAATACAACCAGTGCTTGGCCCAAGGCGGGTATCTTCCCTTATTTCCCTTAGCTGCATAATATCATTTTCAAGATCGTATGCAACATTATCTGCCAGTGCCTGCGAAACCCTTACTGCAGCCCGTGCCGCATACACGCCTGCATCTTCTTCCATATAACTGAATACTACATAATATTCACCTTCCTGCCCTGTACCTCTTGTGCGGCCAAACCCCGTATCCATGCCTGCGAGTGTTTGCATCTCTAACGCTATATGCTCTATAACATGCCCCATCCAGGTGCCTTCTTCAACCCTTTCAAAAAAGCCTCCGGGCTTGCCTACGCTGCAACGATGTGCAAACATGCTGGGAAACATCGTGGCTAACCTGTCTTTAAAACCGGGTATAAGGTTAGTGGGGCGCTGTTCCATTTCCTCCAGGTCAAGTTTCATTTGTATCAATTTTGTACGGCGAACGCTCCAGTAGTTAGGGCCCCTGAGTATTTTTATTTCTGCTATATTCATTTTTAAATCAGTTTATAGTTAACAGTTCAATAATTCTTTGCAGGCATCAAATAATATAATGCAACCACCGTTAGTTTCTTTCAATTAGGGCGCAAATCGGAAGTTAACAAAAAAAATGTAGCTTAAAAAATACAAGTTCAATCAAAGCAAGTTTTACTCATTTACTTTACTTTTGTAACACCCATTATATTAAGCAGTAAAACAATGTGGTGTAACCAAGAAATATTTTACTGCCAATTAAATAACTATTCATGCAACAACCCAGGGGAAAACTTATTGCAATTGGTGGTGCCGAAGATAAAGGCACGGTACCCGAAAAGGGGGAATTACAAAAACTTAGCAATCTTAATTTTATAGAGCTGGGCATTTTAAACCGCATTGTAACCGAAAGCGGTGGCCATGCTGCAAAAATTGAAGTTATCACCACTGCATCGATGATACCAAATGAAGTAGGGGAGAATTACCTGGATGCTTTTGGAAAAATTGGTTGTACGGATGTAAGTATTATGAATATCCGCAACCGTGCCGATGCTGTTAACCCAGAATATATTGAAAGAATCCGTTATTGTGATGCCGTTATGTTTAGCGGAGGAAACCAACTTAGGCTGTCTACTACTTTTGGAGGCACACAATTTCTGCAATTGATATTACAACGTTATTACAACGAAAATAATTTTGTTGTAGCGGGCACAAGTGCGGGTGCCATGGCTATGAGCAATACCATGATTTATGAAGGCAATGCCACAAGGGCACATTTAAAAGGTGAAGTAAAAATTACTACAGGCCTTGGTTTTATGGACGATGTTGTTTTTGACAGTCATTTTGAAAAGCGTGGCCGATTTGGCCGCCTGGCACAGGTGGTGGCCACTAACCCATCCTGCATTGGTATTGGTTTGGGCGAAGATACCGGTATGCTTATCACCGAAGGAAATAAAATGGAAGCCATTGGCAGCGGTTGTGTCATCATCATTGATGGATATGATATTCGTTATTCTAACATTGCAGACATACCCGATGGAAGCCCTTACAGCATTGAAAATTTAAAAGTACATGTTTGTGAAAAAGGTAATGGTTACCTTGTTGCCGAAAGAAAATTTTTAGCTGAAGCCGTTGAAGGTGCCGTGATAAAAAAGCAGGTTTGGGTGGAATAAGAAAGCAGTGAAATTAATTTAGACAGAATTTTTTATCGTGTAATATTGGTCAGCAACAAATATTAATATACGTTTACAAATATTTAAATCTTGGGTAACTCTCGTAAATCGAAAAGTTGGATGCAGTTAATCCGACGACCATTAAACTTGAACCTTTATGACAGAATATAATGTTTATGTAGAAAATTTTGTTGACACTTTTACTTTACTAAAGATTCCCGAAGAAGATTTAATCAAAATTGTAGAAGCCTATGATTTGGGGAAAGATGATGTTTTTATAAATGGTGAGAAAATAGTTTTAAACGGATTACAAAAGCTGAGACTATATTCATATGAAGACTCTAAGGAGAAATTGACCGAGTTCATGAATTTACCTGAAACCAGAAAGCATATGATATTTAGTAGGCTAACGGGAAAATATGCACTTGATCCAGCATCTTTAGGACAAATAGGGAAAGACTTGACAAGGGAATATCTTAAGAATGACTATGGATGGAAAAAGAAAAATGAAACAGAAGATAATATTTTAATGCTAAGAAAGCATTACATTAATGTTAAAAGAATTGACCAACTAAAGGAATTAAAAAGTAAAGAATTTGATTTTAAAAAACTTATACGAATTTGCGAAGAGATAAACATTGCCTACAATCTCAACTGCTTCTATGCCGTAGGAAATTTACTTCGTTCAATGCTTGACCATATTGCCCCTATCTTTGGACATAATACATTTAAGGAAGTGGCTAACAATTATTCGGGCAGTAAAAGTTTTAAAGAAGCTATGCAAAATTTGGACAATTCGCTTAGAAAAATCTCTGATAGTTTTCTTCACTTACTAATTAGAAAAAGCGAAGTTTTGCCGACAATTAATCAGTTAGAATATCTTGCACCAATTGACCTTTTGCTTGGAGAAATCATACGAGTGACAAATGAAAAAATATAGTTTAATAGGTAACGACCAATAGAATTTAACTGCAGCAACATGAGGTTTGCTGCTATTATTTGTAATATCATTAATCTCAAAGTGTGAAATTTATTTTTACCATATTATTAGTTGACATCTTATCTCTTTCATTTGGCCAAAGTGCTTCAGAATTTTATTCACGTGGTTTGGAAAAGGCAAACAGCCTAGATTACAAAGGTTCTATTCAAGACTACAGTAGCGCAATTAGGCTAGATAGCACTTTTGCAAATTCGTATTTAAATCGTGGCATTTCAAAATTCTATTTAGAAGACTATGAGGGTGCGACATTAGACTTTGATAGTACATTATTGCTAAATAAAAAAGAATCAAAGGCATACAACAATCGAGGAAAAGTTCAAAGAGCTCAAGAAAGGTACAAAGAATCTCTTAAGGATTTTAATGCTGCAATTTTCTTAGACTCCACAAATAAAGAATATTATCTAAGTCGTGGTAATACATATGATGATCTGGAAGATTACTCGAGTGCAATCAAAGACTATAACATAGCCCTAAAATTAGATCCCAACTTTGCTGGAGCTTACATAAGTAGAAGCAACACTAAAAATAATCTTAAGGATTTTTCCGGTGCATTGAAGGATTGTAACAAAGCAATAGTCCTAAAATATAGTTTTTACGGTATTTATTTAAATCGTGGCAATGCAAAAAAGGGTCTCAAAGACTACAAGGGAGCATTACTTGACTACGACAAATATGTAACTTTAAAACCCGAATACATAAATGGCTACTGGAAGCGTAGTGAATTAAAGTTGCTTATGAGAGATTTTGCTGGTGCTGAAAGAGATTGCAATATTGCAATCAAAATGGGACCTGAATTTTCACGGCTATATTTATTAAGAGGGCTGGCAAAATATAATTTGGGAAATCTAAAAGGAGCTTGCTTAGATTGGAATAAAGTATTGGAATTAGGGAACTCAGAAACATCCGCCGCAGATTTATTGAAAAAATACTGCAAGTAATCTTTAAACAGCAGCCTTCTGTACCAGCAAATGGTTTTCGATTAATAGATCTTTTGTATTTACGGTCAATTTAATATTTTCTACTTTTTTTATTTACGCTTACACTATAGCCCTGTACAATTTTACGAGCCTCGCCAATGTATATCGGCTTTTGCAGGCAACTACACAGCTAATTTGAAATGCACACATTTGAAATGCTGCTTATAAGACCAGTAAAAAAGAGTAACTTCAAATTATGAAAGAATTTTCTTTATATATATCTATCAACCGGGAAATTCGTTTTGGTATACCTTGCATTAAGGGAACAA
Organism: Ferruginibacter sp.; assembly: GCA_043745405.1. Classification (GTDB taxonomy): domain Bacteria; phylum Bacteroidota; class Bacteroidia; order Chitinophagales; family Chitinophagaceae; genus Ferruginibacter. The sequence goes on along the minus strand of JAYTTI010000145.1, from coordinate 9,985 downwards.
GAATAACAGTCGCAGACATTCTGCAATGGTTAGCATCTGGCATGACGTACGCACAAGTATTGGAAGATTACCCTTCGTTAAAAAAAGAACACATTTTAGCAGCACTTGCATTTGCTGCCAACAGGGAATCAATTATTAAGATCGTAGCTGCTTAAAATGAAACTGTTATTAGATGCCAATATATCATGGAGGTTGGTAACCAAACTAAAACCTCATTTCGAAGATTGTTTTCATGTTGATTTTATAGGACTTATAATTCCGGCAAAAGATAGCGAAATATGGGATTATACCTAAAATTTATTATCCCACCACCACTAAATAATAATTTTTCTTACCCTTTTGTACCAGCAAATATTTTTCATTTAATAAACTATTTGTGTTTATTACTGTTTCAATATTTTCTACTTTTATTTTATTAATACTTACACCGCCGCCCTGTACCATTTTGCGGGCTTCACCTTTGCTGACAAATATTTTTGTATCGGCCAAAAAGCTTACTATATCTATCCCTTCGGTTGCAGTTATTTTTGAAAATTCAACGGTTGGCAGACCTTCCATCACCTGCAATAATTGTTCTTCATTTAACTGTTGCAATATTTCAGCCGTATCATTGTTAAATAAAATTTCAGATGCTTTTACAGCAAAATCATAATCGGCCCTGCTATGAACAAAACAGGTAACTTCTTCTGCCAGTTTTTTTTGTAATAGCCGCTGGTGTTCATTTCCCTTATGCTGTTGCAGTAAAATTTCTATTGCTTCCTTTGGAAGCATCGTAAAAATTTTGATGTATTTTTCTGCATCCGCATCAGCTGCATTTAACCAAAACTGGTAAAACTGGTAGGGTGAAGTTTTGTTGGCATCCAGCCAGATATTACCCTTTTCTGTTTTACCAAACTTACCACCATCTGCCTTGGTTATTAATGGGCAGGTAAAAGCAAAAGCCTCGCCACCACTTTTTTTACGAATGATTTCTGTACCAGTAACAATATTGCCCCATTGGTCGCTGCCACCCATTTGCAACTTGCAGTTTTTATTTTTATTGAGCCAGTAAAAATCGTATCCCTGCACCAGTTGATAAGTGAATTCTGTAAAGCTAATGCCATTATCGCCTTCCAGCCTTTTACGCACACTATCCTTACTCATCATATAATTAACCGTGATGTATTTGCCCACTTCTTTAATAAAATTTAAAAAAGTAAAATCTTTAAACCAGTCGTAATTATTGGCCATTTCCGCCGCATTAGGATGGCTGGTATCAAAGTCTAAAAACTTTTCCAATTGCGCTTTTACGCAAACCATGTTATGGTTCAGCACTTCTTCGCTCAGTAAATTTCTTTCTTCACTTTTTCCGCTTGGGTCGCCAACCATACCCGTAGCGCCACCAACCAACGCAATAGGTTTATGCCCGGCTTTTTGTAAATGTTTTAATAATATGATGGGTACAAGACTGCCAATATGTAAACTATCAGCAGTAGGGTCAAACCCAATATAGCCGGTAGTAGTTTCCTTATTCAATTGCTCTTCTGTTCCGGGCATAATGTCCTGTATCATGCCCCTCCATTGTAATTCCTGTATCAAATTTGTCATTAACCCTGTTTTAATATTTATCATTCAGGTATCCGAAAGTGTTGCAAAAGTGCTTAGAAAAATTGAAAAACTAAGGAAGTTTATTTGAAGGAGAAATATAGTAGTCAAAATCAATCGGTAAGGTATTACTTGTCATTTAGGCCGCTGCAAAGAGAATTTAATATTATAAAGCCGCTTTTACTGTTTAAAAACACTCTTATTGTAAGTTATAATTTGTTAATTGCCCCGTGTTTTTTATATATCATTTTTATATTAATTATTTTTGCAACAATAACCCCTTTACCTATTCAAATTCAGCACAATTTACTTATAGCAAATACGTTTAAAAAGGTAAGTTTATAGATAAAGAAGCCTTTAAACGGAAACTAAATATTTTATGCGTTCAAAATTGTTTGTTTTTTTATTGAGTATTATAGTATTCCCGATAGCTTCATTTAGTCAATTTAGAAAATATTCCAACGAATTTTTAAATATTGGTGCAGGTGCAAGAGGGCTGGGCATGGGCGGTGCACAGGTGGCTACCGTAACGGATGGTACGTCAGGTTATTGGAACCCCGCCGGCCTGGTGGGTGTTAAAGATCATTCAGAAATTAATTTAATGCATGCTGAGTATTTTGCCGGCATTGGCAAGTACGATTATGGCTCTGTTGCCGTGCCAATTCAGGATAATAAACGGACTATTGGTGTATCATTAATGCGTTTTGGTGTTGATGATATTCCCAATACTCTATTTTTAGTTCAACCAGATGGCAGTATTGATTACGGCAGCGTTACAAGTTTTTCATCGGCAGATTATGCAATGCTTTTTTCTTTTGCACAAAAAATTGTTGACCAGGATGACAAACAAATGAGTTTTGGTGTTAATGCAAAGATGATACATCGCCAGGTGGGTTCTTTTGCCAGTTCCTGGGGTTTTGGTATTGATGCAGGTTTTCAAATGCATGGTAACCGTTGGCATGCAGGTGTTGTAGCAAAAGACTTAACAACTACATTTAATGCATGGACTTTTAATTTTACAGAAAAAGAAAAAGAAGTTTTATACCTCACAAAAAATGACATTCCTGTTAAGTCAACAGAAATAACTTCACCAAGATTAACAATTGGCGGAGGATATAATTTTAAAATAAGTAATTCTTTTAGTTTGTTAACAGAAGCAGATTTAGATGTAACATTTGATGGTAAGCGAAATACAGTTATAAGCAGCAACCCTGTTAGTATTGATCCACATCTTGGCCTGGAAGCGTCTATTAAAGATGTATTTTTTATCAGGGCAGGGGTAACCAATTTTCAGCAGGCACTGGCTGATGGAGATACTTTAAATCAAAAAAAAGTGTGGATATACCAGCCGAGTTTAGGAGCCGGCGTGAAAATAAAAAATGTAACATTGGATTATGCATTTAGTAATCTTGCCAACCAATCTAACCCATTATACACACATATATTTTCACTGCTTATTACTTTAGTGAAAAAAGAAAAAGAATAAGATCATACATGTCAATATACTGCAAGATGAAAAAATTTTTAACCCCGATATTGCTGCTTTGTGTTACCATAACTCATGCACAGCTCAATAATAGCTGGATTGATTATAGTAAGGTTTACTTTAAATTTCAGGCTGGTAAATCCGGTGTTTATAGAATTAATCAATCTGTTTTATCTTCTGCAGGATTGGGCAATATTCCTGCACAGCAATTTCAATTATGGCGCAATGGTGAAGAGGTGCGCATTTTTACTACTGTGGCAACAGGCCTGTTAAGTGCTTCAGATTATATAGAATTTTGGGGCGATAGAAATGACGGCAGGCCGGATAAAAATCTTTACCGGGATACTTCTTATCAGCTGTCCGATAGCTTTAGTATCCATACTGATACGGCTACATTTTTTCTTACTGTAAATCCTGCGGGTAATAATTTAAGGTATACTTCTGCTATAAATAATGTAGCAGGCAACACACTTGCTGCCGATGATTATTATATGCGTAAACTTCGAACATCCTTTAAATCGCAATATAACCGCGGATATGCAGCTGTTGTAGGAGAATATGTTTACTCATCTTCTTACGACCTTGGAGAAGGATATACGAGTGATAATATAGCACACTGTTGTGATCTTTATGAAAACTATGGTAATTTATATGTTTATGCGGCAGCACCTGCCAACAGTGTTTCCTTTTATATTGCTGCTTTTGGTAATTCACTATATAAAAGAAATTTAAGTGTAAAGTTCTATAACGATGTGCTGTTTAATGATGCACCGATGGATTACTTTAGCATTGTAAAAAAGCAGGTAAACAATATACCTATAAGCTCCATCACTCAAAACCCAACCCAGTTCTGGATGTCGGTAAATGGTTATGTACCACCGCCTGGTATTGCAAATAATAATGACAGGATAGTTGTTGGAGAAATGATTCTGACTTACCCATCGATGTTTAATTTTTATAACCAAAAAAATTTTTATTTTGAACTGAATGCTTCTGCTGCTGGTAATTATCTCGTAATAGATAATTTCAATGCAGGTACTACTCCGCCTGTTTTGTATAGTATGAGCGATGGGCAAAGATTTACAGGTGATATTTCTGTACCAGGTAAAGTCAGGTTTGCTTTACCACCCTCGGCCCTTGCCACCAGAAAATTTCAACTGGTAAATCAGGAAACGGATAATATTTCTATAGTTAATGCAGTTACATCCAGATCATTTATCGATTTTTCACAAGCTGCCAACCAGGGCGATTATATAATTATTAGCCATCCTTCTTTATTCAATGATGGCAATGGTATAAACTATGTTGATGAGTATAAAAAATACAGAACATCTGCTGCCGGCGGAAGTTACAAGCCAGTAGTAGTTTTAATTGATGAATTAAATGATCAGTTTGCTTTCGGAATAAAAAAGCATCCTGCCGCAATACGCGATTTCATTCGTTTTGCCAATGTGCAATTTAGTGCCAAGCCTAAATACGTTTTTATAATTGGAAGAGGATTGAGTGCATTGGACTATAAGCTAAATGAAACAAACCCAGTAACAGATAAAATAGATTTGGTGCAAAGTTTTGGCTGGCCCGCTTCTGATGTATTATTATCCTGCCTGCCAGGTCAAAATGTACCGTTAGTTCCTATCGGCCGCCTGGCTGTTATATATGGTACGGAAATTAAATATTATTTAAATAAAGTAAAGGAATACGAACTGGCACAGGCATCAACCAGTCATACTGTTGAAGACAAAGCCTGGATGAAAAATGTAATAAATGTTGCAGGAGGTGCAGACAATGAAGAAAGCGATTTGTTTGTAAGTTATATGAATGATTACAAAAGAAAAGTAGAAGACAGTGCCTTTGGTGGCCATGTAGAAACCTTTGTAAAAGCTACCAGTACAGCAGTAGAGCAGGCTAATGGAGAACGTATTGAACAGCTTATAAATGGCGGCGTTAGCCTGATTCAATATTTTGGCCATTCATCTGCCAATACACTTGCCTTTAATTTAAGCAGCCCTGAAATATATACCAACCAGGGAAAGTATCCCATGTTTAATGTAAGTGGTTGCAGCGCTGGTAATTTTTATTTGTTTGATCAAACACGTTTGTCAGGCAACCTTTCACTTTCCGAAAAATATGTGTTGGCAGATCAAAGAGGTAGTATTGGATTTATAGCAAGTACTCACTTGGGCATTCCTCCGTTTTTAAATTTCTTTAATACACAATTGTATAGTGCCCTTTCGCTTGACCTGTATGGCAATACCATTGGAAACCAGCTTAAAAAAACTTTACAGGTGTTAGGCAGTAACCCGCAAACGCTCGATTTTTATACCAGGATACACCTCGAGGAACTTAATCTTCATGGTGACCCGGCCATAAGAATAAACGCTTTTGCATTATCCGATTTTGTTGTAGAAGATCAGTTGGTTAAAATTACTCCCTCCGTAATTTCTGTTGCTGATAATAGTTTTACATTGAACGTTAAAATGATGAATATCGGTAAAGTGATTAAAGATTCTATAAGGGTTTCTGTTGTAAGAAAATTGCCAAATGATGTTTCAGTTGTTTTATACAACCAATTAATTCCTGTAATAAAAAATGCGGATTCATTAAGTTTTGTTGTGCCGATAAACCCTACTACTGATAAAGGTTTAAATAAGATAATTGTTACATTAGATGTAGATAACACTGTTCAGGAACTGTCAGAGACAAATAATACTTTAACAAAAGAATTTTATATTCTTGAAGATGAGATCCGTCCTGTATCACCGTATAATTATTCTATTGTAAATAACCAGCAAATTGTTTTTAGCGCTTCTACGGCAAATGCATTAGGCGGCCAGCGGCAATATCAAATGGAAATTGATACTACAGAATTGTTTAACTCGCCTTTTAAAAAACAATATAGCGGTAATGGCCGGGGTGGAATAATAGAATTTAAACCAACAGATATACTATTTACAGACAGCACTGTCTATTATTGGAGAACATCGATGGTTCCGTTAAATGGCGGGCAGCAAATATGGAATTCTTTTTCTTTTGTTTATTTGCCAAATGGCGGTACAGGATTTAATCAGTCACATTATTTTCAACATACCAAAAGTACTTATAGCAGTACCATCAGCCTTGATAATGACCGGGTATTTCGTTTTAAAACTTTACCTCGAAATTTAGTTATAAAAACAGGGCTGTATCCGTATTTTAATTGGGACAGGATAAATGTAAATCTCGATTTTAGTCAATTAGAATACTATGGATGTAAATATAATGTTCTCCAAATTATTGTATATGACAGTGCATCGTTGCAGCCATGGAAAAACTATAATGTTACCAATCCTGCTACCGGAGAAATTACCGGGCGTTTTGGAAGCTGGACAATGTGCGACGCAGCAACAAGAAAGTTTTTTGAATTTCCTTATGATGATATTAAATATCGGAAAAGGGCAATGGATTTTATCGACAGTATTCCTGATGGGATGTATTTATCAATTACTAATTTGGGATATACCGTAAATACTTCATTTATAAGCCAGTGGCAGGCAGACCAGGCTATTCTGGGTGCAGGCAATTCATTATACCATAAATTAAAATCAATCGGATTTTCAAAGATAGACAGCTTTACCCATAACCTGCCTTTTGTATATTTTTATAGAAAAAATAACGCCTCCTTTATCCCACAGCAGGTAATGGGTGCAACTGAAGATAAATATATTGACTTCTCTTATTTATTACCTACTACATATTTTACAGGCGTTATTGAATCCCCTGCATTTGGGCCAGCACGCAGCTGGAAATCTTTACATTGGAATGGTACTAGCAGTGACCCGGTAGCAAAAGATTCTGTAAACATCCAGGTAGTTGGAATAGGACTCAATGGCTCAGAGACATTGTTGACAACAGTGTCGCCTGCTACTGATACTTCGCTTGCATTTATAAATGCAGCTACTTATCCGTATATAAAGTTAAAAATGAATAACAGCGATCAAACCTTTGCAACACCAAAGCAATTAAGATATTGGAGGATCAATGCTGATTATGTTCCTGAAGGTGCAGTGGCACCCAATATTTTGTATACCATGAAAGATTCAGTCGACCAGGGCACTTCAATTGATTTTGCATTAGCGTTTAAAAATATTAGCGCTGCTGCCTTTGACAGCCTGAAAGTAAAAGTTATTATTACAGACCGCAACAATGTACCTCACACAATTATTCTTCCTAAAAAGAAAGCATTATTGTCTGGCGATACGTTGGTTGTAAATTATACTATTGATACAAAAGATTATCCGGGAAAGAACACATTGTATGTAATGGTTAACCCCGATAATGATCAGCCGGAGCAATATTTATACAACAATTTTATCTTCAAAGATTTTTATGTAAAAGAAGATAAATTTAATCCTTTGCTTGATGTTACTTTTGATGGGGTACATATTCTAAACAGGGATATTATAGCTTCCAAACCACATATATTGGTAAAGCTGAAAGATGAAAGCCATTTTATGGCATTAAGCGATACCTCCTTATTGAGGATACAGGTACAATATCCTGATGGTGTATTGCACAATTATTTCTTTGGCGATTCAGTAAGGTTTAACCCTGCCAATTTGGGCAGCGGGGAAAATACGGCATCAATAGACTTCCTTCCCTATTTTCCGGAAGACGGCGATTACCAGTTTATTGTGTCAGGTAAAGATGTGGCGGGTAACAAAGCGGGCAAGATTGAATATCGTGTAAGCTTCAGCGTTATTAACAAACCAATGATTAGTAATTTGCTCAATTATCCCAATCCATTTACTACATCTACCGCATTTGTTTTTACCATTACCGGAAGTCAGGTACCGCAGAATATTCGTATACAAATATTAACCATCACCGGTAAAGTTGTAAGGGAAATAACAAAGAATGAACTGGGCTCAATACATGTGGGCCGTAATATAACAGATTTTAAGTGGGATGGTACAGACGCATACGGGCAAAAGCTGGCAAATGGTGTTTACCTGTACAGGGTAATAACTAATTTAAATGGAAAGTCCCTGGATAAATACAAATCGGAGAGCGATGATACTGATAAATATTTTAATAAAGGATATGGTAAAATGTACCTGATGAGATAGGTTTGTTAATATTATGACGCTACCAAAGAAGCCACAGAGTGACACAGAGGTTTGCACAAAGTTTCACAGAGAAAAAAATTTGCGTAACTCTGTGCTTATAAAATTCCTACTGCGCAGAGATTGGGCTAAATATATTTGTAACTCATTTAGGTTTGCCTGATTATAATACTTTTTTAATTTGCTTATTTGCCTCCACTGCACTTATCATATTGCCTCCATTTTTATAATAAGCATACCGCTTGTCAAGTTCAGCTTTAAACTCATCTGTATATTCCAGCTCTTCCTGTTGAATATCATTTTCCAAAAGCGCATACATAGCTTTTATTTTTTTGTCGTCGGCTACCTGCATATAATTTGCTAATTTTTGCCTGATGGCTACCGTTGTCATAATTATCTGTATTTATAACAAATTTACTTTTTTTATTTTAACCAATCGAGTGATGTTTTTACTTCAAATACCTTGCTTTCTTTTCCTATCGTTTCTAAAGACCTGCAACGGTATTATATTTTTTTATTAAGATTTCTACCCTTTCTTTTACAACCCATGTCTTTCTACTAATTAGCAATGCTTGGCAAATATCAGGAGAAACATTACAATCCTTTTCCTCCTCAATTTTTTTAAATTCTTTATCTCGCAATGACAACCATTTTATCTGGTCACTTTTTATTTTTTTGAAATCCTCTTCTATGCTTATAGCTTTTAGTTTTCTATAGACAAGATTCAACAGGCTATCCATTTGTTTGTAGTGTAATTTCTCACATGCAATAACATCATTCGTTGTATCTGCACATTTCTGAGCATTAATTTCAATTCTTTCTACATCTTTTAAAGATTGTGAATAACAATTTGTAGAAATCAAACATAATAATATTAAAACAATTTTAGTCATATTTTGTATCAAGGATATTTTTCCCTGTTGGCAACATGTATAGCCCATTTTAATAATCATTACTTTTCGATGTCTTGGGTTTATCCGGTGTTCCTGCCTTTTTATTTTTATCTTCTGGTAATTTTATTGGTGCAGGCATTACTGCTTTAGGGTCTGTTTGTTTGGATAATGTTGCAGGATCCGTTTTACCTTTTATCTTTGAACTGGTATCTTTTTTGGTATTGGTAAACTCACTTTCTGCCGGTACCTTAGCAGCATTATTGTCGGTTGCCGGGTCAACAATAAAATCGCCTGCAGCACCATTGCCCTGGTCTTCTGAATAATTGCTGCTGTCTCCGCTATTAATGATATCCTTAAAATTCTGATCGGCATAAATAGGATCACTGGCCATTTGCCCAGGAGGTTGAAAATTTAAAACATTTTTATAAGGCAGGTTTTTGTCTGCATATACTTTGTTCATAAAATAACCCCATTTAGGCAGTGCCATTTCGTTACCACCGCTGGTACCTGCATAGATACGGATAAAGGGATCATCACAACCCACCCATGTGCCGGCAAGTAGTTCGGGTGTATAACCCATAAACCAGCCATCTGCGTTATCATTAGTGGTACCAGTTTTGCCTGCTTTTTCAGCAGGAATATCATAATTATTTAAAGATCTTCCGGTGCCTATTTGTACTACGCCCTGCATTAATTTTACCATAGTAAAAGCATCCTGTTCGCTGATAACCTGCTTACTGTTTATCTGTGTAAACTCTTCTAAAACATTACCATCTTTATCTTCTATGCGGCTTATAAATACCGGTTCAGTATTGAAACCCTTATTGGGAAACATGGTGTAGGCCTGTAACATTTGTAACAGGGGTATTTCTGCTGCCCCTAATGCAAGCGAAGTATAAGGAGGAAGCTTTGCACTAATA
>JAYTTI010000144.1:0-53768 GCA_043745405.1 Ferruginibacter sp. | reverse complement strand
TCAAGGATATTATCTGCAGGAAGAAGTAAATTTTCACCTATAGCAAGTAACGATACAAAGGAAGGAAAAACAGCAAACCGCCGCATTGAAATTATATTGAATCCAGGCCTTATCAAGCTTTTTGAACTTGCAGCTGAAACTGGAAATTAAAACAGATATCGCAAAAAATACCTTGAAATAAATTTATATTTTATAAAAGATTAAAATAACGCACTTTTAAAGTGCGTTATTTTTTTGCATTTTTGTACTGCTATATTTATAAAATCATTGACGGCATTGCTCGGCCTGACCCCTCAGTTCAAGTGGGGAAAGGGGGAAAATCTAAACCCGGTACGTTAGATAGATTGCAAGAATTTTAAAAAGGGAGAAGTCTTTATTTGTAATTATTTTGCATGCGCTTTCGCTTTTAAAATACCTCCTGTTGCTTCTTTAATGCTTTGAACATATACAAATGCTTTGGGGTCAATTTTCATTACCGATTCTTCTATTTGTTTTATTTCCAAACGTGTAATGATCGTAACTATAATTTCGCAATCTGTCTTGGTTTCAAAACTACCGGGCAGGTAACCCCTTTCGCCTTTATATACCGTAATGCCTTTTCCCAGCTCGTTTACAAGAAGACTTTTTATTTCTTCCTGTTGCGATGTTATTATATTCATGGCAGTAAATTCTTCAATGCCATCTACTACATAATCGGTGGCTCTTGTAGCTGTAAAATAAGTGATGATAGAATACATAGCAGTTTCTATCCCAAACTGAAATGCTGCGACGGCAAAAATAATAGTATTAAAAAGCATAATAATTTCGCTGTTGGAGAATCCGGTTTTTCTTCCGGTAAAAACAGCAATTACTTCGGCACCATCAATTACACCACCACCCCTTATAACCAAACCAATGCCGGTGCCCATTAAGATACCACCAAAAGCAGCTATCAGAAATTTGTCTTTTGTGATGGGAGTAATATGTATTAAAAACAATCCTATCGAAAGAAGGATGACTGCAATAGTTGTTTGCACGGCAAAGGTTTTACCAATTCTTCTGTACCCTAAATAAATAAAAAACACATTCAGCACAATTACCAAAAAACTGATATCTATATGAAATATTTCGTGCAGTAATATAGATATGCCGGTAATACCACCATCCATAAACCGGTTGGGAATCATAAAACCTTTCATAGCCAATACAGCAAGGCTTGTGCCCAACCCAATAAGAAAAAGATTATTAGGGCTCAGCACATGTTTCCAATCTATATTGTCACTTTTATATTTTCTAATCATTTTTAACGCTGTTGAATTAAGGTACTAATATAAGCTACTCCATTGTATTTTAAAGAGGTTAACTAAAACAAATTGAAATGAATGCAGCAAATCATCTTCAGTTTTTTGTAAGGTACTGGTATAAATTGTACCATGATAATTACTTTGAATTGATGGATAATTTTATAGAAGGTGATATTCTTTTTTTAATGATTTTATTAATTTATCAGCAATTTATAACTGTGCTTCATGCTCTTGCTCAGAACGTATCCGAAAACCTTTAACTGTTACTGATATATTTGTGTATTTGTAAATAATGGTTTTTTCTGTAGGTTTAATGTACATCTCATGTCATGGGGCGATGATTAGTATTTTTTCTCGATATAACTTCACAAAATGCCGGTGTAAACGTCTCTTTCGTGTATTTTCCCCCTACTGTTGAAATATATACCCATATTTTTATGCCCCACTTCTGATTTTTCCTCTCAATATAACTATGGCACAGTATTTTCATATACCTTAATAGTAAAGATAAATTTATAAATAAAACTAAAATTTACGACTATGTTACGCTGGACAATTATTTTTTTATTCGGAGCTATTGTAACTGCAGTATTTCAGTTTGGAAATATTCCCGGATATACATCTTCGATCACAAAACCTTTATACTTTATTTTTATTGGATTATCTATACTGGCGGTGATTTTTGAAGAAAAAGCTGCACCATATAAATTCATTCAAACAAAGCTAATTTAAAACAAATTTTATCGTTTTAAAACTTACAATTATGATGCGCTGGTCTGTTACCTTTTTCATTATTGCAATAGTAGCCGCAATTTTTGGATTTGGCGGTATTGCATCAAGTGCAATATCAATTGGCAAAATATTTTTTTACATTTTTATCGTATTATTTTTAGTGTCATTATTTTTTGGAAAGCGTTTAGATCGTTCATAGTTGTGATGAGCTTTCGTCTTTTTTACAAATGCATGCCCGTTTTTAATCCCTCTTTTTTTGAAAATATAAGTATTTCAATTACATAATTACTGAAGATTTTAATGATGAAATGCCTGTTTTACAGAAATAGTAAAATGGGTATTTTTTTTGTATGCCTCGTCATCGCTTTTTTAATTTTGCCGCAGGCAACAAATAGCTTCAACATAAAACTTCTGCTTTAAACTTTTTATTGTAAGTTGTGAGAACGCACAAATACACAATAAAATGACTGCCAGGCAAAACGCCCTACAAATTTTTAGCGCTGCTGTAGCTGCTGTTCAGCCAGCAAAATTAATTCCTGCCCATTTATTTATTGATGATGATATACTCCATATTTTTGATCAGCAATTTTTGATTGATAGCATAAAAAATATTTATGTAATAGGAGCAGGAAAAGCCAGTGCGGCCATGGCAAAAAAAACAGAAGAAATTCTGGGCAATTTAATAGCAACAGGAATAGTGGTTACCAAATACGGGCATTCTTTGCCATTACAAAAAATAGTCTGCCTGGAAGCAGCGCACCCGATACCTGATGAAAATGGTATAACAGCTACATCAGAGATAATTACATTATTACAAACGGCAGGAGAAAAAGATATTGTTATTTGCCTTATAAGTGGAGGTGCTTCTTCATTATGGATAGATGTTCCGCAAACTGCAACACTAACTGATATTCAGCTAACCTTTGAGCTGTTACTTAAATCTGGTGCAGACATTCACGAAATGAATACTGTCCGTAAACATTTGTCTGCCCTCAAAGGCGGGCAATTATTAAGTCATGCACCACAAGCTAGCTTTTTTTCATTCGTCATTTCTGATGTGCCTGGCGATGACTTATCGGTAATAGCCAGCGGCCCTGCAGTACCTGACAACACTACATTTGAAGATGCCAATTCAATACTTAAAAAATATAATTTATTAAGCCGCTTACCGGATGCAATTATGGCACATATTAATGAGGGCGATAAAGGAATGATAAAGGATACGCCAAAAGCCGGTGATGATGTATTTAAAAATAGCTACAATAAAATTATAGGCAGTAATTGTATGGCATTGGAAGCTGCGAAGTTAAAGGCTATTGAGCTTGGTTATCATATTGGTTCTGTAAGCAACAACCTTAATGGAGATGCGTCTATTGTTGGCCGTGAGTTAGTAAAGAAAGGTAGACAGTATTCAGGTTCCAAGCCTGCCTGTTTTCTTTTTGGCGGCGAAACTACAGTAATAGTTACAGGTAATGGTAAAGGTGGACGTAATCAGCAAATGGTATTAAGCGCTTACCTGGAATTAAATTCTACAGGAGAAAAAGCCGGCATGAATAAAATTACTTTTTTATCTGCCGGCACTGATGGCACCGATGGGCCTACGGATGCGGCAGGCGCAATTGCAGACAATTATACCATTTTGTTACCTAATGAAATTAAACTGCAGGCAGAAGAATATTTAGAAAAAAACAACGCTTATCATTTTTTTGAACAAACGGGTGGATTGATAAAAACCGGGCCAACCCAAACGAATGTGATGGATATTGTAGTTATGATTATAGGAAATAATTGATAATTATTAAATCCGTTACACCCTTCACTTATTTGAAATTATCTGTTGTGATGTTTAATAAATTGGGTACTGCATTTTTAAATTATCAATTATCCATTAAACAATTATCCATTAATTTAGCTATTCAATGGTTACAGGTCTTCCTCTTTTATTGATTATTGCTGCTGCAATTTTATTTATTGTGATAGTATGCTCCCGCTTTAAATGGCATCCTTTTTTGGCATTACTGGTAGCGGCTTTATTTACAGGGCTGTCGGTGGGATTGCCTTTAAAAGATATTGCGCTTACCGCTAATGAAGGTTTTGGAAATATAATGACACATATTGGGCTGGTTGTAGTATTGGGTACATTGATTGGTACAGTACTGGAAAAAAGCGGAGCCACTTTATGTATTGCAGATGCTATCATCCGTTTTTTTGGAAAAGATAAACCTATTCTGGCCATTACGGTTATAGGCACGGTAGTGGGTATTCCAATATTTTGTGATAGTGGTTTTGTTATTTTAAACGGGTTAACAAAACCTTTAAGCAGGGAAAGTAAAAAATCATACACAGCAATTGTAAATGGTTTGGCAGGCGGGCTCTACATTACACATACTTTATTGCCACCCCATCCCGGTTCATTAGCCGGTGCTGCTAACCTTGGGCTTGGCCAGCACCTTGGTGCAGTTATTTTAACCGGGTTATTAATAAGTATTCCTACAACAATTATGTGCTGGTTATTTGCTTCCAGGTTTTTAAATAAAATCAATCAGTACCAGGCAGACGATATGCCGGAAGAAGCGCTTAAACAATTACCTGTGTTTTGGAAAAGTATATTGCCTGTTATAATACCAGTTTTACTAATAGCAGCTGGCTCTGCTGCTGAACTATTACCGATGCCTGCAATGCTCAAAAGCATTTTGCTTTTTTTTGGTAGCCCGGTTATAGCATTATTAACTGGATTGCTGTTTTCTTTACTACTGGTAAAAGCAAAAGGAACAAAACTTTTTAACCAGTGGATGGTAGAAGCCATAAGTCATGCGGGACCCATCCTTATTCTTGTTGGCGCAGGCGGTGTATTTGGTAATGTTTTAAAGAAAACCCCATTAGCAGATATTGTTCACCATTGGGTGAATAGCGGAAGCTTTTCTCCCATTGCATTTTTGTTGATAGCTTATGCCATTGGATGTTTATTAAAAACCGCACAGGGTTCTACCACCTCAGCCATTATTGTGGCCACTTCCATACTATCGCCCATTGCATTTATTGCCGGTTTTAAAGAGCCACTTCAATTATCTTTATTGTTAAGTTCAACTGCTGCAGGTTCTATGATGGTAAGTCATGCTAATGATGCTTATTTCTGGGTAATTGCTCAATTCAGCGGGTTGAGCATGCAGGAAACCTACAGAAGTTTTTCTTTGATGAGTATTGTTTTGAGTATTTCAAGCCTAACATTTATTTTACTGATTGCAACCGCTTTGTTGTAAAACAAAATATTTAAAATGGATAACCAAAACCAAGATTAAAAACAAGATTATCTTTTCGCCACGCACTATTGCCAAAGTCAAAGTTGGTTAACCACTCAGAACCAGCAGGGAGCCACGGTTTTCTAAAGGGTATGGCTACGTCGAAACGAAATATTACTATTTTGGCATCTAACCGCAAGCCTACACCACCATCTACAGCCAACTTATTTAAAAACTGGCTCGTTAACATACCACCAGCTCCGTATAACAAAGCAGTTTTTGTCCAGATATTACCCGTTTCTGCAAATACGGCGCCTCTTAATTTAGCCACCAAAGGAAACCGTAATTCGGTTTGTAATTCTAACTTAAAATCGCCGCCAATTTGTGGGTAAGATACTTGCTGATCCGAAGTTGTTATCACACTTCCCGGCCCCAGCTGCCTTGGAGGAAAACCTCTTAAGCTCGCACTACCCCCAATGATGTATTGCCTCGAAAACGGAAGATATCCTGAATTGCCATATGGAAGCCCAACGCCCACAAAAATTCTGTTTGCTAAGTAGGTATTTTCCTTCAATTTGCGCAGATACCTAAAATCAAAATCAATTTTTCCATACTGGGCAAAATAAGCTCCTGCAATTTTTTTACTGAATACACTATCGGGTTTTCTTATAAGCCCAGAAAGATTCCCTGCAATATCAATATTTCCTACAAAATAATATATATTTTTTGCAGTTGGGTCTTTACTTGTATACAAATAATTATAAAATGCACCCATAATTAATTCAGGTTTGTTAGCATTTTGAAGTACCGGGTATTTGTTTACAATCTGCAGATATTCTTCAGATAATTTTGAAGTGTTATTAACAGTAATGCTAAAGGGAGAAAAGCTATGTTCTGTATTGCTTTTTTTCTTCCAGTTCAGTACATATTGAAAGCGTAAAAAATTATTGGTATATAATAATTGCCGCCGCTGCCAAACATACCCAAAAGAAAATTTAGTAGCTGGCAAAAAAGTGCGGCTATTTTTTATATAAAAAGGGAAGATAATACGGGGTACCGAAAGCGACACTTCAGTACCCAGCCGGAAATTATTATTTTTACTTAGACTGTCCTTAGAGGAAATTTCAAAAGCACCAAATGTACTTACGTTTAATTGTTCTGCACCTTTAAAAAGATTCCTGTTTTTCCAATTAAGATTTACCTGTGCACCGGTAAACGAATTAGATTTTGAAAAGCCTCCAAGCTCTGCTGTGATGGTTTTCTTTTTATATGGAGTTAAATAATAATACACATTTAATTTTGAAGGATCAGTTGAATCACCTACTTCCTGGTACCTGTTTTTTACAAATTTAAAAGCCCCGAGATTGATTAGCCTGTTTAAAGATTCGTTGTGTTTTTCTATATTATATATTGACCCTGACCGGTAATTAATTGAATGCACCAGTGCATGTGGCCTGAAATTTTTTACGGTATCTCTTATATAGATCCCGTCATATTGAAACATACCCTGTTTACTTGTATCAGGCGGTGGATTCAATAATGTGTAATTAGGAAAAAGAGTAATGGAATTAATGGTTTGCGGCAAGGTGGCATTAAGCGGGATATCTTTTTTTATACTAAAAAAAAGGTTGGCCTTATTACTACCATTTGTAGTATCTACATAGGTTTTAACATACGCAGGGCTAAAAAAATAATACCCCTTTTTTTTAAGGTCTATATCCATTCTCTTACCTTCGGCTTTAATATTTTCCAGATCGAATTGCTGATTTTTTTTAACAAATGCATCTTTGCTTTTACTCGTAATGATATCCTGGCTTAGTTTGCTGGAATCAAGAATCCATTTTACGGTATCAATAAAATATGGACTTGTAAGAAGTACATTATAAACAGCCGTCATTTTATATCCCTTAATTTTTGTAGAGTCGGATATGGCAGATTTAAAATAGCCTTTATTTTCCAGATAGGCTTGCATATTATCTGCATTGGCTTTAAGGTCAATCTTATTACTTAACACAGGGGCCTCGCCAAATTGCTTAAGCAGCCAGAACTTAAATCCTTTTTGCTTTTTAGGTTCACCAAGAGCATACCAAAAACCTAATTTATAAGGGTACCCGAAAATCATTTTATTTTTTGTAGGAAAAGTAGTTTTTTGCAAATATTTTTTTATAGGGCCAGATTTTGTTTTATTCTCCGGTGTTTTTTTGATATTAATTTCTGAACCATTGTACAGGTATATATCTTTCGGTAAATGCTTTTGTATGGCGCAGGATGATATTGTCACCAATAAAATAAATATCCATATTCTGCACTTCATTATCATTCCTTGTTTCTTTATTTCTTCTTTTTGCTCACTAATTCTTTAAACTTATCGTAATCCATTGTAAATGCAAATGCAAAACCAGTTTCAATAAAATAACCATCCATTATAGCCTCATACTGGGAGCGCCTGTAGGCCCGTAACAAGTATTTTCCGTCAATTGACAGTTTGTAGGTTGTATTTACATCAGGTATAAACTGAATATCGCTGTTTTCACCTCTTCTGCCTTTAACAGATGGGTCGTTGCCATCTACAGTAAAGCTTTTACCAAACGATACATTAAGCCTGTCATTTAAAAATGCTTTACCAAGCATAAGATTCAGGTCTGTTCTTACAGCTGAAGGGTCATCATTTACCGTCTTAAGATTGATATCAATATCTACTCCTTTAATGAGATCTGCAGCAATCTCGTTTACTGCAGCATTTAAAAAACCGCTTACACTTTCGTTGGCCAAAAAGTTTGTGTTGGTAGAGCCATTGCCGCCAAAATAATCCTGGCTCTGATCGGCTATGAAACGGTTTAGTGCCAGTAATGCAAATATCTGCTTATTCATTGCGGAAGCATCGTTACGTAACTGAGTAAGTTTATTTTTAATGGTATTAGCCAACTCATAAGAAACACCTTCTGCTTTTTCTTTCATGATAATATCAAAACTCAATTCCGGTTTTGACACAGGTCCATCTATTTTTAACAATACCTCAAAAGGCACTTTTCTTTTGTATTGATTATTTTCAGCAGAAGATAATCCGCCAACTTCATTACCAATCAGGTCAAGTGGAGAAGTGCTAATTTGATAAGCCGCTGTAATATGTGCCTCTGCATTTTCTGCATCGCCGGTTAGTTTTATTTTGCTGCCTTCCCGTAAAATAAATTTCCTTTTTATGGGGCCGTAATTTAATTGGTAACTGCCACCTTTCAGATCATATACACCAGTAAGCGTAACATCGCCGTTAGGGTTTACACCCATATTTATCTGGGCTCTCCCCTGTACCTGTAATTCATCACTTGTTGCCGGATCAACTATTACTGTAAACTTTGCTTCAGGTTCTACCTCAAGATTTATATTATACTGTAAATAGCTTACAGCTTTGTTTTTATTTTTATTTAACCTAATAACTTCCTGCAACGTTTTTTTTGTTACCAGGTTTCTGATGGTATCCATATCTACAAACTCTATCAGTTCATTTCTTTCATTTAATGTATACCTTACACTTTGTTTTACATAAGTAACTTCCGTTCCGTTTTTTACCAATACATTTCCTGTTAAGTCAGGGGCATTTATATTTCCTTTAACGGCTGCATCTACCTCTACAATGGCCTTTCCATAAATTATGTTATTATCTGCAGATGTATTATTGATAATATTGAAATTGCTGGCAGTAACTGACAGGTCTGATATAAAGTTTTTTTGATTGTCCTGGGTAAGTGTGCCATTTATTTTTAATGGATTACCGATGCTGTCAAGTACGGTAAAATTATTGAACGAAATAGTTGGGTAGTGAAGCGTTATTTTTTGCCCGTCTATCTTTAAAAAAGTTCCAAATTTTGCAGCGGTGGTTTGTACACCGTTAAAGTTCAATTCTCCATTCCATACCGGGTTATTTGCTGCACCTGAAATGCTAACTGGTCCGGTTAATGTGCCACTGCTACGGGTTAAATTATCTTGCGTAAATGGCTGCAGGCTCGATAAAGACAAGGGATTTAAATTAATCTTCACATCAATATTGCTGGCGTTATAATTACCACTCATATCTACGTTATTGCCATTGCCTTTCAACGTGCCCGTTATATTTACTGCTCCATTATCGCTACCCGCTTTCAAATTAATATTGCCTACACTCATATGTTGGTAAAAGATGCTATCCAATTGTAATGTTCCATCTACCGTTGGTATCGGGTGACTAAAATTGCTGGCTGTAAAATCTGCATTTAGTAAACCCTCTACAAACATGGAATCTTTATTAAGGGCTGCGGTTATAGTACTTAATTTAAAATTATCAATGTCAATTTTTATGGGCGCATTAAATTCGCCAGATTCACTTGCTATTAAAATTTTTTGTTGATTATTACTGATGCCAAAATTACTCACATTGAAACCCTGGCTGGAAGTACGGACTATATTGCCATCATTTACCTGCCACTTTTTATAATTTAAAGTCAGCGAATCTTTTAACCGAATGTCGTATCCATCGGTTGTTTCATTTTGTGTAGCCATAGCCTCTAATGCAAACTGTTCTGTTTTATTTGCATCATTTGAAGCAATTGCCACAGAGAGGGTATGCTTGTTAAGCCCTGCTTTTACTGTGGCATTGTACAATAAAATATTACCTGCATTTAGTGTGTCGGCAGCAGCAACAAACAGCAATGAATCTTTTGTACCATGAATACCTGCTATAAGATTTGAAACTTTTTTGTTGCCCACCTGTATTGCTGTAGCGGCTATGTTACCTTTTACGATACTATCCATATCTTTATTGGATATTGTTATATTAGCCACTACATTATTAAACGAAAGGCCTTTCACTAAAGTTTTATACTGGTCGTTTGGTTTTATAATAATGGCTGCAACCACCGAACCTGGCAGAGCTTTGGTATTGGCCCTATTATTTTTTGTTGCCAAATAATTGTTCATTACTTCCGTTAAAAGTTCAGGTATTTGCACATAGCTAAGGTTACTGGCTACAGTAGCATCAGCCAATGGGCTGTTTAGTGTTATAATAGTAGAATCGTTTTTAACCAGGGCTACCAACAGGGCACTATCAAAAAATATTTTTTCAGTTCCTTTATTTACAAGCAGGCTGTCCAGCCGAACTATTGCATCAAGATGTTCTGGCGTTGAATTTTTAGTATTAATAGCGGCCAGCGTACTTATAATCAAACTGTCTTTTACAAAACCCAATGTAAACAAATCGGCTTTTTTAAGTTTTACAATCGCATCAACAGCAGGATATTCATTTTGTATATTGGCATTGCCTTTAATATTTACCTGTAACAGTTTATCATTAACAGAAGCAACAAAATGAGTAATTCCTTTTGCAAGGGCTGCATTCAATTTAATATTTTTATAGTCATTTTTTTGTAGCCTGAATGATGTTATATCAGCAGTTGTGTTGATAGTGCTCTTTTTAATATCAAAACCGTTAAACCCTTTAGCAGTAATTGTTCCTGTTAACTTTCCCAGTAAAGAGTCATGGTAAATCCACTTGCCTGTTTCAACATTTTCGGCATTTACAACCATATCGTATTGCAGCTTATTGAGATCGTTAAAGTTAGCAAGTGTACCTTTTGCAGTGGCATTACCAAATGCAGAAACCATTCGCAAATTTGTTTGCACCTGGTTTGTGTTGCCATTTAACAAACCGCTTATAGTAATGGAAGGCGGCAGTTGTACAATTTGTTTTGATTGATTTACAAAAGGGTCGATAAGCGCCTTTGAAGCAGTAAGGTTTTTTATATTTAGATTGTAAGAAATATTTTTTACATCATTTGTATTGCTTACTGTACCACTTACCTGTATAAAAGCCTGGCCGGTTGCAGAACGGATAGCAACATCATGAATTACCAACTGTTTTGAAGTGCCGGTTATGTTTGCATTCATTTTTAAATCGCCTAATATATACAGCTGCTTTTTGTATTTACTTGTAAGTCCGTCGGCTAAAAGATCGAGGTCTTTTTTTGAAATAACAGTATTGCTTACAATAATATTATTTTGAGGAAACCCCTGCGAATTACTCGAAGCATTCATGAAAGAAAGTGGATAAACTGTTGCACTGGCCTGTATGATGGAGCCTGGCGTTTTTACAAAAAGGTCTTTGATTTCTACAGCGTTGCTATCCATTTTTGCATAGCCGCTTAAACTGTCTAATGTAAACCCACTTTTATCTGTAAATGCAAAACCTTTAATAGTTGATTGTATAACACCATTATTATATGAATTATTCACGGCCTTTAACCGCAGCCCTTGTATGTTCAGGTGCGCATAATCTAAACCGTTTATTTTTGCGGGTGCTGCAGTATTGTTATAAGTTACCTTATTATTATTTAAATCAATTTCATTGATTATAAAACCATAATTGTTTGATGCATTTGCGCTATCTTTTTTAATGGTTTTGCTGCTATCAATAAGAGCGTGATTAAATACAATATCAGCATAGGAAAGCTGTATAAATTTCCCCTTATAAATATTGCGATTATCTTTATTGCTTATGCCTGCAACCTGCATCAAGCCAATAGTATTGCTGCTTTTGATATTATTTACTTTATCATCATATAAAATAAAACTGTTTTTTACAATAAGGCTGTCTGTAATTAAAGATGGTAAAATGAAAGCGGTAGATGATGAATTATTGGTTGTACCAGTGGAAGATTTATTAATAAACAGCTGAAAATTTAATTCACTTGCATAGAGTCTACTGATATTAAAATTCATTTTATTAAGATCCAGGTTTTTTACTTTCAGGTTAAAGTCTGTTACACTCATTTTAGTAAAATTTCCAGTGCCTTCATCAAGCATATTAAAGCGGATTTTTTTTAAAATGACTTCATTTAGCGAAAGATCAATCACACTGGTATCAGCGTTTGTTGCTTTTTCAGATTTGGTTTTAAAAGCATCCATTACAAATTGATAATTAAAAACAGAATCGGCTACTTTTTTATGAAGATTTATATAAATATTTTCCAGCAGTATTTTATTTAACTGGTATTTGCCGCTAATGAGTTTCAGCATCGCAACTTCTGCTTTTATTGTTTTTCCATATAATAAAGTATCCTTATTAAGGTCACGCATATATACCCCGTCCATTTCTACCCAGTCAGGAAAACTATAATCAATTTTATCAATGCGGAATTCGGTATTTGTCTTTTTGGAAATGTAGGCTTGTAATTTATTGCGGATTATATTTTTTGCCCAACTTGTTTGCAGCAGAAGGAAGGTAATAATGAGTAACCCAAGTATGCCTGTAATCAAATATATACAACGCTTAACCCATTTATTCATATAGTAAACTTAAAGAAAAATCGTACCGGAATATTACTATTGCCTAAATCAACAGTTATTGGTAATTTATTAAGATTTGGGGTAAATATTCCACAACAGTTCACACATTTGTTATATACTAAAGCATCATTTATAAAACACAAGAATTAGTACGAATATAAAACTTCATTTTTGCTAATATAAAAATTGAAAATTACCAATTGACAAACCCTATCCATCCTCTACAAAACAAAATCAAACAGATTTTGTAAAGTTAACATTAATTAAAATAAAGTAAAAATGCTGACCCTTCCCCTTCTACACTCTGCACCTGTATAGTGCCTTTATGCAGTAACATTATCTGTTTGCAAAGGCTAAGGCCAATACCGCTGCCGGTTTTACGGGTACTAAAAAACGGAATGAATATTTTTTCTATCAGCTCTTCGGGCATGCCATTGCCGTTGTCTGCAACTTTTATTACCACTTTATTATTAGGTGTGATGTAGGCAGATAACAAGATCCTGGGGTCTTCTTTTTCTTTTACTGCATCTGTTGCATTTACGACAAGATTTATTAGTACCTGTTCAATCAGGCTGGCATCAGCTTCCAGCATTAGGTCTGGGTCTTTTAAAATAATTTCGAGGTCAATATTTTTCTTTACCAGTGTTGGCTGCATCAGGTTATGCATCGATTCAAACAGGTTGCGTACATAAATTTTCTTTACAGTAAGTGTATTTATTTTATTCAGGTTGCGGTAGGTTTCTGCAAATTTCATTAAGCCTTCACTTCGTTTTTTTATAGTATCAATACCCAGTTCAAGGTCATCTACCGAACCATCTTTATTGCTAAGGTCGTGCACAGCAGATTGCAAACGGTTTTTTAAAGTATCAGCCAGCGAGGAAATGGGTGCAACAGAATTCATTATTTCGTGTGTCAATACACTTAGTAGTTTTTGCCATGCTTTTGACTCTGTTTCTTCCAGGGCTTCGTTGATATTTTGAAATGCAATCAGTTTATATTTTTTGCCATCTGTTTGAAAAGCAGTGGCACTAAGCAATACTTTTAAAAATGTTTTATCTTCTTTTACAGAAACAACTTTACTTTCCCCGGGGTTAATGGCGGTAATTTCTGCATACAGGTTTTCCGATCTTTTTTCCAGCGAACGGATGGTTTTTAAATAGGGTATTGCGAGCAGCTTTTTTAATGGCTCATTCATCCACATAATATCACCGGTAGCATGTTCATAAGACAATATCCCCGTGTCAACCAGTTCCAGTATGTTTTGCAGGTAAACATACTGGGTTTCTTTTTCCTTGCTCATGTTTTTGAAAGTAGTATTGATTTCATTGAAACCTTTTCGCATGGGTTGTAGTGAAGCAGGCGCATTTTTTTCATCAAACCTCCTGGAAAAATCACGGTAATGGACAGATTCAACAAATTGCTGTAATTCTTCGTTGCTTTTATTGGTAAAACGAAACAGGTCGAATACCAAAAAAATAAGTACCATGCAACCAATGGCTACAATAGTGTATTGTTGTTTTACCAATAAAAAAGCAATACCACAAATTAAAGACAGTAACAATAAGATCCTGATCAATAAAGCCCATTCAAATTTTTTAAATTTCATGTATAGAAGATTTTGCCGTTCAGCCGCCAAGCTGTTTTAGTAAAAGTTTTTTGCCGTTGAGGCGTTAAGTCGTTTTTGTTTCAATATTGTAGAGTGTTTTAAATAATTGCGGGTTTACATTTTTCACTTTAGTATAGAGGCTTAAATTTCATATTTGCTTAATCTGCGGTATAACGCAGTACGGGTGATGCCTAATTCTTTGGCGGCTTTTGAAATATTGCCATTGTGTTTTTCAATAACTTTCAGTATCGTATTTTTTTCCATGCTGCTCAGTTTAAAATTACCCGCCTCCTCAGTCATGGAGATAGTTGATTCCAAAGGAGAAAAAATAATATCCCCGGCATGTAATTCTTCTTCCTCTGCCATAATCATGGCCCTTTCAATACTATACTGAAGCTCACGCACATTGCCCGGATAATTGTATTGTAATAATTTATCCTGGCAAGCCGCATCAAATTCCGGTACCGGTTTCCGGTATTTATCAGCATATATTTTTGCGTAATATTTTGCTAATAGTAAAATGTCATCTTTTCTTTTTCGCAGTGGCGGAATGGTTATTTCTACTGTATTGATCCTGTATACAAGGTCTTTCCTGAATTTACTTTCATTGGCCAGTTCAGCAAGTGGCAGGTTGGTGGCGCATATCAGCCTTATATCAATGGGCGTAATTTCATTGGTGCCCAGCCTTTGTATATTTCGGCTCTGCAATACCGTTAGTAATTTTGCCTGCTGCTGTAAAGAGATATTGCCGATTTCATCTAAAAATAAAGTACCATTATTAGCAGCTTCAAACCTTCCCATCCTGTCCTCACGGGCATCTGTAAACGCTCCTTTTTTATGACCAAACAATTCACTTTCAAACAGCGATTCTGTTAATGCTCCCACATCCACTTTTACAAAAGCATTTTTTGACCGTAATGATTTTTGCCAGATGGCCTGTGCCACCAATTCTTTACCCGTGCCATTTTCACCTAGTATCAATACATTGGCATCTGTTGGCGCTATCTTCTCTATTTTATAAAAAATTTCTTCCATTACTTCGCTGGTGCCTAAAAACTGGTTGCCTATTACCGAATCGTTGGTTACTTTTAAAGAAGGGGCAGATTTGCCGGAAGTTTTTTTCTGTAAAATATCGCTGATGGTGGTTACCAGCTTTTCGTTGTGCCATGGTTTTACCATAAAATCTGATGCACCTTCTTTTAAGGAACGTACCGCAAGATCAATATCACCATAAGCGGTTATCATTATTACCGCAAGGCTTTCATCAATGGCCTTAATTTTCTTTAACCAAAAAATACCTTCGTTGCCTGTATTGATGCTGCTGTTGAAATTCATGTCCAGCAACACTATATCGAATTTTTTAGCCGCCATCAGGTGCTTGATATTCTCAGGGTTTTTTTCTGTCACTACCTCTTTCGCTTCAGTTTTTAACAAAAGTTTTACCGCCGTCAATACATCCGTATCATCATCAATTACCAATATGGTTGCATTTTTTAAGTTCATTTTTTGGATTTACTTTTTTATATGGCAGGTAGTATTTATGGCAAAGTATACCGAAAGATTCACACGCACAATTTTCATTTATAAAATAAAAATAATTATTTTTTATTCATCACAGCAAAAACTATATGGTTGGTAATGATTTTATACTGCCATTTTTATAATCCATTTGCAAGTTTTAATAACCTTTAAAAAACATTATTTCACCTGTATCAAAAGCGGATGGTAATTGTATCGAAAGCGGACACTCTATTTGGGGGATGTTTTATAATACATTGAAAGTTAAGGTGATACGATTTGGCATGGCATTGCATCAAAAGATATCAGAAAAGTTCTTTTAAAAAAAAGCAAACAAAATATTTTAAAATAAAAAAATGTCAGTCATGAAAAAGGAATCAAACATATTGTCTCTTGCATTAACAGAAGCAGGCCTGGTAAATTTTACCATGGAAGATTCAGAAACATTCGTTTTAAGTTTGGTAAACTCCAATCATAAAATTTTCAGTACCTCCGATTTATGGTACATCCGTCGTAAAAAAAAGCAACAACAATCAGGCAATGTCTATAATCACTTTAATCAAAATTTATAACCCATAAAAATTAAATGTATGAACAAGCAATCAAGCCCATTATTTTTTTCTATCAGTTTAGAAGAAAGGGCAAATAACAATATTGAAACCGAAGGTAGTTTTGCAGCAGGGTTTAACCCACCACTTCAAAAAATATTTACTGCAGTAGATATATGGAACATCCAACGCCAACGCACGGTGATGGTACAACGCAGATTCGTAATGTAGACCATCGACAGCAATTGCGAAAATTTAGTAACTAATAAGCTTATTCAATCGTATATATTCCAATTAGTAAAACTGTATCAAAACCGAACACTTGTTGTATCGATAGCGTACAGTAGTACCAATATATAGCATATAAATACTTAAAAATGAATTGTTTATGTTTTGGCATGGCTTTATAGTATATCTGCCGGACAGCATTAGAGCAGTGTAAATAAATTTCAATAAAATAAAAATATGGACAGGGTAATTGAAAAAAAATTTTGGAATAGTAAGCGGTTAATGATTATTGGAGGTTCAGTTGCACTGTCAGCTTTAATAGGTGCCAGTATATATTTCTCTTCGGGTAAATCAAAGTTGAATGTAGAAACAGATAGAATCACGATTAGCGAAATTAAACAAGGGCCTTTCCAGGAATTTATTCCTGTGGATGGAGTGGTGTTACCCGTTACAACTATTTATCTTGATGCATTGGAAGGTGGCAGGGTTGAACAAAAATTTGTTGAAGATGGCGCCATTTTAAAAAAGGACCAACCTATTTTAAGATTGAGTAATACCGATCTTGAATTAAGCCTTGCCAACCAGGAAACATCTGTATTTAATGTATTAACGCAAATGCAGAATACCACCAATAATGCAGAACAAAATTCAATAAACCGTCAAACCCAAATGGCCGATGCAGACAATGCATTAAAGGAAGCAGAAAGGTTGTATAAGGTAAATAAAAAATTATACGAACAAAAAGTAATTGGCAAGCAGGAGTATGAATCTAGTATGAATTTATATAATTACCAGGTAGCAAGAAGACAATTGGCAGAAGATATTTTAAAACAGGATGGCAGCTCCATGAAATTACAGGTGAGTCAGTCAAAGGAATCGTATTCAAGGATGCAAAACACGTTGGGATTGATGCGTAAAAAAGTGGGGGATTTAATTGTAAGGTCGCCGGTTGATGGGCAACTTACTACGCTTGATGCAGAAATAGGGCAAAATAAAAATAAAGGCGAACGTCTTGGACAGATTGATGTAATGGGCGGATTTAAAGCAAGGGTAAATGTTGATGAGCATTATAGCTCCAGGATATTTATTGGGTTAAGGGGCGAATGCCCCATCGGTGGAAAAAATTATTCAATGACTATTAAGAAAGTTTATACCCAGGTAACTGGTGGAAGAATACAGGTGGATATGGTGTTTAACGACAGTGTGCCAAAAAACCTGAGGCTTGGGCAAACCCTGCAAATTCACCTTACATTAAGTGATGAAAGAAATGCTTTATTGGTTAACAAAGGAGGGTTTTATCAGCAAACCGGCGGCAACTGGATATTTAAGGTAAATGATAATGGTACCATGGCGTATAAAGTAGATATACAATTAGGAAATCAAAACCCTGATTATTATGAAGTATTGCAAGGCTTAAAAGTGGGTGACAAAGTAATTACAAGCAGTTACGAAAATTATGGAAATATTCAGGAGCTGGTATTAAAAAAACCATAACTAAGAGCCCCCTAAATCCCCCGGAAGGGGACTTTAGGAAGACCTAAAAATTTAAAGTGCTGCTCTTTTAAAGAAGTTTAATAAATGCGAATAGGAGAATATATTTTGTATTTACGATAGAAAAAATAAATCCCGGATCATGATAAAATCTCTTTAATTAATTATATGCTTCTTGTTCCTCCCCTTTGGGGTTCTCTGAAAGAGAACGAACGCAGTTCAAGGAGGGGCCTTTAAACTTTTTTATGAAACAAAAAATTATTAAACTGTCTTTGCTTGTTTTAATAATGAATGTATTAACGGCATCAAAGGGAAATATCTGTATCAGTCCAATGAAAGATTCTTTAAAGAGAAAGGATACATGTGTGCAGGCAAAGAAAGTAACGGGAGAGAATAAAAAGCAAACAGCTTTAGTAAAGGAAAAGGCCAGCAATAATGCTACTGCACCACTGGCAGACTATAAAATGCCAGTGATACCATTTAGCCGTTTCATTTTGTAATAATAACTTTTATTTATATAAACTTCAACCAGAAAAAAATGATACACATTCAGAATCTTGAGAAAATTTATCGTACAGAAGAGGTAGAAACAGTGGCGTTGAGCAACCTGTCTATCGATATTAAGGAAGGAGAGTTTGTTGCCATTATGGGCCCCTCGGGCTGTGGCAAAAGTACCTTGCTGAACATATTGGGTTTACTCGATGACCAGGATGGAGGAAGCTTTATGTTCAATAATATTGAAGTGGCAAAATTTAATGAGCGCAAAAGAGCCGTCCTGCGTAAACACAATATTGGTTTTGTGTTTCAGAGTTTTAACCTTATCGATGAATTAACGGTATTTGAAAATGTAGAACTGCCACTTATTTATACCGGTGTTAAGCCAGCAGACCGCAAAAAAAGAGTGGAAGAAGTGCTGGATAAAATGCAGATAATGCATCGTAGGAACCATTACCCACAGCAGTTAAGCGGGGGACAGCAACAAAGGGTAGCTGTTGCAAGAGCGGTAGTAAATAACCCTAAATTAATATTGGCGGATGAACCAACAGGTAACCTTGACAGCAGCAATGGTAATGAAGTAATGGCGTTGCTGACAGACCTTAATGAACAAGGCACCACTGTAATAATGGTAACGCATAGTGAGCACGATGCAAGGTATAGCCACCGCATTATCCGCATGCTTGATGGACAAACAGTGACAGAAAATATTTTGGTTTAACAATATGGAGATGGCTATTACACTAATTGATACGAAGTACACTAATTACCTGCGCACATTTATAAATTAGTGTAATTAGCTGCAATTCGTGTAACAAATATTGTGAAAAAATAGTTGGTACTACACAATCTTCAAATCAATTAAAAACATGATAACCGGAATTAATTTAAAAGCTGCAATACGGCAACTGTGGAAAAATAAATTGTTTAGCGTTGTTAACATCATTGGTTTGTCTGTTGGCCTGGCAAGTGTTATGTCGTTATTGGTTGGTGTATATATGTATACTACTACCGATAATATGCACAGGGATAAAGACAGGATGTACTATTTAAAAACTACGGGTGCTGATGGAAATGAGTACATGCAGACTACTTATCCCTTACTGGGTGAAATATTAAAAAAATGCCCGGAAGTAGAAGCTGGTACACATACACAGGGCTGGAGCAGTCCGTGGTTAAAGTATGGTGAAAAGGAAGCGCAGGAAAATACCAACTATGTTGATACTGGATTTTTCGGTGTTTTTAGCTTTCCATTAAAATATGGAAATGCAGCTACCGCATTGAAAGATAAATTTTCAGTTGTTATTTCAGAAAAAGTGGCAACGCAATTATTCGGCAAAGAAAACCCGGTTGGTAAAACAATTGCCGCCGATGATACCGTACAGCTTACTGTTACCGGTGTATTGGAAGAAATTCCATCCAACAGCACGATTAAATCAGAAGTATTTTTAACAACAGCGTTGTTAGAAAATAATCCAAATTTTAAGGATAATGCAAACTGGTATAATGGTTTTGCAGTAAATTTTTTGAAGTTAAGGCCGGGAACAAATGTCAGCACTTTGGATTCAAAAATTACAAAGCTGGTAGCGTTGAATTATGCGCCGGACCGAAAAACAGATAAGGTAAGGGCAGTACAGTTTGCTAATATGCGCAACGAGGCAGGACCCATTATTAATGTCATCATTAAAGGTTCTATTGGCACGTCTATATTTATATTAATCATCATTTTGGTTAACCTGCTAAACCTTAATACGGCAAGTATGTACAACCGTAGCAGGGAAGTGGCCGTGCGGCAGATAATCGGCAGCAGCAAATTAAATATCATCAAACAATTTTGTCTTGAAAATGCATTGATAGTTTTTTCGTCTATTATATTGGCGGCACTATTATTCAACAACATTTTATTGCCACAGCTGAACGAAATGTATGGCAGCCGCTTTGGCGATTTGTCTATAACGCTTCGTAAAGATTATGTTTTTGTATTATTATTTGTTGTTATCGGAATTGTTATAACTATTGCTGCAGGTACATTGCCGGCTTTAAAACTGGTTTCTATCAGGGTGTCAGATGCAGTAAAAGGTAAAATAAGTACATCTGCCAACAACCATCGTATCCGCAATATTTTTATAGCTTTTCAGTTTACAATGGCAATTATATTTATTTGCATTACGGTAATCTTAAACCGGCAGATTGATTATATGAAAAATGCTTCTCTTGGTTTTAATAAAGATGATGTTACTGTAGTAAATCTGGATTTAGCCTTTAAAAACAGGGAGGCAGCAACAGCACATTTTGAAACGGTTTTGAATGAACTTAAAACAAAACCTTATGTAAAAGATGTCTCTACCAATTCAGTTATTCCTACTGCATACTGGAATAACTTTAATACTTATATAGATCCCTTAACAAATAAGGAAGTAAACATGCGGCACACCGGTGCAGATGCCGGCTTTCTTACAACTTATAATATACCTGTAATTGACGGAAGAAATTTTGACGATAGGCTGGCAGCATCAGAAGGCAAGTCTATAATGATCAATCGTACCGCTATGAATGCACTTGGCTGGAAAACCGCAGCAGGCAAACAATTGAAATCAAAAGGCGGTAATGATATTTTTACAGTGATAGGTGTAATGGAAGATTTTCATTACCAGGATATGCAAAATCCAATAGAACCACTGATACATTGGTATGGCGGTAAACAAGGTTTGGCAGATAATAATTATCTCAGCATCAGGGTTGAAGGTAACCATACAAAAGAAATGCTGCAGCAACTTGAAGCAAGTTTTAAATTGATGCCTTCGCGCCGTTCTTTTAAGACTGATTTTATGGGCGACCTTGTGGGCAAGCAATATGCATTGATTGACGGGATTTTAAAAACCACCAATTTTGTTGCATTGCTGACAATTATTATTTCCTGCATGGGCATGTTTGGGCTTATTTCTTTATTTGCCAAACAAAGGGTAAAAGAAATTGGTATACGCAAAGTACTGGGTGCACAGGTTTTGCAGATTGTAACACTATTATCCAAAGACTTTGCAAAATTGATTGCTATTGCCTGCATCATAGCATTTCCATTGGCATGGTTTGCTATGCACAGCTGGTTACAAAGTTTTTCTTACAGGATAAATATAGAGTGGTGGATGTTTACCATTGCCGGAATTTTAGCGTCGCTGATTGCATTTTTCACAATAGGCTTTCAGGCAATAAGGGCTGCCATAGCAAACCCCGTTAAAAGTTTGAGGACAGAGTAGACAGCCCCCTCAATCCCCCAAAGGGGACTTTTGAAGAGTTCAAAAATTTGTAGTGTTTGCTGAGTAGGTTGCGGCTATACTTTCTTGCCATGTGATTGTTGGTCATTAAAGAAATAATGTTGAAATGGAAGATAAAATGTTTGGCGCAGGTTAGAAGCACCGCCGCCTCTTTTCGGGAGAGGAGATGGGAGGTGAGGTCGTTAAAAATGCGACAATAAGAAAGTGAAACCAAGGCTGCCCAAATTGAAATAAATCAGACATCAGAAATCAAAAAATCAAACATCCCCAATTATATTGCCATGATAAAAAATTATTTCAAAATCGCCTTTCGTAACCTTTGGAAAAATAAAGGCTACAGCGCAATAAATATTTTCGGCCTTGCAGTTGGTCTTGCTACCTGCTTACTGATTATATTGTATATAACGGATGAACTGAGTTATGATCGTTTTTATAAAAATGCTGACCGCATTTACCGCATTAATTCTGACATACAATTCGGTGGCGGAAAACTGCACATGACCCAAACATCTGATATGATGGGGGAATTGCTAAAAAAAGATAATCCGCAGGTAGAAGAATACACAAGGGTTTACACCAGCGAAGGTGATAAGCTTATAAAAAAAGGGAATGAATTTATTACTGAAAAAAATGTAGCGAGTGTTGACTCTACATTTTTTAGTGTTTTTATGCTGCCTGCCATTGAAGGCGATACAAAAACCGCATTGAACGAACCCAATACAGTTGTTTTAACAGAATCATCTGCAAAAAAATATTTTGGTACCACGGCAAATATTGTAGGTAAAACCATTGAAATAAAAAATGGTGAAACAACAAAGCCTTACAAGATAACCGCATTGATAAAAGATATTCCCAAGGAGTCGCATTTTAATTTTGATTTCCTGTTCTCCATGAAGAATGTAGACTACCAGTGGGGGCAGTTAACCAGTCATAATTTTCATACCTACCTTTTGCTAAAGCCTGGTACAGATGACAAAGTATTTACAAAAAAGTTTGATGACTATATCAATAAATATGTGCTGCCTTCTGTACAGCAGTTTATTAAAGTAAGCAGCATGGAGGAGTTCAGAAAATCTGGAAATTATCTTGAGTATTCACTTATTCCGCTTACAAAAATCCACCTGTTTAGTGACTATACTTTCGAAATAAAACCATCTGGTAATATTCAGTACGTTTATATTTTTGGGGCTGTTGCGTTGTTTATATTAATTATTGCCTGTATTAATTTTATGAACTTAAGTACTGCACGCAGTGCCAGCCGTGCAAAAGAAGTGGGTATAAGAAAAGTGCTGGGTACAGAAAGAAAAACATTGATAGCACAGTTTTTAGTAGAGTCAACTGTTACTGCATGTATTGCTCTTTTTCTGGCAATTGTTATTGCTTATTTTGTATTGCCGCTGTTTAATGATGTAGCTGCAAAATCATTATCGGTAAGTAATTTACTTAGTATACAAATACTTCCTTTTATTCTTTTGCTTCCTTTTGTGGTAGGCTTGCTGGCAGGAAGTTACCCGGCATTTTTTCTTTCCAGTTTTAAGCCCATTGTTGTATTAAAAGGCAATGCCAATACAGGCTTTAAAAAAAGCAACCTGCGTAATGTATTGGTAGTATTTCAGTTTGCAACTTCTATCATGCTTATTATTGCCACTATCATTGTATATAACCAGCTTCATTTTATTCAGACAACAAAACTTGGTTTTAATAAAGACCAGGTATTGGTTATCGACGGTGCTTATGCACTTAATAATAATGCGCAGGTATTTAAAAATGAGGTGCTTGCAATAAATGGTGTAAGCAGTGGTACACTCAGCGCCTATATTCCTGTTACAAACTCTTCACGCAGCGATAACACTTACTCTAAGGAAGCCGTAATGGATGCAAAGAGTGGTATTGATATGCAGACCTGGAGAATTGATTACGATTATATAAAAACCATGGGGATGGAAATAGTGAAAGGCAGAAATTTTTCAAAAGATTTTAGTGCAGATTCAAGCGCTATGCTTATTACAGAAACAACTGCTAAATTATTAGGATATGACGATGCTGTAGGAAAAAATATTTATATTCCTTCCGATGTACCCGGCGATAAGTCAATGATGCCGATACATATTATCGGTGTGATAAAAGATTTTCATTTTGAATCGCTTCGCCAAAATATAGGGCCGTTATGTATGCGGCTGGGCAACAGTACGGGGCTTGCCTCCTTTAGAATAAATACTGCAAATGCGCAGGACCTGGTACAGCAGGTAAGCAATAAATGGAAAGCACTTGCACCCGGCCTTCCTTTTAGCTATCGTTTTTTGAGTGATTCTTTTGATGAAATGTACCGCAGCGAAAAGCGTGCAGGAAATATTGCCATTGTATTTGCCGTATTGGCTGTATTAATTGCCTGCCTTGGCTTATTTGGTTTAGTAACTTTTATGGCCGAGCAACGTACTAAAGAAATAGGTGTACGAAAAGTATTGGGTGCCAGCATACCAAATGTGGTGGCATTGCTTTCAAAAGATTTTTTATTGCTGGTATTGATTGCATGTGTTTTTGCTTTTCCGGTAGCATGGTGGGTAATGCATAAATGGTTGCAGGATTTTGCTTATCGCATCAATATTAGCTGGTGGGTGTTTGTAATAGCAGGTTTTGCAGCATTTATAATTGCATTGATAACAGTAAGTGTCCAGGCTTTTAAAGCTGCTATTGCTAATCCTGTAAAGAGTTTGAGGACGGAGTAGAGCAGCCCCCTAAATCTCCGCCGCGGCGGAGAAGTTTGGAAGAGTTCAAAAATTTGAAGTGTCTGCTGATTAGGGTGTGGCTGGACTTTATAGTTATAGGATTATTGTTCATTAAAGAAATTAAGATTGTGTGGAAGAACAAATGTTTATTAAAGTAATGAAGCACCGCCTCCTCTCCTTGGAGAGGAGGATGGGAGGAGAGGCTAATAAAAACAATTGAAACAATGATAAAGAACTTATTGCTTATTGCTATCCGTAATTTTAAAAAAGACAAGTGGTTTAACCTGCTGAATGTATTGGGGCTCACCATCGGTATCACCTTCAGCCTTTTTTTAATTTTTTATATAAGGGATGAATTAAATTACGACCGCTATCATGAAAAAGCGAACCGCATCTTCAGAATAGTTTCTTATATACAGGAACCAGATAAAAATATAAACTGGACCTCAACACAAGTTCCGCTTGGCCCCACATTGAAAAAAGATTTTCCTGAAGTGGAAGAATCAGTCAGGCTTTTGAACAGGGAAAGGACATTGTTCAAAAATGGGGACAATAATTTTTTTGAAACAAAGATCTATTATGCCGACAGTAATGTCTTCAAGGTATTTACCTGCAAATTTGTTGAAGGTAATGCGGCCACTGCATTGAATGAACCCAACAGTATTATGATTTCAAAAACATTGGCAACAAAATATTTTGGAAAAAATACTGCCGCTGTTGGCAAAACATTAAAGACGGTATATGATGTGTTTAAAGTAACTGCTGTAATTGACGATATACCCAGGAACTCGCACATAATTTATGACATGCTGATATCAGCATCTACCTTATTAAAAGGCAGCCAGAATGGACAGGACAATTGGGGAGGGTTTAATAATTTTACTTATGTGCTATTAAAACCCGGGGTTGATGCTGCCGCATTTGAAAAAAAATTATTGCCCATGTACGATAAATATATGGCACCTATTTTTGCAAAATTCAATGTGAAAATAAAATATGGAGTGCAACCAATAACATCCATACATCTTCACTCTAAGTTGCAGGGCGAACCGGAAGAACTGGGTAACATGAGTTATATATGGATATTTTCAGCAGTTGCCTTTTTTATGCTGTTGATTGCCTGTATCAATTATATGAACCTTACAACGGCAAGGAGTGCACGAAGGGCAAAAGAAATTGGTATTCGTAAAGTAACGGGTTCAACAAAAAAGCAATTGGTGCTGCAATTTCTCGGTGAGTCTTTATTAACGGCCTTTATAGCTGTATTATTAAGTTTTATACTGGTAATAGTTCTATTATCTTCCTTCAATTCTATTTCAGGTAAGTCATTCACTATTCATACTTTATTACAGCCATTTAATCTTTTACTTTTGCTGGGCATTACCTTATTTACAGGGTTGGTTGGTGGCAGTTATCCAGCATTTTATCTTTCAAGTTTTAAACCGGTAGGTATTTTAAAAGGAGCTCTTTCAAAAGCATCTGGCAACGTAAACCTGCGCCGTACATTGGTAGTATTGCAATTTTCTATTTCAATGATTATGCTTATTTGTACCTGGGTGGTGTATTCGCAACTTTCTTATTTAAAGAAGAAGGACCTTGGTTTTAATAAAGACCAGGTGATGATTGTAACCATCAATACCGGTGAAGATGAACGCAGCAAGATATTAGCAATGAACAATGAATTCCGCAACCTCACTGGTATAAAAGAGGTAGGCACCGGTAATAACTATCCCGGAGGCGGCAACATTAGCCTCAACCTTTTTCATGTTGAAGGTAATAATGGTTATGTAGACAAAGGCATTGAATGCTATGCCATTGATGAACATTTTTTGAATTCGCTTAATATCCCTATAGTAAAAGGACGTAATTTTTCAGGGCTTCCCGACACGCTGCACAGCATTCTTGTAAATGAATCAATGGTAAAATATTTTCAGTGGGATAATCCTATCGGAAAGAAAGTGAAATTTCCGGGTGATACGTCTGCTAATTACCTGGAAGTGGTTGGTGTTGTAAAAGATTTCAATCAAAAATCATTGTACAATCCCATTACTCCGTTGCTTTTATTTTATGGCCCCAACTCCAATATCATTCAGCTAAAAATGAACACCGGCAATACCGCAGCAACCATTGCGCAGGTAGAGAGTCATTGGAAAAAATATTTTCCTCAACTGCCATTCGAGTATAAATTTTTAGATGAAGATTTTAATTCGCAATATGCAGCCGATCAAAAACGAGGAAAATTTTTTGCTTCTTTTTCCATACTCACCATTATTATTACTTGCCTAGGTTTGCTGGGCCTTACAGCATTTACAACACAGCAACGGCAAAAAGAAATCAGCATACGCAGGGTAATGGGTGCCACTACAATGAATGTAGTTACTATCATTACCAGGAACTATTTGTGGCTGGCGTTAATTGCCGCTTGTATAGCATTTCCGGTTGCCTGGTATTTTATGCTCAACTGGTTGCAGGTATTCCCGTATAACACGGGCTTATCAGTGCTTCCATTTATTGTATCAGCCTTTCTAATTGTGCTTACCGCAGCAGGTACTGCTATGTTCCACTCTGCGAAAGCGGCATGGGCAAGGCCTGCAAAAGTTTTACGGACGGAGTAGCGGCCCCCTTAATCCCCCAAGGGGGAGTTTGGCATAGTTCAAAAATTTAAAGTGTTTACTGAGTAGAGTGTGGCTGGACTTTATGGCTGTAGCGTTTTGTTCATTAAAGCAATAAAATTGAAATGGAAGATAAAATGTTAGTTGATGGTTAGGAGTACCGCCTCCTCTCCTTGGAGAGGAGGATAGGAGGAGAGGCCTCTATGTCCGATACTGTACAGTAACTGTCCGTTTTCGTACACCTTTGGTTGTTTAAATTGATGAAACCCTTACTCAGTAAGGGTTTTTCCTTTGGCATAGTCATTGACATTTTTTATAATTAATTAAGGTGCTTAGTATATTTTTTCTGAAAATTGAATAAAAAATAAGTGATGATAAAAAATTATTTTACAACAGCCTGGCGCAACCTGCAACGCAATAAAATGTATGCCGCCATTAACATCGTCGGAATGGCTATTGGCCTAGCGGCTTTTTGGATGATTGCCTTATATGTTGGTGATGAATTAGGTTTTGACCGTTCGTTTACAAATTCAGATCGTATTTACAGGGTGGTGCAACATGCCAGCTGGGATGGTGGTAAAATGAATATCGTGCCGGTGTCAGGGCCATTTGCACCCGCATTAAAAAATTCGTTTCCCGAAATAGAAGATGCTGCAAGAATTGACATCGAAGGTGGCGGTATAATAAAATATGGCGATAAAATTATCAAGCAAAATGACATCTGCTTTGCAGAAAATTCTGTATTTAAATTATTTGATTATAATTTTTTACATGGGAATGCTTCAACTGCACTTACTCAGCCCAATACGATTGTAATTACCGAAACATTGGCTAAAAAAATATTCGGAGATGAATCGAAAGCGATCAATCAAACAATTGTTTTTGGAGATAACAACCCTGTAAAAATTAGTGGTGTAATTAAAGATTTGCCTGCAAACTCGCACATACAATTCAGCGGATTTCGTGCCATGACAAATGCGGTAGATAATGATAGCTGGCAGGATTTTCATTTATATACTTACCTGCTTTTAAAGAAAGGTACCGATGTAAAATCGCTTGAAAAAAAATTACCTGCTTTTGCCGCAAAGACAATTGCAAAGGAAATGGGTGTTAAAGATTATAAAATGGAGTTGCAGCCCTTAACTTCTATTCACCTGTATTCCAATTTAGATTATGAGCTAAGCAACAACGGAAATATCAGCCGTATTTATATGTTTACTATAATTGGAGTTTTGATTTTGCTGATTGCATTGATCAATTATATGAACCTGTCTACTGCACGTGCAGCCATGAGGGTAAAAGAAATTGGAATTAGAAAAGTGATTGGTTCGGCCCAGAAACATTTGGCGGCTTTATTTATTTCAGAAGCTTTACTGGTGAGTGTAATTGCTGCTGTTTTGGGGTGTTTTATAGTTCAGTTATTGTTGCCTTTTTTCAACCAGCTTTCAGGCAAAAACTTAAAAGTGCTGTATTTTGGTACAGCAAAAACTATTGCCGGTATTACTTTATTTGCATTCATTACAGGCGTCATCAGTGGCAGTTATCCTTCTTTCTTTTTATCCCGTTTTAAAATGATACCCTCATTAAAGGGCCAGTTGGGCAGCATGCAGGCAAGTATATTATTCCGTAAATCACTCGTGGTATTTCAGTTTGTGATTGCCGTTTGTTTAATCAGCAGTTCGTTTATTATTTACAAACAGTTGCAATATGTATCTAAAAAAGATCTTGGATTTAATAAAGACCAGGTACTTTCTTTTCACATTGATGCTATGAATGTACGTAGCCAAATACCTGTTTTAAAAAATGCATTGTTACAAAACAGGGCCATTGAAGCAGTGGCGGTAGCAGGTAACCCCATTGGTAATAATGATTTGGGTGGAAATGGTTATCACTTCGAAAAAGATGGAGTAATGCAAACCACTTCAAAAATGACAAAGAAACTTTTTGTTGATGAAGATTTTTTGGCTGCAACTGATATGCACCTGTTACAGGGACGGAGTTTTTCAAACGATAGGAGTACAGATAAATACGGGGCGATTATCATTAACGAAACATTGATGAATGAATTAGGCTATTCTGATGCTGTAGGAAAAAAAATGCAATACCAATTTAATAAAGCTGCCGATGTAACCACTTGTACCATTATTGGTGTTGTAAAGGATTTTCACACTTATTCGCTGCAACATAAAATTGAACCTTTGATAATGATGATGCCACCAGTAGATAAAGAGCAGGACAATTTATATGTAAGGATTGCAAAAGGAAAAACAGCAGAAGGCCTGGCTTACTTAAAAAATACTTATGCAGGGTTTGATAAAAACAGCAGCGTTGATTTTCATTTTTTGGACGAAAATTTTAGCAAGCAATATGCAGCCGAACAAAAGCAGGAAAAACTGTCACTTTCCTTTACCATACTAGCCTTCATCATAGCCTGCCTTGGTTTATTTGGCCTGGTAATTTTTATTACTGCGCAACGCAGAAAAGAAATTGGTATACGCAAAGTATTGGGCGCTTCTGTATCATCTGTTACTATGATGCTGAGTAAAGATTTTGGTAAACTGGTATGCATAGCTACAATAATTGCGGTTCCTATTGCATGGTTTGCCATGAACAAATGGCTGCAGGAATTTGCTTACCGCATCAATATACAATGGTGGATGTTTTTATTATCAGGCTGTGTGGCTATTTTAATTGCATTGTTAACGGTAAGCTTTCAGGCTTTTAAAGCTGCATTAGCAAACCCGGTGAACCATTTACGAACGGAGTAATTATCGTATAACGTGAATTAAACAATATATATTTTCATAAATAAATCTCCTTTTATGTTTAAAAATTATTTAAAAACTGCCTGGCGTAACCTGGTGAAGAATAAATTTTATAGTAGTATTAGCATTGCCGGGCTTGCTGTGGGGCTTACAGGTTTTATTGTAATACTACTATATCTGAATTATGAATTAAGTTATGATTCCTGGGATACTTCTTTGAAACAAGTGTATAAAATATCTGAACAAAAAGATGATGATATTTTACAGCAGACACCTGCACCTTTAGCGTCTTTTTTAAAACAGCAATTGCCGGAAATAGATGCTGCCACTAAAATGCAGGCTGCAGGCGACTTTGAAGTGCTGTTGAGCAACGGTGATAAAAAAATTTATCAAACAGGCTCAGTGGAAGCAGATTCTTCTTTCTTCAAAGTTTTCCCATATAAAATTATCCAGGGAAATGCGTCAACCCTATTGGATAAACCAAATGCTATCGTTATAAGCCAGGAAGTAGCCGAAAAGTTATTTGGCAACACAAGCCCTTTGGGAAAACTAATTAAAATCTTTAATGCAATTGACTGTGAAGTAACAGGAATTATGCAGGAACCCGCAACGCCGTCACATTTGAATGTGCAGTTTGTTTATCGCAGTCCATGGGAAAAACAAACTTTCTGGTGGGAAAATTACTCTTTCAATACTTATGTAAAAGTAAAGCCATTAATGGCAAGCAATCAACTTGAAAATGATATCAACCGTGTGTTTTATAATGAGCATTTAAAAAAAGACAGTCAATCGTTGGCTGATTTTCGAAAAGCCGGTCACCATGCAGCTTTGTTTGTGGATGAAGTAAAGAACATTCACAATTTTCCAAAACATGGCAACAGTAATTTTACAACCGTTTCTGTATTGCTGCTGCTTGCTGCATTATTGTTATTAGCCGGCGCCATTAACTTTAGTAATCTTTCCATTGCTGCATCAATACGCCGTGCTAAAGAGATTGGTGTAAGAAAAGTTTTGGGTTCAGGCCGCAAACAATTATTACTGCAGATAATTGGTGAGGTAGCACTACAATGCTTTATCAGCTTGTGTTTGGCAATTTTGTTAGTTAGTATCATCTTACCGTATTTTAATAATCAATTTAATATTCATCTTACCTTTTTTTATCATGACAGCATCGTTTCCGTGTTATCCCAAATTGCTTTATGCCTGTTGGCCGTTATACTGCTTTCCGGTTTATATCCTGCCCTTTTTCTTTCACGATATAATATCATCAAAGTTTTAAAAGGCGATTATTCAACCGGAACAAAGGGGATTGCATTTCGTAATGCTTTAATTGTAGTTCAGTTTACCGTGTCTGCATTTTTTATCATCAGCACTATGGTAATAAGTAGTCAGATGCATTACATGCAAACAAAAGATAAAGGCTTTTCAGGTGAACAGGTGATGCGTTTGGAGGCTTCACAAAATGTAAGAGATGACAACTTTAATGTTACAAAAAATACATTATTGTCTATTTCCGGTGTGCAATATGTTTCCAAAACAACAACAGTTCCGGGCGATGCAATTTCAGATACTTCAACTATTGCCTATAAGTACAATGGAAAAGAATATCGCATGGCTTCGGTAAAAGTAAGTGATGATTATTTTAAAACATTAAATATTCCATTGTTAAAAGGAAGAGTATTTAATGGAAGTTTTTCAGATGAAAATACACGCTCTGCTGTTATCAACGAATCGGCTGCAAAAAGACTAAACCTGCAAAATTTGATAGGATCGAGTATTACATTTCCTTTTTGCGATACGGTGCCTATACAGGTTATTGGAGTTGTAAAAGACTTTAATGTATCAGGTTTTGAAAATGCAGTGAAGCCTGTTGTATTTACGGTTGGCAACAAAGCATGCAGGTTTCAATCCGGCGGCGGTATTCTTGTAAAAATCAACAGCGGTAACATAACGCAAACAATTGCCTCAATAGAAAAAGTATGGAAAAAAATTGAGCCTGATTTTCCTATCCGTTATTCATTCCTTAACGATAATTTCCAAAAGCTCTTTGCTTCTTATACAAGACTGCAAATGATCATTAACTTTTTTGCTTTTACAGCTATTTTCATTTCAATTATTGGCTTGTTTGCATTGACTGCCTTTTTAATTAGTCGCCGCACAAAAGAAATTGGTATTCGTAAGATACTTGGTGCCAACGTTAGTGACCTTGGTTTGTTGTTAGGAAAAGAGTTCGCACGTCTTGTAATTATCGCAGTAATAATTGCGGTGCCGTTGGGCTGGTGGGCAGCTAATACATGGCTGCAAAGTTTTGCTTATCGCGTCCCTGTAAACTGGCTTACATTTTTATCAGCAGCATTAATAATTGTTGTTATCGCTATACTTACGATGAGTATTCAATCAATAAAAGCAGCAATAGCAAACCCTGTAAAAAGTTTAAGAACCGAGTAGCCAGCCCCTCTTTGAACTGCGTTCGTTCTCTTGCAGAGAATCCCGGAGGGGAGGAACAAAACAAGAGTTTAAAAATTTGAAGTGTTTGCTGGGTGGAAGGCTAGTGGAGGTATTGTTGATTAAAGAAATTATATTGATTTGGAAGAACAAATGTTTAATATAGAAATGACGCACGATCCTTCCCTACAGAGCGTAGCCGACGTATGGGGAAGTAGAAGGAGGATGAGGTCATTAATGACAAAAGAAATAAAGTTGCATTGGAAGAGAAGATGTTTATTAAAGAATTGAAGCTCCGCCTCCTCTTATTTGGAGAGAGCCTGTCCCTATTTTTCGGGGATGGAAGGTGGTGAGGTCATGAAAATTAAAAAAAACTGAAGTTGCAGATATTGAACAAAATCAGTCCTGCCTACCGGACAGGCAGGCATCCAACATCCAACAAATCAGAAATAAAAATTATTTTTTATGATTACAAGTTATTTTAAAATTGCATGGCGAAATTTATTTAAAAACAAATTTCATACAGGTATAAATATTGCCGGAATGGTAATAGGTTTTACCATTGGCATTGCCATATTGCTGATAGTATACGGGCAGCTTAGCTTTGATAATTTTCATACAAATGAAAAAAAGCTTTTCCAGGCATACCAGTTTTATAATACCCCAAAGGGCGAAGATTTTTCTTCTTCATTTGGTTTTCCGGCTGCACCCGTTTTTAAAACAGAAGTCCCGGCTATTGAAAAAGCCAGTGGATTTTTATACGGCGGCAAAAATGCAGCGTATAATAATAAGGAACTCGAACTGCCGGTGATGCTTGTTGATGAAGATTTTCTTTCGATGTTTAGTTTCCCCGTTATTAAAGGCAATAAAGTAAGCCCGTTAAAAAATTTATCAAGCATTGTAATTACAGAAACGGCCGCAAAAAGAATATTTGGTACTGGTGACCCGGTTGGCAAATCAATAAAAGCCTCGGCGGGCAATGATTTGCAGGAAATGATTGTTTCTGCTGTTGTACAGGATTTTCCTATTAATTCTTCTATAAAATTTGATGCCCTTTCCCGCATTGAAAACAGGAGTGATTTTGCAAGGGATAAAAATACGTGGGGCAACCAGCATCATCCTGTTTTTGTTCAATTAAGAGATGGCGCAACACAGCAACAGGCAGAGCAACAGTTAAAGGCAATAAATAAAAAATATTCACCTGATAGTTATACTGACCTTCAAAATGAAGGGGCAAAACCAGATGCAAGGGGCGATATATATGCTACCCGCTTATTACCTTTTAAAGACATTCATTTTTCGCCACGCATAGTTGGTGATGGGGGCACCACCAGTAAAGCTGAGATTTATACTGTATTGGGTGTTGGCTTGCTTATTATTCTTATTGCCAGTTTTAATTTTATCAATATTAATTTGGCCAATGCTTTTACCCG
The DNA here is from genome assembly GCA_043745405.1 of Ferruginibacter sp. Classification (GTDB taxonomy): domain Bacteria; phylum Bacteroidota; class Bacteroidia; order Chitinophagales; family Chitinophagaceae; genus Ferruginibacter. The sequence continues at coordinate 20,061 of JAYTTI010000144.1, read as the reverse complement.
TGGCAAAGAAATTGGTGTACGTAAATGCCTTGGTGCCGCAAATAAAAAATTATTTCTACAGTTGTGGAGCGAAAGTTTCCTCGTATGCCTTATAGCATTTTTACTTTCTCTTGGCCTGGTAAATATTGTTATCCATATTATAAATGATACGGCTAAATTAAACATGCCCTTATTAACCATGATGTGGAAGCTCGGCTTTTTATTACTTGCCTTTGGTTTATTATTATTTGTATCACTAATTGCAGGAGGTTATCCTTCACTGGTAATGTCAAAATTCAAGGTTGTAGAAACATTAAAAGGAAAAGTAAGTTTAAAAAAGAAAAGCATTTTAAGAAACTCATTGATTGTAATGCAATTTATAATTGCCTGCATAATGATCAGTTGCACTTTTATTATTTATAAACAGTTTAAGCATTTACAGCAGGCCGATCTTGGCATCAACAAAGATTATATTATCAGTATACCTTTGTATAAACCTGATAAAGGTAGAGAGACAATCGAAAAACTGAGGACAAGGTTATCATCCAATCCAGGAATTCTTTCTGTAACCGGAAGTAGTGTAAATATTGGACTTGGTAAAGACAGGAGCAGCTCGAAAAGTACCACCGGTTTTGATTACAAAGACAAAAAAATCACTACCAATATCGCCGCTATTGATTACGATTATTTAAAAACATTTGGCGTTAAGCTTATTGAAGGCAGGGAGTTTGATAAATTAGATGCTGCTGATACATCTTACAACGTAATTGTTTCAGAAGCTGTAGCAAAACAGTTTGGTGAAAAACAATTGATGGGCCGGCCATTGTTTATAGACAGCACTTCGCCCCGCTGGAATGTTGTCGGCATATTCCCCGACTTTCACATGTATTCGATGCATGAAGAAATTCAACCCTTAACATTGGTATTGGATAAAAATGCCGGTTTAAGCTACTGTTTTATAAAAACAAATGCTCAAAACATGGTAAGTGCTATGGAGGCCATAAAAAAAGAAATGGCGCTGCTGGAACCTGGCAAAGAATTTAAGGGAACTTTTTTGGATGAAAATATCAACAACTGGTATCAGCAGGAAAGGATGATGTCGCTGTTGTTTAGCATAGCAGCAGCAATAGCCATTGTACTTTCCTGCATGGGTTTGCTGGCCATGGTTTTATTGATTATTCAGCAGCGTGTAAAAGAAATAGGTGTAAGAAAAGTATTGGGAGCAAGTGTGCAAAATATTGCATTACTTATTTCAAAAGATTTTTTGAAACTGGTATTTATTGCTGTGCTTATTTCAACACCGCTTGCCTGGCTGGCAATGAACAAATGGTTACAAGGCTTTCCGTATCGTATTACAATAGAGTGGTGGATGTTTGCATTGGTGGCAGTAGCAGCATTGTTTATAGCCTTGCTAACCATTAGCATTAATACAATACATGCGGCAATGCAAAACCCAGTAAAGAGTTTGAGGACGGAGTAGCCCCTCCTAACCTCCCCTGCAAGGAGGAACAAGTCAAGAGCTCAAAATTTTGAAATGTATGCAGTTGGTTGCTGGGTTTAGGAATTAATGATGATTAAAAATAAATGTTGAAATGGAAGAACAAATGTTTAGTGCTGGTAAAAAGTACCGCCTCCTCTCTTTCGGAGAGGAGGAAGGGTGGTGAGGTCACAAAAACGTGAAAATTAAGTAAAAATAATGCTGACTAAATTGAAAAAAAAATCAGACATTAAAAAATCAGCCATCTAAAATTGAATTTTATGTTTAAAAATTATTTCAAAATTGCATTCAGAAGTTTGATCCGTAACAGGAATTACACTATTATCAACATCGCCGGATTGGCTGTTGGTATTGCTGTTTGTATGATGATTTTCATTATTATACAATATCAAACAAGCTTCGATAATTTTCACTCAAAGAAAGATCGCACCTATCGTGTATTAACCGAATATCATCATGCAGATGCAGCAGATATTTCGTATGCGAAAAACGTTCCTTTTCCCATGCTTACGGGGTTAAAAACGGCTTTTCCTCAACTTGAACAGGTAACTCCTGTTTATGCAAGCCATAATGATGAGTTACAGGTGCTTGATGATAATGGAAAGCCTGTAAAAAATTTTAAAGAGCAAAGCGGTGTATTTTATACATCGCCTTCATTCTTTAACATGTTTAATTTTCCTTTACTCGGAGGTTCATACGAATCATTAAAAGATCCTAACAATGTATTGCTTACAAAAGAAATTGCAGAAAATTATTTCGGTGACTGGAAATCAGCAATAGGTAAAACCATTAAAATAACAGGATATTATAGCATGGGTGCAGGATTGTTTCAGTTCCCGGCAACGGCCTTAAAAGTTTCAGGCATTCTCGCAACAATACTGGCGAATACAGACTTTCAGCTAAAATTGGTAGTTGCCTGGGGAACAGATTTTACAGGGGATGCAGTATACGGATTTCAACAACCCCAGTGGAATCAATCAACACCTGATTTTGGTTGTTATGTTATGTTACCGCCGAATATTTCTGCTGACAATTTTAATCAACAATTAAGCGCATATGCAAGAAAGGCACAATCTGCCGACAATAAGGATAGCTATATTATACAACCACTAAGTGCTGTGCATTACGATGCAGCTGCGGGGAATTACAGTAACAAAACAATCAGTCACGAACTGATCAATGTATTGTGGCTGATTGCAGCATTTATTCTGTTAATTGCCTGCGTAAACTTTATAAATTTATCAACAGCGCAAGCTGTTAACCGGGCAAAAGAAGTTGGCGTAAGAAAAGTTTTAGGAAGTAATAAATCTCAATTGCAAATTCAGTTCATCGTTGAAACATTTTTGATAGTTGCAATTGCTGTAATACTTGCAGCAGGTATTACATTGCTTGCATTGCCTTATGTAAATCAATTGCTGGAGTTTTCGCTTTCATTCAACATACTAAGCAATCCTGCAATTATTTTATTTCTGTTGGCAGTAACAATTGTTGTAACTGTACTTGCCGGTTTTTATCCTTCTATTGTTTTATCCCGTTTCAATCCTGTTCATGCTTTAAAGAGCAAACTCACCGTAAATACTACAAAGGGAATTTCACTAAGAAGAGGATTGGTAGTGTTTCAATTTGTCATTGCACAGGCGCTGATTATCGGAACATTCATCATTGTACAGCAAATGAATTATTTTATGAAACAACCCCTGGGCTTCGATAAAGATGCAATAGTAAATGTTCCTTATCGTCCGGATAGTACCGGCGGTAAGATGACGGATTATTTAAAGCAACAGTTATTATCAAACGGTGTGCAGGCAGTAAGTTTCAGTTCTAACAGCCCGGTTGAAGATGATAATAATATGTTTACCGCCTTCAAATTTGACCATGCATTAAAGGATGCAGATTTCCAGGCAATTACCAAATTCGCTGACGATGACTATGTGCCGGCTTATAAATTACAACTGGTAGCCGGAAGAAATTTGAAACCTTCTGGTTATACACAAGAATTTTTGGTGAATGAATCATTCGTGAAAAGCTTAGGACTGAAAAATCCGGAAGATATATTAAATAAAGAAATAAGCATGATGGGGGGGCTGATAAAATGCCCGGTTGTTGGTGTGTTGAAAGATTTTAATAACAGGCCTTTACGCCAGAACCTGGCACCATTGCTTATTGCCACAAACTCAACCATGTACCGCCAGGCTTCAATAAAACTCTCAACCACAAACATTGCTTCCACCATGCAATCCATCAAAAAAATATGGGAGCAATCATTTCCAAATAATGTTTATGAATATAGGTTTTTAGATGAGAAAATTGACAATTTTTACAAACAGGAAAATCAGTTGGCGCAGTTGTATAAAATTTTTGCAGCCATCGCTATATTCCTTAGCTGTCTTGGGTTGTATGGTTTAGCCTCATTCATGGCGGTGCAGAGAATAAAAGAAGTTGGTATTCGCAAAGTACTTGGTGCCAGCGCAGGCAATATTGTGTATTTGTTTTCAAGAGAATTTATTATACTCATAGCAATTGCATTTGCCATTGCTACACCCCTTGCATGGATTACAATGAGTAAATGGTTGCAGGATTATGTATATCGCATCAACATCAGTTGGTGGGTATTTGCTGCAGGCGGGCTTGTTGCAATATTTATTGCGCTTGCAACGATAAGTTTCCAGGCAATAAAAGCAGCAATAGCAAATCCGGTAAAGAGTTTGAGAACAGAATGAGTACCGTGAAAAGAAATAGTGAATTAAGAAAAGAATTTATTGTACAGGTTGGAGAATAAGAATTAGACTTTTGTTGCGTCTGCCTTCCGGTGGGCTGGTAGCACACTCGTACTATTGAAACTTTAATGATTATTTAAACAATATAAAACCGTATTTATGTTCACATATAATTTAAAAATTGCTTTACGCAATCTTTGGAAAAACAAAGCCTTTTCTGCCATTAATATTATTGGTTTAGCAAGCGGCGTTGCTGTTTGTTTACTAATAGTTTTATACGTGGTAGATGAACTGAGCTACGATAAGTACAACACGAATGCTGATCGCATTTACCGCCTGGATGCAGATATTTATTTTAATAACACGCAGGCAAACTTTGCAACATCACCTGATCCGTTAGCGCTTACATTAAAAAGAGAATTTCCCGTTGTAAAAGAAATGACAAGAATAAATAATCAAAGCGAAATTCTAATAAAAAAGGATAACCTTAATGTGCAGGATCACAATTGTGGTTATGTTGATTCCACCTTTTTTAAAGTGTTTACTATACCAATGATTTCGGGTAACCCTTTAACTGCACTGCAGGATCCAAGCTCAATTGTGGTGGATGAAACAACAGCCAGGAAATATTTCAACACTACAGATGTTATTGGCAAAACATTTTATGTTGACAATAATACAAATTGCAAAATAACTGCTGTTATAAAGGATATTCCAAGGCAATCACATTTTCATTTTCACTTTATTCGCCCCCGTGGAAAAGACAATGATTCATGGTTGAGCAATAACACGTACAATTATATTTTAGTAGGGCAAGGTGTAAGTCAGGCTGCAATACAGAAAAATGTAACGGCAACTGTTGATAAATATATCGGCAGAGACCTTGAACAACAATTACATTCTTCCCTAAAAGATTTGCAGAGCAATGGTAATCATTTTATTTATCACCTGATGCCTGTAGCAGATATTCATTTGCGATCCAGTAAATTGTATGAGATAGAAGCAAATGGTAATAGCTCATATATTTATATATTTTCTGTAATAGCGGTTTTTATTTTATTGATTGCATGTGTAAACTTTATGAACCTTTCTACTGCACGTTCTGCTAATCGTGCAAAGGAGGTAGGTATAAGAAAAGTAGCAGGTTCATTAAGAGTGCATCTTATTGCACAATTTTTAACCGAATCTGTTTTATTAAGTTTCTTCTCATTAATACTTGCCATTTCTCTGGCACTCGTTTTATTGCCTTTGTTTAACCAGCTTGCAGGCAAAGAAATGTCTGTAACCACGTTATTTTCTACCTGGTTATTTCCTGTAATGATTGCATTGGTAATTATCGTGGGTTTTATCGCAGGCAGTTACCCGGCCTTTTATTTATCATCTTTCCAGCCAATACAGGTGTTGAAAGGTAAAGTGGCAAAGGGCTTCAAGAGTAGTTGGCTGCGGAGTGGCCTGGTTGTATTTCAATTCAGTATATCTATTATGCTTATCATTGGAACGATTATCATTTATAACCAGCTTGATTATATAAGGAGCCGAAAAATTGGTTATAATAGAGACCAGGTGTTGGTAGTACACAATATTTATAACCTCAATGATGATATTAAAACATTCAGGAATGAAGTTGCAAATATCTCAGGTGTTACAGACGCATCGGCTGGTGATATGCCCACGTCTGCAAACTTTGATAACGAAGGTTGGTTTCGGGATCCTGGTTTTGATGCCAAGAAAGCAATCCTGCTAACCAACTTTTTTGTTGATGAACATTATATCCCAACATTAGGAATGCAAATGAAAGGAGGAAGAAATTTCTCTAAAGATTTTCCTACAGATTCTGTTGGTGTTATATTGAACGAAGCTGCTGTTAAAGTGCTGGGCTTTAAAGATCCTTTTAAAGAGAAATTGTATCGCCCAAATTTTGGAAAGGATGGCAATATAAATGGCGCAATAGCTTTTCATGTTGTAGGTGTAGTGAAAGATTTCAACTTCAGTTCAATGCACCAGCAAATTTCTCCGCTTATTATACGATACAATACGAATTATCAAACTCTTGCTGTGCGTGTACAACCACAGAATGCATCATCCATCATCAATAACATTGAAAGTAAATGGAAAAGTTTAGCGCCTGGTCAGCCATTCAGTTATTCGTTTATGGATGCAGACTTCAATAACATATATACCGCAGAGCAACAAACAGGAAAACTGTTTATAACTTTTGCAGTGTTTGCCATTTTTATTGGTTGTCTTGGTCTGTTTGGATTGGTTACCTACGCAGCAGAGCAGCGCACAAAAGAAATTGGTGTGCGCAAAGTGTTGGGTGCAAGTGTAAGCGGAATTGTAACAATGCTTTCAAAAGATTTTGCAAAGCTTGTACTTATCGCATCACTCATTGCATTTCCTGTTGCATGGTGGGCTATGCATAAATGGTTACAAAGTTTTGCTTACAGAATTGATATCAGTTGGTGGGTATTCATTGTTGCAGCGTCTGCTGCTTTACTGATTGCATTATTAACAGTGAGTTTCCAGGCAACAAAAGCAGCATTGGCAAACCCGGTAAAAAGTTTAAGAACGGAGTAGAAGCGCCCCCTTGAACTACTTTCGTTCTCTTCCACAGAACCCCGGATGGGAAGGATAAGGCAAGAGTTCAAAACTTTGAGGTATTTGCTGAGTAGCAGGATGTTGGTGTTATTGTTGATTGAAGAAATAGAATTAAAATGGAAGATAAAATGTTTGGTAATGGTAAGAGGTGCCGTCCCTTCTCTTCGGAAGAAGGTACGGATGGCTGAGCCTCCTGTGTACGATACTGTACAATAACTGTCCGTTATCGTACACCTGACTTGGTTTTAATTGCTAAAACCCTTACTCAGTAAGGGTTTTTCCTTTGGCATAGTCATTGTCATTTTTTTTACTTAATTATTGGATTCTCTGCAGATTTATCCCCAAATAGTATAAAAATTAGATTATGATAAAAAATTATTTTAAAAGTACGCTGCGTAATCTTTGGAATAATAAGGGTTACAGCTTTTTAAACATATTTGGGCTGGCCATTGGTATTGCCTGTGCGGGCCTTATTTTTTTGTGGGTGGAAGATGAAGTGAATTATGACAATGTGAATGCAAAAAAAGATAACCTGTATTTTGTACGTGTAAACCAGGTGTATGATACTTATACTGCAACATTTGGTTCAACGCCTGGTGTAATGGCACCGGCTATGCAGGCAGATATTCCGGGTATTGCAAATACCTGCCGTGTTACGGAAGACCAAACTTCACTGCTGTTTACCATTGGTGATAAACCCATGTATGCTTCGGGAAAATATGCAGAGGGTTCTTTGTTTGATATGTTCACAATGCCTTTTGTGCAGGGTAATGCAAAGGCTGCATTTGCACAATTGTATTCCATTGTGCTTACAGAAAAAACAGCAAAGAAGTTTTTTGGTGGTGAGAAAAATATAATTGGAAAAACGGTTCGTGTAAATAACAAGCAGGATTATGTAGTGTCGGCCGTTTTAAAAGATTTGCCTGAAAACTCTTCCCTCCAATTTGAATGGCTGTCGCCGTTTCAAATCTATTATCAGCAAAGCCCCTGGGCACAAAAATGGACCAATCAGTGTTTAAGTACTTATGTAGAGTTGACAAATGGAGTAAATCCGGAGAATATAAATAAACAACTGTACGATTATTTAGCAAAGAAACAACAGGCAGATAAATCCACAACGCATGCATTTTTATTCAGCATGAACAAATGGCATTTGTACGATGATTTTGACAATGGCAAACCAACAGGCAGTGGAAGAATTCAATATGTGAATTTGTTCTCCATCATTGCATGGATTATTTTATTTATTGCCTGCATTAATTTTATGAACCTGGCCACAGCACGCAGCGAGAAACGTGCAAAAGAAGTGGGCGTAAGAAAGGTGTTGGGCGCAGGAAAAAAAGGATTGATTTCGCAGTTTATCAGCGAAGCAATATTTATGGCTGCGCTTGCGGCTATTGCCGCTGTAATGCTTATGGCGCTTACATTGCCGGCGTTTAATATGCTTGTTCAGAAAAATCTTTCATTGGGTTTAGATAAGCCAACTCATATAACAGCATTGTTACTCATTACATTGGTTTGCGGATTGGTAGCTGGCAGTTATCCATCATTGTACCTGTCTTCTTTCAATCCTGTTTTTGTTTTAAAAGGAACGAGAATAAAAACGGGCGGCGCTGCTTATGTGCGCAAAGGCTTAGTGGTATTGCAGTTCACGGTTTCTATTGTACTCATCATTGGCACTATAATTATTTACCAGCAGATACAGCATGTAAAAAGCCGCAACCTTGGTTTTAATAAAGACAATTTAATTCAGATGAACCTGCAGGGCGATATGCTGAAAAACTTTTCAGCAATCAAACAGGATTTAATAAATACAGGTATTGTTGAAAATGTTTCCCTTGCTGACCATGAAACAATTTATGGTGGAAATAATACTACGGGGATAAACTGGCCTGGTAAAGACCCCAACAGCAATATCCTTATTTCACAACGGGTAGTAAGCGCTGAATATATGCCAGTTGCTGGTATGCATATTACTGGTGGAAGGGATTTTCTATCGACAGACATTGCGGATATAAATGAAAATTTTGTACTTAAAGATTCCACACAGTTTGTAAATATTATCATAACCCAATCACTGGAAAAAATATTGGGCAAAGGAAGCGCAATAGGAAAAATACTTCAAACTTATGGTGCAAAAGAAAATCAATATTTAAACCTGAAAATAACGGGTGTTATAAAAGATTATGTATATGGAGATATGTACACCAGTTCCACCCCTGTAATATTTTATTGCCTGCCACAATTTACCAGTCTTATGTATGTGCGTACTAAATCGCAAAGCAACCCGGAAAGTGTTTTATCAAAAATAGCAACTGTAATGAAAAAAGATAATCCTGCTTATCCTTTTGAATACAAATTTGTAGATGACCAGTTTAACGACATGTTTTTAAGCGAAATGCTTATCAGTAAATTATGCCGTGTGTTTGCATCACTGGCCATCATTATTTCCTGCCTTGGTTTATTTGGCCTTGCATCTTATACTGCCGAACGCAGGATAAAAGAAATTGGCGTGCGCAAAGTACTGGGAGCATCTGTGGCAGGTATTGCAGGTTTGTTATCAAAAGATTTTTTGAAGCTGGTTGTTCTCTCCTGCACGGTTGCATTTCCAGTTGCATGGTGGATGATGCAAAACTGGTTGAAAACATATTCATACAGAATTACAATAAGCTGGTGGATATTTTTTGTTGCAGGATTTTTAGCAGTATTGATTGCTCTGTTAACAGTAAGCTTCCAGGCAATAAAAGCGGCATTAGCAAACCCGGTGAAAAGTTTGAGAATAGAATAAAAGCCTCTCCTAACCTGCCCCGAGGGAAGGAACAAGTCAAGAGTTCAAAAATTTGAAGCGTATGCTGAGTTTTATGCTGGTTGCGTTATAAATGAATAGAAAAATAAAGTTGAGATGGAAGGTAAAATATTTATTAAAGAAATGGAGTACAGTCCCTTCTCTTCGGGATAAGGCTTGAAATGGAAGAACAAATATTTCTATGCAAACCAAAAAAAATCAGGCATCATAAATCAATAAATCAGACATCTTAAATAAATATTTATGCTTAAAAATTATTTAAAAATTGCCTGGCGTAACCTGGCAAAACGAAAAATATTTTCGTTCATTAATATTTTTGGTTTAACTATCGGGCTTACCTGTTGCCTGTTAATAAGCGCCTACCTGTATAGCGAGCTAAGCTATGATACTTATCCAAAGGAAGCGGATAATATTTATCGTGTAGACCTGCATGTAGCAAGCAATGGAAGTGTCAGCGACTATCCCCTTACTGATATGTCCGTTGGTGAGGGTATTAAAAATAATTTACCCGGCGTAAAGGCATCTACCCGTTTGGTTAGAAGCGGCGGAATGTTTGTTAAGTACAATAATAAACTGTTCAAAGAAGAACAACTGGCGGCAGTGGATTCTAATTTTTTGCAGGTATTTTCTATCCCATTAATTAAAGGAGATGAAAGAACAGTTTTGCATGAACCCAGCAGCATTGTTATTACAAAAGCATTTGCACAAAAGTATTTTGGCAATGATGAACCGATAGGAAAGCTACTTGAATTTGGTAGCGACAAATTGTTAAAAGTTACGGGGCTTATTGATGCAATGCCTGATAATGCACATTTTCATTTTGACGGGTTTTTAAGTATGTCTACTTACCCGGGATCTACAGGGCAAAGCTGGACAAATATTGGTTATGCAACCTACCTGCTGCTTGATAAAAATACAGATGCAAAAAAACTGGAATCCAAATTTCCGGAGCTGGTAGCAAAATTTGCGGTACCCGAAATTCAACGGGATATGGGGGTAACACTGGCAGAAGCAAAAAACGCGGTGAATACATTTAAATTTTCATTGCTGCCCATTAAAGATATTCACCTTAAGTCGCATACCAAATATGAAATTGAGGCAAATGGAGATATACAATATGTATACATTTTTGGCGCACTTGCTGTGTTTATATTATTGCTTGCCTGTGTAAATTTTACAAACCTTTCAACAGCAGGAGCATCCAAACGTGCAAAGGAAGTTGGCATACGCAAAGTGGCAGGTTCATTAAAAGGGCAACTGGTTTTTCAGTTTCTTGCAGAATCTTTATTACTTACTTTTTTTGCAATGCTGGTTAGTTATGTAATGGTATATATTTTACTGCCTTACTTCAACCAGTTATCGGGCAAGCATATTAATTTTTTATTCTTTCTTAACTATACCACTATTATTTCATCTATTGCTATAATGGTTGTGGTGGGTATATTGGCGGGTATTTATCCTGCATTTTTTCTTTCATCCTTTAAAACCATACAGGTATTAAAAGGAAATACACCTACACAATTTACCAGTAAAAATAAGCTTCGCAGCAGCCTTGTAGTATTTCAGTTTGCAGTATCTACTGCACTGGTTATTGCAACCATTGTTGTATACCAGCAATTAAATTATATGCAGAATAAAAAACTGGGGTACGATAAGGACCAGGTATTATTGATACAGGATACTTACACCTTGGGTAATAATGAGCAGGCTTTTAAACAATTGTTGTTGCAGGATAGCAGGGTTGTAAGTGCAAGTATATCACGTGGCACGCCGGGTTTTAGTAATATGGATGGCACACAGGTTTATGCAAAAACACAAAATGACAAGGACAATCATTCAGAGATTCATATCAATATATTTCATGTAGATTATGATTACCTGCAAACACTAGGTATACAATTAACTGCAGGCAGAAACCTGTCAAAAAATTTTTCTTCCGATTCTGCTGCTGTAGTAATTAATGAAGCTGCTGTTCGTGAACTGGGGTGGAATAATACAGATGCAGTAGGCAGAACAATTATACGTTCAGGCCAGCACGAATTTAAAGTAGCAGGGGTGGTAAAAGATTTTCATTATGCTTCTGTACGGCAAACCATTGCGCCAATGATGATGATGCTTGGCTATAACGGTGGCACCATCCTTGTAAAAATGAAAACTGCAGATGTTAAAAACTTTCTTGCGGATACAAAAACAAAATGGGCCTCCTTTAGTGGAACAGGCCCTTTCAGTTATTCTTTTTTAGATGAAAATTTTGCGACGTTGTATGCAGGCGAAACCAGGACGGGACAGATATTTACTTTGTTTGCCCTTATTGCTATTGTTATTGCAGCGCTTGGTTTATTTGGTTTAAGTGCATTTACTGCAGAGCAACGCACCAAAGAAATTGGCATTAGAAAAGTATTGGGTGCATCGGTGCAACAGGTGTTGTTTATGTTGTCGCGGCAATTTTTACAGTTGGTGCTGATTGCATTTTTTGTAGCAATACCTGTTACATGGTGGGCTATGCATGTATGGTTACAGGATTTTGCTTATCGCATCAGCATTGCCTGGTGGGTTTTTTTATTGGCTGGCGGAATTTCGGTGTTGATTGCTTTTCTCTCTGTTTCTTTCCAGGCCGTAAAAGCAGCAGTAGCCAATCCGGTAAAGAGTTTGAAGACGGAGTAGAAAGCCCACTAACTCCCCCATGGGGGAGTTTGGAATAGCTCAATAATTTGAAGTGTTTGCTGAATAGTAGCCTGGTGGTGTTATTGTTTATAAAAGAGATGAAGTTAAAATGGAAAATAAAATGTTTATTAAAGAGATGAAGTTCCGCCTCCTCTCTTTTGGAAAAGAGGAAGGGTGGTGAGGTCACAACAATGAAAGCAAGAGACATTCACACATTCACAAATTAGACATTATAAATTGTATTTTATGATAAAAAATTATTTCAAAACAGCACTGCGCAACCTGGGTAAAAAGAAATTATATTCGGCCATAAATATTTTTGGTTTAACGGTTGGCCTTGCAGCATGCCTGCTTATTGGCGTGTACATCAATCACGAATTGAGTTACGATAAATTTAATGTAAATGCAAACCGCATTGTACGATCCACAATGGAATACGGCCAGGCTGGAACCATAAATACAACAGCTACTAACGGTACCAAGGTAGGGTCGCAGTTTAAACGTACATTTCCGTCAATTGAAGAGTATGTGCGTACTTTTATCAGCCATAATGTGGTTAAAAATAACGACAAAATTTTTGATGAACCCCGTATACTTTATGCAGATCAACCCTTCTTTAAAGTATTTTCCTTTCATCTTATACAGGGGGATGCTGCAACAGCTTTGGATGCGCCGGATAAAATTGTTATTACACAATCCATGGCAAAAAAATATTTTGGCAATGAAGATGCAATGAATAAAACGCTTACCAGTGGTGGAAAAGATTTAAGGGTATCAGCAGTATGTGAGGATGTGCCGCAGAACTCCCAGTTAAAATTTGATTTTGTTACACAGTTCATGAACCTTGGTAATAGGGTTAAAGAAGAAACATGGTGGACGGCAAACTGGGTAACTTATTTTTTATTGCGAGATGAAAAAAACATTCCATTGTTGCAGCAACAAATTGCTGATTATATGAAGTCTCCTGAAATAAAGAAAGATGCAGGTCTGGAAGGCAATCGTTATCTTACCTATCACCTGGAACCGCTTGCCAAAGTGCATTTATATTCTTCACTTGCGGGCTTTGAGCCAAATGGCAGTATTACTTATGTATACATGTTTGCAGTAATTGCACTGCTTATATTAATTATAGCCTGCGCCAATTATACCAATCTTGCTACTGCGCAATCTGCGGGACGCAGCGGCGAAATTGGTATGCGTAAGGTAATGGGGGCGTCAAAGCGCCAGGTATTTATGCAGTTCATGGGCGAGTCGTTGGTAATTACTTTTATTGCTGCAGCATTTGCTTTTATGTTGAGCATTTTATTGATTCCGTATTTCAATAATATTACGGGTAAACAATTTACTGCTGATATATTATTGCGGCCCATGCCCGTTTTGATGTTAACTATTTTCGCCCTCCTGGTAAGTTTTTTTGCAGGAGTTTATCCTGCACTGGTTTTATCGGGCACTCAAATTATGGGTGTGCTAAAAAAGGGATTCAACTTTACAGGTGGCAACAATCTTTTACGCAAAACCTTAATCGTAACACAGTTTGGTATTTCCGTATTTCTTATTATTTACACCGTTATTATTTTGCAGCAGATGCATTACATGGAAACAAAAAATCTCGGTTACGATAAAGACCATATTGTTGTACTGCCGATAGGAGGCACCATGCTGCAGCATTTTGACAATACAAAGAATGCCTTTTCACAGGTAAAGGGTGTAGAAGCTGTAACGGCATCTTATGATACACCTGAATATGTACAGTGGGGAGATGGTATCAATGTAACCGATGAAAAAGGCCTGCATGAAATTTCACTGAATGCAATGCCGGTTGACCTGGATTTTACAAAAACAATGAAGATGCAGATGGTTGCAGGCAGAGACTTTCAGCAATCTGACTTTGCAATAATGGATACCGCAAATAATAATGCAAACTTCCATCAGCCCTATATTATAAATGAAGCGCTGGCAGAAAAAATAGGGTGGACACCCGGCCAATCTATCGGCAGAACTATTGAAAAAAGTGTAACCGGCCCAATAGTAGGAGTGGTAAAGAATTTTAATTTCAGCAGCCTGCACAACCCGATTGGCCCCATGTTGATTTTCCTTGGCCGTGATTATTCACGCACATTTATGATGCGGATCAATGGCAATGATATCCCATCTACCCTTGGCCGTTTGGAAATGGTATGGAGGCAACGTGTAACTGACAGGCCGTTTAATTATCATTTTTTAGATGATGATTATAATAAACTTTACCTGGCCGAGCAGCGTAGTTCTGCATTATTCAGTGTGTCAGCTGCCCTTGCAATTGTACTTGCCTGCTTGGGCTTGTTTGGCCTTGCTGCATTTACCACAATGCAGCGCACAAAAGAAATTGGCATCAGGCGTGTGCTTGGTGCAAACCTTGGCAGTATTACCCTTTTAATAGCAAAGCATTTTTTACAGTTGATAGTAATAGCAATACTCGTAGCTGTTCCATTGGCATGGTGGGCAGGTAATAAATGGCTGCAGGATTTTGCCTTCCGCATACCGGTGCAGTCATATGTGTTTGTGGCAACAGCCTTTGTAACTGTGCTAATAGCATTGTGTACGGTGGGATATCATTCAATAAAAGCAGGGCTGATAAATCCGGTGAAGAGTTTGAGAACAGAATAAAAATTAAAAATACAAATATGAGCAGGAACTTTTTTTTATCAGGCTTGCTACTGTTAAGCATAAGTGCAAATGCCCAAACTAATTTTTGGGAAAGTAAATACGCTTACCTGTCGCAAAAACCTCCCGGCGATATCCCTGAAATATTTGGCAAAGGAATATTGGCAGATTCAGGAATCGTTTTAGGAAGGATAGCATTTTCAAAGGATGGAAAAACTTTTTATTACGGTTTTGCAAAACACTGGTTCGACTTTAATGGTACCTGTATAAAGCAAATTAATTTTGAGGGAGACAAATGGGGCAGGCCAACAGTATTGATTGAAAACTTTGCAAACCCTACTTTATCTGTGGACGAAAAAAAATTATTTATGGGAGGAAAAAACAGCGATGTATGGCAATCGGAAAAAATAAATGGAAACTGGGGTACGACAACATTGTTCCTGGATAAAAAATATGGCCTGTATAATTTTATGCCAACCAACAGCGGTGTTTACTATGCAGGAAGTAACGCCAATGCAGGAAGCAAGAACGATTACAGCACATATGATTTTTGCACACTTACCATGTCAAAAACCGATACGGTTATAAAAAGTTTAGGGCAGCCTTTAAATACTGCGGCTTTTGATGGTGATTTTTTTATAGCCCCCGACGAGTCGTATATAATCATCAGTGCTAAAGAAACCAAAACCTATGAATGCGAGTTGTGGATCAGTTTCAGTAAGCCAGATAAAACATGGACAGCCCCTCAAAGCTTGGGCAACAAAATTAACAGGGGTTTGGCACATCGTTTTGGGCAATATGTGTCCCCTGATGGCAAGTACCTTTTTTATACAAAAGGAACAGGAGAAAAAGATTGTAATTTTTACTGGGTAAGGTTTGACAAATTATTAAAAGAATTAAAACAAAAGGCATTCGAAAAATAATTATTTATTACTTATAACCATATACCATGTTTAAGAACTATTTCACTATTGCTCTGCGCAACTTATCAAGACATAAAGTTTATACATTCATAAATATTTCCGGGTTAAGCATCGGGCTTGCCTGTGCCATGCTTATTTTGCTGTATGTAAAAGACGAAGTGAGCTATGACCGCTTTCATGCGAACGTTCAAAATATTTACCGCATAACAACTCAAAGTGTTGGTAAGGATGGTAAAGCCGGGCGTAAAGATGGTAATACGGGCTATTTTCAAGGGCCGCGTTTTACTAAAAATGTACCGGGTATAAAAACTTTTGTACGTGTGCAAAGTGGCTATGCAGATATTAAAACCGGAACTGAAATAAAAGCCGAGGAACTATTGAAAGTAGATTCAAGTTTTTTTTCTGTATTTTCTTTTCCACTATTAAGCGGTGATCCAAAAACCTGCCTCACAGAACCCCGTTCGATAGTGCTTTCGGAAGATGTTGCCAAACGGCAATTTGGAACAACAGATGCAGTTGGTAAAATAATGATGCTGAAAGATGACAGCGTATTTGTTTCGTACAAGGTAACTGCTGTTGCAAAAAAATGCCCACAAAATTCTTCTGTAAAATTTGATGTACTTCTTCCTTTTAAAATGAATGCGGAAGATGAACAAAACAGCGAGAACTGGTTTAATTTTTTCCTCAACACATTTGTGGTTCTTGAGCCAGCAGCCAACCTGCAAACGGTAGAGGCAAAAATTAAAAGATTCTATGATGAAGATTCAAGGGAGTCTGCAAAAATAGTAACGCAGAAGTTTGGCCCCATGGATTGGAACATATATCATTTGCAGCCCTTCAAAGAAATACATTTAAGCGTGGAGCTTCCCTCACAAAACGGTCTTTCTGATGCAAGCAACCCAATGTATTCATATATTCTTTCTGGCATCGCTTTGTTTATATTGCTTATTGCCTGTATCAATTTTGTAAATCTTACGGTTGCCCGCTCGGTAAAACGTGCAAAAGAAATTGGTATCCGTAAAGTTGTTGGTGGCGATAGAAAACAACTCATCCTGCAGTTCCTGGGCGAATCATTTTTATTATGCTCCATTGCATTCCTTTTTGCTTTTGTTCTTGTACAGCTTGCATTGCCGTTATTCAATAGCCTTTCCAATAAAGTGCTTACTATTTCTTATTTGTTCGATGTACAGCTTGTAACAGCTTATATTATTTTATTTCTCGTTACAGCTTTGCTTGCCGGTTTTTATCCTGCAATAGTATTGTCAGGTTATAACCCGGTGCAAACATTATACAACCGTTTTAATATTGGTGGAAAAAATTATTTACAAAAAGGGCTGGTAGTATTACAATTTTCTCTCGCCTCTTTTTTGATTATAGTAACCCTTACTATCTACATGCAGTTTAATTTTCTTACCACTGAAAAACTGGGATACGATGACAGCAATTTGGTGCTTATACATAAAGATAATCTTAAACGAAGTGAAGTTGGTTTATTGAAAGACCAGTTATTGAAGAACCCCAATATTATTGATGTAGCACCCAAAAACGGCGGCCAGTGGGGCACGGTTGCAAAAGTTAACGGAGATTCAAGCATAGACTTTACGTATGAAACAGTTAATGAATCATATATACCCCTATTAAAAATACCGCTGTTGCAGGGAAGAAATTTTTCAACAGAATTTCCTTCAGATTCCAGCAGTGCTGTTTTGGTAAATGAATCGTTTGTAAAAAAAGCAGGATGGAAAAACGCATTAGGGCAGACAGTTGACTTTTGGTATAATAATCAAAAATACAAAGTGATTGGCGTCGTAAAAGATTATCATTTTAATTCACTAAGCCAGGAGATTGGGCCGGAGTTATTTACCATGAAAGCAGGTAACGATTATGGTATGGCGTTTATAAAAATAAAACCCAATAGCGAAACGTCGAGCCTTAAACAGATTGAGCAAACCTATAAGCAATTGTTTCCATTAAACCCTTACAGCTATGCATTCAAAAACGAAGAGAATATAAAGAACTATGAAGCGGAAGCCAAGTGGAAACAGATCATGCTTTTTAGTGCCATATTGACCATCTTTATTTCCTGCATCGGGTTGTTTGGCTTGTCAGTTTTATCTACAGAAAAACGAACTAAAGAAATTGGTATTCGCAAAATATTGGGTGCATCAGTAAGTGGCGTAGTTACCATACTTTCAAAAGACTTTTTAAAATTAGTAGCCATTGCGTTAATCATCGCTATACCAATAGCGTGGTGGGCTACAAGTAAATGGCTCGAAAATTATCCATATAGGATTTCGCTGAGTTGGCAAATATTTGCCGCCGGTGGCATATTGGTGATATTGATTGCATTGGTAACAGTAAGTTTCCAGGCAATAAAAGCAGCAGTGGCAAACCCGGTAAAGAGTTTACGAACAGAATAATAATTGAGAATTATCACGATAGAATACTGATCATTTGTAAAAATAAAAAATGGCAAAATTTATTACAAGAGTAGAATTGTATGATGCCAAAAAAGAGGATTATGAAATACTGAATGAAGTAATGGAAAGAGCTGGTTTCTCAAGAAAAATAACTGGTTCTAACGGAATTGTTTACCAACTGCCTGCCGCTGAATATTGGATCGAAGGCAAACTGTTGTTAACAAACGTGCTTATAATAGTTCAAAATGCGGCAAAGATAGTCAGAAAGGAATATGGCGTAATAGCGTCAGAAATAACTGGCGCAACATGGGAAGGATTGTTAGTGGTTAAATAATTTTTATTTTGGTATTGCGCTACTTTTTATAATTAGATAACCAAAGAAATGGTTCGTGTGGACACGAACCAAGGCCCCGGGCTTCATATTACACAATCAAAGTTCAACATTGGTATGCGGTACAAGACAGTTCCGATAAAAAAATCTGGATTAACATAACACAACGATTGTGCACATCGATAAAATGCTCAAACTCCGCAATTTTTAAAAGTTAATACTTTACCTTTATTCTAATT
Source organism: Ferruginibacter sp. (assembly GCA_043745405.1). Lineage (GTDB taxonomy): Bacteria > Bacteroidota > Bacteroidia > Chitinophagales > Chitinophagaceae > Ferruginibacter. Next base: position 1,243 of record JAYTTI010000144.1, on the reverse strand, counting down.
AAGAAGCTAATACATTACTTTTTTAAAATAAATCCCTATTCACATTTAATTTTAATAACAATCATTATGAACAAAGTAATTTCAGCAGCAATCTTTATCTTTTTATTTTCAGGTGTAAGCTGTGCGCAGAAATTTCCAGCAGTGGATAAAAGTCCAATGGACATGGCTTTTTATCCAAATAATTTTGCACACGACAGAAAAGCAGGTGATAAAGCAATTATCAGGGTTACCTACTCCAGGCCTGCCAAAAATACAAGAGAAGTTTTTGGCAAGCTTGTTCCTTATGGTAAAGTTTGGAGAACAGGTGCTAATGAAGCAACAGAAATTAAATTTTACGAAGATGTAGCGTTGGCCGGTAAAAAAGTAAAAGCAGGTTCTTATGCGCTTTTTACAATTCCGGGTGAAAAAGAGTGGACCATTATTTTAAATAGTGACCTGGATTATTGGGGTGCTTATAGCTACAACGCTGAAAATGATGTTTTACGTGTTACAGCACCGGTTTCAGCGTTAAGTGATAGTGTTGAAAATTTCACCATTCAATTTGAAAGTACAGGAGAAAAGGAGGGAAGCATGAAACTTGCCTGGGATAAAACATTAGTAACAGTTCCGTTTAAATTATAAAGATTTTGCAGTTAGCAAAAAAAATTGAGTGGTAGCTTATGGCTTCAAAGATTTATTAGAAGCAGAATTCTCCTGCTCAATTTTTGAAAGCAGTTTTACCTTACCAGCAATATATGCTAAATCGTAGTTAGCGCTTGAAAAGGTACTGTCTAACACTTCATAGTTTTCGTAATCCTGAAAACTATGCCATCAGCCTTTTGTTTTTTACCTCCTTTCTACACCTGGCCCTTCAATTAGTATAAGATAAATAGTTAAGCGTATGATCGGTTTTGTTGATCCAGTAGCAGCATTCATCCAGTGGTCTTTGCCTCCATCTGTTGCGTCAAATGAAACACCTATTTTCTTATATAACTTATTTTCAATAGTGGCCTCACCTAAATATTTAGGGGTAATTGCCGGTTCCGAAAGTTTGTAGGGAAGTAAAACAAAATAGGAAATAGTATTTAACTCTTCTTTATATTTATCGATTTCTTACTGCGTTAATGTTTGTTTCTTTCCATTTAATTCCCACCGCATTGGTTCGTGCTGTAAGCTCCCCCAAAAATAGTACGTTTTAAAAGTAGACAAAATTGTTAACTTTAAAAATGTAAACTATTATGAAAAAGAGTCAATTCAGTCCGAC